>CAYWPR010000038.1:0-57186 GCA_964460115.1 uncultured Myxococcales bacterium
AGCCCGCCAATGTCATGGTGGGGCGTTATGGGGAAGTGGTGCTGATGGATTGGGGGGTGGCCAAGGTGTTACGCGCCGATTCGGCAAACGCCGCGACCCCGGAAGCTGAAGCCTCCAAAGCGGCGGCCGAAGGCAATGCCTTTGCCACGCAGGAAGGAACATTGCTCGGCACTCCGGCCTACATGGCCCCCGAACAAGTGCAAGGACGCCATCGCGAGATTGACCACCGCAGCGATATCTATAGCGCCACAGTCCTATTTCATGAACTGCTGGCAGTTCGCTACTATTTAGATCACTGTCAGAATTCGCAGAAAGTCATGATGGCGATTCTGATGGAAAAAATGACCTATATGCGGCTTGCCTTTCATCGTCACCCCAAGCATCAGGTCCCTTCCGCGGAGCTTTTGCATTTCATGGTGAAGGGGCTGTCCAAAGACCCTGCGGATCGCTTTCAAAGCATTCCTGAGATGATCGATGAACTGCAACGCATTCGCGACGGCCGCTGCCGAGTTAGCTGTCCGGCGACGTTGGCCAAGCGCATGACCAATTCTTTGGGACGTTTTGTCAACCGCTATCCCAAGTTGTCGCCTTTTATCTTTTACTCCATGCTCCTTTTGCTCATCATTTCAATGATCACTTCGATACGGTTATTGCTCGTACAGTTGCCCTCGAACCTTTTGGCAAAATAAGGAAACTATTCAGTCATGCGTGTAGTCAGTTTTTTGGGATGGACCGGAAGCATTTTAGGAATCGCATCGCTTTTGCTCTGCTTTCTGACGCTTCTCGAGGGAAATCCCAAACACAGTGGTGCTCCTTACGGCTTTGCTATGTTTGCCATTTTGCTGGGGCTGCCGGGCATGGCCACTTTGTGGCGGCTACACTTGCGCAAACAAGCGCGAGCCTTTCACGCGCAGCTTCTAGGTTATGCCAAAAGCTACGACGCCTTCACCGCGGAAGAGCTTGCGCGCAAAATCGGCCGCACCGAAATGGAAACCGAGGGCCTAGTCGCTGCGTTGATACAAAGCGACGGACTAGAGCTTGTTTTCCATCGCAAAAGCCGTCAGTACATGCATCGCAAACGGCTGAAGACCAATCATCGCATCCTGAATCGTTGTACGGCCTGCGGCGCTTCTATCGGCTCGCAAATCATCTTCGAAGACGAAATCGTTACTTGCCAGTACTGCGAGCATCCGCTGACCGCGCCTGAATCGGCGAGCAAATAAGCAAAGCTTAGCGCAGAGAAAAGGGATACGACACCACCTGTGCCTTGGCCGAAGCCGAAAAGCGCAGCGGCAAAACGATGCGGCGCACACAGTCAAAAAGTCCGTGCGCCACAAGATAAGCCGGGGCTTCTAGCCGCACTCCCGCTACTTCGCCGCTGCGGCGTACGCGAAAGGCCACAGTGATGACCGCTTCAAGCTGCGCATCGCCGCGGGCATCATCAATACAGCCGACGATTGCCGACTGACGCGGTCGAAACACGGCGTCCAAATCTTCCTGGGTCAGTTCGCGTTCCCCCGCCTGACTGGTGTCCGCTAGGTTAATGACTTCGGTTCCCGTCAGTTTGTCGCCAACCGTCTGTTGTTTGCGGTCTTCGGGCCGCAGCACTGGTGGCGGCGGTGGTGGCGGTGCTGCTTCCACAGGAGGGCTATTTGCCAGCCCCGAATCGAAAGAGCGCTCTTGGGAAGCCAAAACTCCGCCAGACGAATCCGCGCTGGGCCCGCTTGTGCTCGTCGCATTTCCAGTCGGCGCGGATCGCGACCGCTGTGACCAGCGTTTGCGCGGTACCGGCTGGGGTGAGGCATTTGCCGCCACGCATAACCCAGCGGCACAGCGGGTTCCAATGCTGCATGCGCGACAAGGATCCGTCTCCGTCGGTCGCAAGCGGTAGTGGTAGATCGCTGCGCATAGCAGCGCCGCGCTTAAAAATCCCAGCAGAAAAGCTCGCATTTCGATATCGAACAGAGTTTGCGAAAAGTTCGTGCATTGCAAGCGAGGATCCCATCCTTCTTGGCTACGGCCAAGTGAGCGACGGCAAAAACCGCCTACAAGCCTTCGCGGCAGCCGGCCGCAGCGCCTTTGGCAAAAAGCGCAGGCACGAAATGTCGCGCCAGGTGCTAGTGGCAAAAGCCAGCCATGCTAAAGTCCGGGCAATGTCCGTGAACTTACGAGACCTTGACTATAATCAGACGCTCGAATTGGCGGCGAGCCTTGGTCAGCCGCGCTTTCGCGGCGAGCAGCTTTTCCGCTGGGTCCATGCGCGCGGCAGCACCGATGTATCGGCCATGACCGATGTCAGCAAAGCATTGCGTACGCAGCTTGCCGGACAGGTGGCGATCACGGAACTAAATGTGGATCGCGAACAAGTCGCGGCAGATGGAACGCGCAAGCTACGGCTGCGCACTGCCGATGATCGACTCATCGAAACCGTTTTGATTCCAGATGACGATGTGCGCACGATTGCAGCGAATGCTCGCTCGGCTGATGACGACGAGGATGACGAGGAGGGCAGCGGCGAAAAGCGCAAGCTGACCCAGTGTATTTCCTCGCAGGTGGGATGCGCCATTGACTGCGATTTTTGCGCGACGGCAAAACTGGGATTTGGCCGTCACTTGGCGGTGCATGAGATTGTCGGCCAGGTGTACCTGGGCGATCGCCTGCTCAGCAGCCTTCCTGCAGAGGATCCAACGCGGCGTGCCGGCGGCGATCGAGTTACAAACCTTGTATTTATGGGAATGGGCGAGCCGCTGCACAATCTGGACAATGTGCTGGCGGCGCTGCGCATCCTTTTGCATCCGCTCGGCCGCAGTTTTTCGCGCCGGCGCATTACCGTATCCACCGCTGGACTCGTGCCAGCCATCGAGCGGCTGGCGGCCGAAGGGCTGCCCGTGAACCTTGCCGTTTCTTTGAACGCGTCTACCGACGAGCAGCGCGATCGGCTGATGCCTATCAACAAAAAGTATCCGCTGTCGCTTTTGCTTTCGACATTGCGGCGTTTTCCATTGGAACGGCGTCAGCGCATCACCATGGAATATGTGCTTTTGCGCGGCATCAACGACAGTCTGGACGATGCACGGCGCTTGGTCGATCTGCTACGCGGTATTCCCTGCAAGCTCAACATCATTCCTTGGAATCCGCATCCGCATAGTCCTTATGAGCGGCCCGAATCGGCTCGCGTCCATGCCTTTCAGCAAGAAGCCATTCGGCTCGGCTTTACGGTATTTATTCGCAAAACTCGAGGCGACGATATCGATGCGGCCTGCGGTCAGCTTGCCGCCAGCCGCGATCCGCGCGCCGGTCAAGCCCGCAAGATTGCTCGCCTTAGCGTTCTTAGCTAGTTCCTATCGTAATGATGTCTGGTCACTAAGCGCATTGGGCGCAGAGGAAGGCGCTTCTACGCAATTACTTGCTCGCGGGTCCGCCCTCTTTTGTGGCAGCTATTGTCGAGATGAACTCGACCATCGGGCGGGTGACGAGATCGCTTTTACTATTGATGTTTAGAACCATGTCGGCGTGGCTGTAGCCGGGTAGCTCCAACAAGGTTGGCCGGGCCCCCAGCTTATGCAGCCGCTCAGCGACGGTCGTAGCTGCCTGTTTGACGAAGGGATAGTCGTCCGCCGCGGTTAATAACAGCAGAGGCGGCATGTCGGCCACAAGGTGCTCCACGGGCGAGTAGCGAGTCTGATCTGCTGCCGATTTTCCAAAGAGTCTCCAGGTGACCTCGCGATTGAACGCCTCATCCTGCTGGGCCGCCATAGAAACCAGGTCGAGCACTCCGGAAAGCGAGATACAGCCACGAACAAGGCGCGGGTCGATTCCGGCATTCTGCAGCCGCGAGCGCTCTATGCAGAGCTCCGAGATCAGGTGGCCGCCGGCCGAATAACCCGCGAGAAACAGCCGCTGCGCGTCGCCGCCATATTCGGCCGAATGGTCGATTGTGAAACGGATCGCAGCCACAACGTCGCGCAACTGATCTTCGATACCGACCTGCGGGGATAGACGATAGCTCTGCACTGCCACGCCAATGCCTCGTTTGGCCAATGCAACCCCGATATTCCCATATAGCCCGATCAGACCTTGATGGTAGCGGCGGTCCTGATTGCGCCAAAAACCGCCGTGAACAAAATGAACCATGGGAAAGCCGGTCTTGCCGCGCGGCAGATACAGATCTAGCTGATGCTTAGGATCTGAGCTTCCAGGGACGTAGACAAGGTCCGGAACGGTCCGTACCACATCGCTGGCCGACCGAATGCGTGCACCGGCACACCCCAAGGCCAGCGGCACAAGGCCAAGCAGTAGAGGAAGAAGTCGACCGCTGAGCAACGAGACGTCGATTTTGCGCATTACACTTCAAGATATCATCCAATAGATCGCGCCGGGCCTCTTTCGATTGCGTGACTACATGGCTGTGAACACCCAGAGTTGCGCCCCCGGCAAGGACAACGCAGGGTAGAATGACAGAGGGCCGGCACGTTCCGTGCGAAGATGGCCGATTTAGTGTCGAGCTACCTCGAAAACCTCGCGAGCTTCGCTCCGCAGCTCATCCTGCGACGGGCGAACCAAGATCCCAAGGGCATCACGGCGGCCACGGTCGCGCGCTTCCCGGCCGCGGTGCTGTTTGCCGACATCTCGGGATTCACGGCGCTCACACAACGCCTCGCTGCGCGCGGCCCGGCCGGCGCGGAAGACCTCACCGACCTGCTCAACCGGTACTTCGGGCAGATGATCGACCTCATCGCCGAGTACGGTGGCGACGTGGTCAAGTTTGCCGGCGACGCGCTGGTGGCGCTCTGGCCCGGCGAGGATGAAGCTGAGGTCGCGGCCCAAGTTGAATGCGTCGCGCACTGCTCGCTGGCGATGCAGGAGCGGCTGCACAACTACGAGGTCGCCGAAGGCTTGCGGCTGAAAATGAAGCTCGCGATCGGCGCGGGCGAGGTGCTAAGCGAGCATCTTGGCGGCATGTTCGACCGCTGGGAGCTCTTAATCGCGGGCCAGCCGCTGGCACAGGTGGGCGTAGCCAACGGCCGCGCCGAACCCGGCGACATCGTCGTGTCAGCCGAGGCGTGGCGACTGATCGCGGATCACGCGGACGGCAGGCCACTAACCGACGGTTCCGTACGTCTTACAAGCCTCCGCCGCACCCTCGCATTCGAGCCGCCGCCGGAGCTTCTGCTGCGCCCAGAGATCGCCCCGGGAGTGCGCTCGTTTGTGCCCGTGGCGATCCGCAGCCGCCTCGACGCCGGCCAGACCGCCTGGCTGGGCGAGCTGCGCCGCATCTCGCTCATGTTCGTGAACCTGCCGGACTTCAACGTCGACGCGCCCCTCCCAGCGGCCCAGTCCGCGATGCGCACGCTGCAGACTGCGCTGTACCGCTTCGAAGGCTCGATCAACAAAATTAGCGTTGACGACAAGGGCGCCTCGCTGGTCGCCGTGCTCGGACTGCCGCCGCTATCGCACGAAAACGATCCGGAGCGCGCGCTGCGCGCCGCACTGGGGATGCAGGAAGGCCTCACAGCGATTGGCATCCGCAGCTCGATCGGCGTCTCGACCGGCCTTGCCTTCTGCGGTGCCGTCGGCAACGCGCGGCGCCGCGAGTATACCGTAATGGGCGACGTCGTGAATCTTGCGGCGCGCCTGATGCAGGCCGCAAAGGGCGACATCCTCTGCGACAGGGCCACGGCCACCGCGGTCGGCCAGCGCGTCGGCCTGCAGCCGCTGCCCGCGATTGCGCTAAAGGGCAAGGCACAGCCAGTCGACGTATGGCGGCCGGTGGCAACTACCGCGGATCGCACCGAGCGCAAGGCCGTGAAGCGCGAGACCGTCATCGGCCGGCAGGCAGAACGCGCGGCGATGGTCCGGCGTCTGGATGCGCTGCGGTGCACCGAGGCTTCTAGCCGCGTCTTCCTCGAGGCCGAGGCCGGCATGGGCAAGGCGCGCCTGCTGCGGGAATTCCTCGCGCTCGCCGAAGATCGCGACATCCTCGCCCTTTTGGGGGCGGGCGATCCCATCGAGATGACGGTGCCCTATCATGCCTGGCGACGCGTGTTCGCGTCGCTCTACCCCATCGATCCAACGCTCACGGACCCGAGCGCGCGGCGCACCAGCCTCGCGGCCCTGCTCCCCGCCGACCCACGGCTCATCGAGCTTACGCCGCTTATCGAGGCGGTATTGCCGATGCAATGGGCCGACAACGATGTCACGCGGACGCTCTCCGACAAGGCGCGTGCGCAGAAGACCCAGGACCTGCTTGTGGCCCTGCTGCAGGCAGCCGCGCGCGATAAGCCCCTGCTCATCATCATCCGCGACGTCGCGTGGCTAGATTCAGCCTCGTGGTCGGTGCTGCTGCGGGTCGCCCGCGAAGTAAATCGGCTTGCGCTCGTTGTGGCCTCGCGGCCCCTTGGCACCGATGCGCCCGCGGCCCTCGCCGATCTGCTCGCCCTGCCCGGCCTCGAGCACGTCTCGCTGCCGCCGCTCTCGAACGACGACATCGCGGCCGTCGTTCGCAACCGGCTCGGCGTGGACCAGTTGCCGGACGTGGTGCAACGATTGGTACAGGAGCGCGCCGAGGGCAACCCGCTGTTCGCCGAAGAGCTCGCACTCGGGCTGCGCGACCAGGGCGTGCTCGAGGTCGCCGGCCGAGAGTGTCGGCTGGTGCGCGGCGCGGACGAGCTCGCGGCCGACAAGCTTCCAAACACGCTCAGCGGCGTGATCACTGGGCGCATCGACCGGCTCGGGCCCGCAGAGCAGATGACGCTCAAGGTCGCGAGCGTCCTCGGCCGAGTGTTCGATGCCGAGACGCTGGCCGAGGTCCATCCGCTCGCTTCCGCGAGCTCCGAGGTCGCCTCGCATTGTGCCACGCTGGAGCGGCTCGGGCTCACGCCCGCGTTTACTGGCCGCCGGCCGCCGCCCGCTGTGCCCGAAGCGCGGGCCTACTTCTTCAAGAGCAAGCTTACCCAGGAGATCGCCTACGGCCTCATGCTATTCTCGCAGCGCCGCGAGCTACACCAGCGGATCGCGCAGTGGCTCGAGGCCCACGCCGACACTACGCAGGCCGAGGTTGTGACGCAGCTCGCGCACCACTGGCTGCTTGCGGCAGAGGATCGCGTGCCGCATCCCGAGCTCGTCGAACGCGCCACCAGCTACTACGAAAAGGCCGCGAAGCACGCGATGCGCGCCTTCGCCAACCGCGAGGCGATAGACCTGCTGCAACAGGCGATCGCGATGGCCAAGTCCCTGCCCGAAAGCCCGATGGCCACGGCCCTTGAACTTCGGCTGCAGCTGGCGCTTGGCCCAGCGCTCGTCGCGGCGACAAGCTACGGCGCGCCGGAGGTCCAGGCCGTGTACGACCGCGCGCGCGCGCTGTGCCGAGACGGGGGCGATTCGAGCCAGCTATTTCGCGCGCTGCGCGGCGCAGGGCAGTTCCAGGTCGGGCGCTCGAAATACGACCTTGCAAAGTCGACGGCCGAGGAGATGATGGCCCTTGCGGCGCGCTCCGGTGATTCGGCGCTGCTGGTCGAAGCGCACCGCGTCGCTGGCAACGTCGCCTTCTGGACCGGAAACTTCACGATGGCGTGCATAGAGATGGAGCGCGCCGTGGATCTTTACGATCCGCAGCGGCACCAGGCGCTCGCCATCGAGCTGGGACAGGATCCGGACGTAGCCAATCGCGGCATCCTCTCGTGGGCACTATGCTACCTGGGCCGCCCCCTCTCCGCCCAGCGTCACGTGAATGCTACGCTCGAGCGCGCGCAGTCGCTTGGCCACCCGTTCACCCGCGCCTTCGCCGGCGGAACCGCGATGTGGTCCAGCTTGTTCCTCGACCAGCCGGAGCACGCCGTGCATCGTGCCGCGCAGGTGCGCGACCTGTCCCTGGAGCGCGGCTTTCCCTACTTCGCCGCCGCGGCGAAGGTCGTGCACGGCTGGGCAGTCGCAAGAAGCGGTGATCTCGAGCGCGGCCTTGCAGAGATCGCGGAGACGATCGGCGCGTGGCGCGGCGCCGGCGCTTCGATCGGCCTGACGCTTTTCCTGCAAGTGCAGGCCGAGATGCAGATCCTTACCGGCCGCGCCGAACAGGCGCTTTTCACGCTCGGAGATTCAGTGATTGTCGAGCGCATTGCGGTCGAGGGCTGGCGCCAGGGCGACCAGGCGCGGCTGCGCGGCGAGGCACTGGCCGCACTCGGCAAGCGTGACCACGCCGCCACGTCCCTAAAGGAATGCGTGTCGATCGCTACGCGCCAAGGCGCGCACTTGACGGCCCTTCGCGCGCTGACGACGCTCTGCGAATTGAAATCCGAAGACAGCGAGGCACAAGCGGCCCTTCGCGACGCGCTCGCGGCCTTTCCTGAACCGGCAGACATCTCGCCCGTGCTACGCGCGCGCCAGGCGCTACTGGAAAAGAAGGGTTAAATTCCGCCCAATCCGCGAAAAATAATGGAGGGCCGAGGGAGCACGCTCCCATCGGCCAAGGCTGTGAGATGGATTTGAGCTGGCAGGGCGAGAACCCCGCCCTGCACTGCCAAGGCAGCACAGGGCGGAGCGAGGAAGAGCTTAGTGACGGTCGGGACGCTGCGTCACGCGGATGGCATTGACAACAGGGGGTTCACTGCCGCCAAGCGGAATGAACCGAATGTCGAGTTTGCCATCGGTGACCTGCACGTAGAATGTGCGGATGTCGGCGTTGAGGTTGCCGACATCGTAGGTGATATCAAGCGCCGGCAAGACCAGCGTGTCCTTGATGATCACCTCGAACAGACGCGTGTGCAGCCCGTGGTTCGGGTCAAACTCGGCAAATCCGAGCTCTACCTCGTAGGTGCCATTGGGCAGGTTGTCGAACTTATAGGCGTAGGGGTTAATGCGCTGAGAACGGTAAACCGCCTGGGCGTTCGTTCCAGCGATACGGTTGCGGGTTTCCGCAGTGCCGTGATCCTCAAGATAACCCCAGCCACCAGCGGTGTACGCCTGATCCGCCACCCAGGAGTCGCCCAGCAAATCGACGTAATCCTCGCCACCGGCGTTTACCGACTGGGTATAGGTCGGAATCAGCAGGCTGACCGGAATCTGGAAGGAATTCTGGCGCCCGCCATTGCTCTGCACAAACAGCGAGGCGGTGTAGACCCCGGAGGTCAAGCTGAAGGTGTTCACCGAGACCCCGATATTGACCGAGGCGCCGGGCTTCAGCGTGCCACTCGACGGTGATTCCCACAGCCAGGGCACGTCGGCGAAGCTCGGCACACCGCTGTCGACTAGGTAGGCCGTGGCCGGGCTTTGGCTTATCATCCACAAGTTTCCGTTGTTGTCGATTTCAAGTCCGCCACCGTTGTTGCCCGGCGCCGGATGGGGCAACGAGGCCACCACGTTGCAGTTGTCCGGATTTAGCTCATAGATGGTATCCGTGGCGCTATTGGTAGCTTCCCACAGTACCTTGGCCGCGGAGTTATACGCCAATCCCGAGATGTTCTGGTCAGGCGGCGAGCAGGTGGCGATGACCGCGCCTTTGTCCGACGCGCCAAAGCCCTTGATGTGATAGATGATGCCTTCGTTCCAGCCACCGATATAGAAGCTGTCGTCATCATCGCGATAGGCCAGACCGCGCTGCGAAATTGCCGCCCACGGCAGGTTTGAGCCCGTGATCGAATCCACGACCATTCCCGTCGCCGGATCCCAACAGTAGATGCCGTTGTCGCCACCGACGTTAACCTGGCAGATGCGGTTATGCGTCGAATCATAAGCCATGTCCCCAGGCCAGCTACCCGCCCAGGTCGCCGGGAAATTGCGTCCGGCAACACCCTCAGGCGTATATTCCTGATTGGTCTTGCCAACCGCGTCGGCGATCCAGACATTGCTGGCGAATCCGACCCCAAAGGGAATGCTCAGCGTCGAGGTTGGAAACGACTTCAAGACCTGTCCGGGCGCCGTCGGGCTCCACCCGGTCGCTTTGTGCGCAAGGTAAAGGTCCGCCGTCGTACGCGCCTGCGGATCCGCCTTCGCATTGCGGCGCAGACTGCTCATCGCCGGCGCGAAGGTCGTGGCCACGCGGGCTCCACCTGACTCGTCCAGACGCCAGGTCAGGGGCAACTTTCCGCCGTTCTTGATGGTGACTACGCGCGTGCGCACCTGCTCGGGCTGTGCCGTAAATTCAAGGACCGTCGGCGTAATGATGGCAACCGGCGTATCCAGGGCAAAGTTTTGCGTGCTTACGGCATCCTGCTGCACGTTCACCGTAACGGTCTGGCTGGCGTAGTTTTTGAACGATGCTTCCACCGCGTAGCTGCCTACGGGAATCTGGAAGCGATAGCTGCCCTGCTTATCGGTCGTCGCCGCTCGGACCTGGGTGCTGCCCGAAAGGGCCCGAACCACGGCCCCGGCAAGGGGCTTGCCGTCGTTGGCATCGCTTACGACGCCTTCAATGAAGCCCGATGGAGGCAGCTTGTACAGCACGGCCAGCTGATTGCTAAGGCCGACATTTTTGAAGCCGTACTGGAAGGCGACCGTGCCGCTTTCGTTTTCAATGCCAACAGTGGCAGCGCTACCCGTGGTCCGCGCATCGGTTCCCACATCGGCGTACTGCATCAGGATGCGGCCGTTTTCGTACAGCACCACCTCGAAGCTGGCCCGGCCGCTGCCGCCACGGAAGGCGACGTTGCGCCATTCGATGGTCAGCGTGCGGTTGGGGGCTACGCCCTGGGCTTCGGTGCGAACGCTGCTGCTCGAATCAACCATCAGATCATCCCAGAACGGGTAGATGGCGGCGTTGGGCAGCGAAGGATCGGGAATGCTAACGTTCGTATAGCTGCTGTTGGGTGCAAGGAACGTTAGGAAGCCGTTCGTAGACACCTGAGCAGCGGTGTAAGTCTGCCCATATAGCGAGAATGGGAAGGGCAGTTGCACAGCGGTTGAGCTGTCATCGCCCGTCAGCGGCAGCGCCGTATTGGCCTGGATGTAATTATAGGTAACGTTGGAGCACGAATACCCATAGGCGTCGGTCATCTGCGCCAGCGCAAAGTTCTTGGTGGTGTTGCTGGCGATGGTTACGTGCTGCGTAACCGCGGTCAGACATTTGCTGCCTGCGGCTTGGACGTCATATTCGCCATCGGGTACGGCGGCAAACAGATAGCGTCCGGACGCATCGGTGGTGGTCGGTGCAAGGGGCGTGCTCAGAATCGTCACGGCAACGCCGGCTAGCGGCTGATTGGCCGAATCGGTCACGACGCCGGAAAGCGAATGCGACGGAGCCGGCTGCAGAACTACATTTTGCGTAGTCGTCATGTTGGCGCGAATCGACACGCCCGAAAGGTTCTGCGACACAAAGCCAAAGGCGCTGTACTGCGCATTGTAGGTACCGACCGGCAAGAGCAGGCTGTAGCGTCCGGTGGTATCGGTCGCGGTAGCCCGGGTGAACGGACCTGTGACCTTCACCGCGGCGCCGGACACCGGAGCTCCATTGCCAGTGACCGTACCCGCCAAGGTCCCCGTCGGGCCGCGCGGTGCGGCAGTGACAGCGGCCAAGACGTTAAGACGGCCATGACCCCAGACGTTGTTGAAATCGGCAGTTCCGCCACAGGAAAGGTCCGAAGTGGGAACGGCCGTGGTGTTCAGCAAAGTCCGCGTCGCGGCAATGTCGCCGACCAAAGACGGAGCCGCCGACCACAACAAGGCCACGGCGCCAGACACGTGCGGCGCCGCCATCGAGGTGCCGCTGAAGGAAGCGTAACCACTGCCGGGCACGCTGCTGCGCACCGACACACCGGGTGCCGAGATATCCGGCTTGACAATCATGCCAAAAAACGAGGTTCCACGGCTTGAGAAGCTGGCGATTACGTTGCCAACGTCATAAGCACCGACCCCGTAGCTGTTCGGATAGTCGCCCGGAGCTCCGGCGCTGCCACAGGAAGGACCGGAATTGCCGTTGGAAAAGGACGGAAAGATACCGGCGGCTACCCAGGAATCGACGACCATCGTGTAGAAGTCGTCCGATCCACCACCCCCCCAGGAATTGTTGACGACATTAGGCCGCAAATCCGGACGGGGATTGTTGCCCATGGCATCGGTCGGGGCCACCATCCACTGTCCTGAGGCAATCAGCGATTCCGTGGTGCAACCGCTGTTGTCCTCGCAGCCTTTGGCGGCAATCCACTGCGCATGGGGGGCCACGCCGATCTGGTTTGTTCCCGGATCGCCGTCGTCGCCGACCATGGTGCCCATGGTGTGCGTACCATGGTCAATGTTGTCGCAAGGGGCTCCGCCACAAATGCGCCCCGGATCAAACCAGTTGTAGCTGTGATCGTAAGTGCCGTCGGCTTTGCGACCGCGATACTTACGCGCCACCGCCGGGTGATCGTACTGCACGCCGGTATCGATGCTGGCGACGACGATGCCTTCACCTTTGACGCCGTAGGTAGACCATACCTCGGGAGCGTGGATGTTGGTCAAACCCCATTCGGCGGCGTCGATCTTGGGAATGCTTTTTTCTTTGATCGGCTCGGGAATTTTATAGACGCGATCCGGCAGAATCTTCGCAATGTCCGTGCGCTTTTTGAGCTCATCAAGCGTTGCCGCGTCGGCATCGACCTTGATGGCATTGACGATCCAGAAAGAGCGGTAGCTGACGCCACGCGAGTCGAGCAGCGCGCGAATCGGCGCCTGAGTGCTATCCGCCTTCTTTTTCAGCTCGTTATAGACGAAGTCACCGCGGCTTTTCCAGTCGCGCATGGTATGCGCGCGTTCCAGCGCGGCGCGATCTTTTAGCACCAGCCATACCGACGAGCGACTTTTGGTCTGCAGTGCGCTGGTTTGCGGACTTGCGTTGGTGTTGGAGCCGGACGCATCCAGGTCATCACCCTGGTTACATCCGGCCAAAAAAAGAACTGGGAGCAAGAAATTTCGTAAGAACTTTTTCAAACGGCCCCTCCTAGTTTTAGGGAGTTTGTCGCACCCTTAGCGACCGCGGCATCCTACTCCAGGTCGGCCGAAAAAAAGCGAAGAAAGAGCTGAAATGAATCCAAAGCTATGTGGGGAAAATGCCTATCTTTGCAGGTCCGTACGCATGCCTACATGGCCACGAATTTGCATATCGGATTTGCAGCAAGGCTGACCGGCTTCGAAGGTTTTTCGAAGGATGAATTTCGCGCGAGAATCTTGGATGGGAACTACAGGCCGAAGGCGACGCGAAACAAAAGTTCGTGCTCGGCGGTGCGGTAAAAAAGCGAGGTCGGCTGTCCGGTATTTCCCGGCGGCGCCAGCTTCACACCGCCCTGAATAAGCGCCATGTCGCCGTCCAGATAATTCACCAGATAATTCGCGCTAAAGCGAATGTGGCGTGTAAACCAAGCATTTGCAGCAATGCCAAACGAATCTACTGACATCGTTCCCAGCGCCACTTTTTGCGCGTCGGAAAGGGCCATTCCTGAATCGCTGATATCGTCCTGGTGCAGAATCAAACGTTCGTAGCGCGCTGCTACGTAGAAACCAAGGGGCCAGCTTTCTTTGCCTTTGCGATAGCCCGCCCAGCGCGGCGTTTGTACATTGCCCGGCGTTGGAAGTAGCACATTCGGATTGCCGAAAATCCAGTACCACATCTCGGCATAAAAAGACGTTCCGTTGCGATTGACGGCCCCGGACAGAACTCGCGTCAGCCCTTTTTCGCTCATGACGCTGGCATCGGCGGGACGGTAAACGCCCAGGTTTTCGCGATCGCTATGCACCAGTTCGAAACGCCAGCCGACCGGACCGATGGGAATGTTGACTTCAACCGCCCATTTCAGCACATCGCCGTTTGGCACGAGCTGCAGGCCGCTGCCAAAGCTGCTCGGCAATAGCGTCACTCCGCCTTGCGTGGTCAAATTCGGCGTCGGATAAGGCACATCGACGCGCCGGCCGTACCACAGCGAGCCGCCGATCCAGATTTCCCCCAGCCAGCGCAGGCTGCTCGACTGTTTTAAAAGAGCCAGCGGCGCAATATAAGCGCGGCCCATAAAGTCGAAATGGTTGTCGGGATTGCGTACATCAATGCCGTCGCCGTTGAAAACGCCGAGCTCGTAGTGAAAAAAGCGGCTGGGCGCCAAGCCGCTGACCATAAGGCCTAGATCTTTGTTCGACGGAATGCCAAAAGACCGTACCGTGATGCTGCGCTCCATAAAGTCGATGTATTTGTCGATGGTGCGGTTCTCCATGGTGAACGGCGCATCGAACTGACCGACCTGGACGTTGGCCCAGGTCGTGTAGTTGATATTGACAAATACGTCGGTCGCTGAAGCGGACTGGCCACCGCTTGGAGCATTGGCGAATTCGCCGGCCAGCATGTAGTCAAAGTGCTTGAGGATGGTGCCCATAAATTCGGCGCGCACCCGACGCAAAAAGATGGTGTGACGCGGCCGCGCATCGCTGGCACCATCGGGGGTAATGCCCTCGGCGGGGGCGCCGCGGTTCAAAAAGAAAAAGCCATCGATATTCAGACGGCCGCTTGGAAACAGCACGAAATTGCTATCGCGGGAACGAATAAATGGCGTGTTGTTGGTATAGCCGGCCAGGGGCGCGTCTTCATCTCGCTCTAGCATGCCGCCGGGCGCGGCGTTTGCTGAGGGGGCCGGCGCCGGGCCGCCAGTCGGTGGTAAGGCGCTGCTTACCGCATCGGACTCGGCAGCGACAGCGCTACCGGCAAAACCGGAACAAAGGCCAAACGCTCCCAGCCACAGGAGAAACCCGATACACCGCCGATTAGGAAGCAGCGAGGCGCGAAATCTTGCAAGTTCTTCGGCCTCAAAGAAACTGTCGAGAAGGCGCATAGCGAGACCTTCATCATAACCGACTCAGCTCTTGTAGAACACCAAAGAAATGCGCAGAAATGCGTTATCTAACTTCCCATGCTTTTTGGCCATGCTTTTTGGCCATGCCTTTGATCAGGCTTTCCAGGCTTGAAAAAAGTGATGCACCGGCCCATGGCCTGGTGCTTGCCGAGAAGCGGAATCTTGAACAATGTCGAGCGTATCGGCCGCCGCGATGGCCGCATGTAAATATTGTTTGGCAGCTTGCACAGACTGAAGCAACGGATGCCCCAGCGCCAGGCCAGCGGCGATGGCCGAAGCCAGCGTGCAACCCGTGCCGTGGGTATTTGCGGTGTGCAGCCGCGGCGCCGACAGGGTTTGCCACTGTTGCAAAGCGCCGTCGAAGTACAGGTCGTCGCAGAATGCCGACGCCGGCCCCTCTTGTCGCGTATCATGTCCGCCTTTGAGCAGCACGGCTTTGGCGCCTAGCTTTACCAAGCGCTGCGCGGCGCCACGCTGGTCGGCAAGTACCAGCTCCACGTCTTGCGCATTGCCCTTCCCGGCGCCAAGGTTCAGAAGCACAGCGGCCTCCGGTAAGTTTGGCGTAATCAGCGTTGCGCGCGGCACAAGCAAGCTTTGCAGCGCCTTCACGCCGTCCTTATCAAGCAGCGCCGTGCCATTTTTGGATGTCGTCACTGGATCGAGGATAAGTGGAATGTGCGGCCAGCGGCAAAGCACCGCGGCCACCGCCTCGACCGTCGCGCGCTGCTCGAGCATGCCGATCTTGATGGCACAAACCCGCAAATCGGAAAGAACCGCTTCGATCTGCGCCGCTACAAAATCGGGCGCAACCGGCGCAACCGCGTAAACCCCGCGGGTGTTTTGCACCGTCAGCGCCGTCAGCGCTGCCGCGCCATACACGCCAAGCGCCGAAAAGGTCTTCAAATCCGCCTGAATGCCGGCGCCACCGCTGGGATCTGAGCCGGCAATGGTCAAAGCAACGGCGGTGCGCACAGCCATGTCCTTAGGAGGCAGACGCCGCCGACAAAGACGGAGCGACGGTGTAGCGATACAATAATGCGCGAACCTCCGAGGGAACTCTTCGGCGGACGAGCGCTTCGCCGGGCCAGGCGGGGGGCAGCAATTCAGGCCCCCAAAGCACAGCCAGGCCGTGCTCGCTACATCCGGGCACCGCGACGAGCTCGCCGCTTACCTCGACAACTTCATGATGGCGCCGGCTGACTGCTTCGCTGCTATCCTGCGGCAAGAGCAGAGACAGCTCTGCAACATCGCTGTTTTCCACGGCATGGACCACGGCAAGCTGCCCGGGAAGCGCCATGGGCCAGCGCAGGGTAAAACGGTCCCCGTCGCAAAATGCGCCCAGCCGAATGCCTTGGGCATCATCGCTGGAAAAATTTTGCGCAGTCGCTGCCGGCAAAGGCGGTGGACGCTCGAACACGATGGCGTTTGCACGCTGTACCGTAATGTATCCGCCATCCGGCAAGCCCCCGGCAGCGCGCCGCACGAGGCGCCGCCACCAACTCGAGCGCGGTTTGGGCATAGACCGCAATGCCGCCTCTAGCTGTGCTCGAGTGCTCGGCGGCGGCAGCAGCGCCTCGAAGTTGGCGTGCGCGGCATGAAAGATTAGCAATTCTTCGATCGATTCGCGTTCGACATCGATATCGAGAATTTCATCCCACAGCCCGAGTAGGCCCACGGCCGCCGACAAAGGCGCGGCATCTTCGAGCAAGTTTTCGGCCTCTAGACGCTTTTGGGTCCAGTCATCTAGCGGAGGCACCAAAAGGTCATAAAGCGCCATCATCTGCCGCAGCGCCCCTTCGACGTGCTCATCCTGCAGCGCCGCCTGGCCGCGGGCTACAAAGTCACGTCCGGCTTCGATGCGCTCCGCAGAAACGATAGGTTGCCAGGCTTGCCCGAGCCGCCTCAACGTCCCTCCGGACGTTCGGGCTCGGCTGGGGCCTCGGGCCGGCTAAAATCAAAGGCCAGCCGCAGATGTCGGCCAATGTGCCGCGCATAGATGGCAAAAAAGCAGGCCGCCAGCACAACGTACATAAGCGACAGGGCGTAACGAACTTCCGGATGGGTAAAGGGCACCTGTACGCAGAAAAGCACCAGCAGCAAAATCGCCTTCCAGCCCTGCAGCCGTCCATTTAGCAAAAAGGCAATGCCGAGCAGGCTTTGCGAGGCCGTCAGCACCAGTTCTTCAGTCTGTCGAGTATCCAGCGGCAAAGGCGCCACCCGTCCGAGTGCCACCGAATAGGCGATGGGCAGCGTCCCAACGAGCAGGGTCCACTGATTCACCTTGGACGACAAGAGGGCCGACATGCCCGAAGAGCCATGACCATTTATGGCAAAGATTCCGGCGACGAGGAGCTCTGGAGCTTCGGAAGCCAGCGGCGCCAGCCACTGGACGAGCAAAAACCGATCGATGCCAAGCCGCGCTCCGCTTTCGATAAGCGACTCGGCAAAGGGCTTGGCGGCGGCAAGGAGCGTGGCCATCGCGATGAGCAGCAAAAGCCCAACCACCGTCCGGCGCGTCAGCTTGGGCAGATGTCCCAAATGATAGGCCACTCCGGCCAGCTCTGGCTCGCTATCGGAAGCGCCGCTCACCCGCCAAATGTAAAAAGCGAACAGCGCCAGCATGCCAAGGCCATTCCACACGGCGATGTGCCCCATGAGCGGCATCGCCAGCGACCACAGCGTCGCCATGCTAAGCACCGTCAAATCGATTCCATAGCCGGGTGACAGCCGTACCGCCGGTGCGGCCAGTTCAATGCTGACCGAAACGGTGGTTTTGGTCTGCGTGCGATTTTTCAGAGTTTGATAAATGCTGCACAAGGCCACTAGCGACCAGCCGACGCCAATCAGCAAGCGGTTCGAGCCGGTCATATTGGCGGCCGCGTACTGCGCGTAGGTCGGATCGCGCGCCGCCGAAGCAGCAAAATACAAATCCACTGCATACTCCGGCAGCACGGCGATAAAGGCCAAAACCGCCATCGCCAGGCCTTTGGAGATATCTACCTGCAAGGCCTCCGCGGCCCAGGCGAGCAAAAAGGCGGCGGCCAGCACCGCCCCGCCAAAGATGAGCGTCGCAAAAAGCGGAGGCAAATCGACATGGACAAGCCGCAATCCCACCCCCACAAGGGATGCCAGCACAACTAGACCCAGCCGCAAACGCGACTGCATGGAAAATGCTCTGCTTTCAGGAAGATGTTCGCCCTTTTCCGCCATGTAATCGTTTCAGCCTACCTCTCGCGTGTCGACTCTGCAAGCAGCTATACGGCCACCGAGCTTTGCAAGGACGCACAGCCTAGTAGCTGTCTGCTGCTATGATGCCAAGCTGTGCGCATCGGCTATTGGGCTTTGCTCGGTTTTTTTGCCGGCACTTCGTCGTGCAAGTTTGGCACGCGGCCGGCACCAAGCGTCGAATCTCGAGTGTCTGCGATTTCGGAATCGAGCCGTTTGCTTGAACTGCGTCCGACTTCAAAAGACGCCGGGGCAGTGACGGATGCCGGAATCAGCGACGGCGCTATAGCGACAGGAATCGATGCGGCGGCGCCAGCACCGCGCTTTGGCGGTCCTTGGCCCATGGGCCGCGGCGATTTTTTTCGCCGCGGGCGCAGTCCGTATCGGCTGCCCGAGCGGGCCCCCAAAGAAGTCTGGCGCTATAAGACCCATGGCGCGGTGGTGGCTCCGCCGACGCTGGCTGCCGATGGCAGCATTCTGTTTACGTCGCACGATCATTTTCTGTATGCCGTGGACAGTAACGGCGAGCTGCGATGGAAGCATCGCACCCAGGACATGGTGTGGTCGGCGGCGGCGCTTTCGCAAGACGGTCTAGCTTTTGTCGGTTCTGATGATGACCATCTGTATGCGCTGCGCGTTGAGGACGGAACCCAGGTCTTTGCGCTTAGCCCCGGAAGCTGCCGCTGGTCGGTCGGCCGCGGGCCTGAGGCCATGCGCTGCGACATCGAAGACGTGACCCTGGGCCCCGATGGCACTGTGTACGCAGGCGGCGACGGCATCTACGCCATACAGCCCACGGGCCGGGTGCGCTGGCATTTTGAGCCTGATGCGAACAAAAAACGGCACTGCAGCTCGGCTCCGGCGCTGGCCTCAGATGGGGGCATCTATGCAGTCTGCGGAGATGTACTTTACGCCCTATTGCCCGACGGCAACAAACGCTGGCAGTTCGAGGGTCCCGGTGAGTTTGACAGCGCGCCGGCGATAAGCGCCGAAGGAATCATCTATGTCGGCGATGAAGCGCGTCGGCTTATTGCCCTGGATGCGCAGGGACAAGTGCGCTTTTCGTATACCGCCGGCGGTGCGGTGCGCGCGGCTCCGGCGTTGCGACGCGACGGCGGCGTGGTCTTTGGCGCTTACGACGGCGTGCTTTATGTCCTGCGCGCCGATGGGACTTTGGCCTGGACCTTTACTTCTGCCGATAGCATTCATTCGGCGCCGCTTGTGGATGCCGACGACGCCGTAGTCTTCGGCTCACGCGATAACCGACTGTACGCGCTTTCGGCGGATGGTCAGTTGCGCTGGGCGCTTACCCTGGATGACGACGTCGATGGCACCCCGGCGCTTGGCCCGGACGGGACCATTTATGTAGGCAGCGACGATCAGGCGCTACACGCTTTTCGCTAATTGGGGAATTGGGAAATCGAAAAGCCGGTTCGGCGGAAGCGCGATACGGCCCCAGTCGACTGGATGTTTGCGGCGACTGGGCAGCGACCGGCAGCCGGCTTGGCTGACCGCCGGCCGCCGAAAAGGAAGCAAACTACGGGGTGATATTTAGCGTTCCCGCACTAGAAACGGCACCGCCGCCCAGGTCGATGACCGCGGAAATGAACACCGAGCCCGTAGCGAGTCCCGTCGCCAAGCCATGCGAGCCGTTCGCATTGCTAATCGCTGCCAAGCTAGTGTCCGCAGAGGCCCAAGTGACTTGGGCGGTCAGGTCCTGCTGGGTGCTGTCGCTAAAGGTTCCCACTGCCGTATATTGAACTTTAGCGCCTACAGCGATAGTCGTCGACGATGGACTGACGGCGATGGATACCAGCGTGGCGTTGGTGACGGTCATGCTGGTGCTGCCGCTGACGCCGCTCGCCGTGGCGGTGATGGTGACCGAGCCCGCCGCCTGAGCGGTCGCCAAGCCCAAAGAGCCGGCCACGTTGCTGATGTCGACGATAGAACTATCCGTAGTAGCCCACGTGACCTGCGTGGTGATGTTCTGAGTCGAGGCATCGGTAAACGTTCCGGTGGCCACAAACTGCAGCTTGGTCCCCTTGGCAATCGAGGGCGTGGCCGGGGTTACGGCGATGGATACCAGCGTGGCGGCGGTGACCGACACCGTGGTACTGCCGGACTTTCCGCTCAAGGCGGCGGTGACGGAAAGTCCGCTGACGATATCAAGGCCGGTCGCCAAGCCCTGCGAGCCCGCAGCATTGCTGATGGCCACCTTGCTCGAATCGCCCGTGCTCCAGGTGACCTGATCCGTCAGATTCGAGGTCGAGCCATCCGTAAGGGTGCCGATGGCTGTGTACTGTTGCGTGGTTCCCTTGGCAATCGAGGCAGTAGCCGGCGTCACCGCGATGGACGCTAGAGTCGCCGCGGAAACCGTCAGCACGCTGCTGCCGCTAATCATCCCCGAGGTCGCGGTGATTATCGCGCTGCCCACTTCTACACCGTTCGCCAAGCCTTGAGAACCGCTGGCATTGCTGACACTGGCAATGCTGCCATTCGAAGAAGACCAAGTGACCTGGTCGGTGACGTCCTTGTTGGAATTATCCGTGAAGGTGCCCGTGGCCGTGAACTGCTTATTTAGCCCCTTGGCAATCGACGGATTGGTCGGGGTGACGACCAGCGAAGTCAGCGAGGCGGAGGTAACCGTCAGAACGGTAGAGGAGATTGCAGTGCCGGCGGCCGTGAAGGTGACGCTAATATTGGTGTTTCCAACCGCAACACTGCTTGCCAAACCTTGCGAATTCGCGGCATTGCTGACGGTCGCAGTGCTGGTACTGCTAGAGCTCCAAGTGGCCTGCTTGGTCAGATCGCGCGCCGAGCCATCTGAGAAAGTGCCCGTAGCCGTGAACTGCTGATTTAGTCCGAGCGGTATAGACGGACTTGGCGGAGATACCACAAGCCCGGTGATGGTCGCGGTGTTCACCGTCAGAATGGTCGTTCCACTGACCGCGCCAATGCCAGCAAAGATGTTGGTGCTTCCGGCGCTGGCGCCCGTTGCCAAGCCTTCAGAGCCAGGCGCGTTGCTGATGGTGGCAGAGCCGTTATTGGAAGCCCACACCACCTGCGTGGTGACATTTTTGACGCTTCCATCGGAGAAGGTGCCGATGGCCGTAAACTGCTGTTTGACTCCGACTGGCAGCGTCGGATTGGTCGGCGAAACGGCAATCGAGACGACGACCGCCGACGAGACCATCAACAAAGTGCTGCCCGTCTTGCCGCCGAAAGTCGCAGCAATGGTGGTTGGGCCGACGGCCAGGCCGCTTGCCAGACCAATTGAACCCGCAGCATTGCTGATGCTGGCTTTGCTTGTGTCTGAAGAGCTCCATACCGCCTGCGTGGTCACGGGCTGCGTCGTTGAATCGGTGAAGATTGCTATCGCTGTAAACTGTTGCGTCAGACCAACCGGCAGCGACGTATTGGTTGGGTTGACCGCGATCGAAAACAGCACCGCGGCGGTGACGGTAAGTCCGGTCGTTCCGCTCTTGCCGCTGAGGGTGGCGGTAATTGTCGTAGAGCCAGTCGAGACGGTGCTGGCCAATCCTTCCGAGCCGGCGGCACTGCTGATGGTCGCTACGCCAGTATTCGAAGAAGTCCAGGTCACCTGCGTCGTAATGTCCTGCGTCGAGGAATCGGTGAAAGTTCCGGTGGCGGCATACTGCGGCTTCACACCCAGCGGAACCGAGATATTGGGCGGGGTTAGGCTGATAGAAACCAGCGTCGCATTGGTGATGGTAAGCTTGGCATTGCCAATCACAGCCCCTAATGTGGCGGTAATGACCGCAGCACCCGGATCGACGCCGGTGGCCAGTCCTTCTGAGCCCGCCGCGTTGCTGATGGCGGCAAAGCTAGAATTCGAAGAGCTCCAAACAACCTGGGTCGTGATGTCCTTCGTCGAGTTATCGGTGAAGGTTCCGGTCGCAGTGTATTGCAGCGTCAGCCCGTCTGCGAGCGACGAAATGCCTGGAGTCACCGATATGGAAACCAAAGTAGCCGCCGAGACGGTCAGCTTGGTGCCGCCGGTAATTCCCGACAAGCTTGCAGTTACGTCAATCGGACCGCCGACGCCGGCACTGGTTGCCAGGCCATGGCTGCCCGCGGCATTGCTGATGGTGGCGACGGTACCGTCCGAAGTCCCCCAGGTGACCTGATCGGTGATGGTCTGGCTGGTTCCATCGGTCAGAATGCCCGTGGCGGTATACTGCTGCGTTAGCCCCTTGGCGATGGAGACGTTGGGCGGGGTCACTTGAATCGAGGCCAAGGTGGCACTTGTAATGGTCAGCTTGGTGGTGCCGCTAATCGCGCCACTTGTCGCGGTAATATTGACGGGCCCTCCGACGGCTACGCTGCTGGCGAAACCGATAGACCCCGCAGCGTTGCTAATATCAGCGATGGCGCTGTTCGAAGTGGACCAAGAGACCTGGGTGGTCAGGTCCTTATTCGTGCCATCCGTAAAGGTGCCGGTGGCCATATATTGCTGTTTCAGACCAAGCGCCAAGGAGATAGCGGGCGGCGTAACGGCGATGGAAACTAGCGTCGCCGTAGTGATGACGAGCTGCGTCGTTCCGGTCTTGCCGCCCAATTGGGCATCGATGGTGATTGTTCCCGCAACAAGTGTCGTCGCCAAGCCATTCGAGCCGGAGGCATTGCTGATCGTCGCTTTGGTAGGATCCGAAGTTCCCCAAGTGACCTGATCGGTGATGTCCTTGGTCGACCCATCCGTAAAGGTACCAACCGCCGCGAATTGTTGCTTAAGACCAGCGGCCACCGACGGATTGGTCGGCGTGACATTGATCGAAACCACCGTTGCTGCCGAAACAGTCAGCAAAGTGCTGCCGGTCTTTCCACCAAAAGCCGCAAAGATGGTCGTTGAACCCAGCGCGACGCTAGAAGCCATACCATTGCTGCCTGCTGCATTGCTGATTGTCGCTTTGCTGACATCCGAAGAGGCCCAGGTGGCCTGCATGGTGAGATCCGCCGTCGTGTTATCTGAGAACGTGCCAGTGGCCATGAACTGCTGCGTCAGGCCAAGCGGCAAAGACGGATTCGGTGGCGTGAGCGCAATCGAAACCAAGGTCTTGCTTGTGACGGTAAGCGCTGTCGATCCGGTGACTCCGTTCAAAGTGGCGGTAATGTTGACGGGCGAGGCATTGGTCGCCTCGCCTTTGGCCAGGCCCCTAGAGCCGTTGGCGTTGCTGATGCTGGCAATGACGGCATTGGAAGTAGCCCAAGTGACCTGCGAAGTGACATCGGAAGTCGTCGAGTCCGACAAATTGGCAATCGCCGTGTACTGCTGCATCACTCCGGCCGCGATCGATACATTGGCCGGCGTCACGGTGATGCTTTGCACGGCGGCGTTGGTCACAGACAGCCCAAGGGTGCCGTTTTTCCCATTGAAAGCGGCAGTAATGATGGTCGAGCCAGCCCTAATACCGGTCGCCAGGCCATTGCTGCCCGCGGCATTGCTGATCGTCGCAACCGTATCGACCGAACTAGTCCAGGTCGCCGTGGCGGTGATGTCTGAAGTATTTTGATCCGACATCGTGGCAGTGGCGATAAACTGCTGAGTCAAGCCTTTGGCGATAATCGGAATTGGACCGGGTGGCGTTGGCGATGCAGTGACGGCGATAGAAACGATGGTAGCGGCTGTGCAAGTCAAGCTGGTCGAGCCGCTTTGTCCGCTCAAGCTCGCGCTAATCGTGGTGGTACCGGTTCCACTGTTGCTCGCCGTCGCTAGACCTTTGCTTCCCGCCGCGCTGCTGATGGTCGCTGCGGTGGAATTCGAAGAGGCCCATGTCACCTGCGTAGTAACGTCCACACTGCTGCCATCTGACAAAGTGGCGATGGCGGTGTACTGCTGCTTCAGCCCCGCGGCAACGGACACATTGCCCGGGGTGACAGCAATCGAGCTAATCGTGGCACTCGAGACAAAAAGCACGGTGCTGCCGGTTTTGCCCGAGAGGTCGGCGAAAATGGTGGCAGTTCCGACGCCAGTGCCAAGGGCCAGACCGATCGAACCCGCCGCATTGCTAACGTTGACAATGGTCGCGTCTGAAGACCTCCAGGTGGCCGTCGTGGTAATGTTCGAGGTGGTGCCATCGGACAAGGTGGCGATGGCGGTGTACTGTTGTGACAAGCCTTTGGGCAGGGTCCCATTGGACGGGGTTACGGCGATTGACGCGATGGTCGCGTCCGACACCGTCAATAGGGTCGAGCTGATTTGCCCACTGAAGTTTGCGCTAATGGTGGTGGTGCCCTTTAAGATGCCTTGTGCCAGACCTTTGGAACCCGCTGTGTTGCTGATACTAGCGGTGGCGCTCGCGGAAGATGACCAAATGGCTTGCGCGGTCACATCTGCGAGGGTGCCATCGGACAAAGTGGCGATGGCGGCGTACTGCTGCGTCAAGCCCTTGGCAATCGTCGCGTTGGTGGGCGTCACGGCAATCGAGCTCACCACAGCGCTTGAGACAAAAAGGGCAGTGCTGCCGCTTTGCCCCATCAAAGTGGCGCTGATAGTTACACTGCCCATCTTATGCGCGGTCGCCAGGCCTTTAGAGCCGGCAGCGTCGTTCACGTCGGCCACCGTGGCATCCGTAGAGCTCCAAGTTACCTGGCTTGTCACGTCTTGGTTGCTGCCGTTCGAAAAGATCGCGGTGGCGGTGTACTGCTGCGTGGCGTTCACCACCAAGCTTGTATTGGGCGGGGTTATGGAAATCGAGACAATCGTCGCGGCAATCACATCTAAAGTCGCAGTGCCGCTTTTGCCGTTTAGCGCCGCGGTAATGGTGGTGCTGCCGACCGCAAGGCCGCTCGCCAGACCTTGCGTGCCGGCCAGGTTGCCGACGGTGGCTATGTTGGAGTTTGAAGAAGTCCAGGCTGCCTGCGCGGTAATGTCCTGCGTGGTACCGTCTGAGAAAGAGGCAACGGCCGCGTACTGTAGCTTCAAGCCCACGGGCAGCTTGATGTTTATCGGGCTGACCGCAATCGAAACCAGCGTCTTGGAGGAAACTGCAAGCTGGGTAGATGCAGTCTTGCCCATAAAGCTGGCCGAAATGCTGACCGTCCCTGCGTTTAAGCCGCTCGCCAGACCTTGCGAGCCCTGAAGGTTGCTAATATCGGCCACGGAGGTATCGCTCGACGCCCAGGTGACCTGCGTGCTCAGATCCTGAATGGTAAAATCCGAGAAAAATCCAAGGGCTGTATACTGCTGCTTTAGACCCACGGCGAGCTGCTGATTGGCCGGCGAAATGGCCAACGATTCCAGGGTCGGTATCGTGACCGTCACCGTGGACTTGGCACTGGCTGCGCCCAGGGTTGCGGTAATCTCGGCGCTGCCAACGTTTACGCCCGTGACCAGACCCGCACCGGCCGGGCTTGGTGTGTTGGTGACTGCGGCGATATTGCTGTCCGAAGTCGTCCAATTGACCTGATCAGTCAAATCCATGGTTTGCTGATCGCTGAAGGTTCCCGTCGCCGTAAGCTGTCGCGTGGTGCCTTTGACCACGGAAGTACTGGCCGGACTGACGGTGATTGAAACCAGCGACGTATCGGTCACAAAGACTCGAGCGGTCGCCGTCAAGCTGCCAGCAGTGGCGGTCAGAGTCGCGGTTCCAAAAGACACGCCGGTCACTACGGCGCTGCCGTCCTTGCCGGCTTGCACGTCGGCAATCGCCGGCGCACTAGAGATCCAAGTCACCGTAGCACCCTGCGGCAAAGGCTTAGGCCCTGTTCCCTCGTCTAATAGGGCGGCAACGTTCACCTTCATGCCGACCGGCACAGTGCTGACCGTCGGCTCGATGGACAAAGTGAACGTCTTGGAGCTACTGGGACAGGCTGCCAGGAATAAGCCAAAGGCCAGAAGCGCAAGGGACTGCAAAGATGGGTGCTTATGAATGCTCATGGTTGGACATTTTATCATGTATTGTGAAATACAAATATAAATTTACGAACGGTGGCCTACAGTGTCGCCGCTGACTTACACGATTTCGATGTCAGGCAACATTGACTCATATCGCAGGCGCTGGTCGTTTCTATTTCAGGATAAAATTTTTGTATGCCAGACATGGTGGCGATTGTGAGCAAAGCGATCTATGAAAAGACCGCGCCCAAGGCCAAGTTAGGGAGTGTGCTCGGCCTGCGGGTCTATCGCAGCACGAGCAAGCAGCTTGCTCAGCTTGATGCGCAAAGCCGCTTGTTCTTGGTCACAGTGCGTCCGCCGAATGAAGCTTTGTGGCTGGTGGCCATTTTGGAACATCCGCAATTTGACGGCGAGCGTTTTGTCGCCCCGCGCAATCGCTATCCTCTTACCGATGTAAGCCACCTCAAATCGGCGCTGAAATTTGCATCCGGCAAAGGACTTTCGCCGAAAAAGGGGGCGCTCGGAATGTCGCTTCAAACGCCTCGAGTGCTCTGCGCGGCCGACGTTGCACTGCTGCTACAGACAGCTTCCGCAGCACAAGCTGCCGCCGCCGCGGCACGTTGCCGCCCGCAAGGAACAAGCAACCTAAATCGGCATGATCCAAACAGTTCTCTTCCCTGTTTGTGCAAGACCTGTTTGGGCGAAGCTCCGTCCACTATAGCCCGCGAAGGGGGCAGCTTTTTTCGCGCCAGCGCCCAAATGCATGGACGCATTCTGTGGTTTTGGGTACCAGCCGCGCTGCAAAAAGACCTACCGGCCCTTATTTTATCCGTGCAAAGCCGAATGCAACAGCGACTGAAGCCGCGGCCCCAGTCCGATTCCTAACTTCGCCATTCTGAAACGGTCTTTCAATCGCTGTCTTGGGGTTCTGTGCGCTTGACGTAGCGAAAATCGCAGTGATGGGCGCCGGTGGCAAGCGTGCCCTTTCGT
This sequence comes from uncultured Myxococcales bacterium, assembly GCA_964460115.1. GTDB lineage: Bacteria > Myxococcota_A > Polyangia > Palsa-1104 > JAEUJZ01 > JAEUJZ01. The sequence continues at coordinate 26,872 of CAYWPR010000038.1, forward strand.
TTCAAGGTAGCGCCGACTAGCGGCTCGGCAATCAGGTGATCGAGGGCACAAATCAAAGGCACGATTTCTGGCGCGCCTTGCGCTTTGGCATAGGTCAAAAGAGCGCACTCGCTGACATCAAAGGCCATAAGCGCAGCTTCATCCGATGGTTTCTTGAAGCGAAACCCCTGAGGCTCCTCGTTCGCGAGGTATTTGTTTTGAAAATATTCGCCCAAAGGTTTAATGCGCAGGGCCGGCTGCATCGCCACATTGATGGCCACCCGCCCCAATAAGGACGTCACAAAGCGCCTATATGTGACATCGAGCATTTCCGTCAATAGACGCAAAGCGGGCTCTTGCTGCAAGCCTACGTCATCGCGCAGCGTGCGATACAAAGCCAGCACCGGCGGCCCAATCAAAAAAAGCATGCGGTTGATGCTTTGTCGAAAAGCCGGAGCATTTGGCGCAAGCACCGCCAAGCGCTCTATCGCCTTGGTTTTTAGCAAGTTGCTTTGCGCCTCTTCAAGCTCGCGCGCGAAAAGCGGCTGACTGCCATCTAGGATACGCTGCAGAATCTGCTCAGCTTGATTCATAATATCCTTATCGGGGATGCGCTCCGCCCCTTTAGAAGTCTAATATTCTCGATCGAAATAATCCACGGCTTGCTCGGCGCGAAATAGCAGATGCAGATGGCGCTTCCCTTGCGGTCCGGCCAGCGCAGCGACTTTGTTCGAGTCAGGATATTCGACGATGTCCGCCGGTTCGCGCGTACTTATGGCCAGATAGCGCAGCTCGGTTTGGCCGGTGTTAATGATTTGATGCGCCTTGTCTCTTTGGCCCGGCGGCGCAGCGATGATGTCGTACTTGCGCAGCGGATATTCCTTTTCTCCAAAGCGCAGAAGTCCGGTGCCTTCCAGAATCAAAAACATCTCTTCGTTGATGTGGTGATTGTGAAACGGACACTCTCGGCTGCCCGGCGGAACAATGGTCAGGTTGTAACCGAGCTTTTGCGCGCCAATGCGGTCGCTAATCACGCCGTACTGCCCGACAAAAGGACCATCCGCATGCGATTCCATATGCAGCGCATCAAGATTGATGATCGGGCATATAGGTACATTCTCTTTTGTCGAAGCAGACATCGAAGCACCTTCTTTTACGGATAAAAGATCTTAACTTTGGGCCGTTTCGCTGGGACTGTCTTTGGTCATGGCGCGCCCTAGGGCCGGCCGCGAACCGCAGCGCTGCAGATACGCATCCACAAGCGCCCCTTCGGGAAGCATCTTGCGCATCCACTGGCCCATGCTGGCGATCAAAATATCGGCGCCGGAAAAGCGCTCGCCCAAGATGTAAGGACCAGCTTGCAGGGCGGCCAAAATGCGTCCATCCACCGCCTTGCGGCTCGTAAATGCTCGCTGCATGCCGGCGTTTTCTGTAAGGCCGGCAAATTCTACATTCAGGACCGGCTCAATCACGCCGGCATAATAAGCCAGCCACGTCAGATAAGCGCCGCGCAGCGGATCTCCGACTTGCGGTCCAATCCCCGCCTTGGGAAAAAGGTCCGTCAAATAAAGAATAATCGCTACCGACTCGGTAATAAGCGTCCCATCGTGCAAAAGGGCCGGTACCTTTTTATCCGGATGGGGATTGCGCGGATCAGAGGCTCCAGAACCATCCATCCGCGGAATATTTGTGTACTGGATTTGATAGGTGGCGCCAAGCTCTTCTAAAAGCCAAACGATGCGCGACGAGCGCGACCGTGGAGCATGATGCAGCGTCAGCATGTGTAACCTCCGATGGGCAACCCTTGCAGAAAGCCACCATCGCGTCAATCTGCGAATTGATTTGCTGATGTGCGCCGCGGCGCACACGGTGAGAAGCGAGCCCATCTCGATGATTGAGATGGGCTCGCTAGGCAGAAGGAGGTGGGAATAAAGTACGTTGTGGCGGGCTGCTTATTTGCGAGGCTTCTTGGAACGCGCGCCCGGAGAGCTGTCGGTGGTATCCGGCGAAGCGACATCCTGCGAGTTTTGCTCTCGCACGCTTTCATCCATCGGCGGATCGGTCACCTGAAACTCGACGCGACGATTGGCAGCACGACCCGGTTGCGTCGTATTCTCGCGAATGGGCTTGGTCTGACCAAAGCCCTGCGCTTCCAAGCGGTTCTCATCAATGCCTTGCTCAACCAGGTAGCGCATGACGCTATTGGCGCGACGCTGTGACAGATCCAGGTTGTGCGCGGCTCCGCCACGGTTATCGGTATGTCCGCGAACCGCCAGCTTCTTGATTTCCGAAGCTTGCTTGAGCACCGCGGCCACGGCTTGCAGCACGGGATAGCTTTCCGTCAGGATGACATCCTGATCCGTCGCGAAGAACACCGGTTTTAGAATCTTAAGCTGTCCACCGCTGAACGAAACCATGCGGTTCGGGCAGCCGTTCTTCTTCGGATCGGAATCCGGAACGCCTGGCGTATCCGGACACGCGTCAAACTTATCCGGAACCAAATCGTGATCGCGATCGCGCAGCGGACAACCCGGCCGATCCGTGTCGGGGTGAGCGCCAGCTGGCTCATCTGGGCAACGATCCGCCGGATCGACGACGCCATCCTTGTCGCGGTCGCCGGCCGGACAACCACGCTTCTCGGGATCCGGATAATCGCCCTGCGGCAAATCCGGACACAGATCATCGGGATCCATCACACCGTCGTGATCGCGATCTTCAATCGGACAGCCACGGCGATTCGAATCGGGGGTTTCACCCATGTGCACGTCGGGGCAGACATCCATGATGTCGGGAACCCCATCCTTATCGCGATCGGCAAGCGGACAGCCGCGGCGCTCGGGATCAGGATACTGACCCATGGGTACATCCGGACACAGATCGTCGCGATCAAGCACTCGATCGCCATCGCGATCGACCGGCGGCGGACAACCATTGGTGTTGCGATCGCCTGTACGAATGCCTTTTTCCTGCGGACAGGCGTCTTCGTCATCAAAGATGCCGTCGCCATCGCTATCGCGGCGCTGATCGCGAATCGGCGCATAGGCCAAGCGCAAAAGAGCGCGACCATCGGGAGTTCCGGGCTGCCTAAGCACCCCGACTCCGCCGGCCAGACCAAGCTGCAGCACTTTGGCGATGTTGTAATGAAACCCAAGCAGAATTTCGAGGCTGGTATGGTCGCGGGTGAGTCCCTGCGCGCCCAGCACCTGGGTCGCAAACAGGGCTTCGGGACCCACGGCTACGCGGCGAACTTTGTTCGCATAATACAAGCTCAGGCCGACTTGCACCTCAGAGCCGACTTTGCTGCCGCCCTCGTGGGCGAGATTGCCGATGGTCGACTCGGGCCGATAATAAAAGGCCCCGGTCAGCGACCAGCGCAGCCAGCTTGCCAAGCCGCTAAATACAAGCTTTGGCATGACGCGTACGCCGAGGTCGCCGGTCGAAGACGAAAGCACGCTGCTATCTGAAACCCACTGACGCAGCGGCAACCAGACCAAGGCCCCGATGCTTACCGAGAAGGGATCGCTGTCGGGCTGCTTCGCCAAACGAATCATGGCCCCAAGCCGCGGGTCACCGATGCCCACGCCCTCCATCGGCGAGACGCCGGCGATGGGAACCGGACTGCCACGTTCCAGCAAGCTAATGGGCAGCGATAGCGAGATGGTTACCCGGTCCAAAAAGGAGCCGGCTAGATCTATATGTCCAAGCAGCTGATGGCCGATGACGACTTGGCTTTCATGAAAGCTGCCGTCGGCCTGCTGCTGGCCAAAGACCAAGGGATTATGACCGTAGTTCAGGGTGATGCCGGCCGCAAAATAGCGGGTCGACGAATACCAGGGATGGTCCACCATAAAGGACCATTCCCCGGCGGTTGTTGGCTCATAGCGGTTTAGCTGAAAGCCGTTTTTCGGGGCTGTCTGGGCCTTGGCCGGCTGCCCAAACAAGAGCAGCGCGGCACAGGCGGCAACCGCCCCGAGGGGTCGATTTGCAAATCGCACGAGTGTCTCCAGCAAGGTCTGTTTAAGCATCTAGCGCCCCGCTCCATCGCGACGGCGGCGCAGCCCCAAGGCCAGCATCGCCAGCATTCCCAAAAGCGCCGCGCCTTCCGCCATCTTTTGGCCATGGCCCGGGCTACCAATGCTGCAGCTAAAACCGCCGCCGGCTAGCTGATCATAGGTATCGCCGGCCGGAGGCGGCTGCGTACCACCGGTTAGACCGTCGCTACGCGTGACGTTGTTGTTGGCGGGGTTTGGATCTTTAACGCCCGGATGGTTTACGCCCACGTTGACGTCTACCGTCTTGGCGTTCGGATCCGGAGTCACGGTGATCTTAATTTGCGGCGCACTTATAAAGGGCGGAATCGTGTTGCTATCGGTACAGGTGATCTTGCGATCCATCTGCATGCAGGTCCAGCCGGGGCCCGGATCGATCTTGGTAATGGTGCCGCCCGGAGGCACGGTGTAAACCACCGTGGTCCCGGCCGGGGCCGGATCCGTCCCATTATTCGTCACGGTGATCACGTGCACGACCGGCTGCATCACCTGCGGCGGCTTGGGCAGGGTGTCTACAGTGACGCTAAGATCGACTTTGGGAATGACGCACGAGTGCGCCGCGCTGTCGCAAGCGTGGGCCGGGCAATCACTGTCCGTGCTGCAACCGCAGACTTTGCTGCTGGTGCAGCGTTCGCCCATGCCGGCGCCCTTGCAATCGTTGTCCGTCATGCACTTGTCGGTGCATTGAAATACCGTGGTATCGCAACGCGGCTTGTCCATCGGGCAGTCCGAATTGGCTTTGCATTCGCGTACGGGAACGGTGATCGGGTGGTTCGGATAAAAAATCGGAATGTCTTTGCCCGGCCCATCCTTCGGAGTAAAGATGCTGCCGGTATTCCAATTGCTTGGCGGAACGCCCTGCGGGCCGCCCACAAGGCCCGTGCCGGTAATCACTCCACCTACGAGGATGTCTCGGCCACTACTGGCAGGATCTACCTTGACCTGAAACTTCACCACCGGAGCTTCCATATTGGTCACGTTGCCGCCCAGAACCGGCGTGGCACCGCTGCCGATGCGAATCTTGATGGTTCGATTGACCGGATCGTATTCGGCGCCATCATCGCCCGGCATGTCGGTCTTGGGGCCACTGCCGGCGCCCGAAGCGATCTGTATAGAGCCCGGAACATAGCTCAGCCCTACAGGCAGCGGAACCGTGATGTAGGTATTGACGCTTGTATCGCTGCCGGTATTGGGCGCAGTCAGCGTGAAGCCTAGGACGTCATTGGGGCGATCGGCGCCGCCGGGATTTGTAACATTGACATAGTCCAGCTTGCTGTCGGCAAATACCGGCTGAAAGGTCGTGACCGAACCGGTGAAGCTTCCCAAAAAGACGGAATCATTGGTCGTCGAGACATGGATGTCCATCGCATGGTCGCCCATGTGTACCTGCCCTGTGATGTCCACCGTGTCGATGTCCAAGCCATTCATACTGTCGGCCGCACCGCTCATTTGCGGCAGGTCCCCGACATTGGAAACCGGCTGCCCCAGGTAGCTATGCGTGGCGTTGAAGAAATTGGTATCAGGGTTTTGCGCATCGCTAATCCTTATGCCGTTGACTTCAACACGATCTCCGGAAGTCGCCTCCCCTTGATATCCGACCACCGCCAACTTGGCGTCATAGCCGGCGTTCATCGGCACCAGGAAGTTATTTAGCGTAGTCGAGACTCCGCCGCCCACACCACCGCTGATAAAATCGAAACTGTCAAACAAGCTGAGCGACCGCGGTGGATCGGAAAGCTTGTAGTAAAAGACCACGCCGCTCCACGCATAGTAAAGCAGGGCATCGGACTTATCGACGGGCGACACCGCGGCAAGCTGGCTGACCCGATACACGCCGGGGCCATAAGTTTGCACAAGGTTTGTGATGTCGGCCGACTGCTGGTAGTGGGTTCCTTCGGCAACCGTATTCAGAACTCCGGTGACCTGAGCGGTCACGGTTTGCGCGAAAACGCCCGGACGCTCGACCAAAATGGCAGCAGAGGGCGAAATCATTCCCTTGGGGCCGACTCCGGACCAGTAGATGCGCGCGTAACTGGTCAGGGCATCGGAGGGCAGCTTCAGAACTGCCGTGCTGCGTGCTTGCGCCGGGGTGATCGCGGCACTGGCCGTCGCTTGGCCTGAAGCCGGCTCATCCGCACGCCAGAGCACATCGACTTCGACGTCACTCGTGTTGGTGCCGCACATGGTCAGGTCGACGCTGCCAACGATGGGCGTAGGCACCCCAGCGCGGCAGTCATAGCCCAGGGTATTGCCAAACAGCGCGACATCTCCGTGCTGATTCACCTGGTAGCGCAAAGTGGCTGCACCATGCGCCAAGCGGCTGTGCGCGCCGACAAGCAACAAGCATGCTGTTGCCAGGGGAACTACTCTCCTAAAAAGAAGAGGACGTCTGAACTTATTTGTCAGGGCCATGGTCTGCCTCCGTCTTGGTTTACAAAACTCGCCATCATGAAAAGTGAACACCGTTTCCGACGAGACACATACACCAGCAGCCCATGTGGGGTCAAGGAAGATAGTTGGTAGCCTCTAGATGGAGTTTATTGCCCGCAGTCCCAAGACCGCGGCGACGAACGAACTATCAGAGAAACAGAGGGAAACGGCGGAAAACGGAGACGAGCCTAGTTCTTATTCCAAAGTACTTTTTTGTAGACGTTTTAGCGCATAAGAGATTCCCGCCTGCAAAGAACCGCAAGTGGTGATGTCTCCCAAGTCGGCGCCAATCGCCACCAGCGTTTGGGCGACTTCGGCGCGTATGCCGGTCAGGATGACTTCGGCGCCCAGAAGTCGGCCGGCCTTGGCCGCGCGAATCAGCGAATTGGCCACTTGCGTATCGACGAGCGCCACGCCGGTGATGTCCAAAATAGCAATTTTGCCGCGTGAAGAGGACAGCCCGTCGAGCAAACTCTCCATGACGCGTTGCGCTCGACTGGCGTCCATCATGCCGACAAGCGGCATGACCAAGATTTCGTTGGCGATGGGAATGAGCGGAGTCGATAGCTCGGCAATGGCCAAAGACTGCGTGCGAATCAGTTCTTCTTGTTTGGCAGCATGCAGTCTCTCGGCCTCCCTTCGCGCTGTGATATTGGTATTGACCTCCATCACGCCGATGGCTACACCCTTTTCATTGCGTTTCAGGCGCCAGCGGCTGGATACCAAAACCTCTGTACCGTTTGCTTGCTTATGCACAAGCTCGCCGCTCCAGACGCCGTGGGTCAAAAGCTCATGCTCGATTTGTTCGCGCGGCTCCGGAAATTGCGCCTGCAATAGTTCATGCGCAACTTGACCGATGGCGGCAGAGCTTGAATAGCCGTATACCTGCTCGGCTCCGCGGTTCCAATAGGTGATGGTCCCATCGAGCTTGCGCATCATAATCGCGTCATCGGACAGGTCCAAAAGCTCGGCTTGCACGCGAAGCTGCGCTGCTTTGCGCTCGCGCTCTTCCAAAATACGAAAACGTTCGCTGACCTCGATGGAGGCGCCAAGTACGGCGATCACTTTGCCATTTTCGTCGCGCGCCGGCGCATAGCGATTCTCTATATAGACATCGCCGATCTGGACCGTTTTGATAAATTCCTCGCCGAGCATGGCCTGGCGTATGTATTCGCAAACCTCTGGATGCTTCTCATACACCGCAAAGACACTCTGCCCGACCAGTTGGCCCGGCAGAAGGCCGAGGGCACTTAGCCCTTTGCCTTCGCTAAGGCGGATAATGCCGTCCATGTCGACGGCCCAGAGGATAAAATCGACATTTCTGAGAATTGCACGAAAAAATGGGAGCTCGGACATCGTTCTAAAAGCCTCGCGTCTGCCAGGTCTACAGCCCTTCTAGTATGAGGCCTTCCTCTATCTGGCATCCATCTAAAAACGCCAACGCATCGCCAAAGCGCAACTGCACTGGCACGGACCGCGCAAAGCCACGGCCCACCGCGGCAAAATGGCCACCCCGGCCGATCGCCGCGCACGGACCGCGCTGTTTACAGGTTGTGGATGGGAACTACTTAGCGGGCGTTGTTGCATTGGCCGCTGGAACAGCGACCCCCTTTGCAGTCCGAATCCGAGCTGCAGGAACCACACTTGCCACTGGAACAGCGACCTACTTTGCAATCGGAATCCGAACTGCACGAGCCGCACTTGCCGCTTGAGCAGCGACCGTAGCCGCCACAATCGGAATCCGAGCTACACGAACCGCACTTACCACCCGAGCAGCGGCCTTCTTTGCAATCGGAATCCGAGCTGCACGAGCCGCACCTACCGCTTGAGCAGCGGCCATGTCCGTTGCAATCGGAATCCGAACTGCACGAGCCGCATTTGCCGCTTGAGCAGCGACCGTAGCCGCCACAATCGGAATCCGAACCGCAGGAACTGCTGGCGTAAGCCTTGGCCAGAAACAATCCAAACAGCGCCAAGCTCACGAGCATTACCAAGCGCAAAGTACGAAAGATAGGTTGGGTCATGGTTCCTCCATCTGTGAAAAAGGCTTGGCCCATAGTATACGCTGCGCGTGGGCTTAGAAAATTTTTTCAAAGGGTGGAAACACCCTATTGCGGATTTTAGTTGAGCGATTTGTTGAAATGCTTTCGCGCTAGGTGGTCTCAGGATTGTTTGGAACGGTAATTGGTGCGTTTTGGGCGTCGGTATTAAATAGGCGTTCGAGCTCGGTGGCGTACTGTTTGGCGGATTCCACGAGCTTTTGCTCGTCATGCCGATGCACGTACATGCTGCGCATCATCGCATCATCATAGCTGGCAAATTTTGTGATGGTCTCTTTTACAGTATCGGCAGGTATATCCATTCCCAAAAGGACCTGTTCCGCCAGCGAAAGGCTAGATTCAAAGGTCTCACGCACAAGACGATTTACGCCCATGGCCAAAAGCTGGTAGGCATGCTGCCGATTGCGCGCCCGTGCATAGATCTGCACATTGGGAAAATGTTGCTGCGCCAGCTCGACGACTTTTACCGAAGCCACGATGTCATCAATGGCAACCACCAGAATTTTGGCTTTGTCCACATGCGCCGCACGCAAAAGCTCTAGGCGCGTGGCATCGCCGTAGTAAATCATATTTCCAAACTTGCGAATAAAGTCTACGTGCGTCGGAGCTGAATCAAGCGCCGTAAAGCCAATCTTGCGCAGGCGCAGAAGCCGGCCGACGATTTGGCCGATTCGACCAAAACCGACGATGACCACCGGATGTTCCTGCTCGCCAATCACATCAAAGTCCCTTCGCGCCTGTGCCTTGACAAAACGGGACAAGACTTTCTCGTTAAACAAAAAGGAAAGCGGCGTCAGCACCATCGATACGGTCACCGCTACAATCAGAAAATCGGCCGTATCCTGGGGCATCACCTTGGCTGCGGTGGCGATGCCAAATAAGACAAAGGCAAATTCACCACCTTGCGAAAGCGCCGCAGCGATATTGCGACCAGAATCCGTGGAATGTCCAAATAGCCGGCTGATTCCGTAGATCGCCAAAGACTTTACGGACATAAAGCCAATCACGACCGCCACGATGCGCAGCGGTACGTCGCGGATAATGCCCAGGTTTGCTGACATTCCCACGGCCATGAAAAAAAGCCCGAGCAGCAGACCTTTAAACGGCTCGATGTCGGCTTGCAGTTCATGGCGATACTCCGATTCTGCCAGCAGGACTCCGGCTAAAAAGGCGCCAAGCGACATCGACAGGCCGACAAAATGCATGATGGACGAAGTGCCCACCACCACAAGCAGCGCCAGCGCCGTCATAATCTCTTGGTTTCCCGAGGAGGCGATCAGTTTGAAGATCGGCTTTAATAGATAGCGCCCCGCCAGCACCAGCCCAAAAAGCGCCGCGACAATTCGCAGCCCCGTGGCAAATCCGCTACTAGGCACCGCAGCCGCAGACGCGTTATCGAGCATCGGCAGCACGACCAGAAGCGGAATCACTGCAAGATCTTGAAATAGCAGAATGGCAAAAGCGGCGTTTCCATGCGCAGTGGCAAGTTGGTTTTTTTCGGCCAGAATCGGCAATACAAAAGCCGTGGAAGATAGCGCCAACCCAAAGCCGACAATGAGCGCCGGCAGCGGCGCCGCACCAAGGACAATGCCAAGTCCCCCCAAGGTCAGCGCCGTGGCCAGCACTTGCGCTCCGCCCAGCCCAAAAACGGCTCGGCGCATGATCCACAAGCGCGATGGGTTTAGCTCAAGACCGATGAGAAAAAGCAGCAACACCACTCCAAATTCTGAAAAGTGCAGGATGCTGTGCACATCGGTGATAAGCCGTATGCCCCACGGACCTATGACCAGGCCAGCAGCCAGGTAGCCCAGCACCGAACCTAGTTTCAGTCGTTTGAAAAGCGCCACCGCCAAAACCGCGGCGATAAGAAGGATCGCGACTTGATTGAGCAAAGACATGGAAGCGGGCTAAGAGTATACAGAAGTTCGTTTACTGCGGTTTGCCAGTCTGTATGCGCTGCGCGATCCACCAGCGGTGACCTTCCGGATCCTCGGCCTCGTAGCAGCGGTCGCACCAATACCCTTGCCCGTAGTCGTGATCCGCGGGCTCCTGCAGAATCTTGGCGCCGGCGGCACGCGCTTTTGCGCAATGGGCATCTACATCGTCCACATAGACCATCAGGCATTGGGTATTGGCCCCGCCAAGCGACTGTGGGCTTTTGCGTCCGGGGCGCCGACTGGTTTCGCCGACCATGAGCACACCCTCGCCGTATTCCAGCTCTGAGTGCTCGATTTGTCCGCCTGGACCTTCGATGCGTAGACGTACGGAGTAGCCAAATGCGCGGACGAGCCAGTCAATGGCCGCCGCCGCATCATCATAATAGACAGAAGCCGTAATACGCGAAAAGCCCGCCGGCAATTGTTTGTACATGGAATTTTCTCCTTTTTGAAAAGGCTTTGTAGCGCCGAGTCCTAACATACGAAATCAGGTGTTTACACATGCATTCGCATGCCTAAGCCCGAGGGCTGAAGGGCGAAGGGCGTTTTCCCACGAGCCAGCGAAAGGCAGCGAGAGCCAAGGCCCTTTCTGATTCACAAAGCTATTCGAATACGCAAGAAGCCTAGAACCTAGGCAAGCTTGCAGCACTCACCTTCAGAATATAGGGGATTGTATGATATGCTCGGATACGGAGGTGTCTGGAGATGGCTCTATACAACCAAGCTTATAAATATTTGCTGAGTCTTCGGTTCCTCAAGCTACGCCCGCAGTGGCGAAGAGCGCTTTTGCCGTTGCCCCTTCTCGCCGCGCTAAGCGGCGCATCGGGATGTCATGGAAACAACCAGACAGATGCCAGTCCTTACGTCCCGCCCGAACCTCCCGCAAATGGCAATGACATGGGTTCGGACGGATTGTACACGTGGTGGGGCGTTCCAGCCGTCTCGACGAGTATTTATAGTGAATATACTCCTCCCCTCACGCGTAACTGGAAGCGCGATCCGCACTATATAGCCGACGGAACGGACCGTTATCTTTTTATGGCCGGAAGCCCGATAGCTACCTCTGCAAGCAATTTTGCAAATGAACAGTGGAGCATCAGCTATTACCGCACGGTGGTAGACATGGATGGGAAGGAACCATCCATTGATAGTTTTACTCCGTGGAAGATGGCACTAGCGGCCGATGCCACAACGTGGTTTAAAAAGGACGCGACAGGACCTTTTGCACAAATGAGCGCCGCCAAGGGAGTCTTTTGGTTCGCAGGAAGTGGTGCGTCCAATTTTCCAGATTATGTATTTCAGATTGGCCGCGCCAACATTGATGCCACCGATACATCGAAGCCTCCCGTTGTAAACCTCCAAGGTGCCCCGGTACTCACAGCACCCATGTTTAATGGCACCCAGCCCGATTCTATGCCCAACGAACAAGGTCCGGATTCCTGGGGCAAGATGGATCCATGGGTCCTGGCGGATACGGCGAATCCAAGTCATCTAATCATGTACTACTCGGGTCTAGATTGCTCCACGGATGTCTGCCAGTTTCATATACTGCGCGCGACGAGCACCGATAATGGCGATACATTTAGCCCGGGCGAGGTGGTTTTAAGCGGCCGGCCCGGCCTCGCCATCGAGACCGGCGGCGTTGCCAGCCCCAGCGTCATACAGGTCGATGGGCAGTACGTGATGGCTTATACAGCGGTCGGAATCTATCCAGAAAAATCGCGCGTCGGAATTCGCAGAGCTTTGACTTTAGACGCAAAGATCGGTGTCGCAGTCAGTACGGATGGGATTCATTGGAGATACGGCAGCCAAGACAAAAAACTGCTCATCGATTATAGAGGCGGCAAGGCTATCTGGGCCGCCAGCGGAATCAGCGCGCCTAGTTTGTACGTCAAGAACGGCGATTTTATGGCTTATCTTGGCGGGCTCATACAGACCTTCGAAAGCGGCTCGGAATCATATTATGTAGCCTTAGGTAGCGCAGACGTGGGAACTTTTTAGGAGCGCCTTGAATATTGTTTCCCTGCCGTCGCACCTGGCCTGACTGGGTCTTGACACAGATATTTGATCGCCGGTTTTGGCCGCTTTCGCGGTTCTATCGCGGGCGATTCGTGATAATCTTCTGGCAGATGATCTATCGATCGTAAGCTGTCGATACCGGTGTTTGCACCGTACCACGCCTTCAGAATCTCGGCTTCGGATCGGTTACGCACTTGCGCCAAAACATATCGCCAACGCCTAATGGTTCTTTTAATAAGCATAAAAGGGCGTTGTTACTGCCTAACTTCGGCTACTTGGAGGGTTCCATGCACGCAAAAGCAAAATTGTTGTTGATTGGCCTTGTGCTGTTCTGCTTAGGAAGTCCAGGCGTGGCTCATGCGGTAAAGTGCCCGCACGTGCTGTTTATTCTGGATGCATCGGGCTCCATGGAGCGAGCCCCCGATGGCAGTATAGCCACCTCAGCAAATCCCGCCAAATGGACGATTGCCAAGACCGCGTTGCAAGATCTTCTAATGAAATATAATAATAAATTTCCGATAGGGTTTAATTTTTTCCCGAATGAGTTTAGTTGTGGGGTTAAAAGCGGTAGTGATGTTGACGTTCAGATTCGGTTTAATACCGAAATGCAGATCAACGCATTGTTGAATACTCTTGTGGCTCCCAATGGCGGAACCCCAACCTATACGGCCATCAGCAAAGCGCAGCTCAACGAAGAACTGCAGGATCCAACTCGAGGCGAATATATCGTTCTTATTACCGATGGGGGGCCTTGCTGCACCGATACAAGTCAATGCGGCATAGCCGGATCCCCTTACCCGCCTGACCTAACGACGACGATTTCCGAAATTCAAAAAGCGCATGATTCGGCGGCGGGGATTAAGACCTTCGTCATCGGCTTTAGCGGCAATCTTCCAGCCGAAGCGCAAGCGGGTCTGAACCAAATGGCCGATGCCGGCGGCGTTCCGGCGCCGCAAACCGGCGGCAACACCGATCGGTACTATAAGGCCGATAGCGCCAATGCCCTGACACAAGCGCTCAGCTCAATTTTTGAGAGCATTTCCGCAGGCGATGCCGGAATGAGCCAGCTTTGCGACGATAGCTGCTACGCCGTCAAGTGCCCGACCGGTCAGGGCTGTACGGGGGGCATTTGCAAAGCCAATCCATGCAGCAATTTCATCTGTCCGGAAGGACAATACTGCTATACCGATGGCGCAAGTGCGCCCGCCTGCAAAAAAGTTTGCGACATTAGCTGTGGCAGTGGTCAGCGCTGCATTTTGGGGCAATGTTTTGCAACGCCGTGCCCCTTGGCTTGCGGCGCGCGCGAGGCCTGTGATTCCAGCGGCCAATGCGTCAGCGATACGGCCTGCAGCAATGTCCGCTGCCAGCCGACCCAAGGCTGCCGCAACGGACGGTGTTTCGATGATCCCTGTACATTCATCACCTGTCCGCAGGATTTTATGTGCGTTCCTTTTGAAGGCACTTGCGTAGCCGGAAGCGATAGCACCGGCGCGGTACGCGGCTGTCATTGCGATCTTAGCGGACGAAGCAGCTTGCCAAGTACCATTCCGGCTCTGCTCGGCGGCCTAATGGCTTGGTTGCTTATGCGGCGGCGCCGACGCGTGGCTTAGCAGCAATCGCTACATGAAGCTACCGCTGCCTTTCGATCAATCGAGGGAAGACGATTCCCAAGGAGATCGAAAGGCAGCGAATCATTCCCCTCCTCCGATCAAACTCATCTTGTAACTGGTTGAGCCTTCCTACCTCCGAATTTTTCATTCTTAGGCTTGCGGTTTGATTGTGCAATTCAGATGGTTCTTCTCAGTCTTGCCGACCGCTGCTATCCTCGCCCTTCGCGAGATCAACATGCTTACAAATCCATTGCGTTCTTCGATCAAATATAAATCAGGGGTCCCGGTGTTGCCCGGCTCCTTTCCAGGGGTCGGACACCTTCCAGCGTTTTTTGCGGATGCGCCTGGCCTTTTACAAAGAGGTCGGCAAAAACTAGGTCCGCTGTTTTATTTGCACATGGGACCGGGCCTGGGCTGGCATCCGACCTGCTGCGGCAAGGAAGGGTTTGCACTGCTTAAGAACAAGGCCCTTTCCAATGCCCATTTGGCCAAAAGCCATTCCCAATTCATCACAGAGCGCGGTCTTATGGCCCTGGAAGGCAGTGCGCATCAGCGGCTGCGGGGTCTCATGAATGCCGTCTTCTCACCTCGGGGCATTGAACAGCATGGGGTTGCCAAAATCATCGCCGACGCCTACCGTCCGATTGTGGAAAGCTGGGCGACGCGCCGCACGGTAAAGGTTCTAGCCGACACCCATCACGTTGCGCTAGATATCATCTTTCAAATTCTGGATGTACCGCGCGACGAACTAGACCTGTGGTACAAAAAATACCGCTATTTTGCCTGGTCGGTGCTGCCGCTGCCCGTCATCGACAAAGTTCTGGTCGAGCCTGCGAACAAGTGGCTACAAAAAGGACTGCAAGCGTTGGCCCAAAAAGCGCGCGAGCGTCCCGATGGCAGCAGCATGTTGGCCTCCATGGCGCATGCGAAAGACGAAAACGGCGAGCTTTTGAGCATTGATGAGCTTGTCGACAACATGCGTCTATTAACATTTGCCGGACACGAAACCACGTCATCCGCCATCGCCTGGGCAACCATCGAGCTGGCCCGTGCACCCGAGCATTGGGAAGCGCTTGTGGCCGAAGTCAAAGCGCATCCGGAAGCGCCCATGGCAATGGCCGACCTGAAAGCTTTTCCCTTTGCCGAGGCGCTGTTTCGCGAGACCTTGCGTCTGCATCCGCCGATTCCGCTCTTTAGCCGCGATGTCGTAAAGCCGCTACAGTTTGCCGGGCATGAGATTCCGGTCGGCGAGCTCGTCTACATTCCTGCCGCCGATTATTGTCTCGATCCGGAAACGTATAAAGAGCCCGAGCGCTTTTCTCCGCAGCGCTGGCTCGATGAGAAAGCTCCGCCAACGCCCATGGAGAATGCGGTCTTTGGCGGCGGCAACCACTTCTGCCTGGGATATCACTTGGCGCTATTAGAGGGGGTCCTGTTTCTGTGGACCCTGGCCGACATGCTACCGCGCCACGGACTGCGTCCGCACTTGCCGTCCGGCGCGATTCCCAAGGCCCATCACCTACCGCTTAGCCATCCAGCTCCGAGCACCGTAGTTCTTTTCTAGAAATAATATCCCATAGAGGCCGTGGTGCCGAGGTTCTCGTAATAATAGATCTGTCCACCAACCGAGTCTATAAGCGCTCCGCCGAGAAAAGCCTGGACCACGCCCTTTTGCAGATACAAGCTAGGCGAGCCAACTCCGGCGTCTCCCCAAACCCCTTTGGTGTAGTTTAATAGCGGCATTCCTTGCGGCGTCCCGGCTGTCCAATTGATGCCATCGCGGCTTACCGCCATGCCGGTTGTTACGCCTACAATCAAGGCCTGTCGAATGCCGTAGCGGCTCTTAGTCGGAACCCCGCTAAGCACCGAATACGCCATCGCATACTGGCCGTTTATAAACACGACGCTAGGTGCAGCGACACCCCCGGCTTCCGCAGCAACTCCGGGCCGTCCGGACAGGACCACTTGCCCTGGAGTGAAGCTAAACCCATCGTCCGTGCTGGTGGCGCGCAGAATTTGAAATCGGCAGGAATCACCCGCGCAATTCAGACCGGCATAGTACATGAGCAATTGGTTCGAATTTGCAGGGTCGGTGATAATCCATGGATCGCTCATACCATAGGCGTCCGGTCGTGCTTCTACCGGAACCGAATCGGCTTGCGTACCGTTAAACGCTGGAACGGTCAGCGCCGGATTCTGCTGAATGTCGATCACCGGAGGCTTGCTAGTATCGGTGGCATCAAAATCGGCTCGGCCGATTTGCCGCACATAGTCCGGTAGGTTGGCCGCGCCATTTCCTGCGAACCATATGCGGCCCTTCTTGGCGCTGATTTGTCCAAAGGGCCCGAGGGCATCCTGGGTGAACCAGGTTCCGGCATTCGCTTTAATCGCCACTTGCCAGGGAATGCTCACGTCAAATTCCGGCTCCGGCGCATTCATATCCGCCAGCGCCGTCCGAAAGAAACTGATACTCCACTGTTCCGCAGTGGCGGCCGGACTGCCGGCCATAAAAAGATAACGATCCAGCCCGTCAGCTACATAGTGCGGATCCATCTTATAGTTGCGATCGGGCGGAGGTGACGGCTGGCCAGCGAACGTATATTCATAGACGAGCTTCGAACTTACTGCGGAAATGGCCCACCACTCATACAAGGGATCCTGCGGATTGCTTGGATCCGAACCCAGATCCGGCGGAACATAAGGCGGCGCATCCTTGGGGGGCTCGCTGTGACATCCGGTTGCACAACTAAGCACCGCAACCAGGGACAGCGACCCGAAAGCCATGCGCCGCATGTGCCGGCTAGACGCCTGCAGCCGACTTTTAAGTAAATTTCGATAAGCTTGCATATATGGGACCATCTTCGGGCACCTCCGCCCCGAGATTATCATGAGGCTTCCTATTTCCGAAAGCCGACCGGCCCAAACTTGGCGAAAATACCTGATTGTTTCGCGATAAGCAGCTTGGAGCTGCATGCCGCAAATTCGAGACCCAAAAATGCTGAGCAATATCGCCGAGGTGGCCCATCTACGCACGACTTGCGCACAGGAACCTAACGCTTGGGCCGGATTACGGTATTCTACATGTGGCGCCATGTGGACGATTGAGCATCACGTCGGACGGCTTGTCGAAGTTCGCATTCAACGCATTGCCGACCTGGAAGAAGTCAAACATTTCTGGTTGCGCATCGAGCAGGCATTTGGTCAGGTTGGCTCCGGCCTGGTCGTGCTCTGCACCGATCTGAAGCAGGCCGAAATTTTCTCGCCGCTCGTCGCCGATGAGCTTTTGTTGCGCATGCGCGGCGACAACTCGATTTTGGACCGCAACGGGTTTCTGCTAAGTAACAGCGCGACGATCAATCTGCAGATCGAGCGCATGGTTCGCCAAGCGCAATCTTTCAGCCGCAAGTGCTTTCGCAACCCTGAAGATCTAAGGCGCTGGCTTGGCGAAGTACTAAATCTCGAAGAGCGCGCCGCCCTAAAACGATTTTTGGCCCGTTACGAAACCTAGCCCTCTGCGTCAGAGACAGCCCGCCGTTCGATATGAAGATGGCATTGACCTTTGGTGCGCCGATCCTCGGCCGGACCAAAACGGCGATGGAGGTTGAAGGCCGTGTTGACTAGAGCTATGCGCGAAAACGCCTGCGGAAAATTACCAAGCTGTCTTTTTCCGCGCGGGTCATATTCTTCGGACAAAAGTCCCAAGTCGTTGCGCAGGCTTAGCAGATATGAAAATAGACGTTCGGCTTCGTCGAAGCGCCCGCATAGCGCGTAGTTGTCTACCAGCCAGAAAGAGCACGCTAAAAATGTACCTTCGTTCGGCGGCAAGCCGTCTTTTTGCAATTCGCTGCGATAGCGCAAGACCAGGCCGTCTGGCATAAGCTCGCGTTCGATTGCGGCCACGGTGCGTACCATGCGCGGATCGCTTGGCTCGATGAAGCCGACGACCGGCAGTAGCAGCAGCGCAGCGTCGAGGTCGTTACTGCCGTAAGACTGAACAAAGGAGCCGCGCTGCGAGTTATAGCCGTACCTAAAGATCTCGTCGCGTATATGCTTGTGAAGGGAATCCCATGCTTTTAGCGGGCCGGGCAGCTCGTAGGTTTTCATGTCGGCGATCGAGCGTTCAAATGCCAGCCAGGCCATGACTTTGGAATGCGTGAAGTGCCGCCTCGGACCGCGCACTTCCCAGATTCCTTCGTCGGGCTCGGCCCAGATATCACTTAAGTGATGCAGCATTGCTTTTTGCACGCGCCAGGCGTGCGGATCAAGCGACAGACCACTGCGGCGCGCAACGTGCAGCGTGTCAGCGACCTCGCCGAAAATGTCGAGTTGTAGCTGCGTGTGTGCGGCATTTCCGATACGCAATGCACACGAGCATTCTTATCTGAGAAGCCACGGCAGCTCCATCTGGGTCAGGCAGTGCTCGCCAAAAAGCCCGTACATGATGCTAAGCTGATCCGGCGTACCGGCCAGCGCGCACACCAGCCAGTCGAACCAGCACGCGGCTTCCTCTTTCATAACAACTGACAACAGCGCATACAGCGTGAACCTTGAGTCGCGCATACAGTAGTAGCGATAGTCCTAGTTGCGAACGCCACTTACCCACTTGGGCAGTAAGGTCGTCTGCGCCGCGACAACGCCGCCCATTGGTTTATAGGTCCGCGCCTTCAGGCACACCCTGCGAAACGCTAACGACGGAAACGATTGCGAGACAGAAATGTTTGGAGATTCCTAAGAACTCGAGGCGTGAGTACAGGAATGGCGCAGTTTTACTAGGCGCTCAAGTCGAACAGTTGCTGAAACTTCATGGCCAGCATCTGATTGCCCGTGATCTTCAGCTTGCCGCCGAAAAAGAGCTGCATGCTGTTGGCCTTCGGGTTTTCGTAAAGCTTCTGAAAGTCCTCAGCCGTCAGCGTGAATGTAACATCGGCCGTGCCGGGATTGCCTGCCACCACCTTGGGACCGCTGTCCGAGGCGTCGATAAGCCACTCGCCGCCGCCTTCGCCGGTGATGTTGATCTGGAACTTGGCCCCGATGTGCTTGGCCGCCTCAGCGTTCTTCGCCAAGCGGGCCGGCAATTCTTCGTTGAAAAGATTATGGATGTCGATAGCCATGGGATCCTCCTTGGTTGCGGTCGGCGATTGTAGCACCAACGGCAGCTTCTTCTACAGGCTAAAACCTAGAAAACCATCCCCATCAAGGGTTTGGATGGCCGTCTACGCGCATTTGAAACAGGAAATAGGGAGGCATGCAGACCCCCTGAGCACTGGCGCTGCGCGCGCAGATGTAATCGTCGCGGCAAGGATTTCGCTCATTGCAAGCGCGTAGTCCATTTGGACGAATATTGTCGCGAATGCATACAGAAAAAGCTTGTCCGCGCGAAAGGCAGTCATTAAAGCCGCGCAACTGCGGAATGCCGCCACAAGCTGCCTCCGATGGCAAGTCCGTACAAGCTACGCTGCACATTCCCGCAGGAAATCCAGCGTAGTTGGATTGGCAGACGCCAAGCTGCGGACAGGGGCGCGGACTTTTTTGCACGATGCGGTCGCGATGGGCATCGGCATTGGCGCGTACCGGACCGATTTCACAGGGATCGCCGACTTCGCTTTTTACCGGCAAACAAATGCCGACTTCATCCGTTTCATCGACGGCCGTGCAGACAAACCCCGACCGGCAATTCCAAGTGGCAAATCCCGCATCAAAAAGCCCGCAGTGGGAACCGTAGCCGCCTTCGTCTACATCGGCGCGCTCACTCAAAGGGCGCGCCGGGTCCGGAACTTTTCCGGAAAGCAGCGCTTGCACGTAAGCTCGGCGCCGCGGCTCGTCGGAAAGTAGATGCGGCGAGGCAGCGACCAGAATGCTGTTATTGTCTGCGGAATCTTCGACATCCGCGCCAATTACATGAAATCCGGCCACGCTGCGGCTTTGGTGGCAGCCGGCACAAGACAAGCCGTCGAGGCGTCGCAGCAACGCCGCCGCCGAGCCTATCAAGCGACGACCTTTCAGATCGAGACCGCTAAAGTCCGCGGGTGTAAAAAGCTGACGAAAGGGACGATTGCTCAGCCGGGCCAGTCCGCGCGGCGAAAACGAAGTCACTCGGCGCGCCAAAAATTGCTCGGGCAGCACCACGGTTCCTTCTTCTAGCCGCTGCAAATTTTCGGGTGCCGATATAAATGCCCGCAGCGCTTGCCGCGCCGCGTAATCTTTTTGCAGACGTTCCACGTCCGGCGTGTTTTCAAGGGGCGCCGGCACAAGCCTTTTGCCATCGGCGCTCTTGTGAAAAACCCGCAATAGATACTCGGCATGTCCGGCCAAATCCGGACGCACTGTCGATGGCCAACGTACCGATTGAAAATTTACCTCTACGGCTTTGATGCGCTCCGGCAAAAGCAGCGATGAGCTCAAAAGCTTTGTCGGCGGCTCGGCCAGAAGCGCGGCCACGCGGCGGCAATCATTACCGCCGTTCTCATCGTGCGCAAAATAGACGAGATTAATCGTCAAAGGAAGGCGCGAACGGCTGATTCCCGAGCCTTGCGGAATGGCATAAGCAAGTCGATAAATCAGCCGAATTTCGCCGCAGGAATTCGGCACAAATGGTCGGCGATCCAGGCGGTTAACGACGCCAACCAGCTCAAAATGCGCGGTTTCGGCGCGCAGAAAGGCCGCAGCAAACAGCCGATGGGCGCTGCGCATTCCGGGTGCCAGCGACGGATCCTGGCGGCGCAGTTCATTTAGATCAGACTCAAGGGTAGTCACCAAATCGGAATACAAAGAATTGGCCAAAAGCGCCCGATTCGACGCGGCCGCGCGCTCGCCAAGGCGCACCGCCAGTGTCGCGCCCTGCCCTTCCAAAGTCTTTAACATCGGCGGGTCGGTCACAAGCAACCACGGACTTAGGCCGGTAGCTGGCAGCGGCTCGGCAAAAGCGCGCACTGCCAGTAGCAAAAGCGCCAGAGCGTAGCCACCTCGGATCATTTTGTCATCTTACGCGCTTTTTTAGCGCCCTAGCACATAGGCTGCAGTCATTTTTCGAAAAAAGGGACAAAGCCTTGAACACACGTAGATTCCGGAGCCTTGTCGTAATGCGCCTCGATAAAATCATTCAAAAGCGGCCGATCCAAACACTGTCCGCGATAAGTATGCCCCCAGGCGGCGGCGGCCACCGGCACGTCTAATAGCGGATCGGCCGTCAGCACGATGCGAGAGGAAACTTCCGGCGCACAAGCCGGATCCGCAGGCCGGCTGTGCAAGACCGATTGCAGCTCGGCCACGACATCCGAACAGGAGTCGGCGCAGCGGTACAAAAGGACGATTCCGCCATGCTCTAGATTGTGTACGTAATAACCGCGCTCAAGTGGCTTTTCATGCACGCCCCAGCGCCCCCAAATCGGATAGTGATTTCCGGAAGAAGGCGGATTGCTGCCAAATTGCAGCGGAGTACCTTCCGCGACGTGCTGCTGACCTTCCTCAGGCCAGGATTGAATTTGCACGGCGCAGGGTCCTTGCGCTTCCGGGGGCGGCGGTGCCTCTTGGTGGTTGCCACAGCCGCAAAGTGCAACGGCGCCACTGCTCAAAAGGACGGTGCACAGCGGCAAGTGGCAAAGGAATGCTGATGATTTCATCGAAGGACTCCTGAGTTCGCGCCTATTGCCTATTAGATGTTGCGTAAGGGACTATTCCCCTTGCAGCCCTTGACCAGGCGAAAAAGGCTTCAAAATGGGCGACTCGCGGTAAAACTGCAAAAGTGCCTCGGTGCGCGCTTTGGTCTCTTGCGCGATGTAACGGCGCAGCGCCTGATCCAGACCAACATGGCCAAAGGCATGAGCGGCGTAAGTACAGACGGGCTCAAAGCCGCGCATAAGCTTGTGCTCGCCGCCGGCTCCGCCCTCAAAGACGGGAATGCCGCGAGCAATGCATTCGGCAATGGAATGGTAGTAACAGACATTGAAGTGCAAAAACGGATGGTCTTCCAAACAGCCCCAATAGCGGCCGTATAGCGGAGCCCGGCCCTCGCCGTGCGCGACATTTAGCGCGCCAGCCACGATGTGAGCCTTTCGCTCGGCGATAACCAGTTCTAGCGGCGCGGGCAAGGCAAAAAACAAGCGTCGGTAAAATTCCTGATTCAGCCACCGCCGGCCCCATCGCAACTTGTCTACCGTCGAGCGATGCAGCGTGTAAGCCAGATCCGCCCAGCGCCGACGATCTTCTGCCAATTCCGCGCCGCGTAGCGTGCGCAGCGCGATGCCTTGCTGGGCCGGCGCCGCTTGCTCGCGCCGCAGCGCATTGCGCCGCTTGGAAGAAAAGCGCGCATAAAACTCTTCCGCATTGCGATATCCGGGGTTGCGAAAGTGGTACTGAAAATCGATGCGCAACGCCAGACCTAGTGCGCTTAAAGCCTGCGCCTCTACAGCAGTGGGAAACAGAACTTGCAGCGAATGTAAGCCGTGCGTGGCGCAAGCGGCGTGCAGAGCATCGACAAAAGCAGCATAAAAAAGCGCCGCGTCCTCAGAGGGTGCATAAAGCAGGCGGCGGCCGGTCACCGGAGTAAACGGAATCGTCACGACGAGCTTGGGAAAATAAGGCAGCCCGGCTTGCTCAGCAGCGGCGGCCAAATTCCAGTCGCGGCTGAAATCGCCGTCGGTGTTGCTTTTGATATAGGCTGGTGCGGCGCCGACTAAGCTTGACCCCCGCCAAAAGCCAAAATGCAGCGGTCGCCAGCCGGTGTCAGGCCCCACGCAGCCGCTGTGCTCAAGCGCTTCAAGAAATCGCCAATCGCTAAAGGGGGCGTCTTCGGCTGTGCGCAAAGAATTCCAGGCGAGCTCGGAAATCTCGGCGATGGAGCAAACGGTGCGGACGGTTAGCGCGGACATAGCGGCACGGCAAACGAATTTTCAGCAGCAAAGGAGCGCATGCATGCTACTTGTTTTGCCGTTCCTTGACGATCTTTTACCGGCGCCGCCGCGCCGAACCGGAATTCGGTATAAGGTGTGCGCTCAAACTTGGTTTGCGAAAAATGCCTGATCATCTGATTCGTGCCATGCTGCCTGCTCAAAACGTCCGCTTGGTGGCGGCGCTCACCACCGAGGTATGCCGCACCGCCGCGCAGCGCCATCACGCAAGTCCGGCGGCGGCTTGCGCGCTTGGACGCGGGCTATCGGCCGGCTTGCTTTTGGCCACTTTGGCCAAGACCGAAGAGCGGGTCACCATTCAAATCGTCTCGAATGGACCGCTGCGCGGGCTGACCGTGGATGCTTACGGCGACGGCATGGTCCGTGGCTATCCGCTAGAGCCGCAAGCCGGACAGGGCCACAGCATGCAAAAACGGCAGCGGCTGGCCGATCTGATTGGGCGCGATGGTCTTTTGAACATCGTGCGCGACATCGGACTGCGCGACCGTTATCAGGGACAAATTGCGCTGTTTACGGGCGAAGTCGATGAAGACGTCGAGGCGTATCTAAGCAAATCCGAGCAGATTCCTTCGGCCCTGGGCTGCGAGGTCGTTCTGAACCCAGAGGGTGAGGTCGTAGCGGCCGGCGGCATTCTGCTGCAGATCATGCCCGACAGCCCCGCCGAGTCTAAGGGCAAGCTGCGCGAAATGCAGCACGCGCTACGCACCGGAGCCCTGTACGATCTTTTGCAGACCTCGGCGCAGGCGGCGCTGGATATAGCGACTTTGGCCACCGCCGGGCAGCGCGAACAGATACAGATTTCCGAAGAACGAGCGCTGAAGTTTCAATGCCGTTGCGATTCACAGCGCATCCAAGCGATGGTCCTCGGCATGGACATCGTGGACATTGACGAAATGATTGTCGAAGGCCGCGCCGAGATCACCTGCAACTACTGCGGCGCGATCTATACGTTGTCCAAAGAGGAACTGCTCGACCTACGCGCCCGCAAACCCGCCCGGCCTAAACAATAATTAGGGAGCGGCTTCGGCGGGTCCACCAGGCTGGCGTGGACCGCGGCCAAAGGAACGCGACGCGGTGTATTGCTTGTACTGCTCGGCATCTAGAATTTGCTGCGCCTTCTCATCGGTCTTTGTACGCAGGGCTTGTAGCGCCGGGCGCACACTTTCAAAGCCGCCGCCAGCTTCGGCGCGGGCTTTGGCCAAAATATCTTGGCGCTGTGCACGCTCGGCGGTCAGCGCTTGCCCAAGTTCATCGCGCTGCCGCGCATTCAGGTTCGCCCCTTCGCTTAAGCGCTGCAGCAGACGTTCATCGCGGCGCTGTTGACGCTCGATGCCTTGTTGTTGCTGCGTTTCGGCGATAAGCGCCCGCAAGCGCGCTTTGCCCTGCTCGGTCGCGGTGGCCTCGCCGGTCAAAAGTGCATCTACATCCTCGCGAAGCTGCTGTACTTCGGCCCCAGCTCGAGAGGGCGCGGCCGGTGCCGTAGGAACCTCGGAAGCCTGCGCCCCAGCCGGCGGAGTCGGTGCAGCGGCCCGCCAGTCAGCAATCCCCAAGAAGCAACTGTCGCGACAAGTTTCAATAACGCCAATCATAGCGCATTTGCAGGCCCTGCCACTTTATGCCTGTGCGGATGCGCGCACTGCGCGCAATTTTGCACAGTGGCCCGGCGCAGCAATTTTGATGCAATGTATAGGACTTGGGTGCCGACCCGTTGCAGAGCAAAATTGAGGAGGCTAGGCTGGTCCCATGAACAAACCCCTGGTTGCAGCCATTGCCGGTGTGTCGTTCGGAATCTTTCTAGGCGGATTCGTCTTCAAGAATGAGCAGCGCGGCACCTGCCCGCGCCGTCTTGGAAGCGCCGTGCAAAAAATGCCAGAAAGCTTGCCGAATGCCCCGCCGCATTCCTATCGAGCAGCGTCCCCTTGTACTCGATTTGACGACAAGGGCTTGTCTTTAGACGAACCCGATCAGGATGTATTAACAGAAGCCCAAAGCGCTTATGTGAAAGGCGAATTCGCCCAAGCTATTAAGCTCGCCCGCACCGGCGAAAAAACCCAGCCGCTGCGGGCTTGGCGCATCCTCGGCGCATCGGCTTGTAACTTGTCCGATCTCAAACTTGCGGAGCAGGCTTTTGCACAGGTTGATGCTCCGGCGCGGCAGTACCTACTCTATGTTTGCCAGCGCAACGCCATTTCTTGGCACGGCAAACACTTTCGCCTGAAAAAAAGCCACTAGCGTATCGTTGCAGCAGCAGGAAGCAGCGCTTGCGCCAAGCGCTTTTGGCAATAGAGGTTCCCAAAGCCGAAAAGCTGCGCGATGATGACACGATGGCGACTCGTGTCTATGGCCCCTACAAGGCCAGAAGCGGCTACCGCATGGTGGTGGTGGAAGCTAACGCGCGCAAGTCGATTGTCGTGGCCAGCATCGCTGCCGGCGAGAAGCTGCGCGCCGACATCGCGCAGGCACTGGCAACGCGCGGCGACCAAACGATTGCCGATGCTCTTGCGGAATACCAAGACTATCTGCTGCGGGTGCGAGGCGCGACGACGGCTTCGCACATTGTCCGCGCGATTGGGCGATTTTTGAATGAAAATACTTCGCTCGGAGCGATCAGCGCGACGCACGCAGCGTCTTTATATATTGCGGAAACCCGCCGCGTGATTTCGAGCAAAGGACAGCCCATTGCCGCCGCTTCGCATCATACCCTGCTCCAGCAATGTCGGCGTTTTTACGCCTGGGCCGTCGAGCAGGGTTATGCTTCGCAAAATCCATTTGCTGCCGTAAAACCCATCGGAAAACCCAAAGTCGGCAAATCTCAGCTTCGCATTGATGAAGCGCGCGGCTTTGTTGCGCTGGCCGTACAAAAGGCACAAAAGGGTGATGCCGCAGCGACTTGCGCGCTCATGGCGCTTTTGCTCGGAATGCGCGCCAGCGAAGTGCTACACCGAGTCGTTCGCGACCTTGATGACGGCGGCAAAGTCCTATGGATTCCGCGCGGAAAAACCGACAATGCGCGCCGTCGCTTGGAAGTTCCCGAAGTCCTTCGTCCGCTGCTGCTACAGCTTGCGGAGGGCAAAAGTCCTTTAGATCTGCTGTTTGGCACAAGTCCGGTACATCGCGGCAAGCCGCTTAGCGATGCCTGGCTTTGGGATCATGTGCGCAAACTCTGCGATCAGGCCGGCGTGCCTCGAGTATCCACCCATAGTCTGCGCGGACTGCACTCTACATTGGCGCTGGAAGCCGGGGCGACTGCCAGCGCCGTTGCCGCAGCGCTTGGACATGGTAGCTTTCAGATCACTGCCAAGCACTATGCAGCGCCGGGAACGCTCGAGCGCGTGCGCAGCAAAGCCGTCGCACAAACCCTGCGCAGCACCGCGCATGAAGTTTCGGATTTCGAAGCTTCGGATTCCGAAGTTTCGGATTCCGATTTTTCAAACGCCGACCCAGCCGAACTTTTACGCGCGCTAAACCGCCTTCCGCCTCACCTTCGCTTCGAGCTGCGCAAAGCGCTGACTACAAAGTAGTCTTATCAAGATGCCTTGGGCGCTTTGGGCAATGCCGTTGCGCCCATTTTCAGAATGACGGCAAATTCCGCTTTGGTAATCGGAACGACCGACAGCCGGCTTTTGCGCAAAAGTGCGATGTCGGCCAAGCGGCAATCATTGCGAATGGCATGAAGCGAAACCGGACACCTAAGCGTACACCGCGGTATCACATCGACGACGGACCAATCTTGTAAAGGGGCCGTCTTGTCGGCATAGGCCGCGCACGCCACTTCGGCAATTCCGACGATCTGTTTGCCTTCATTGGAATGATAAAAAAGCAGCAGATCGCCCGGGTGCATGGCGCGCAGATTGTTGCGCGCCTCAAAGTTGCGCACGCCGTCCCAATGGGTGCGACCGTCGCGCAGCAAATCGGACCATGAATACTTGGACGGTTCGCTTTTGATCAGGAAGTGTTGCGGCTTCATCGCGCGAAACTTAGCAGAAGCCAGGCGGCTACGGTATCATGCTGGCGATCATGTCCATGCTTTCGCCGGTTCCGCGCGGTCCGCGTCTGCGCATTATTTGCGTCAATGACATCTATACGCTCGACAATTTTTCCCGACTTGTGAATTTGGTTCGACATCACGCCAAGGCGGATCCGGCCGACCGTTACCTGGTCACGCTGGCCGGAGATTTTCTTGGGCCCAGCATGTTGTCTAGCTTAGACAAGGGCCGCGGCATGGTCGATGTACTAAACCGCATCGGCGTGACTCATGTTTGTTTTGGCAACCACGAGGATGACATCGAAATCGCCGAAATGCGGCAGCGCATCAGCGAGTTTTCCGGAGTGTGGCTAAATACCAACATGCCGGAGTTTTTGCCGCCGCTGCCTCCCTACGAACTTTTGTCCATTTTAGCACCGGGCGGGCGGCAAGTACGAATCGGTCTACTTGGCGTCGTCATGGACGATAAGGCAGTATATCGTCGCAAACCCTTTGGCGGCGTGGCCATCGAGCCACCTAATCCAAGCGCGCTTGGCATGGCGGCGCAGCTTGTCAAAGAGCACGGCTGCGCCTGCGTCATTCCGCTGACCCATCAGGAATATCCGAGCGACGTGACCCTTGCGCGGGCGCAACGAAGTCCGCGTTTTCCGGTGATTATAGGCGGCCACGAGCACAAAGTCTTTCTCGAACAGGTCGAAGGGACTTGGATCGTCAAAGCCGGCAGCGATGCGGTTCATGCCGCGGTTATCGATCTAAGCTGGCCGGCCAAACCGCCCACCGCTGGTCCGGATCTGCCGGAGGTCGTCGTACGGCTAGAAGCCGTTGCCGACTATCCAATCGACCCGCAACTACAGACATGCATCGACGGTCACATGGCAGCGGTGCAAGAACTAGAGACAGCGGCGCTTTTGCGCATAGGCCCCGGCGAGGTGCTGTCCTCTATCGGCACCCGCAGCCGGCAGACTTCTCTTGGTACTCTGCTGTGCTCGCGCATCCGCGACATGCTCGGCAGCGATGGCTGTCTTATAAACGGAGGCGGCATTCGCGGCGGTCGCGAGTATCACAAGCAGTTCACCTACGGCAACCTCAAGGCCGAGATGCCCTTTGGCAACGAGGTCGTCGTCATCCAATTGCCCGGCGCGATCATCGCCGAGGCCATCGCTGCATCTCGGGCTTATGCACCGGCCGAATCCGGAGGATTTCTGCAAGTCGATGACCGCATGCATGTCGAGACGCCGGGTCATGTGCTGACTTCCATTGGCGGCGCGCCGCTCATTGCAAATCGAATCTATCGCATTGCCCTGATTCGCGATCTGATGACCGGAATGGACCACATCGAGCCGCTTGTGCGCTATGCCAAGGCCCATCCGGAATGGATTCCGCCCGAGGGCAGCGGTCGCGAAATCAAAGTAGTGCTAATCGACTCGTTTTCCAAAGAATTATGGCAAAAGCTCGGCTCCTTTGAGTCCGTGGATACCGACCAGGATGGTCTGCTCAGCGAAAGCGAAGTGGCGGCCGCCGTGGCCCGTACCACGTCCGCACCGGCATCGCGCATCACCGTGGGTCTTATGATGGCCGCCGTGGACATCAACCAGGATCGCGTGATCTCGCGCGTGGAACTCGCGGCGTTTGGGGCGATAGAAGCGACCGCGACTTCCACAGACAAGGATGGTAGTTCCTAACTCGTTCGCGGTTCGCAAATGCAGCCGCCGCTTATTCGCCGCGCTTCTTGCTCAAAAGTTGCTGCATCAAAACTCGATACATCACCGGCAGCACAATCAAAGTCAGAAGCGCTGCGGAAAGAGTACCGCCAACGATGACCACGGCGATGGGACGCTGCGTTTCGGCACCAATGGCCTTGGACAAGGCGGCGGGAACTAGGCCCAGCGCCGCCAGGGCGGCGGTCATCAGCACGGCGCGCAAGCGGCTTTGGGTGCCGGCAATAATGGCTACATCAAGGGGCTGGCCGCTATTGCGGCGCTCTTCAATCGCCGAGATCACCAGAACTCCGTTTAGGGCCGCCTGACCGACTAGCGCGATAAAACCAACGGCGGCAGCGATTGAAACCGGCATATCAAACAGCCACAGACCTAGCGAGCCACCGACAAGCGCTAGCGGCACATTGACCAGCACAAGCAGCGCCAAAGCCATCGAGCCAAAGGCATAAAAAAGCAAAAATAGCGTCACCACCAGCGCCACCGGAACCACGACCTTCAGGCGGTTGAGCGAACGCTCTTTGGACTCGAACTCGCCGCCCCATTCGACCAGCATTCCGGGCTTGAGCGGCACTTTTTGCGCCACCGCGGCTTGCGCGTCTTGCACAAAACTGCCCATGTCGCGCCCGCGCACATTCATGCGAATGCCAATGTAACGACGGCCGTTTTCGCGGTTCAGAGTCGCTCGACCGTAGCCTGTGCGCAGATCCGCCACTGCGCTAAGCGGAATCAGGGCGCCGCTGCGCGTCGGAATGCGCAGCGCCGAAATGCGCTCGGTGCTGTCGCGCGCCGCATCGGGAAAGCGCAGCACCAGATCAAAAGAGCGGTCGCCTTCCCAAAAATCGCCGACGGTACGCCCACCGATTGCCGTAGAGATGAAGTGTTGCACGTCGTCCATGGTCAGGCCGAAACGCCCGAGCATCTCGCGCCGCGGCCGAATCTGCAACTGGGGCATTTCGGCGCTTTTTACGATGCCAAGGTCTGCGACTCCCGGCACGTCGCCGAGCACCCGTTTGGCAGCTTCGGCGACGCTTTGCAGCTCGCCGAGGTCGTGATAGTAAAGTTTCAGTGCAATCTGACCGCTTTGGCCGTAGATGTTCTGATTGACGTTGTCGCGAATGGGTTGCGAAAAGTTAATCTCCAGCCCGGGCATAACGGAGATGGCGTCCTTCATTTTCTCGACCAGCGTCCCAAGGCTAGGCGTCTCGTGCGGCCAAGTCTCCATGGGCTTTAGCTTGACGAAAAATTCTAGGTTGCTCGACAGCGACGGATCGGTTCCGTCTTCGGGGCGGCCGAGCTGACTCGAAAGCGCCTCAACCTGAGGAAAGCGCGCAATCAAGTCGGTGATGACCGGCACCATGCGCCGCCCCTCGTTTAGCGAAGTATTGGCCGGCAGCGTAAACGTAAGATAAAGGCTTCCTTCGTTCAGCTCGGGCAAAAATTCGCTGCCGCGCTGAGTCAGCAAGTAGCCAGAGGCAAGTAGCGCCACCACCGCGCCGACAATGATCAGCCGGGGCCGCTGCAAGGCGGCGCGCAGGCTGGGCATATACATCCGCATGGCCAAGCGCTGTACCGGAGATTCGCGATGATGCACCGGATTCTTGTAAGCCAGCACCGCCAGCACC
>CAYWPR010000039.1:0-53050 GCA_964460115.1 uncultured Myxococcales bacterium
GGATTCTGTATGTATCTTCCCCTCACTCCTCTATTCAGTTTTCAAAAACCCACCCACACTGCAAACAAAAACATTCAGCAGCGCACTACCCAAAGATTTTAGCCTTCGGGCCCGTTCGCGCTGCCGTTCGTTCGTGCAGCAGGTGAGGAGGGTTCTATTCGACCTCTTCCTAACTGTCAACTTCCTTTTTCATTTTTTTCTGATCTTTTTTAATTCTGCGACGGGAAATTTAGTGCTTCGCAAATTTCAAAGTTTGCAAAACGGATCGCCAACTTCAAGCGAGCGCGCGATTTGGCGTAGGAGCCCGTG
The DNA here is from genome assembly GCA_964460115.1 of uncultured Myxococcales bacterium. GTDB lineage: Bacteria > Myxococcota_A > Polyangia > Palsa-1104 > JAEUJZ01 > JAEUJZ01. Next base: position 310 of record CAYWPR010000039.1, read on the forward strand.
ATAAAATCAGGCAGTTTTTTCGCGCTTGTTCGGCAATTGCGACGCAGAAAGGCATTTTCAATGAGATGGATGGCGATCGCTTCGGTGGCTTTCCTATTTGTACAAGCCGGATGTCCGGCACGACCGCAGTACCGTACGGATCCGCCTCCGCAAGTGCTGCAAACCAATTCGCCAACCGATCCCCAGACCGTTTCGGCCTATCCTCAGAATGTTCCGCTTGGGCAGCCCGGACAACCCGGCACTTGGCGCCAAGTCGGGGCGCACGCTTGGCGCGGAACTTTGGCCGGCATCGGCCTAGATGGCCTGCTTTACACAGTAGAGCGCAACGGCTCTCTATATGTCACCGATCCGGCAAACGGCTATTGGAAGGAAGTCGGACGCGGCGAGTACGCGGAAACTCGCTTTCTGATTGCCGCCAATGACCGGCTTTACACCATTGAGCGCGAAGGCAGTCTTTACGCCATCAGCAAAGACAACGGAAGCTGGGTGCGCCTGGGCCAGCGCAGCGCCTGGTTGCAAACCATCGCGGCAGTGGGCCACCGCGGCAAACTTTACACGGTGGAACGTGACGGCGCGCTATACGTGACTGAGCTTGAAGGCGGCAATTTCACCAAGCTCGGCAATAACGACTTCGCGCAAACTCGATTTTTGGCAGCCATCGAAGACGATTTATACAGCATTGAGTCTAGTGGCACGCTGTACCGTATCAATCCGCAGGACGGTAGCTGGACGGCGATTGGACGGCCTGGAGATTTTCGCGCGACGATCGCTTGGGCGGCCCTTGGCGGCAAGCTCTACACCATCGAAAACAATGGCTTTTTGTACGAAACCCTGCCGGCGACCGGGCAATGGCGCCAAATCGGCGGCGCCGACTTTGCGAACACGCGCTTTTTGTTTCAAACCCAGGGCAAACTTTTTAGCATCGAACGCGACGGCAGCCTCTACGAGATTTACATCCGTTAGCGAACTGCTAATCGTCCGATAAAAATCGCAGATTGATGTAATTTTCGATGCACGCGCGATCGGCGGCTTCTAATTTTTGCAGCAGAAGCAAGCGCGGCACCGATCGCTCTTTTTCAGTTCCTTGATCAATCACTTCGTGACCAGCCAAGGCGTGCAGCAAAAGTTCGCCTGAAAAGTGTTCCTCGAGGCCCGCCGCTGATCTTGTAGGGGGCGGCAAGTGCAACCAGCAGCGCAGCGGCGGACCACATAATTCATCAGGCAGCGGCGTGCGCAGGCGGATGCGATCCAGACCAAGCTCCAGACCTAAGCGAAACCATCGGCCCGTGTACCGATCGGCACGCTGCACTTGAATCGGTACACATAGCGGCGCCAAATCCATGCTCAGCCATCTGCCATGACTTTTTCGCCTTGGCAAGCACGCAGCAAATGCAAAGCGCCGGCATCGCAGCAACCGGCGCGGCGCGCCCTATCGCTGCTTGGCTAGGCTTGCTCCGAGGACGGATATCGTGCTAGGGTCCCCTCAGCAACCGTCAAGGAGGCAGTATGGCGGCTTCGCATGGTGAAAATTCTGGTGGGCCCGTACACGGACAAGGCGGGCCCGCTGCAACTGGCGGTGATCCCGCTGTAACCTCTTTCGAACAAACTTGTAACCTGATTCAGCGGCTGCTTGGCTTAAACGAGTCGCATCGCGAATCCGATCGCGGTCTATATATCGACCGCGGTTTGTATGTCATCAAGCAGGGCTCGTCCTACGTGATGATTGCCGTGCTGCGCACCGGTCCGGCCGGCGACCATATTCTGGTTCGCGTCACGGCGCAGGTGGTGGCGGGCGTACGGGCCGAGCCGGCGCTTTTGCGGCAGCTTTTGATCCTCAACGGCAAGTTGCGGTTTGGCGCTTTTGCCTACGAGCCGCACGGCGAGTTGATTCTGTTTCAACATAACCTCATGGGCGGCAGCACGCTCGATGACAACGAGCTTTTGGCCGCCGTTCACGACGTGGCCCTTGTCGCCGATCGCTATGACGATCACATCGTCGCGCGTTATGGCGGACGGCGGATGCAGGATGTGCTGGAAGAATCGGCGTGGGCGCGACTATTGCATCTGCAAAGTCCCGACAATCTGCCGGTTCTTGAAGACACCGAAGAAGCCGCTTTGCGCGGAAGCACTCCCAAGTCTGGCCCCAAGGCGCCTAGCTCTGGAAAAAAGAAGATCTGAGGCCTTGCCATGTCCATGACCCTAATCCCCGGCGCCAAGGCCAATATTACTGAGGCCATCGGCGGTACTCCTCTAATTCGGCTCAACAAAGTCGCGGCGCACGTCAAAAGCACCATCTACGTGAAGTGCGAGTATCTAAACCCTGGCGGTTCGATGAAGGATCGCGTCGCAATGAACATCATTCGCGATGCCGAACGCCGAGGATTGCTGGCGCCGGGGGGCACCATCGTCGAGGCGACTTCCGGAAATACCGGTGCCGGCCTGGCCATGATCGGGGTGCTGCGCGGCTATAACTGCATCTTTGTGATGCCCGACAAAATGTCGAACGAAAAAGTCGCCAATTTGCGGGCACTGGGCGCCAAAGTCGTACTCTGTCCAACGGCCGTCGATCCCGAAGATCCGCGCAGTTACTACGAAGTCACCAAGCGCATCGTCGCCGAAACCGCCGGGTCATTTCACGCCAACCAGTACTACAATCCGGCCAATCCCGAGGCCCATTATGTTTCAACGGCTCCTGAAATCTGGGAGCAAACCAAAGGGCAATTCGACACATTTATTGCGGGCATGGGCACCGGCGGTACGATCAGCGGCTGCGGCAAGTTCTTTAAAGAAAAGAACCCAAGCATGCGCATTATCGGCGTGGATCCGATTGGCTCGCTTTACTACGAGTATGTAAAGACCGGCCGTCTGACGCGGCCCTTTTCATACTATGTCGAGGGCATTGGCGAAGACTTTTTGCCCGGGACGATGAATTTGAAGATCATCGACGAAATCATTCGCGTCGATGACAAAGAATGTTTCTTGATGACCCGCGCGCTGGTTCGTGAAGAGGGCATTCTTGCCGGTGGCTCTAGCGGCGCAGCCGTCGCTGGAGCCATTCGCTACGCCGAGCAGATTGATCACAATGGTCAGCCGCCGCAAAACATCATTGTGCTTCTGCCCGATGGCTCGCAGAAGTATCTGTCCAAGATTTTCGATGATATCTGGATGCGCGATAACGGCTTCTTAGATACTGAGGATCCGCTGGGCACGGTTTCCGACCTTTTGCGCAGCCGCGCGCCTCGGCCGATCATCACGGCCGAGAAATCCTCGACCTTGCGTTCTGTCATCGCCTTGCTCAAAGACAACGGCATTTCGCAAGTACCGGTGCTCGATTCGGCCGAAGGCGGTCGTCTGTGCGGCCTTGTGGCCGAGGTCGATCTGCTGAATCACCTGCTTGGTAAAGGTGGATCGCTCGACGAGAGCATCTCATCGATCATTGAAGCGGATTATGCGACGGTGACGCCGCAGACCAAAGTAAGGCTGCTCAAGACGATTTTTAACGACGCCAAGATGGTTTGCGTCCTTTCGACAGGCGCGTCGCCCGAAGGCGAGGGGGTCTCTTCTTCTAAGACTCCGGTTCGGCGCGATGCTCTGCTTGGCGTCATCACCAAAATTGACTTGATCGATTACCTGGCGACACGAAATCGGTAGCAGCGCCATGGGCACAAAACCCCCGCGCGGCAAAAGCCCTTGGTGGGGATTTTTGGCCATTCTGATTGCCAGCCGGGCCAGCGCTTATCCATACCAAGGACTGCGCCCGGCCGATCAAGTCATTGGCGGCCCGACCGACGGTTACCTCAGCGCCTTGCATTACAACCCGGCCGGGCTAAGCCTGTTTCAAAGCAGCCAGCTTATGATCGCCGCCGGAGCGCGCGGCTACATCGGCGGATACACCCGCAGCGCGGCCCTGCCGGCGGGCTTTGCGCCCGATCAAAGCGCGGCCCAATCTAGCCCTGAGTCCCGCATCGGCTGGGTTCAATCCGATATGCTCATCGCCGGTAGCTGGGATTTGCGTTCCGGCGCCGTGACCATCGGTTTGGGTTTTTACACGCCTCACAACGACGAAACCAAGTACGCCGACGGCGATCCGCAAAGCGCCGCCGCGCAGCAACTTAGCACCCGCTATCACGCCATCTCGTCACGCACGTACAGCCTGTGGGGCACCATCGCCGCCAGCCTGCATGTACGCCCCTGGTTGTCCATCGGCGCGGGTTTTCAGTTCACCTGGACGCACAGCCGCATGAGCTTTTTTCGCGATCTCGATCCGCAGGCCAATGACGGGCTGTCCTGCGGCGGCGCATCCTGCGAAAAATGGAGCCAGCGCACGCTTATCGACGTGGACGTCGCCGGTCCGGGCTACGGCTTTACTTTCGGCATTTTGGCCGAGCCCATCGACGATCGCTTGTGGGTAGGGCTGTCCTATATCAGTCCCATGTTTACCTCCGGCGGCACCGAAGTCGGCCTCGATGGCCAGCCGCGCCGGCTGCCCTGGGACGCTTCGGATCACTTTGGTCCCTGCGGCCGAGATGGCACCGGCGCTCGCGTCAGCCAGGGTGACGATCCGGCAAAGTGCGGAGCCGCACACACGGCCCTCGGATTTCCTCACACCATTTACGTTGGCATTCGCGGACGCAAAAAAACCGGCATTCCCAGCTTATCGCAGACGGGTGAACTTACGAGTGAAGTCAGCGAGGCCAGTCCGCGCTTGCGCCGGTCCAAATTGCGCATGATCGATCTAACCGGTTGGCTGCGCCTCACCGTGCCGACCCGAGAAGATCTGGTTCTATCGCTGGAGCAGCGAATTTTCGCCCCTTCAGAGCTGACGATACCGCTTGAGCAGCGACCGGCCGTGGCGCTGGCTTTTGGCATTCGGCAGATATTTCCGCGCTTCTTTTTGGCACAGGAGCTGCTTTACGAAAGCCCGCGCACTTCTGCCGCCGCCGTGTCTCCGGCCAATTTAGAGGGCCATAAGCTCGACCTCAGCCTGGCAACTCGACTGCGGCTGCAGCGGCGGCTGTGGCTGCTTTTGACAGTTGGCGTCACTGGTGTCTTTTTTTCCAAAGACGCCGGCAGCGGCTTTTCATCGGCTTTGGCCGCGACTTGTCGCACGAGCGGCTACGATGTGACGACCTCAGCCTGCCAAAATGTGCAAGACGGCTGGGCCGTGCCGCCAGCCGCTGGAGCCTACTGGCTGGTCCAGCCCCACGGCAGCACCGGCCTGGAACTAAACCTGTAAGCGGGTGTCTGAAAAGCTACTGCGCGTCCCGCTCAGCGCGTCGTCCGTGCTCAATAATACCTTGGGCCCGTAGGCCATTCCGCGCGGACGCCACGCCGATCGGGCCTGCTCGCTACGCTTTTTAGACACCCGATAAGAGGGATTTGCGCGCGACTTCTGGGCTTATAAGTACACAGAGTAGGAAGAGCATGCAAAAATAGGCGCATGTTGGCCTCTAATCATCGCGTTTCAGGGACTATAGCTATGGTGCGTTCTATTGTTGCGCTGACCCTTGTCGGGTTGTTCTTTGGCGGATGCACCAGCGACCCCGCCTCGACTGCGTGCCGTACGGTCCTTAACTGCAAGGACGATGCGGCACCAATTTGCGATCCTGCCAGCCTAAGCTGTCGTGCTTGCCGCGGGCCTGGCGACGATATCGGCTGCGCCAACCGCAACACCAAGACCGCGCACTGCGGCGCCACCGGCCGCTGTGTCGAATGCCTCAATAACGGCGACTGCCCCACGAACCGGCCGCTGTGCGGCAGCGACAATAGCTGCTCGGGTTGTCAGCTTCCGGCAGATTGCCCCAGCTTGGTTTGCAATGCCGATCATACCTGTGCGCCATCTAGCGATGTGCTGTACGTAGACAATCAAAACGGCGCCTGCCAGGGCACGCACAGCGGCGCCGTCAACGACCCGATCTGCTCGATTCAAGAGGCGGTAGACATCGCAGCAGCCGGCAACAAGTCGCTGATCTCCGTCGCTCCTTCAGGCAGTGCGTATGGCGCGGTTAGCATCACAAGCGTCGCACCGGCCGGGCTGCGGCTGTCTAGCGGCAGCAATGCCTCGTCCAGTGCGAAGATTCTCAGCAGCGGCAAGCCGGCCATCACCGTCGCGTCAGCCGCTGGAACCAAAGTGGTGCTCAGCGGCTTCGATCTGGAAGCGACCGGCTCAGATGGTCTGAACTGTGGCGGCGGCGCAGACCTTACGCTAATTTCCAGCCGCATTCACGATAGCGCCAACGGCATCGTGTCTGGCTGCCCAATGACCTTGGACGGTCTGCGTATCTACAAAAATCAGAAAGGCATCTCATTTCCCGGCGACACCACCTATGCGATCAACTTCAACAACATGATGGTCTGGAATAACTCCAATTCCGGCATCTCTTTCAAAAAAAGTACTGGCACCATTCGCTTTGTAACGGTCTATGCCAACGGAAGCTCCTCAGCACCAAATGGCACCGGAGTCAACTGCGGTGACGGTCCGCTCGCGGTGGAAAATTCGATCATTCACAACAATATCTCGGCGGCCAGCACGGACAATCAGACCGTCGGATGTACATTGATGAACATCGTTACCAATGATCAAAAAGCGCCAAACGGGATCCTAAAGCCCGTGGAGTTTGTAGCCAGCGTCGGTTCTGAACCCAGCGCGTTTGATCTGCACCTGAAAGACAACTCTATCAACGCCGACTGCTGCATCGACAAGGTGGTTCAAAGCGGCCTTGTCGACCATGACATTGACGGCAATCGTCGCCCGCAAGGGGCCGGCTCGGACATCGGCGCCGGGGAAGTTCGCTAATCAAGCGAAGCCGGCTGATCTTTTTTCGCGACGACCTGACATTGCAAAGACCCGCGGCTCAGCATGACATCGACATTGGCTCCGATGGTGACATCCGCGGCGTCGAGAAGCACATGCCCTGTGGCATCGCGGGCCAGCGCATAGCCGCGCCCAAGAACTTTCAGCGGACTTAAAGCATCTAGCTTGCCCATTGCGGTGGCAATAGATTGACGGCGCTGCATGCAATGCATCTGCACCGCCGTCGCCATTCGCTGGTCAAGCCGCGCCAGTTCGGCGCGATCTCTTTGCAGTTGGGCTTTGGGATGTTGGGCGTGCAAGCGTTCGGCCGCTTGTCCAAGCAAACGCCGGCGCACAGCCACCTGACGTTCCAGCGCCACTTGCGCGCGGCCTAGCTCACTGTCGAGCTGTTGCCGACCGGCATCAATCAGCCGCCGACCAGCGCGCAAAAGTCGCGAAAAAAGTTCCGCCGATTCAGCGCCCAGCGCGGCGAAGTCGGGCACGCACAACTCGGCCGCGGCCGACGGCGTCGGAGCCCGTACGTCAGCAACGAAGTCAGCGATGGTGAAATCCACTTCGTGACCGACCGCGGAAACCACCGGCACGGCACAAGCGGCAATCGTGCGCGCCAGCTGCTCGTCATTAAACGCCCACAAATCGGCTACCGAGCCGCCACCGCGGCCAACGATGATCACATCGACATGAGGCGCCAAGCTTTCAATCGCAGCGGCGATCTGCGGCGGCGCTTGTGGGCCTTGCACGGCACAATTGGCAATCAAAAAGCGCACTCGGCCGCGTCTGCTGGCCACCCGCAAAATATCGTGCAGCGCCGCCCCGCTTGATGAGGTCGCCACGCCAATGATTCGCGGAAAACGCGGCAGCGGCCGTTTGCGGCTGGCCGCAAACAGTCCCTCACGCTGTAGACGCGCCTTCAGCTCCTCGAACTGCTGTAGCAGTTCGCCCTCGCCGGACAGTTCGACCTGCTCGATATAAAACTGAAAACGTCCCTGTTCGCGATACAGCGTCAGCCGGCCGCGCGCGCGAATTTTGAGCCCATCGCGCAGCGGCGTGCGCAAAAGCTGTGCGGCACCGCGCCTTAGCATCGACTCTAGACGCGCACTGCCATCCTTGAGCGCAAAATAACAATTGCCCGAGACATTGTGGCGCTTAAAGCCTTCGATCTCGCCTTCGATCCAGATGTCGCCAAAGTTTTCTTCAAGCAGCCGCGCCGCGCGATGAACCGCTTCACTGACTTTCAGGATCTGCGGCACTGGCGGCGGTTCGGGGACAGGCGGCGCCTCGACGACGGGTTCGCACGGCGGCTCGGCGGCTGACGGTTTTTCCGCTTCAAATTCGAAGCTGCTTTGCCGATCGCTTGGACGCCGTGGCGTAAGTGAAAACGGAGGAATGACGCGTTGCTTGGTCATCGAATTATGAGGCCGCCTGGTCAGCGAGCTCGGCCATGACGCGGGTGAGCGTACCCTCTACAAGTTCTTGAACTTCCTTGAGTCGTTCGGCGCTTTCCGCTTCGAAACGCAACACCAGCGCGGCTTCGGTATTGCTGGCCCGCAAAAGCGCCCAGGCATCCGAAAACTGCAGCCGGGCGCCATCTAGTTCCACCACTTCGACCTCGCGCAGCGTGCGCAACGATTCGGCGGTACGACGCACGATCTCAAACTTAGTGCGCTCGGCACAAGGACGGCGAATCTCCGGGGTGTTGTGAAGACGCGGCAGGCTGTCCACGTGCTCGGCCAAGGTCCGAGGCCCGCGCGAAATCAGTTCGAGCAAACGCCCGGCCGCGTAAATCGCATCATCAAAGCCCAGGTAGCGGTGCGCAAAGAAAATATGTCCGGACATTTCGCCGCCCAGCGCCGCGCCCACCTCTTGCATCTTTTGGCGAATTTCGCTGTGTCCGACGCGCCACATGATGGTCTTGCCACCCGCAGCGGCGATTTCGGTCAGCACGGCATTGCTGCACTTGACCTCGCAGACAAAAGTCGCGCCGGGCTGCTCGGCCAAAATGGCCCGCGAAAGCAAAATCAGCAGGCTGTCGCCCCACAAGATGCGACCGCGGTTGTCCACGACGGCCAGACGATCGGCGTCGCCGTCAAAAGCCAAACCCAGCTCGGCACCGGTGTTTTGCACGGTGGCCAAAAGTTCGCTGAGGTTTTCAGAGGCTGTCGGATCTGGCGGATGAAACGGAAAACGGCCGTCCATTTCGCAATGCAGCGGCGTAATCGAAAAACCAAGCTCCGCAAAAAGCGGCGCCGCGATGACGCCGCCGGTGCCATTGCCCGCATCAATGACGATGGGAAAACGGCGTGCGCCAAGCGCCAGCCGCGAAGCCACGAACTGGCGGTACACATCGGTGAGCGCGACCGCCTGCACCGTGCCGTCGCCTTGCACAAAATCGCGGTTTTCGATGAGGATACGCAGCGCGGCGAGACGCTCGCCAAAAAGCGGCGTGTGCCCGAGGACAATCTTAAAACCGTTGTCGCTGGATGGATTGTGGCTGCCAGTGATCTGCACTCCGCCGCCGACATTTAGATGATGCACGGCAAAATAAAGCAGCGGCGAGGGGCCCACGCCGACGTCATAGACTGAAATTCCGCTTTTCAGAAGCCCGTCGAGCAAAGCGCGATGCAGACGCGGTGAGTGCACACGGCAGTCACGTCCAAGCGCCAAACGATCGCAGCCAGCACGCTGAAACAGCGTCCCGATTCCCTGGCCAATGTCGCGCACCAGCGCATCGTCGAAATCGCGATCGGCGACGCCACGAATGTCGTAGGCGCGAAAAATGTGCGGATTCATAAAAGTTCGCCGACACCGCTTGATTGCAAACGGGCGACTACTTCGCGTACTTCTTCGGCCCGGTGACGCGGCAGCACCAGCACGGCATCGTCGGTCACGGCAATGACCAAGTCCTGCACGCCGAGCGCCGCAACGACCTGCCGGCTGCTGCTCCATACAATATTGGAGCGCGCGTCGATGAGTATCGGCGCAGTCGCCGCCTGCGGACTTTGCAAGGTGTGATTGCCCTGCGCATCCGGCGCGGCCAGCGCGCCCACGGCTGAAAAAGAGCCGACGTCGTTCCAGCCAAAGTCGCCGGACAAAACTCGAATGGCGGCTTCGGGACCGGCAATTGCCGCGCCGAGCTTTTCCATCACCGCATAGTCAATGGAGATGGCCGGCGCTTCGCCATAGCGTACGGCGGTGTGCTCGGGATGTGCCGCCAGATCATCGAGCAAGGCACCAAGCGCTGGCAGGTGACGGCGCAATTCGTTCAAAATGCGGCGCGCCGGAAAAAAGAAGGTACCGGCGTTCCACAGATAATTTCCCGCCGCCAAGTAGGCAGCCGCGCGCTCCGCGTTTGGCTTTTCGACGAAAGCTTCGACCAGATGGACGCCCTCGGCTTCGCCACTGGGCTCGGCGGCGAGTTTTATGTAGCCATAGCCGGTTTCGGGCCGAGTGGGAAAAACCCCCAGCGTGACGATGTGCCCGCGATCAGCGACTAGAAGCGCCTGCTTGAGCAGTTGTAAAAACGCCGCATCGTCCTTGACGTAATGATCCGATGGCAACACTGCGATCGTGGCATCCGCATCCGCCTCCACTTGGCTTTGCCGCTGCAATACCGCAAGCGCCGCCAGACCGATGCAAGGTGCGGTGTTGCGACCGATCGGCTCGATCAAGATGTTTTCCAGCGGCAGCTCCGGCAAGCAGCGGCGTACCTGCGAAACTTGCTCGGCGGTGGTAACGACAAAAGTGTCGGCCAGCGGCACAAGCGCACTGGTTCGGCGCACTGTGGCGCCAAGCAGGGTTTCGCCGTTCGGCAGCATGGCCAAAAACTGTTTGGGACAGCGACGACGAGAATGCGGCCACAGGCGAGTTCCGCCGCCGCCGGCCATGATGACGACGTAATGTCGAGATTTGCGCATCTGCCTTGTGTGTATACGACGGATAAAAGAGAGGAAAGCGAGAAGTGAAATCAGCGAGCAAACGCCCCTCGGCATTCGCTCGCTTTTCAGCGCTTCGAGCTAGAAGCTGGCTTTGACGGCCGTAAAGCCGATGCCGACGCTCAAGCCGTTCTTGTTGGTGCCGTTTTTCACGGGCGCCCACTTGTCGTTGGCGTCAAACACCTGAACGTCAGAAACCAGCACTTTGCCGACTGCCGACATTTTGACTTCCTCTTTTAGGATTTTGCAGGTGGTGCGATTGGTGTGGCAGCAGTCGTTCGCGTTCGCATCGCACTTGTCTTTGGAAACCTTATTGTTCAGGTTTTCAAACAAGCTGATGAGGATGTCGATGGTCGTATCCGCCGGATCGCCCGTGTTGATCGTTTGGGTAATAAGCGTCGCGATGTTCGGAATGATGTCGTTATCTACGTCCTTCTGCGAGACAACGCCATGCAAGATGCCGCTTGTGATCACCGGCTGATCCTTGGTTTTGCCATCTTTGCCGACGCCAAGAACGCCTTCCATGTGTACGCCGCGCAGGTTCAAAGGCAGCATCGCACCTCCGATCGGCAGCATGATCGAAATCCGCTGCTCGGTGTCTGCCTTCTGAAACTTCGACGGCAAGGTGCTGACCTTGCCAGCTTTGATGGTTCCGTACAGCTTGACATCCTTGATATTGCTCAGCGTGAACATGTCGGTGCCGTCGTAATTCGGTGGCCCGGCAGGTGTCTCGGCCAAGCCCAGAGTCAGGCCTGCGCAGTCCACACCCAGGACATCGGGCGTCTGCAAGTTGGCCAAAATCACCACGCTGCCGGCATTGACCGCGTCGTCCACCGAAGCCTGAACGTCGATCGACTGCGCGACAATGGAAACCAGCGTCTTTAGCTGATTGACCGCTTTGCCATCGCCGACAAAATCGTAGACGTAGCTCGTCGAGCCAGAGTTTGTGGGCAGCTTCAGGGAATTGGTACCGTACTGGTAGTTCATCCCCTTGACCATGCTGGCCGAGCAGGCGGGTGGCGGTTGCTCGATTGACATCATGTCCGGAGTCGGGCCCGGCCCCATGTCCATTGGAGTAGGATCGGCAGAACCGCCGCAGCCAAGGCCCACCGCAGCCAGCGTGAACCCGCAAGCCGCGCTTAGGAAAAATCCCCGTAGAGTTTGAGTCATAAGACGCATCATCGGACCTCTATTGAATTAGGGTTTTGGTAGATGGTGCAGGCGCCGCGACAAGCCCTTCGCAAAAAGGGCGGCAGCAGCCGTGCGCGGACACCCCGCGCCGCTTTGCGAACACAAAGCGCCGTCTGCAAATTGCCGGATGTTGCCGCAGAAGTGACCACCATGACCGTTTCGCACCAGCGCGTGGTGTCATAGCCTGTTCGCGCGCGCCGATGCAACTGTCAAACATGCGCGGCTTGGACGATTTCTAGAGCCTGAGCGGCTTTCGCAAAGCCCTTTTAATCCTCACAAAATCGCGTCAGCGATTGCCAGCGCATTGCAAATGGCACATTGGTCGAACCAAAATCTTTGATGCCTCTGGCCTGCATTGACTTCGAGCGAGAAACTGCACTATGCTGTTTTGGGGTTTTTCTGCCATGTCCCAGAATTCCAACGGTGGGTTTGTCTGGTCGGGTTCACTGCAGTCGACCAACATTCGTATGCTTTACGAGCGTTGTCAGCGACTGCGCATCACCGGGCTCATGCGGCTCCGGCAGGGCGACGCCGTGCTGGATCTTATGTGGATGGGCGGCGAACCGATCGAAAACGAAGGGGATCAAGGCACGCGTTCGCTACCGCTGTGGAGCAACGGCGAGTTCATCGTCGAACAGCGCATGCCGGACTTTAAGGGCCAGCTCATCCAAGGCATCGAGATGAACGGCGCCTTGCGCGCCGGACAGGCCCAAGCCATCTACAAGCTGTGCTCCGACAACGTACTGTCTGCGAATGTAGAGCTTGTACGCGGCAACGGCGAAACGGCTCAAGTGCGCTTCACCCTGGGCAAAGCCGAGACCGCCAGCATCAACGGGCAAAATGAAAGCGCGCTGTCCGCCCTGTCCAAGCTGTCGGGATGGGTGGATGGAACATTTCGCGTCGGGCTGCGCCCGCTTTTTGGCGATAGTGTCGCGGCGGAAGCGCCGGTTTTTGCCGAGAAGAAAGCCTCCGATGAAGATAAATTCGACGTAACCGGCAGCGTGAATATCGATCCCAGTAAGGGTCCTGTAGAGTGGCCGCCCGAGCTCGCCGCCGTTGCCGGCGTGGGTGCGCCCCTGCCCATGGAGGCGGCAAACTCGGGCAACCAAAGCGCCGTGAAGCGCGAAGCGCCGGCCCCGGCACCAGCAGCCGCCCCGGCACCGGCAGCCGCCCCCGCACCGGCCAGCGCCCCTCAGCCGATTCCGCCGCGCTTACACGCCACATTGTTATCGCCACCCGGCGGATTGGTCCTGCCTAAAGGCGTAGGGGGCAACTTGCCGGCGGCGGCGCTTTCTTCCGCCCCGACCGTGCCCATGACTTCCATTCCGCGGGCGCAAATTGCTCAGCTTATGAATCCCGTTGCTGAGGCCAAACCCGCCGGCAACATCTGGAAGACCATGTCGATCGTCATCGGCTTGCTCATCCTTGTTCTTGTCTGCGGCGGCGGAATCCTTGTTCTTATGCTTCTGCGCAAACACCACCATTAGATCCGCGTAAAGCCTCTCTGTTCGGACGCGGTGCGGCGGCAGCAGGCAAAGCTGTGGTAGACTGCCGGCCAAAGTTTTCTGGAGAGACGATATGCACCAAGATAAACAGGCAAACGTCGCGCGAGCGGCGCGGCGCTTTCGGCGGGCTGCGGTCCTTGGCGCCGGCGTGATGGGTTCGGGCATCGCGGCCCACCTGGCTGGCGCGGGACTCGATGTGTTTCTTCTGGATATCGTCCCGCCGGATCTGCCCGACGAAAAGTCCTCCGATCGGCGGGCTCGCAATCGATTTAGCCTGGGCGCGCTCGATAAGCTCAAAGTGCAAAAACCGGCGGCCCTTTTTCATCCGCGCGACATGGAACGCATTCGCGTCGGCAACCTACAAGACGATCTGGCCGAAGCGGCAAAGTGCGATCTGGTGATCGAGGTCGTGCGCGAAGATCTAGAGATCAAACGGGCCCTGTTTGCTCGTTTAGAGCCGCTGCTTGGTCCAAGTACCGTCGTGGCTTCTAATACTTCGGGCTTGCCGATTGAAAAGCTCATGGAAGGCCGCAGCGAATCTCTGCGCCGCCGCTTTCTAGTCACCCATTTTTTCAACCCCGTGCGCTATATGCGCCTGCTCGAACTGATTCGCGGAGTCGATACCGACGCCGAGCTATTTGCCGACGTCGCAAGCTTTGGCGAAGCGGTGCTCGGCAAGGGCGTGGTGCTCGGCTACGACACCCCGAACTTCGTCGCCAACCGCATTGGCGTCTTTGGCATGCTGGGGCTTATCAAGCTGGCCCTTGCGGGCGGCTACACAGTCGACGAGATCGATGCCATCTTCGGCCCGCCGCTCGGCCGCCCCAAAAGCGCGGTGTTCCGCACCGCGGATCTAGTTGGCCTCGACACGGTCATTGATGTGGCCGAAAACTGCTATCGCAATCTGCCGCACGATGAGTCGCGCGCGACCTTTGAGGTGCCGGAAGTTCTGCGCAAAATGGTCGAAAAAGGGCTGCGCGGCGACAAAAGCGGCAAGGGTTTTTATCAAAAGACCAAAGAAGGCGTGCTGGCCCTAGATCTTTCGACGCTGGAATATAGGCCGCAGGAAAAGCCGCGTTTTGCATCGCTAGGCGCGGCCAAAGGCAAAGAATCGCCCGGCGAGCGCATTGCCACAGTGATCGCCGGCAACGACCGGGCCAGTCAAATCGCCTGGCAGGCGACGGCCATGCTGTTTGCCTATGCTTCACGCCGCGTCGGTCCGCGCCGCGAGGCAGATGGCAATGCGCACGATCCGGCGATCTGTGGCGACCTGTGCCAAATCGACCGCGGCATGCGCTGGGGCTACGGCTGGGAGCTTGGGCCCTTTGAAATGTGGGATGCACTCGGCGTGCAAAAAACCGTCGACCGCATGGAAAAAGATGGCATTTCGCCCGCTTCTTGGGTGACCGACATGCTCAAAAGCGGCCGAACGTCTTTTTATAGCGGCACCCCAGAAACGCGGCGTTTCTTTGACATGAACGCTGCCGGCGGTCGCGATGCGGTGCTGCCCCGCGGGCCGCGTGAGCTATCGCTGGCCGCATTGGCGGCGGCGGGACGGGTGCTGGACAAAAACGACGGCGCTCGGCTTATCGACCTGGGCGATCAGGTCTACGCGGTGGAATTTCACACCAAGATGAACGCCATCGATGGCGATATCATCGGGCTACTCAACAAGGCTGTCGAACGCGCCGACCGCGATGGCGCTGCCTTGGTCATCGCCAATGAGGCCGTCGACGCCTTTTCAGCCGGCGCCAATCTGATGCTGATTGTCATGGCGGCGGCGCAGAGCAACTGGCCCATTCTGGAAAAAGTCGTGGATGACTTTCAGAAGGCCAACATGCTTTTGCGCTACGGTCCAGTTCCTGTCGTCGTCGCGCCTTTCGGTCTGACGCTCGGCGGCGGTGCCGAAATTACCATGCACGGCGCCGCGGTGCGCGCCCATGCCGAGCTTTATATGGGCCTTGTCGAAGTCGGAGTCGGTCTGATTCCGGGCGGCGGCGGTTGCAAAGAAATGATCTGCCGGGCGCTAGATGGCGCACCTGACGATGCCGATCCATTTCCGGCGGTAAAGCAGGTGTTTCAGACCCTGGGCATGGCCAAAGTCGCTACCTCGGCCGAGGAAGCGCGGGCCGCGGGATTTTTGAATGCCCGCGACGGCGTAACCCTACATCGCGAGTCTTTGATACACGATGCCAAAGAAGTGGCGCTTGGCCTTTTGCGGGCCGGTTATCGTCCGCCTCGGCAGCGGCTGGTGCGGCTACCTGGTCCATCGGGTTATGCCAACATTCGCTCGTCGCTGCAGATGATGCTGCAAGCGCACCAAATACTGCCCCATGATCTGGTCGTTGGCAGCGCTTTGGCGCGGGTGCTGACCGGCGGAGACACCGCCCCCACAGTGCGCCTTGGCGAACAGCAGCTTTTGGACCTAGAGCGCGAGCAGTTTCTGAAGCTTTGCGGCGAAGAAAAGACGCGCGAACGCATGATGTACATGCTTTCGAACAACAAGCCGCTGCGAAATTAAGCGCTGCTTTACGAACAATACGGACGGATCGTGCTGCCGCCGGCGCCTTTTTCCAAAAGTTGCGCCGGGGCAGCCAGCGCCGGGCTGCTCTCCAAAAGGGCCTTGTCGTGAATCGTCGCGATAAACTGCGCTCCCTGCGCGCCTCTTTGCGCAAAACGCTCTAGCACTGCTCGCACCCACGCCGGCGACAGACTTCGCGTCAGATCATCGACAAAACACACCGGTGCATTTGCCAAGGTCTCGGCCGGTCCTCGGTACAAAATCGACGCCAAGTGCAAAAGCCGCAAAGTGCCCTCGCTAAGGCCACTCGGCGGCAGGGCCACATGGCGCCCGGGCGCCCCCGTCAGCGGAAAATGCATGCGCACCCGCTCAAGCGCCATGCGGCTTTTTTCAGCGATCAGATCGCCCTCGGGCGTTTCGGCAAAAGCATCGGGAAAACGCGTCAGCGCCGTCAAAAGCTCGTGCTGTTCGTCGGCACTTTCAAAAAAGTCGTCGGCAACTGGTTCTCGCGTCAGCGTCACCGCGTCCACGCCGGTGTCGGCGGCGCGCAAAAGCTCGCTTAGAAAAGCGGCGAAGTCCGGCTCGCGAATGGCGCGCGCGCCGAGCCCAGCGATTTTCGCTTCAGGCAAAATCATTTGCAGCCGATCGCGAAACCACACTCCTAGCGGCGCAAATTCGCGCACGCCGCGGCGCAACCCCTCGCGCAAAAACAGCTCTTCGGGTCGCGTGCCATAGACCACTAGATCCAGCCGCTTTTGATCGGTCGACGAAAAATTGCCAAATTCTACGGTCGTCTTGCCGGCGCTCGTCTGGCGGTGAAACAGCGGCATTGGCGCGGCATTCTTGCCGTCAGCAATCGTCCGCAGCCATTCTTCTTGAATGGCCTGCGCGGTCGCGGCCATTCCATACTCAAAAAGTACCCCATCGTGCAGCACGCATAGCTCGATGCGCGTCGGCCCGAGGGGGGCCAGCAGATGCGGCGAAAGCGGCAGCGGCTGGCCGGGGCGGCTGCCGCCTAGCACCAAGTTGCGCAGCCCAGCCAGCGCTTTCCACAAGCTGGATTTGCCCACGGCGTTTTCGCCAAGCAAAAGGACCACGGGAGCGCGGTCGAGCTTCAGACTGGCGCGTTCTCCGAAACACAAAAAATTCTCAACGACAAGGCGAGTAAGCATGCGACGTGCTGCGCGGGTGGCCGCTTAGGCCTTATAGTTCTTTTTGATGTAATTGATGGCGTCACCGACGGTTTTAATCTTCTCTGTGTCAGAGTCGGGAATGGCCAGGTTAAAAGCTTCTTCCAGCGCCAGTACCAGCTCGACGACGGCCAGCGAGTCCGCTTTCAGATCATCGACGAATCTGGCGGCAGGGGTGGCCTTCTCTAGCGGTATTTCCAACTGCTTGCAGATGATTTTTTGAACCTTGGCTTCGATGTTTGTATCCATAAACTGGCCTCCGAGACGTTTGGCGGGCGATTAGAGCACGAGTTTCAGCCAATCAATAGCCCGCCGTTTATGCGCAGCACCTGCCCGGTGATGTAGGCGGCGGCCGGTGTCGCCAGAAATGCTACAGCTTCGGCGACCTCCAGGGCGGTGCCCATGCGGCCTAGAGGAATCTGGCTTAAGATTTTTGCACGCGCCTCTTCGGAAAGCGCCCGCGTCATATCGGTGTCTATAAACCCGGGCGAGACGGCGTTGACGGTTACGCCGCGCGGCGCCAGTTCTCGCGCCAACGAGCGAGTCAGTCCGATGATGCCGGCCTTGGCGCTGCTATAGCTGACTTGTCCTGCGTTGCCGGACTCGCCAACGACCGAGGTCAAATTGATGATGCGACCGCCGCGATTGGCCTTCAAAAGCAAACGCGCGCCGGCGCGGCACAAGAAAAATACCGAAGACAAATTGGTGCCAAGAGTGCGCTGCCAATCGGCGGTTTTGGTGCGCAATAGCAGGCTGTCGATGCTGATGCCGGCATTGTTGACAAGCACATCGAGCCGACCGTGCTGTTCGCCGACGGCTTTGATTGCCGCCTCCACCGCCGCTTCATCGGCTACATCAAATGGCAAAAGTTGCCCATGCGCCAAACCGCCGATCGCGCTCAGCACTTCTTCGGCGGCAGCCGAGCTATTTTGGGAATTCAGCAGAACGAAAAAGCCATCGCGAGCCAGCGCCTGCGCAATGGCTCGCCCGATGCCTCGCGAGGCTCCGGTGATAAGTGCAACGCGACGCGGAACATTCGCGGCTTCGATATCCGTCATAAGCTTCCTTTTCAGCCCAGGGGGAGGGCGGCCAGATCATCGGGCTCGGCGAACTGATAGGTAGCGATGGCCGGCGCGATGCGTTTGATGAGGCCGGACAGCACTTTCCCGGGACCCACTTCAATGGCCGATGAGGCACCATGGGCCGCCAATTTTTGCACGCAGCCTTCCCATTTTACGGTCCCGGCCACTTGCCTATACAGGCGCTCGCTGACCGCAGTCGCTTGTTGCGGATACACCTCGGCATCGACGTTGGCGACGATAGGAAATGCCGGGGCATGCCAATTGATTTGAAGCAGCGCGGCGCGCAAACGTTCGGCGGCGGGCTGCATCAACCGCGAATGAAAAGGCGCACTGACTTCAAGCAGCTTGACCATGCGCGCACCGGCAGCGCGCGCCAGGTCCATGGCGCGAAGGACGGCCGCGCGATGGCCCGAAATGACAATTTGCCCAGCTCCGTTTTCGTTGGCGGGCTGGCACATGGCGGTCTCATCGCTGGCTTGCGTACAGAGGCTGCCAAGTACATCTGCTTCCAAGCCGACGATGGCGGCCATTGCACCTTCGTCTGTTCCTTTCAGACCAGAAGCCGCTTCCTGCATGTAGCGACCGCGCAGATGAACCAGGCGCACGGCCTCGTCAAAACGCAGGCTTTGAGCAGCTACGAGCGCCGAATACTCGCCAAGCGAGTGACCCGCCCCAAGCGCGGGGATTAAGCCCCGTTCACGTTTTAGGACTTCTAACGCGGCCAACGAACAGACCAGCAAGGCCGGCTGCGTATTTTCGGTTCGAATCAGCTCTTCAGCGGGACCGTCCCAGCATAGCTTGCGCAATGAATACCCAAGCACTGCATCGGCTTGTTCGAAAAAATCGGCAGCATAGGGAAAGGCCTCGCATAGCGCCTTTCCCATTCCAACTCGCTGAGAACCTTGTCCGGGAAATACGAGCGCGATCATCGTTTTGGTATTTTTAATAGTTTATGACTGCGGCACCCCAGGAAATTCCGGCACCCAGGGCACAAAACAGCAGCGAATCGCCGGCGACAATAGCCGCAGAGCGCGCGGCCTCGTCAAGGGCAATAGGAACCGAGGCGGCCGAAGTATTGCCATAGCGGTCGATGTTGATAAAGAAGCGTTCGAGCGGAATTTCCAAACGCTGCGCGACGGCTTCAAGCAGGCGCAGATTGGCCTGATGGGCCACGACCAGGCGAATGGCCTCGGGCAAAAGGCCATTGTGCTTGAGCGCAATTCGACAAGCCGCAGCCAAATTACGCACGGCGTGCGCAAACAGAATGGGGCCCTGCATGTGAATAAAGTGCTGACCGGTGCGCAGCGTCTCTTGGCTGGTTGGGTGCAGCGAGCCGCCGCCGGGAATCGCCAGCGCTTCGGCTTGCGTGCCGTCCGAAAATAAATGCACCGACAGAAGTCCGCGGCCTGCCGCCTGTTCTTCATCGCTGCACAGGCCAAGCACAACGGCCCCCGCGCCGTCGCCGAAAAGCACGCAGGTGTTGCGATCTTGCCAGTCGATATAGCCCGACAGAACTTCGACCCCGCACAAGAGAATTCGCCGATAAAGACCGCTGCGCAAAAGCCCTTCGGCCACAGACAATCCGTACAAAAATCCGGCGCAGGCCGCAGCCAGATCAAATGCCGGACATTGCGGCGCGGCGCCGATCTTGCGCTGCACAAACACGGCACAGGCCGGCAAGGGCATGTCGCCGCTAATCGTGGCGCAGATAATACAGTCGATTTCAGAGGGCTTGAGGCCGGCGGCGGCGCAGGCCTTTTTTCCGGCCTCGGCAGCCAGATCGGATGCCGCCTGCCCCGGCGCGACGATTCGCCGCGAATGGATGCCGGTGCGGGCGCGAATCCATTCATCGGAAGTATCGACCATTTGGCTTAGATCAGCATTTGTCAGCACGCGATCGGGAACAGCCGAGCCGGTGCCCAAAATTCGCACGCGGTTTTGGCTGGGCGCGATCATTCGGCACTGCTTTCGCTATTTAGAAGGTATCCGCGGTGCGTAGAAATGGCGGCATCCAGCGCCGTATACAGCCCGGCCTGAATATTTTCTTCGGCGACTTCGATGGCGCGTGCGATGGCCCGCGCGCTTGAGCGGCCGTGGCAAATGATCACCACGCCTTTGACGCCAAGCAGCGGCGCGCCACCTCGGCCTTCGACATCAACGACTTTTTTAAGAGCACGCAGCGCCGGCCGCATTAAAAGTGCGCCGCATTTCGCCAGCAGCGAACGCTGTACTTCAATGCGTAGCAGCTCGGCGATAAAGCGGCCGGCCCCCTCGGCCGTTTTCAAAACGATGTTGCCGGTGTAGCCATCCATGATGGCGGCGTCCAGAACTCCGTTTGGGCCCCCCTGAAATAGATCACGCCCTTCGACAAAACCGACATACTCAAACTCTGCAGAGCCATGGCGCGTCAAAAGCTCGTGCGCCTCGCGCAATAGCGGCGTGCCTTTGGTGGCTTCCTCGCCATTGGAAAGCAAACCCACTCGCGGACGCGAATGAGAGGCCAGACCGCGAACTCGCGCAAATGTCGCCGCCAGAACCGCGAACTGCGCCAGCGTCTGCGGTTTGCAATCGACGTTGGCCCCAGTATCGAGCAGCACGCAGTTTCCGATGCGGGGAATCGCGGATGCAAAATCTAGCGTGGGAAACGTAACAGCAATGCCGGGCCGATCGAGTCCTTTGATGCGCCCGAGCAAAAGCAAACCGCAGGCGAGCATGGCTCCGGAATTTCCTGCCGAGACCACCGCCTGCACTTGGCCGGTTTTTAAAAGCTCGAACGCCACCCGCATGGAGGCGTCGCGCTTTTTGCGCACCGCCTGTGCCGGGTGATCGTCCATGGTGATGACTTGGCTGCAGTGGCGAATTTGCACTGCATTTTCAGCGACGCCCAGGCGGCGCAATTCCTGCCGCAAGCGCGGTTCATCTCCAAGCAGAAGCACGCGGCTGCCGCGCTCGCGCAGCGCTGCCACTGCTCCAGCCACCTCGGGGACCGGCGCAGCATCGCCACCCATGGCGTCCAGGGCGATGGTGGCGACGCTCACTAGGGAGTCTTGCCGGGTGCCTCAGTGGCCTCTGCTTTGGGCGGGACGACGACACGGCCGTCTTTGGCAGTGCCGTACCAGCCGCAAGCTCCGCAAGCGCGGTGCGGAATACGGGCCGCGCCACAGCTTGGACAGGGGCTGCTGGCGGGGGGCACCATCTTCATCCATTGCGAGCGGCGCATATCGCGGCGAGCGCTCGACTGTCTCCTTTTTTGAACGGCCATCTTTGCGAGTCTCCGAAATTCAGGTTGGGAGTTTTAGACTGCGTAGCCCGGCGAAAGGGGACAGCGCCGCCGACGGCTGACAAGCACACAAGGTGGTGTTGCGATCGACGCCGCACGTCGGGCAAAGGCCGCGACAGTCTTCTTTACAATGCACAGTAATCGGTACGCTAAGAATCAGGTCTTCGCGTAGAAGCGGCCACAAGTCTACGGTTTCGCCATCATGATGAGCGTAATCCACGTCATCATCATCGATGGAATCCGCATCTTTTCCGGACGATGCGGAACTGGCCGCAGAATATACCGTATGAAGCCGCACTTCGATGGGGATCGGTGCAGGCTCCAAACAGCGCTGACAGGGAATGAGCAGCTGTCCACGCAACCAGCCGTCGCACTGAACGACAGAGCCGTGCATGTAAAGCCGCGCTTCTATGCGCGCACTTGATCCGGAAAGATTGGCATCCAAGTCGCCAACGGCGTCTTGCAAATGCTCCGGAGACAAGGACAAAGAAATATCCTTGTCTCCGGATTCCAGATCTTTGATGCGATATTCGAGCCCGAGCAGCATATTCACGACGAACCTGCCATTTCGGCAGATGAGACGGGCCGCACAGTCTTCCGAGGCTAGCGCTTGGAGAACTGGAAGCGGGCGCGAGCACCACGCTGGCCGTACTTTTTACGTTCCTTGCAGCGCGGATCGCGGGTTACATAACCTGCCGCCTTCAGCGGTGGCCGAAACGACGGATTCACCTTCATCAAGGCACGGGTGATGCCAAGCTTGATGGCATCCGCTTGCCCCGACAATCCGCCGCCGCACACGTTGATGTAAACATCATAGCTAGCGGTCTGCGAGGTCAGCTCGAGCGGCTGTCGCAAAATCATCTTGGAGGTAGCGCGGCCGAAATAAATGTCAATGTCGCGCCGATTGATGGTCACCTTGCCTGAGCCGGGCATCAACCAAACACGAGCCACGGCGCACTTGCGCCGGCCGGTCGCGTAGATGGAATTTCTTTCCACGTTGGCCATGGGAATCTCTCACTCGCGGGCGCTAATCGCGCATCGTCTGAAGTTTGTGCTGCTCAGGTTGCTGGGCAACATGCGGATGCTCGGCACCCGGATAGATCTTGAGCTTCTTGATGATGTTGCGGCCCAGCGGCCCTTTGGGCAGCATGCCCCAAACCGCGCGGCGGATGACCTCATCAGGCTTGGTGGACAGCATCTCTTTGGCGGGCTTCGCCTTGAGACCGCCAAGATAAAGGCTGTGACGATAATAAATCTTATCGTCCATCTTTTTGCCGGTCAGGGCGATTTTTTGTGCGTTCAGCACGACGACAAAATCACCGCAATCAACATGCGGCGTAAATGTCGCTTTGTGCTTTCCGCGCAAAAGATGGGCGATCTGCGTGGCAGCGCGGCCCAAGTTTAGTCCGGCCACATCGACGACGTGCCAGCGCCGGTCGGTAAGCGCCTGCTCGTAAGTAGTCTGTATCGTTCGTTTGATCGAAGTCGGCATGCAAGTTTCCGCTTTTTGCGGGAAAAAGAGACTGCCTTGTTACCGGACCCTGCATCGACTGTCAAGATTCTTCTGCGAGTTCGGACGCTTGCAGCCGCTTATTCAGGAAATTTCCGAGGAACTTCTCGGCAGTTTTTTGAGTGAGTTTCCACGCTGCCCAGCCAATTGTCCATCGAGAATTGGGGATTGGGAAAAAATAGGTCAAAATAAGCAAGATGTCTTCTGAGCAATCGTCGCCGCCAGCCGGGCTGCGGCTGGCGTGGACGGTTTTTGCAGCGCTGCTTTTGTTTGGACTTTGCTATCGGCTGCGGCTGGCGGTTTTTGTGGAGCAGACACAAGCATTTCTGGGCGAAGTGCCAGCGCCGCTGCGAGCGCTGCTACGGCAAAGCGCGGCCGATATGATGTTTGGGCTCTTTGTCGCCGGAATTTCGCTGATTTTTAGTCAAGGCGCCGCGGCGTTTTTCGAGCGCGTTTGGCGGCCGCAACCGGCGCGTCGCAAACAACTGCAGCGATTTTTCGAACTTCTGCTCGGCGTTCTATTTTTAGGAATCGGTCTTTTGTGCCAAGCGCACTTTGGAACTTTTATCGCCACCGGCACCGGGCTTAGCGCGCAGCTTCTGGAAGAGTCGATGTCGGCTTCGGCGCTCAAAGAACTGTTCTTTCTGCTTTTGCCAAGCGAGGTGGCGTTTATCCTTTTGCCCCTTGGGCTCTTTGTCGGCGTCTCTTTGCTTTGGAAACGTCCCCTGCTACGCCGCTTTGTGAAAGGGGGCAGTACGCTCCTTGCGGTCGCGCTTATCGGGCTGGCCATGATCGTGCCGGCGCCGCCGCTGCCGGATTCGCTGATGCAGCATCCGATCGGTTTTATCGTCACCGATCTTGTGCGCAGCCGGCAGTCTTTGGAATTGCTGCCTGGCGGGTTTTTGACGCAAGCCGGGGCCGGACCGATTCCCAGCCAAAATCCGCTCGGTAACGCGTTTGATGAACCGGAAAAAACATCAGCAGCGCTTTCGATTGCACGCGGCGCGGCCCCCCCGACGATGGCACTTTTGGGCGCAGACTTTGCGTACTCGGAAGCCGAGCGCCCGGTGCACAAAATCCTGCCATCTGCATCCAAAGATGGAGCGCTGCCTTACAACATCCTTTTTGTGCTGATGGAAAGCACCGGCCTGGATTATGCCTTGCGTCCGCTCGACGGAGCGACTGGCTCGACCCAGGTGGCGATGCCGTTTTTGCGCTCGATTGGCGAAAAAGGCTACCTCCTGTCAAACCATTTCTCGTCCGGCAATTCCAGTCCGCGCGGCATCTTTTCGCTTTTGTCCGGACTTTATGTGATGCCCGAGGTGAGCATTTTTGACGTGCGCAAGGACGTGTATCTACCGTCCTTGGCCACGTTTCTGGACGAAAGCTACCACCGCTTTTTGGTCACGCCGGCATCTTTGGATTGGTACTTTCCGCACTCATTCCTCTTGCACAGCGGTCTGCGCGAGCTATGGGGCTATTCGGCGCTACCGGTGCACAAAAATGCGCCCGGAGGACGCTCGCATGCGCGTGACGAAGCCGAGACCGTGGGCTTTTTTCTACGCCGGCTCGACGAACATGTGCAAAGCGGCGCGCCGTTTCTGGGCATCTATTACAGCTTCATTGCTCACTGGCCCTATCCCGACTACGGCCCGAGCACGCACGTGGTCAATCCTACGCATCACATGGGGGCCTATTACAACGATTTGCGTTACCTCGATACGCAGATACAGCGCATCTTTTCGCATCTGCAAGAACGGCAACTTTTGGACCGCACCATCGTCGTTTTGGTCGGCGATCACGGCGAGGCCTTCGGACAGCATCCCAGCAACTACACGCACTCGCGCATGAGCTTTAATGAAAACCTGAAAACCCCGGCGATTCTTTATCAGCCGCGGCTATTTCCGCCGCGGGTGTTTTCAGCGCCGACAAGTCACGTCGATATCCTGCCGACGCTGCTCGATGCGATGGGAATCAAGTACGATGCCGCGCTTTTGCAAGGCGAGTCGCTGTTTCAAGATCAGTTTCACCGGCGCTATATCTTTAGCTACGGCAATGAAGACACGCTGACTTCGGTAAGTAGCGATTTGATCAAGCTGCAAGTGTCGCTACGGGACGGCTCCTGCTGGGTCTACAATTTAAAAACCGACCTCGCCGAACGCCACCGACTCAGTTGCCAGCCATATCGCAATCAGCAGCAAGCGCTGCTGCTTTACCGGCGCCATCAACAAACTGGGCTGCGCCGCTATAACCAAATTTCGCAGCAAAGCGCCCCGCTAGCGGCGAGTCGCTAGCCACTAGTTCGAATGGCGGCAAGATGGGCAAAGGCCGTACAGATAAAGTCGCGCCTCATCAATGAGAAATCCGGCCACTTCGGTAGGAACTAGCATGGCTGGCAACATTCCTTGCTCCAGGCATTCCAGAGCATTGCAGCGCCGACATTGCAAGTGCGGGTGATCGATTCGACAACCCTCACAAGCGTGAACTTCAAAGCGCCGGCCGCGATCGGTGGTGCCTACCGCCTGAGCAATGCCTTCTTCAACCAGCGTATTGAGCGTGCGGTACACAGTGACCTGATCGATGCCTTGCATTTGGGCGGCGCCAATCAGTTCCTGCGCATTCATCGGCCGATGCTTGTCCAAAAGAACCGTCAGAATGGCCAAACGCGGCGTCGTGATGCGCAAGCCGCGCGCCCGCAATAGCTGCTTGGCCTGATCGCGGTGATCATGCGCCGGATGGTCCAACGGCTTGGATGAAGAATTGCGGCGGCTCACGCGCACCATGGTATTTCAGGAAGCAGGGAAGAGCTCGCTTTTAGTGCGGGCTGAAAACTTCTTGCATGATCTGGCCGGTGGCGGACGGAAGGGAAGCGCCCATCAGCCGAGCAATGGTCGGCGCTAGGCTTGTGTGATCGTACGGCGTTTTTATCACCCGCGGCCCAAGGCCTGGTCCGACGACGATGGTAAAGATGCTGCTGCAGCCCGAGCAAGTCTTGTGTTGTCCGAAATCGCTGACGCAGTGGCCGTGCAGCGCCCATTGATCGGGTTCGGGGTAATCATCTCGACCATGGTCGGTGCTGATAAAAAGATATGTATTGTCGCGGTAGAAGGGATCGGACTGAACCATCGCCCACAGCCGGCCGATGTAGTAATCGCTGGCGTGCAGCGCTTGATGGTAATGAAAGATGCCGTAGTTTTGGTTGATGCGGCGCTGTACGCGTAGCTGCAAATGCGCTTCTTCATCGGCATCCACAAAGTGAACGACCAGCAAGCGCGGATGGCGCCGCGGAATCTCTTGGAGCACTTCCAGATAGGTATCGGAATCGGCGCGTGAGCCGCTATAGACCTCGGGTTTGAAGTAAATAGGCGGGCCCGGCGGGTTCGTGATTCCCGGTGGCGCCGGCAGTGCCGAGGATGGCGCCGGCACGGCGTTATTCTTGAAGCCGCAACTGCGGTAAAAATCGTCGGCAGGGGCCAAAGGCGGCTGCACGGCGATGTTGCACAGCGGCGTCCACGCGGTGATAAGCGCAACGCCATCAAAGCCCAAATGCAAATCCTTCTTTACTGTCTGCAAAAGGGTTGGGTAGTGGCTGCGAAAATCGGCCGCTGGCGGAGCGTTGTTCAAAATTCGCTCTTGGCGCCGACCGGCGAAGATGTCGGCGTAGGCGGGCAAGCTGACGCCGACGGGGTTACTGATATTCATCCGCGAAAAGAAAAGCCCGCTTTTGCGCAGCGCCGTTAGATTGGGAAAAAGTTCATTGGCGCGCACCGGCTTGCCGTTGTCATCGGTGGCTTTGCCCAAAAGTTCGCGCTCGCGCAGCCCGTCGATCAGCACAAAAATGACGTTGCGCGGGGCCGGTGGAGCCGACGGAGCTGTTTCTGCGGGGGCAGCCGGTGCTTCCATGGCCCACGCCGCTTTCCCTGGCAAATTCCCGCATAAAATCACGACAGCTACTACAAATAGCCAACGGTGCATTCAAGGCCCTTTTCGCGCAAACAAGAGATCGGCGATGCGGTCGAGCGCCGCAGGAGCGGCGGCGCCTTTGCGATAACCAAGGTCCAGGGCGCTTGGACAAAGGCCGCGGTAGACATCCTCGGCCTCGGCGGACATCGCTCCTAGTGCTACCAAGTGCCGGGCTATGGTGTCGACATCGCCGCGCGCAAATGGCCCGCTCAGCGCGGCGGGCAAACCGACTTGCTCAATATTATAGGTAACCGAACGAGTCAGCGCCGCCAGCGCCTTTTGCGCAATCGGGCGCGGCAGACCGACCTTGGCCAAAACGTGAGTGGCCACTTCTAGCAAGGCTGCCACGTGTCCGGCGGCCATGACCGCGGCCGCGTGATAAGCGCCTTGCTGCTCGGCAGCTAGCGGCAGGGCGACGCAGCCCAGCGCTTCGCACAGCATTTGGGCCGTGGAAAGGCCTGCCTCATCGCCGCCGATGGCGATGACCGTGCCGGCAAGCGCCGATAAGCCCTCGGCATTATTAGATGCGCTGCTCGGTTCGGATTCCGCGACAAACGAGCGCAAAGGATGTAGCAGGCCCCGGCCTTTGACCCGCCCTGCCTCTTCCGACAAAACTTCCAGCGGCGGCAGCACACCGGCGCAGTGCAAAAGCACCGTGTTTGTATCCGCTGCGCCATGTTCGACGACAAAGCGGGCCGCTTGGGCGATGGCCTCGTCCCGCACCGCCAAAATGACGATATCGACGGCTTGCTTTTGCTCAGGCTCGGCCCAAAGGCTGCCCCGCGAACGCGACCAATGGCGCAGCGCAAAGCCGGCGGTTTCCAAACTTTGGGCCAAAATGCGCCCAACAGGACCAGCGCCAACGACGAGAACGCGGGCCGAAGGCGAAAAAGCGGCGCTTTTTGTCAAACGCTCAAAGACCGACATCGGTTTTCTCCGAGCAGCCAAGATGAGCGGTCGAAACCTCGGGCATATAAAGTTCGTGCTGGTCAATGTAGGAAAGCACGCGGCGCGGCAGCCACGCTCGCGGTTTTTGGCCGGCCGCAAGATGCGCACGAACCTGCGTCGAGCTGACCGCGGGCAGCTCCAGCGCTTGGGAATGATGCAGGTCGCGCTCGGGTCGTAGCGAGCCAAGCGCGTTTCCGGAACGACCGATCACAATAAAAGATGTTGTATTCATAAGCTCGGCGGCGCCATACCAGCGTTCGCGTTCTTGCAGCAGGTCGGCGCCGATGACCAAACGAAACTGATGCTCTTTGTAGCGAGCGCAAAGCGCCTGCACAGTGGTCAGGGTATAGCTTGGCCCGGAAAGTTCCTCTTCTATCGTGCTGACGCGAACGCGAGGAGAAAGAGCCTCGGCGGTCAGTTTGCACATGGCCACACGGTGCGCAAACGGGGCCATGCGTTTTTCAAAAGGGTGCCGATAGCACGGAATCATCCACAGCTCGTCTACCTGATGGGTCTCAAGCACATATAGACAGGCCATCTGGTGTCCGATGTGCGGCGGATCAAAGCTGCCGCCAAAAAGCGCAATCACCATTTCTTCATGGTGTCGCGGCAGCGCCGCGAATGCAACGCTTGGGGAAAGACGTCTTGGCAGTTAAAGCGCTTGCGGCATCGACAATTGCCCAAGCCAGCTTTGAATGTCGCTTAGTTCGCCGGTCGTTGTGCCCCATAGTTCCGCCGGAGCGATGTCCAAAAAACCGCCGCGTTGCAAATGCCCACGGGTCAGTACGAAGGCTTCACTGCCAAGCCGTCCCAAAAAGACCGGAAATGTCGCGCGATCGTCAGAATCGTCATCCAAATCGTCGGAACTTTCCAGATCCTCGCTGCTGCGCGGCGCTTGGACGCCAAACGGCAGCTGGGCCCTTTCGATGACCTGCGGCAGGCTGTGCAGTTCCACCTCGATAAGTCCGCGCTCGCAAGAAAGGACCAGCCGATCCGCAACCACGCGCCGCTCGACCATCAAAATATTGCCGAGCGTTGACGAGTACACCGGAAGCCAACTTTCCAGATGTCCGGTGCGCGCGATGTCGGCAAAAGTCATCAAATACAGACGATGATCGTGCAGCCGCCGCGCGATAAGCCCCATTGGCACGGGCACCACTTCGACCATGCCGTAGTCGTGCAGTGCCACCACCTGTCTGCCGCCTTGCAGCCAGGTGCCCGGTTGGTGGGCCATGCATCCGAAAAAAGCGCTGGTCACGCCAGCGGCGCGAATGAAACGAGCGACCACTCCGCCAACTTCCAAAGCATTGCCGGGGTGGGAAAGCCGCCGATCGCCGTTAATGACGTAAAAATCGTCACGCAAAGCATGGACGCTGTCGAAATGATAAAGCCGCTGCGGAACATCCTCTCCCGATGGCCAGCGCAGGGCCAGCTTTTGCCCGACGCGCAGCGCCGCTTTTTCAAGCTGATGGGGCGCCTCGGGCACTGCCAAATAAATGCGCCCGTGGCCGTTTAAGCCCAAAAACAGCATCCCGCGCGGAGTCAGTCCTTGCTGACGCAGCGTTCCAAGGCCACGAATCAGTCCAAATTGATCGGCATAACTTTCGATTCGCATTCGAGTACCTTCTCAGTCGCGCTCCAAGTATGTGTAGCCGGACAAACCTTGTTCGTAGATACGCAGCAGATTGCGCGTTTCTTCCAGGGTCATTCGGCGATGGCGCAAAGCAATTTCAGCGGCTCGGCGCATTCGCGCCGTCAATTCCTCGCGACTGTGGCCGACGTACTTTAGCACGTCGGTTACGGTGTCGCCGGTCAATACGTGCTCGATATGGTAGCCGCCGCCGGGTGCGGTGACGACATGCACGGTATTGGTGTCGCCAAACAAATTGTGCAGGTCGCCCAAAATTTCCTGATAGGCGCCGACCATGAAGATGCCGATGAAGTAGTCGCCCTCGCCAAGCTGGTGCAGTTCGAGCACATTTTTGACATCGCGCAGATCGATGAACTGGTCGATCTTGCCATCGCTGTCGCAGGTAATGTCGGCCAGCACGCCGACGCGCGTGGGCTGCTCGCCCAAGCGGTGTATGGGCATGATCGGAAACAGTTGATCAACCGCCCAGCTATCCGGCGCTGACTGAAACATCGAGAAGTTACAGAAGTAGGTATCGCTAAGGGCCCGTTCCAGTCCTTCCAGATCCTCGGGCACTTGCGGCAGCTCGCGCAAAATGCGCAAAATCTTTTGGCACAGCGCCCAAAAGATATCCTCGGCAATGACGCGCTCGCCAAGCGACAGATGCCCCAGAGCGAATAGCGTCAGGCATTCGTCTTTGTATTCAATGGCGTCGTGATACGCTTCCAAAAAATTCTTGCGGGAAACGTCGCGGTGCGCTTCCCAAAGGTTTTTCACCACCGGCGCCAAAGATTCGGGAAGTTTTTCCGGAACTTTGCCTACATCAAGCTCGCTGACGCCCAGTACATCGACGATAAGCATTGCATGATGCGCCGCCACGGCCCGGCCCGATTCGCTGACCAGGGTCGGATGGGCAATGCCGGCGCCGTCGCAAAGCTCCATGATGCTAAAGACGATGTCGTTGGCGTACTCTTGCAGCGAATAGTTCATCGAGCTACTGAAGTTCGTCTGCGATCCGTCGTAGTCTACGCCCAGGCCCCCGCCGACGTCCATGTAGCGCAGCGGAGCGCCGGCTTTGGACAGCTCGACGAAAAAGCGGCCCGCCTCGCGCATGGCATTTTTGATCGAGCGAATCGACGAAATCTGACTGCCCAGATGAAAATGCAAAAGCTCGAAGCTTTCGAGCAGGCCATTTTCGCCCAAAAAGCTCATGGCTTCGAGCATCTCGCGCGAGGACAATCCGAACTTGCTGCGGTCGCCGCCGGAAGCCTCCCAGCGGCCGGAACCGCGGGTGGAAAGCTTCACGCGTATGCCGATGCGCGGACGAATGCCGTGCTGACGGGCAAGATTGGCGATGAGCGACAGTTCACTAAATTTTTCGACCACCAAAATGATGTTGCGGCCGAGCTTGCTGCCCAAAAGCGCCGTCTCAACATACTCTTCGTCTTTATAACCGTTGCAGATGATGAGTGCGTCCTCGTCATCCAGCATGGCCAGCACGGCCAAAAGCTCGGGTTTGCTGCCAGCTTCCAGGCCGTAGTTGTAAGGACGTCCGTATTGGGCGATCTGCTCGACGACGTAACGGTCCTGATTGACCTTGATCGGATAGACCCCCTTGTAGCTGCCCTTGTAGCCGTATTCGGTAATCGCATTGCGAAACACTTCGTTCAGCTCGACGATGCGACCCTTGAGAATTTCAGGAAAGCGAATCAGCAAAGGCAGCCCGATACCGCGCTTGCGCACTTCATCGACAAGTTCCTTCAGGTCGATGGCGGTTGCGCCCCCAGCGGTCGATTCGCTGTTTGGAAAAACGACCAGATTGCCATGGTCGTTGATGTCAAAGTACCGTCCGCCCCATTGGCGCACGGCGTAGATTTCACGCGAATCAGCGATTGACCAGCGACGGGGAATTGTACCAGGGGAGTGCATCTATCCCAGTTCTCCTTTGGACGGCCACTGTCCACAGGGAAGCAGAGCAGCGCAACGAAAAAGTTCGCCATCTCTGCAAGCCTTTGGACTGAGCGACGTAAGCGCCTTATGCGCCAAAAATATTTGGCCCACCGGAATGCCAAGCCGGTGCGGCCATCGCGCATAGGCTTATACCACCAGGCTGACATTGCGCGAGAAGCGCGCAATACGCACTCGCAGGAGCTTGCTTTGGGCGAACAATGGCCGACTTATCGGATCATTGTCCTAACTGGACTCCTTTGCGAGCTACTTTCCGTCTGGGCGCAACGCGTTTTGACCCGAGGTTTTGTGATTTTGTGACTAGTCTTACGAGCTAGCATTTTGTACGCTTCCCTCGATGCTAAAACCAATTGGAAAACAACGCGTCGCAGAGGAAATCGTACAACAGTTACGCACTCTCATTCTGCGCGGCAAATACGCGACCGGAGAAAAGCTTCCGCCAGAGCGCAAATTGGCCGAAGATCTTGGCGTCAACCGCGCTTCGCTGCGCGAGGCGATAAAAGCCCTGGAACAAATGGGCCTGGTCAAAACGCGACAAGGCGACGGAACGCGGGTGCTCGATTTTATGCAAACGGCCGGCGTCGAGCTGGTCTCGCATCTAGTCGTCGGCGCAGTCGACAATTCCGCCAGCATGGACGTGGTGGATGATGTGCTGGAATTTCGCCGCCTATTTGCGCGCGACGTAGCCGCTTTGGCCGCCGAGCGAGCGACCGCCGAGGACATCGCCAAGCTGGAAGACATCGCCAAGCGCGCCGAGGCTGAATTGACCGCCGACGAGCTCTTGAAGGTGGACTATGAATTCTATCTGGAGATGACGCGCGCCGCGCGCAATCGCGTCTTTCAATTGCTGATCAACACCATCCGCGCGGCCGTGCAAGCGCATGCGCCATTTTTTGCGCAGGTTTTTCCGCAAGCGCCGATTGTTCGCCAGCACCATCGTGAGGTACTCGCCGCAATCAAGAGCCGCCAGCCAGAAAAGGCCGCTCGCGCAGTGAATGATTATCTGCACAAAGCGCAAGAGATGCTAAATACGTTGTTTCCCGGCCGCAGCCGGAACGAACAAAAGTAGCGCATCTTTTGCCAGGACCACCTCGTGCCAAGCCGCCTTGTAACCAGTCTATGTATGGGAACCGCCTTGCTGGGCGGAATGCTTCTTTCGGCCTTGACCTGTAGCTCGACGCTTCCTCCGGGCCAAGTCGGCAGCAGCGGCACTCCTTGTACATATCCGCGCGGCTGTTATGTGGTGCAAAAAGACGGACCGCTGGCCGGACAGTGCTCCGACTGTGCAGGCGGTCCAGAGCATTGCCGCTTGTACTTTGTTCCAACGCCCGGCCTTCCTTCGCCGCTTGATCTGGGCGGGGTATTTATTTCGGCGACCGCGGACCTTTCCGGCGTTGACCTTTCCGGCGTAACTTTGCCCGACCGCAAGCGTGGGCCGGCAATCACTGATGCGCCTGTGGTCTGTAACCTTTATCCCGGGGCCCTAGCCGACGATCAGCAGGCAGCTTGCACAACGGTTTCGACGTTATGCATCGCCCGCGGACCGCGTTGTGCCGATGGATACTGCGTGCACGCCGGTGAATCCTGTGATTCGGACTCAGCCATTTCCCCGCAGCGCAAGCCAGGGATGGCGGCTTCTGATCTCTACTGTCCCTATACCGACGACGTCTGCTGTGCGCTTACACCTGACGGGGGATTGCCCGATGGGAGAATGCCCGACGGCGGATTTCACGATGCCGCCCCGGCCACCGATGCACAGCGCGGCTGAATCGGACTTTCCGCAAAATCTGCTGCTGTTCGGAGCAGCGCGTCTCGAAATCTCTGTAAATGCGCAACAGCTTGCGCAATTGCAAAAGTATCAGGCGCTTCTGCAAAGCTGGGGTCGCAAGATCAATCTGACGGCGCTGCACGACCCTTCGGACATCGCGATACGGCATTTTTTAGACAGTCTGGCGCTTTTGCGCGAGCTGCCGAGCGCGGCCGAGCTTGCGGCCGAAAAACTTTCCAGCACGCTTGTCGATGTTGGCAGCGGCGCGGGTTTTCCCGGAGTGATTTGCGCGCTGTTTCGTCCCGATTTGCGCGTCACTTTGGTGGAAAGAATCGGCAAAAAGGCAGCTTTTTTGCTGGCTTTGCGACGTGAGCTTGGTCTGGCTTACGATGTAGAAGCGCAGTCGGCAGAACAGCTTGGCAGAAATTTTTCCATCATCGTATCGCGCGCCGCGATGAGCTTTGCCGACTGGCTGCGCCTAGGCGCCAGCCTGGCCGAGCCAGCCGGCTGGGTTTTCGCCATGACCAGCAAGAACGAGCCGAAGCTTTCAGAAGGGATACTTTCCGAGCTTCGACTCGATTGCGAGACGGCCTATGACGTGGGAGCCGGTCCGCACCTTATCCGACGATATCGACGCAGTCGTATATGATGCTGACCGAGGCCTTGTTGTCCTGCTGCACTTCCTGACAGGCGTCCGGGCAAAGATAGATGCGGCTGTTCTGCAGGTAAAAAGCCCCGGCGGCGCACTGATTCACATTGAGAACCTGTCGGAAGGTCTCGGGCGTACCCGTGCCCATCGGAGTATAGGTCACCAGAACCGAGTTCAGATTGATGACCTCGCCGGCTGGCGGAGCGGGCAAGGGGAAATCGCAGGCGACTTTAGACCCAGTAATCACCCCCTGCGCGATGTTGTTGAAGATCGAATCGAAGCTTGCCAGCTCGCAGATCGGAAAGCGCAACCCGCCGGTCAGGCGGCTAAGCTCCTGATAAACATCTCCGCTGTTCACTGCACTTGGGCAGCTTCCGCTTAGCATCGGATCTTTTGGCCCCCAGGGATCCGCCGGGTTGGTAGCCCTTTTGGGGACCCCAATAATGCTATGCCAAACGTAATTGCGGTTCAAAGCAGTTCCAAAGTGTTTGGGCGTCAGGCCAAAAAGCGCAGTATCGAATGCTTGCGCGGTCATTCCAAGTTGATTGTCGTCGGTAATTTCGACAAAGATCTTGAATGCTTCCGGACGCAGCAACTGCGACCAGCCTTGGGTGAATAAGCGAAAATCATCTCGACGCATCCCGTTATAAGAACTGATCAGCACGTCGAGCGAGTTGTTGCTATCGACCGCGGTACTGTAATGGTAAAACTTGGGTGGATTATTACCCGGCTGATTGGGGATAGGCCTACAAGTGGTCTTGCTTAGCGGAGATTTGATGCATACCTGTTGGAAATTCACATCTCCGTGAGAGGTCAGCATGATAACGCGATAGTCTAGGCCGCTTTTTTGAATGATATCCGCGAAGTTCGTGTTGATATTGTCCTGAACTCCTTGGATTTCCTCTGACATGCTGCCCGAGTTGTCGATGACAAAGATGATATCGACGGGCTTTTTAGTCAGTGAAGCTTGCGCCGTGGCGCTGGCGCATGCGGCATCGCGATTGCGTCGCATGTCGCGCCGCGGATTCGATCCGGAATCGGTTCCACCAGTGCCACCATCCGCATCATCACCAATGTCGATGTCACGGCTGGCGTTGCAGGCACTGCCGCCTAAAAGCAGCAGCAATAAAGCCATCGGCCAAATCGAGCGGGTGTCTAGCTGCTTGATTTTCTTATGCATCGTCGCACCTCGGTCGCCTTTGCACGGCACAAAGACCGGATCTAGAAGATTTGTTGTGAGCTAACTCATGGAAACCATTCAGTTTTTACCTCGCAACTTGACCTTGCACAAGGAGAAACACCGACTTGCCTCCACCCGCCAGCCCAGGTAACGTGCTGCCGCTTGGCGACGCGTATTGCGTTTGTCGCGCGGAAAACGGAAAGCGGTCATGGCGAAAATAGAGCCCTCACAAAATCAGCCCTCCTCCCAAAAAACCGAACCTCAGTCGATCACGCCGCGTGAAAAGGACTACAGCCAGTGGTACCTGGACATCATTCGGCAGGCCGAATTGGCCGAGCACAGCGCCGTGCGCGGCTGCATGGTGATTCGACCGCACGGCTACGCCATTTGGGAAAAGATGCAGCGCGAGCTCGACGATCGCTTCAAAGCCACTGGCCACGTCAACGCTTACTTTCCGCTGTTCATTCCTCTGTCGTTTTTGGCCAAAGAAGAAGAGCACGCCGCCGGCTTTGCCAAAGAATGTGCCGTCGTCACGCATCATCGACTGAAGGCCATCGACGGCGCCGTTCAAGTCGATCCCGATTCAAAGCTGGAAGAGCCGCTGGTCATCCGTCCAACCAGCGAAACGATCATTTGGAATCAGTACAAAAACTGGATTCAAAGCTATCGCGACCTGCCGATTCTTATCAATCAGTGGGCCAACGTCGTGCGCTGGGAATTGCGCACGCGGCTGTTTCTGCGCACCGCCGAATTTCTGTGGCAGGAAGGCCATACAGCGCATGCCTCGGAAGCGGAAGCGTTGGAAGAAACACAGCGCATGCTCGACGTGTACGCCGACTTCGCCGAAAACGTACTGGCCGTGCCGGTCATCAAAGGTCGCAAAACCGCTGGCGAGCGCTTTGCCGGCGCGCTTGATACCCAGTGCATCGAAGCGATGATGCAAGACGGCAAGGCGTTGCAGTGCGGCACCAGTCACTATCTGGGGCAGAACTTCAGCAAAGCCTCCGACGTAAAATTTCTAAACAAAGAAGGCAAGCTCGAGTTCGTCTACGCCACCAGTTGGGGGGTTTCGACGCGTCTAGTCGGCGCCTTGATTATGACGCACAGCGACGACAATGGCTTGATTCTACCGCCCAAGCTGGCGCCTATACAGGTCGTCATCGTGCCGATTTACCGCAAGGATGACGAACGGGTGCGCGTGCTTGCCGAATGCGAACAAGTGGCCAAAGAACTGCGCACGCAGGGGCTGCACGTCAAACTGGACGACCGCGACAATATGCAGCCGGGCGCCAAATTCTACGAATGGGAAATCAAAGGCGTGCCCATTCGTATTGAAGTAGGTCCAAAGGATCTGGAAAAAGGCGTTTTGTGCCTGGTTCGCCGATTTCTTGCCGAAAAAGACGGCGAAACCGCCGATGAGCTGCGCAAACGCCGCAAGTCATTTTTGCCACGCACAGAGGCGCTCGCCAGCATTTCCGGCATCCTTGGCGAGATGCAAAAGGACCTGCTCGAACGGGCGCGCGCTTTTCAAAAACGCCGCACTCGCATCATCGATACGCTGGCCGACTTCGAACACTTCTTCAAAAACGAAGGCGGCGGCTTTGCCTGGGTCCATTTTGCCGGCGATGCGGCGCAAGAAGCTGAACTGTCTCGACGATGCGAAACCAGCATTCGCTGCATTCCGTTTCCCGATCAGGTGCCAGCCGCAGCCAGCGGTCCCGGGCGCTGCATTTTGACCGAAAAGCCCTCCGCGCAGCGCGTAGTGATGGCCAAAGCCTATTAACTCGACAACGGCTACGCCCTTGTCTTTGGCTTGCGCTACGATGATCAGATGCGAATGCGAAAAGCGCTTGCTCAAACCGTTGCCGATGTCAGAGCAATCAATTTGCGCAAACGCTTTCAAGGGAGCAGACATTGGGCGAGTCCCGACCTGATCTAGGCGAGTTTTACGCCGCACAGTGGACCCGTACTCGACTGTGCCGGCTGTTGCGCGATTACTTTCGCAGAGTTTCCAACCAAGGAGAGGTCAAAACCCCTGTCCGCGTCGGCACCGACGTGGTGTTTTACTACGATCAGGCGGACCGGCTGGCGCGCGTGATGCCGGATCTGTACATCTTGGAAGGGCTTGGCCTTGAAGAGCAGTTGCGCTCTTTTCGCGTCTACGAGCGCGGCTTGCGTCCGGAGCTCGTCATTCACATCGTCGATGCGGCGCTGTCTCCAGAAGATGGGCTCATGATGCACTTTCTGCGCCTGGGCGTAAAAGACGTGGTGCTTTACGACCCGCTTTGGTGGCAGCAACCGCAAAATACCCCCAAAGGCCGGCGGCTGCTTTGGC
Source organism: uncultured Myxococcales bacterium (assembly GCA_964460115.1). Classification (GTDB taxonomy): domain Bacteria; phylum Myxococcota_A; class Polyangia; order Palsa-1104; family JAEUJZ01; genus JAEUJZ01. The sequence goes on from CAYWPR010000039.1 coordinate 37,776, forward strand.
ATTATCGACGAGAACCCGGCCCCACCGGGACCGAAGTCATGCACCTATTGCCGCAGGAACATCCAGGTCGAGTCTACCTGCCGCGCTACAAATTGTGGCTGGTGCACCGCGGCGGTGCTGAACTGCGAATTTATCGGGGCACCGAAGACGCATTGCCCGTCGAGTCCGCCTGTTGGCTGCTTCCTGAAGAGCAGCTTGCCGTATGATGATTTTATGAAGTCTACCGTCCGCTCTGCGCCTCGGTTGTCCGCTGTACAGGCCGATTTAGCCGCCCGGCGCGATGTACGCCGCGAAGCAGAGGCTCCGCCAGAGCCTCGAGAGTGGACCATCTCGGAAGTCGCGGAACGCACCGGCGTCCCGATCGCCACCATCAAGTTCTACATACGCGAAGGTCTTTTGCCGCGACCCCGCACTTCGGGCCGCACCGTGGGCCGTTACGACGGGGTCTTTGTCAACCGCCTAGAGCTTGTGCGCGAGCTGCGCAACCGCTTTCGTCTGTCGCTGCGCGAAATCATGGCCCTTTTGGCGGAAAGCGGCACTGGTTCCGCGCCAACCCTGACCGAGCTAGAACTACGGCTGTTGTCGCGTGAGCGGCTGGACGGCGCCATTGATCCCACGCATTCTCAGCCGCCGGTCGCCGCTGCCCGCCTCATCGAACGCAGCAGCCTGGTTCCCGAAGACGTCGCCGAACTCATCAAGTGCGGTCTGCTCACCCCCATCAAGGTCGATGGCGCCGTGGTCTACGCCGAACGCGATGCGCGCATTGCCGAAGTCGTCGGCGCGCTGCGCAGCTCTGGATATAACCATCACTTGGGTTTTGCGATCTCCGACTTGCAGCGTTACGTTGAAGCGTTGCGCGCGCTGGTGGTTCGCGAAGTCGAGCAGTTTGACAACCCCGCTCTGCGCAACTTGCCTCGCGATGAGATGCTAAAGCTTATCGGCCAGGGCGTCGGTCACATCGATGTGCTGCTTGGGCTTTTGCACAAAAAGCTGCTGCTAGGCGCGGTCCACGATCGGCTGGACGCCGCCGTGCAGTCGCGCAGCAAACCAGCCGCGGAAAACGCCAAAGTCCGACGTCGCAAATAGCTCGCTTTGGAGTATCTTTGCGCGCATGCGAAAAGTAACCAAGCCGTGGGGCCACGAACTTATCTGGGCCGAGACTGCGCGTTACGTGGGCAAGATCCTTCATATCAAGCAAGGCGAGCAGCTTTCGCTGCAGTACCACCGGCAGAAGGACGAAACCATCATGGTCCTTTCCGGCCGCATTCGCTTTGAGCATTATGAAGACGGTCAGCCGCCCTCGGCCGTCGAGCTTTCTCCGCACGAGCCCTTTCACATCCATCCCGGACTGCGGCATCGCATGATTGCTTTAAGCGATACCGATTTGGTCGAAGTTTCGACGCCAGAGCTTGATGATGTCGTTCGGCTGGAAGATCGCTACGGCCGGGTCGGCACAAATAATCCCTGATCGGCCAAAAACTGCGCCCGCTGTTTGGGCAGCGGCGCCTCTACATCGATCATTCCTTGCACCCCGGGAAAGCGAATGCGCGCCGCGTGCAAAAAATAACCATCTAATGATGGGCTGCTCGAAATTGGCGGCGGAGCGCCGTATAGCGTATCGCCAAGGAGCGGCAGCCCCAGATATGACAAATGCGCGCGCACTTGATGGCGCCGGCCGGTCGTTGTTTTCGCTCGCAACAGCGTATGGCGCGGCCCGCGCGCCAGCACGAAAAATTGCGTCGCAGCATCCAGCGCTTCGGGATGATAGATCTGCTCGGGCGTCGTTGCGGCAATCAGCCGCTTGTGCCGATCCGGTCCAGGCGCCGGCAAAATCGGCGCATCGACCTCCATCGTGTCGGACTTGGCGACGCCCACCACCAGTGCCAGATATTCTTTTTCGACGCGACCCTCGCGAAAATGCTGTCGCATCGCTTCCCAAGCAGCCCCGTTTCGCGCGGCGGTGATGGCGCCACTAGTATATTGATCGAGGCGCTGACACAGACCGCCTTCACGCGCATCCGGGCTGGCCGTCGCACACTCGGGGTGACGCGCAACCAAGGCCGAGGCCAGGCTATTGCGCTCGCCCGGCCGTAAAGGATGACAGGTACAGCCGGCGGGCTTATTCAGCACCACCATATCGGCATCTAAATACAGCACATCCAAAGGCAGTTCCGGCTGCGGCAATGGCGGCGTAGTTCGCGGATCTTGCGCCGGCGCGGCCAGCGTTACAAGTTGCCCGGCAGAAAGAAACAGCCCCGCCTTGCGCACTACCCGCCCGGCCACGCGGACCGCGCCCTCTTCGATCAATTGCCGAGCCGCATGGCGGCTAAGCCCGGTGCGACTCGCCAAAAACAGGTCCAGCCGGCTCGGCGGTTCGTGCTCGGAAAAGCGAAACTCGGTGACACCGGCCGGGCCGGCCTGCAAATTCGAAGTAGCGAAGGACATGTCGTTTCATACCTGCGAGAAAAGCGTGGCCAACACCGCCGTGCCTGCGGGCAAAAGTTCCGGACCCGGTGGAATGTGCAAAAGTGCATTGACGCCGATCATCGAGCGCAGCATTCCCGAGCCCTGTTTTTCCGAAACATGAGCCAAAAGCGTTGCCTCTTCCGGATTTTCGGCAAAAGGCCGTACCACCCGAGCTCGCACAAAGTGCTGACGACTGCGCTCGGGCATGAGCGGATTTGCCAACTTCACAAACACTCGAGGCCGCACCGCGGTCGCATGGCCTTGTAGCCGCCGCAATGCCGGACGCACGAACAATTCAAAACTCACCATCGAAGAAGCCGGATTGCCGGGCAGACCAAAACAAAGCACTCGGCGGCCGCCTTTTTTCTCGGCCCCAAAAACGCCGACGCGCGCAAAAGTCAGCGGCTTGCCCGGCTTCATCGCCACCTTTGAAAACTCCTCGATGGCGCCAAGTTCACGCAAAACGTCGCGCACATAGTCAAACTCTCCGACGGAGACTCCGCCGGACGAGACCACTACATCGGCGCGTAGCGCTTCGGCGAACGACTCTTTTAGCACTTCTCGATCGTCGCGAGCAATGGGCAGCGCGCGGGCCTGGCCGCCGGCTTCTGTGATCTGCGCCGTTAGCGCATGCATGTTGCTGTTGACGATCTGCCCGGGCCCCGGAGGGAAATCCGCAGCCACAAGTTCATCGCCGGTCGAAACGATGGCGACCACGGGCCGACGATACACCTCGATGAGGGTGCGCCCGAGCGCCGCCAAAAGCCCGATTTCGCCCGGCCCAATCAGCGTCCCTGGCGTAAGGATTTTTTCTCCGGGCGCGATGTCCTCGCCGGCACGCCGCATTTGTTGCCCGACCGTCGCGCCGACCTTAAAGACGACCTGCCCGTCTTTTTCCTCTGCCTCTTCTCGCATAATGACGGCGTCGGCACCGGGCGGTAGCGGCGCACCGGTCATGATGCGCATGGCGCTGTGCGGCGGCAGCGGCTCATTGCCCGGATGCCCTGCCGCCACCACTCCGCGCACCGGCAGCGGCTGCCCCGGCTGCACGTCCGCCGCGCGCACCGCATAGCCGTCCATCGCCGAGTTGTCCCAGGGCGGAAGCGCGCGGTCTTTAGAGGCCCACACCGCGCTGCGCAGCACTCGCCCAAGCGATTGAGACAGCTCGACCACTTCTCCACAAAGCGGCTCGGCGTAGCGCAAGATCACCGCAAGCGCCTCGTCAGGTATCAGCATCTTCTCGCCATCGCCGCGACTTTTAGCACCCATGCCCGTCGCTTGTAACACAGTCCGGAAATTCCGAACACCGACCCGAAGAGATACAGTATGCTGGTGCTAGCAATTTAGAGGGTTTGCATGCGCTGGCTGGTGCGTGGCGATATTGACGGGTTTTTTGGCCTCGCCCTTGACAATCTGGTGCAGTTCCTACTCATCGACACGCTCTGTCGTGGAATCGGCCTGCCCGACGACCTACTTTATGGTCGCATTTTGCCCGGCGCCGCGGTTTCGCTACTGGTTGGCAATCTTTTTTATGCCCGCCAAGCGATGCTGTTGGCCCAAAAAACCGGCCGTGATGACGTCTGCGCCCTGCCTTACGGTATCAATACTGTCTCGCTTTTGGCCTACGTCTTTTTGGTGATGATGCCGGCCAAGCTGGCGGCACAGGCGGCAGGGCATCCCGATCCGGCGCGCGTCGCTTGGCGCATCGGTCTAGTTGCCTGCCTGGGCTCTGGAATCATCACCCTGCTTGGATCGCTCGTTGCCGAGCGCATTCGCAAAGTCACGCCCCGCGCCGCACTGCTTTCGACGCTGTCGGGCATCGCGCTCGGCTTTATTTCGCTGGGTTTTCTATTTCGAACCTTCGCCAATCCCCTGATCGGACTGAGCACGCTGGCGGTCGTGCTACTTATCTACTTTGGCCGCGTGAAATGGAAAGGCGGTTTGCCCGGGGGCCTGGTGGCGGTGGCGATAGGGACGATATTGGCCTGGGCGACCGGAGTGGCGCCCGTTGGTCAAAAACCGGTACCGCCTGGGCTGCACCTGCCCATTCCGGTGCTTGGCGATTTGATTTCTACCGTCCAGAGCGGCACCTGGCTGTCTTATTTGGCGGTCATCGTCCCGATGGCGCTTTTTGACTTGATTGGCTCACTGCAAAATATCGAATCCGCCGAAGCGGCCGGCGATGCATATCCGGCGCGCACTTCGCTATTTTTCAATGGCCTGGGCACAATCGTCGCGGCGCTGTTCGGCTCGTGTTTTCCAGCGACGATTTATATTGGCCATCCAGGCTGGAAGGCGCTAGGCGCCCGCGCTGGCTATTCGATCTTAAATGGCGCCTTCGCGACTGTAATCTGCCTGACCGGGACGCTCGGCTGGATCGTCTGGGCCATTCCGGTCGACGCCGGCATGGCCATCGTTTTGTGGATTGGCATCGTCATCACCGCGCAGGCTTTTCAAGCTACCCCGCGCGAGCATGCCCCTGCCGCGGTCATCGGCCTTTTGCCGGGCGTTGGCGCTTGGGGAACGATGATGGCCAAAAACGGGCTTTTGGCCGCTGGCTACGGCAGCCAGAACGGACCGGCGTTTTCCGAAAAGCTGCTTCCGGCGTTTTTGAACACCTCGGGAACTTATATTCATGGCGCGTTCGCGCTGTCGCAGGGTTTTATTTTTACCTCCATGCTGCTGGCTGCTGCCACCGTCTGCGTCATTGAGCGGCGCTTTGCGCAGGCCGGCTTGTGGTGTCTAAGCGGCGCCCTGCTAAGCGCCCTTGGACTGATTCATACCTATGCCTTCACCCCGGCCGATGCCGTCGGTCACCTAGCCCCAGCGTGGAACCATGCGCTTGGGTATACAGCCATGGCCGCGGTCTTCTTTAGCGCACGCTATCTTACTAAGCCCACCGAGGGTGGCCACTGACCAACTTGTCCGCCGAGAGTGGATTTATCTGCACTTATCGTGATACGATAAATGTGGTTTTTGGTCAGAATATGAAGTCCCTGTCATCGCTTTTGGCCGCCGGGGTAAAGGCACTGCAGCTAGTGGCCCGTACCGCCCTGCTGCGTCGGGAAAATTTCCCTCGGAGCGCGGCATGAAAGTGCATTTTTGGGGGGTGCGCGGCTCGCACCCGGTGCCCGGACCGGCAACTTTGCGCTATGGCGGCAACACGAGTTGCGTCGAAGTCCGTTGCGGCGATGACGCGAGCCCCTTGCGGCTGATTCTGGATGCCGGAACCGGCCTGCGGCGCCTCAGCAAAGAACTGATGTTGACCGAGTTTGGCGAGGGCAAGGGCAAAGCCCATCTGCTGGTCAGCCACACGCACTGGGACCATATTCAAGGACTGCCGTTTTTTGCGCCGCTTTATCAGGCCGGCAACCATTTTCAGGTTTATGCACGTCAGCGCGACGATACCCATCTGCGCACGGTGTTCGCGCTGCAATCCGACAATCCTTATTTTCCGGTGCCGTTTGACGCTGCCGCCGCGGATGTCGAATTCACCGAGCTATCAGATGATGCCAGCTTTGAGATTGGCCCGGTCAAGGTTCGCTGCACTCGGCTGAATCATCCGTGGATCGCCATTGCTTTTCGCCTCGATTACGAAGGGGCCTCCGTCGCCTACGTCACCGACACGGCGCCGTTTCGCGACATTCTCATCGAACAGAAGTACATTCGCCAGCCTCCCAAACCCGGCGATCCGCTGCATCCTGAAGATGCCGCCAAGCTCAAAGAGATGCGCGACGGAGTGATTCGGCTGTGCGAGGGGGCGAGCCTGATCATCTATGACACCCAGTTTACGCCCGCCGAATACATGCAAAGGCCGCACTGGGGCCATAGCTGCCCGGAAGACGCCATCGAGATCGCCACCGAAGCCGGGGCGCAATCGCTCATGCTGTTTCACCATGCGCCCGATCGCACGGATCAGCAGATCGACACGCTTTTGGCGCACCACCGCGCGCAACTTGAGGCCGATAAAAATCCGCTCATCATTCACGCCGCTTATGAGGGCTTGGACTTTGAAGTAAGCCGTCATGGCCTTGGACCGGTGGCACCGGCGCCGCTTGTGCCAATTCGCGCAACCTCGAATCCGCCGCATCGGCCAATAACGAGTCGCCCGCCCGGGCCCGGTAAGGTGTCTCCGTGAAGGTGACTTTTTACGGAGTGCGCGGGGCCGTTCCTTCGCCCGGTCCAGAGACGGTACGCTATGGCGGCAACACAAGCTGCGTAGCGGTTCAGACCGATAACGACGGACTGATGATTCTAGACAGCGGGACCGGCATTATTGGGCTTGGCCGCGTTCTTTTAAAGACGCCCTTTGGTCGAGGCGAAGGCCGCGCGGCTATGCTTTTGACCCACGCCCACTGGGATCATATTCAAGGCTTTCCTTTCTTTCCGCCGATCTTCATTTTGGGCAACCGATTTACCGTATTTGGTCCGGGTCGCAGCTCAAACATGCTGGAAAGCATTCTGGAAGGGCAGGTCAATCCGCACTTCTCGCCGCTTTACACGATGAAGAATTTGGGCGCCAACTTCGAATTGGTGGCCATGAATGGCGAGCCGGGGGCCATGACCCACGTCTGGGAGCAAGTGACGGTTTCAGCGGTGCGCAATCCGCACGGGCACGCCAGTTGCCTGGCCTATAGGCTGGAGCAGCATGGCCGATCGCTGGTCTACGCTCCCGATGTCGGCTATCCCCCCGAAGGTCCGAGCCAAGCGGCCATCGACTTGTACCGCGGTGCGGATCTGCTGATACACGATTCGACCTACACCCCCGAGGATCGGGCGCTGCGTCTGTCTCGCGGCTATGCTTCATTTGCCGATGCAGCCTACGCGGCGCTACGCGCCAAAGTCCGCCGGCTGGCTCTGTTTCATTTCGATCAAGACTACACCGACGAACAGATCGATGACTGCTGGCGCCGCTGCCGCGAACTCTTGGATGCTGAGGGCGGCCGAGACATCGAACTTATCGCCGCGCGCGAGGGTCTGACGGTCGAAATTTAGGGCGTCCTTAGGCCCATAGAGCAAGGGCCACCAAGGCCCAAACCACAATCGCCAAGCCGGCGACTATCAAAATGCCGACCAGGGAATCGCGGCGCTGGCGAAACTCGGCAGAGCCCGAAATTCGCAGCGCCCGCGGCGAATTTGCCAAACGCCCCGCCGTCGAAAATCGCGGCATGGCCATGGGCACGCCGCGAATCGCCCTTAGAAATTCCCCCAGCGTAGCAAAGCGGTCGGCGGGACGCTTGCGCAGCCCGCGCAAAACCGCCTGATAAAGCGCCGGAGGTGTGCTCGCAAGCGGCGCGGGCTCGTCGTGAAGGATGCGATCGAGAATGACCCAATCCGAATCTCCGGGGCTGTAAAACGCCGGCCGACCCGCCAAAAGTTCATACAAAATCGCCGCCAGCGCAAACTGGTCGGCGTGAGCATCCACTTCATCGTGCCGTCCGCGGGCCTGCTCGGGCGCCATGTACCCCGGCGTGCCCACCACTTCTTCCTGCGCAGTCAGCGGGCGGATATCAAAGCGCTTCCAGCGCGCAATGCCAAAATCGAGCACTTTGATAAAGCCTGCAAAAGGCGCTGCCTTGCACAAAAAGATATTGCTCGGCTTCAGATCGCGATGAATGACGCCCACGCAATGCGCCCCAAGCAGCGCCGTTCCTACCTGCTCGATGATCTGTAGCGCCGCCGGCGCCGTCAGCGCACCGCCGCGCCGCAGAAAGCATCCAAGGTCCTCGCCTTCAAGCAATTCCATGACTAGATAGGGCTCGCCTTGATCGGTGCAGTTCCAATCGGTGACATCGACGATGTGCGGGTGGCGTAACTGCCCAAGAATTTCCGCTTCGCGTACAAAGCGCCGGCGCAGCGAATCATTTTGCGCCAAGTCCAGCCGTAGCAGTTTCAGCGCGAAGGGCCGGGCCAGGCGTATATGGGTCGCTGCGTAGACCTCGGCCATTCCGCCGCGACCGAGCAGCCGCTGTACCTGATAGGTCCCTCCCAAAATCTGCCCTTCTTGCAGCACCGTCTGCATCGGGCCTTTATAACAAACCAAATTGACGAAGCAGCGCTTTGCCGCCAGGCCGCGAACTGTTTTGCCGCCTTAGGCCGAGGTTTTGGCAGGTTTTACCGTGGCCACGGCCGCCAGCGCCGCGCGCGGTCCGGTTCCAGGTCCAAGCAGGCCGGCCAGGCTTTTTTGCGCCCGTCCGCCAAACTCTGTACCCGGTTGGGCGCTGGCTCGCTCATAACGCCGCCGCGCTTCGCTCATATCGCCGCGCGTACGCGCAATTTCGCCCAGCCAAAACCAGCGCTCGGCAGTGCGCGCCGCATCGACTTGCCATTCGGGATCAAATTGCATGGCGACTCCGTCTTCTTCCTGACGCAGCGCCAAAAGCAGTGCTTTCTCTGCGGCTTCCAGATCGCCCTTGTGAAAAAAGGCAATGCCGCGCGTCCCGCTGATGCAAGCGGCAAGCAGCGGATCGCGGCTTAGCGCATCATCGCCGGCCAAAAGCTCCTGCGCATCGGCCAGATTGTCCAGGGCATCGTCGGGCCGTTCGAGAAAAGTCAGCGTGTAGGCGCGGTTATTCAGCCACAGAGCGACCTCGGCCGGCAAAAGCTCGCCCAAAGATACGCGGTCAAGTTCTTCCAGCGCTTCCTGATGCTCGCCCAGGCCGTTTAAGGCACAGGCCAGATTGATGCGTATAAGTTGTTCGTCCCGCAACGGCAAACTTCGCGAAAGCGCGATGCGGTAATAGCGAGCAAGCTGCGCGTGATCGTGGCGCAGAAGCGCGCCTTTGAATTCATCGTCGATCTGACCGGGCAGCAAAAGGCGTGCTTTGGTGGTGCGATCGTGGCTGGTTAGCGCCGCGATGACCGTGACCCATACCAAAAGGAAGAAAATCCCAAGCACCAAACTATTCTAGACCACATTCACGCTTTCCAAGTAAGCGCGCGGGGATTCAGGACGGAATCGGCGAAAAAGAATTAAAAAGCTACTGGCGCTTTGGCTTTGCTTTTGCCTTTGCCGCGCCGAGGAGGCTTTATCGGCGCCGCAGGCTGCTCTTCAGGCGGCTTGGAATGTACGCTGGGCTTTTCCGCGGTTTTTTCGATGCCCGCAGGCGCGCTGCCGGCATCGGGAAGTTCTGCCTGTGCTTTGGGAGCGGCAGCCGGCACGGACACCGGCGCTGAATTCTCGAAAGCGTGCTTTGCGGCGCGCGCTCGCCAAAAAAACGCCCCCACGACGCCCGCCAGCACCGCCAGAATTCCGGCAGCGATAAGTCCTATGCGCAAAAGCCGCTGCCGAAGAGATCGCGGCCGCGCCACCGTGGTCGCCACTGTCGTCGGTGCAAACGCCAGCGCCGGCATGGCCCCGGTGTTGCCGCGAACCGCGCTTATCGAAAGCGAAGACGAAGACAGATCTCCTTGATAGGTCGGCGACTGCTCAACTTCGGCTTGCAGCGCTTCGGCCAGCGCCTCCATCGAGGCAAAGCGATCGGCTTTTTCACGCGCCATGGCGCGCAGAATGATGGCTTCCAAAGATTCTGGGATGTTTTGATCGGGACGGCGCTTGCGCGGCGGCACGGGCTTTTCGGTCAGATGCTTCATCAAAGTCGACATCGGACCGTTGCCGCGAAAAGGCACAAAGCCGGTTACCGCTTCATACAGGATGCAGCCGAGCGCGTAGATATCGACGCGCGCATCGATAGGTTCCCCTGCAGCTTGCTCAGGGGACAAATACTCGGGCGTACCGAGCACGGTGCCCTCGGTGGTCTGGCGCATGTTGACAAGCTGCTTGACCTCTTTGCCTTCGGACAAGGTCTCACGCGTGCCGGCCATCACTTTGGCGATGCCAAAATCCAGAATCTTGACGAAGTCACGGCGCTGGCGGTCGAGCAAAAAGATATTTCCGGGCTTCAGGTCACGGTGCAGAATGCCTTTTTCGTGTACCGCCTGCAGCCCCCGCGCGATTTGCTCTCCCACGCGACAAGCGCGGCTCGCCGGCAGTGCCCCCTTCTGCGCGAGCAGCGTCTCGAGCGTTTGACCGACCAGGTACTCCATCACTAGATAAGGACGGCCGTCCTCCAGAACTCCGAAATCGGTGATATCGACGATGTGCTCGTGCCCAATGTGACAGGCAGACTTGGCTTCCAGCAAAAAGCGCTGCTGGGCCACCGGATCTTGCGACTCGCGCAATAATTTTATGGCCAGCGGCTTGTCGAGCACCACATGGCGCGCTTTGTAGACCACGCCCATGCCGCCGCTCGATAAGAAGCTTTCGATTTGATAGCGGTCGCCAAGCACCGAGCCAATCAGCGGATCTTCAGGAATTGCTTCGTCCGGCCCAGCCCCCTTGGCGCAGACGTGCTTCTCTTGAAAGGGATAGGCTTCCTTGCAAACCGTACAGACCCGGCTAATCGACGTTGCCGCAACCGTCATGGATTACCGCCCCCCCGAAGATCTATAAATCCATGTCGGTAAAATGACACGGGCCCAAAACCCAAAGAACTGATGCTCGATAGCGGGGTTAAGGCTTTCATTGTCGATAGCACACGCCAATTCTATGAGACGCCAAAGTGCATCCAAGGTCAAGGGCGGGGCAGCGCCAGGCTTATAAAGGGCAGGGCGAAAACCTACGTTTCATGACAGCGGAAACTTCGAGAACTGCGCAAGGGTCCGCGAAAAATTTGCAGAAATGATCAGGAAGGTTGTAAGGGAGATGCGGTTTTGCGCATGATGGGCTCGAGGAGATCGTAGCAAATGGGCAAGCAGAACGGGCAGCGGAAGGCCGGGGCGCCGGACGACGAAAGTTTTGAAGAAGAATTGGCGGTGCTTGGCGCCGAACTGGAACGCGGCTGGAAGCTTATAGAAAGTGGCGAAAGCGGGGCCTTGCAAGAAGCGCAGGCGCTGGCCGACGACTTGCACGAGCGCTATCCCGATGCACCGGAAGTGCTGGTGCTACTTGGCATGCTCGACAGTTTGAAAGGCGAAGTCGAGTCCGCCCTTGAGCGCTACGAACAAGCCAGCGAGATTGATTCGGATTATTACGAACCGCTCTTGTGCGCCGCCGAACTTTATATCTGGGAGCTCGGCGAAGACGAAAAAGGCCTGGAGCTATGTCAGCGGGCGCAAGAGGTGGCGGAAGAAGAGCAAGAATACCTCGACGCGCTTTTGCTACAGACCGAAGCCGAGATCAACCTTGGCCGCGAGCACGCAGCGCTTTCGACGCTGCGTCAGCTTCCCGATCCGGCAAAACTTGGGCTTCCAGAGCCAAGTTATCACGTGCGCGCCGGCCGGCTGTTTTTGGATCTGGAGCAAGTTGCTGAAGCCGAGCAGCATTTTTTGCGTGTGGTGAATGAAGAGCCGCAAAACGGCGATGCCTTGCATGGACTGGCGCTTTGTGCCGAGGAGCGCGGTCAGCGCGAAGAGATGATTGCCTATTTTCGTCGCGTTCGCGATACCGACTTGCGCGAAGCCCGTCCGCCGTGGGCGCTGGATGAGGCGCGCTTTCAAAAAGTCTGCGCCAATGCGCTCGACAATCTTCCCGAAGCGCTGCGGCAGCGAATGGAAAATGTGCCGGTTATCGCAAGCGACTATCCGACGGAGCAGCTTGTGCAGGAAGGCAACGATCCACGAATGCTCGGCCTGTTTAGCGGCGTGCCGTTTGGAGAGCACTCGGCTGTGGGAGGGGCGCCGCATCTGGAAACGATCTTTTTATTTCAGCGCAATATCGAGCGGCTGGCCTATAGCGCTGAGGATGTCGAACACGAAATTCAGATCACCCTGGTGCACGAAGCCGGTCACTTTTTCGGTTTAAGCGACGAGCAGCTTGAAGCCATGGGCCTGGGCTAGCGCGCCTTAACGAACTAGCAAAATGACGCCGCAAACGGTCACGACAATTGCCATAAGACGGCGTGGATGCAGCCGATCGGTGCCCAAATAAAGCCCGATCGGCACTGCAAAAAGCGGCGCCAGCGAACAAAGCGGCGCGGCAACGCTCAGGTCGGTGTGCGAAATGGCGTAGACAAAGATCGAACTGCCGAAAAACGCCTCAAAGACCACTGTCAGAACAAACCGCGGCGGTATGGATGTATCGGCTGGGGCCGAGTCGACTCGCGATGGGGCCGAGCGGCGCTTGGTCAGGCGAGCAAATTGCTGTAATCCTCCAAGCACTAAAATCGCTAGAAGATAGCGCAGCGCATTGACCACCAAAAAAGATTCACCGACTGCGCCGCGCCGCAGCGCATAAGTATTTCCGGCCCAGAAAAACGACGTCAATAACCCAAGCGCCAAGCCGCTTATCCATTTGCGGCGAATCTCTGAGGGTTGCTGTTTTTCCCGCTGCTGCAAAACCAGCCAAACCACCCCGCTGATGCACAAAAGCGTTCCCAAAATTCGCGCCGCGCTCGGCTTTTCGCCCAGCGTCAAGGTCCCGGCCAGCATCGACCAAAGCGGATAAATCGCCGCAATCGACAAAGCGGTCGGCGGCCCGAGCCGCAGCGCCGCCATATAAAAGACCGTATCGCCCAGCGCATACGAGCACAGGGTAGAAAGCATCAGCCAGCCTAGCTGCCAGGGCGCTACCGCCAAAAATCCTTGCCAGCCGGTGAAAATTCCGGCGCACAGCGCAAACAGCGGAAAAACGATGAGCGAGCGCAAAAGGTTTGTCTTCAGCGCTCCCAGGCGGCCCGCGGTCTGCGTATAAATCGCCGTGGCAAAAGCCCAGGTAAAGGAACTACCAATCGCGCAAAGCGGCCCGAGAAAAGCTGCCGAAAAAGCCCATCCGTTGTTCATGACCGGGGTAGGCCACTTTATCACGAACGGCGCCGTGTCTATACTAGGCCCACTCCTATGCTAGAGTGGCCGCCGTGTCGATGTCTTATGAACCGGCCGCAGCGCCGGGTCGCATTGCGGAAATGCCTGCCCTTGATGAGTATGCGCGACTAGAGGGCTTGCTCGGCCACACTTTTTCCGATCGACGCCTGCTTGCCAGCGCTTGTTTGCACAAAAGTTACGCCAATGAGCGCGGCCTGGCGCTGCCTCACAGCGAACGCTTGGAATTTCTCGGCGATTCGGTCCTGGGTCTACTTGTCACCCATCTGCTGATGGAAGCCTATCCGAATTCCAGCGAGGGCTATTTATCGCTGGTCCGTTCGCAAATCGTCAGTGAGGTCTCGCTTTGCGAGCTCGCCCGCGCCTTGGAACTTGGCGAATGGCTGCTTTTAAGTCGCGGCGAGGAACAAAGCGGCGGGCGGCAAAAGCCTTCTTTATTGGCCGATGCCTACGAGGCAATTTTCGGAGCGCTGTATTTGGACAGCGGTTTTCAGGTCTGCCTGGCCGTGGCCCGGCGACTGCTTGGCGACACCGTCGCCCGGGTGCAAGGCCACAGCACGCTTGATCAGAAATCGGCTTTGCAAGAATTTGTGCAGCACCATCTAAAAGTTCGGCCGCGCTACACCGTCGTACAGACCACCGGCCCCGACCATGACAAGGTGTTCACCGTGGCGGTCTCCGTTGGCGATCGCTTGCTCGCTGAAGCCGACGGGCGCTCAAAGCGCGCCGCCGAGCAGGCCGCCGCCGAGCGCGCTTTGGCAATACTGACCGCCGAGTCTCAATAACCCCCTACACGTTCGCGATAGATTCCATGTCGATAGCTACTTCAGAGTGGATGCTTACGCAGCACCGGCCCCAACAAAGCCTGGACCGGCTGCTTTCACGCCCCGACGCCGCCAAACTGGTGCGCTCTACCATGGCGCAGCCGCTGTTTCTGTTTATAAAAGCGCTGGGACTGGGCGATGCGGGCGATTTGTTGGCGCTTTGCTCGACCGAGCAGGTGCAAAGCTTTTTGGACATGGATGTCTGGGAAGGCGACCGCCTGCTGCCGGAACGCGCTTTTCCCTGGCTGGCTGCTCTTTGCGATCTGGGCGTACAAAAGCTGGCCGCGCATGTGCGCCGGCTGGATGGCGAATTTTGGACGAACTTGCTGGGTCCGCGCCTGCGCGTCTATGAACTGACCGATGAAGAGCCCCCGGCCGAGTCGGAAGGCCTGTTTTATGCCACGCCGGACCGCTTCTATATGATCGACATTCTGCCTAGCCCCGACGGCGCGGCTGGCGATGGGGACGAACCGCTTTTGATACGCCGTTTTTTAGATGGTTTGTATCGAGCAGATTTGGAACTGGCACGCAGCATCGTGCAAAGCGCGCGCTGGGATGTAGGCAGCGAAACCGAGGAGCTGGCCTATCGTTTCCGCAGTGCGCGCATGGCCGATCTTGGCTATATCGACTACTACGAGGCGCTAAAGGTCTACATGTTGCTTGATCCGCAGACGCCACCGCCGGAAAAAGAGCGCAGCGAGCAGCTCATTTTGGAAACGCAGCGCAGCGGCACCGACCCGGGCACCCAATCTTTGCTGCTTGTTAGCGGCCTCTCCGATTCGGAAAGCACATTTTCGCGCGCAGCGGCGTATTTGCCGGAAGCGGAACGCGCCGCTTTGTTTCAGCAGCTTTTGCTTCTTGCCAATCGGGCCATGGCCGCAGATCGCGTCGAACTTGGCGATGCCGAGGCCGCGCGCGCGGTGCTGCGGCGCACTGTGGGCTATCTTTCGCTGGGTCTGGAATTCCGTTTGCTGCCAGCCGGTCAGCGCAGCGGTGCCGAGGCCGCGCCGATACAGGTCAATGTGGCGCAGGCGGCAAAAGTGCTACAGGAAAATTCGCTGCTCTATTTATTTCGTCTGGGCCATAGCCTGACCGTGCAGTTGCGCAAGCTGGCGGCGCTTTTGGTTGCGGATCAGGAACACAACTTGATCACGCTCGTCCCCAAAG
>CAYWPR010000040.1:0-52601 GCA_964460115.1 uncultured Myxococcales bacterium
TGTGGCTTAATGTCTCGATGAATAATTCCGTGATGTTGCAAAAATGCCAGCTTATCGGCCAGGGAGACGGCAATTCTCAGGAATTGCTTAAGGCTCAGCCGCTGATTTGTCACATAGTTGCTAAGCGACTGACCTTGTAGGTGTTCCAGAATCAAGGCCAGGCCGTTGCCATATTTTTCGAGGGCATATGCTTTTACAATGCCCGGAAAACTGATGCTCCTAAGAATTTGATACTCGTGCCTAAATCTGGCCAGTTCATGCGGCTGTGGGTATTCTCCTGCGACGGTTTTCACAACGATCGGAGTATTGTCGGCATTGCGGTAGCCTCGGTACAAAATGGTCCGCGTGCCTTCGTGAATCTTGTCTCGCAGAGTATAAGAGGGCAGTTCCAACATGAATTCACTCGAGTCGTAGAGTTATCTTGTCTAGCATGACGGAGGTGCTATTTGCACCGCTCGCCCGGCCGCAGTTGCGGTGTACCGTGACGGCATGGTCACGCTAGAACAACCCGCGTGAGATCATATTCGACTTTCGGAGTTGAAAATAGCCTTTTCTGACTCTTGCAGCTTCTCGCAACCAACGAATATTTCAGGCGAGCCGCGCCCGTGTAAGCGCAGTAGGCACCCTGACTACTACGCGCTACTGATGCCCTGGCTGCAGCCAGGACAAAATCCGCCGAAGTAGCGAGGGGTAAGAATCAGGATCCTAAGCATTTCCAGCGTGGGGTTTTTGGGCGCGCAAGCCGAACATCAGCGGAAGCTGCGGCCGATTCGGCGGCCAATGCCATCGTCGGCCACTTCCCGCCACTAAAGCCGTGGAAGGCCGAAATCCGTTGCTATAGGGATACTCGCGTAGCCTATTGAGCTCTAGGCCAGCGTCTACACAGGCCTGCACGATTTCGGCCAGCGTATGCTGATAGCTATAGGCCGAGATGTCGTTTGGCAGAGCAGATCCACGTAGGGCCCCTAAGCCGTGTGCCGAATCCGCTACATAATCGCCGACCGGCTCGACAAAGGGACCGCGATGAAAGTAGTCGTCGCCGCTTAGATCGAGATTGCCGCCATAGGTCCACACCAGCGGGTGAAACTCGACGTAGACCAGACTGCCGCCGGGCGCAAGGACGCGGGCGGCGCCGCGCATCCACGCGCCGGCGTTTTCATGCCAGCCGATAACGCCATAGCTGGCGAAGGCCAAATCGAAACGCTGTTCCGTGCTGTGCATCCAATCGCAAATCTCGGCCTCGATAAATTGTGCCGCCAGGCCGCTTTGTGCAGAAAGCGTTCGAGCAAAACCAATCGCCGCATCGGAAAAATCGACCCCTGTGGCAATCGCACCACGCCGCGCCAAACAAAGCGTATCCTGACCCGAGTTACATTGTAGGTGTACAAGCGATTTGCCCTGCAGCTCGCCAAGCAATTCGATTTCCTCAGGAAACAGGAGATCGCCGCCATTGCGCAAAAACGCTGCCTGATCGCCCTTGTGGCTGTTGTGGTTTTGCGTCGCCTGATTCCAGCTTCGCCGCGTCATCTCTTTGAATTTGTCGATGGGCATGTTAGGACGTCCTAACATGCCGCGCAGCAAGATCCCAGACAATCTTAAGTTCGCAAACTAGACTCGAGGCGAGCTTGCCGATGTACTTGCTTCTCTGGGTGTTGCCGCCGAGTAACGGCTTGTCTTGAATTTCGCAGGTCCGTCCCCTAAAATGCGGGCAGGAGTCGCCATGCCGCCATTGCCCACGTACTTCCGTACTATTCCGCAAAAGATAGCTTTGCCCCTACAAGCAGCGACGGCAGCCGAATATCTAGAGACGCTGGACCTGACTCGGCTGCGCACCGTGGTAAAGCAAGCAATGAATCTTCTAGGTACCGGCATGGGCCCGGTGCTCCTAAGTCTAGGGCTGCAGCGCCAAGAGATTCCGGACCTATTAAATGCCGAGACATTGGCCGCCCATTCCGGCTTCAGCAATAGCCAAAGCCAGGAATCTTGGCGGCTTGATTCGAATAGTCTAGAGCAAATCCTGCTGTTTCAACAAGCCCTGCAAGCGGTCGGAGCCCGTGTAAGCGGAGCTCCGCGGGAATTGCTGCTTTTACAATGGGGCAGCGATGGCAATCTTGGCGAAGAAACGACGCAAGCCATCATCGCTTTTCAGCGCTGGCGCGGCATGGGGGACACAGACATACCGGGCCAACTTAGCGCCAAAGATGCGGTGGCGCTGCACCAAGCTTTGGCGGAAGCGGTGACACCGGAATTGTGGGCTCCTCTGCCGATTTCAAAGGCGCCGCATGGCCCTGCAGCGCGAATCGTCGAAATTGCGCGCGGCATTTGCCGGGCGACAAACGAGCAGCCATTTACTCGGCGAATTGACGGCCGGACGTATACCTACTGCGCCGAGGATTTCGGAGTCATGGCCATGCGCAACGGCACGCTGCGGGCACCGGGCGGCGTTTCTTATAGCCTCACGCAGGGAGCCGAATACTGGAAGTGCAACATCTTTGGTGGTACCTGTCTGGCGCTGGCGGAAGTACCAGTACCAACCTTCGAGTATGCCCCGGGCAGTCCACGGCACTTTCCCAGAGCCGAGCGCTTTGGCGATCGGCTGGCACAAAAACCCGGCTGGAGACTTGTCCTGTATCTGGATCATCGAAATTCCCAAGACCCGACGCAGCCCGATAGCGGTCCAGTACAGGACCAGCAAATTCGCGAACTTTTACTGACGGTACAGCCTGGAGATCTGCTTTTTGTCGATCACCCCGGCGAACCGGGCGATGAAGGCGGCCACACTCGCGTGTGTACCGAAGCCGCCAGCGCCGATGATGCGAACCTGGCCCCGCTTTTCGCCCAAGCCCGCTATGACAAAGCCCTCGAAGAGCGAAATGGACTCGACCTGCTCGCCGGCGGCCACGAGCTTTGTTTTTGGTTACTCCGCTACAACTAGTCTGGCGCACCGCACAAATAGCGCAGGATTTCATCCTCGTCGTTAGAAATGAGCCGTTCTAGTCCGTCGTCTTTGCTGAGGCGCCGCACCTGCATCGCACCGACCGCGGTAGCCACGAGGGTTCCGCGGCGCGCAAAGCCGACCTGCACCCGCGTCCGCAAGCTGAGCATCAGCGACTCAAAAGCCGGATCATTTCGACCCGGTGCCGCGCGCAAGTCAGTCAGCAGTCCATAATTCTGCCGCCCTATCTCATCGAGAATGGCAATCAGCGTCTCATAGGTCCGCTTGGGAGTTTCCAGATCAGGAAATGGCACGGCACTGCGCACAAACCGAATGATCTTTTTGGACGGATCCAGTGACATCATTATATAGGGATCGGAATAAAGTGACTTGACCTGAGCCGCACCATGGGGCGAGGTCCCTCCGCCTTTTAACGCCGAGGCCATCTTGCCTATACCTTCCCTTTTGTAAAAAACGGACTAGGAATTGGACAGTACACTTTCCAAATCCTTAAGATCATTTGAATCCGAAGCCAGTTCGCGCGCGATGCGCATGGCTGAACGCAAGCCATGCTCGTGCGAATCGATATCCTGCGTATAACTACCGGCAAACCACACCCCATGCGTTCCTTGCAGAGTGCGCAGCCGAGTCTGCGCTTGAAAATAGTTCGGTGTATAGATGGGCTGAAAATAGGTGCGAGACAAAAGCTCTTTTTGCGGCGGCGTTTTCGAAAAAGAGATCCTGCTCTTAAACAAGTTCATATTATGGTGCTGCCCAATCCATAAGGTGAGTTCGCAACGTCTGTCATCAAGCATATAATTACAAAAAGACCATGCCTCGCGCGCGGCAGGCAGACCGATGGGATCTTCATGAATGGACAAGACAACGCGGCTATAGGGAAAATCCGCCAAGGCCGCTTTTAGCAAGCTGGCATGTGGTAGCTCTTCGACAAGCGGCAGCGCGTCTTTGGCGCTCGTGGCAATGATGAGGTGCTCAAAGTCATGACGCTCGCCTTGGCTGTCTACTACTAGACAACGGTTGCCTTCCTTCCAAATGCGCGAAACTGCCGTTTGTTGACGAATTTGGATGTCCCCGCAGGCCTTGGCCAAGGCCTGCACATAGCGCATCACTCCGCCCTCTATCTCCAAAAGCATAAAGGGCTGCCCCAGTTGATTGGGGCGATGATGCATAGGATATTGTAGCGCCGCGCGAGCCGAAAGCGAACGCACCTCTGCCAAGGGGCAGGCGAGAATTCCGCTTAGAACCGGATAAAAAAGCTCACGCGCAAACGCCGATGTTACACCGATGGAATCGACGAACTCACCAACGGTAAGTCCCCAATCGCCCCGCTGTTCGACTTTTCGCGCGCACTTTATCACATAAGCAAGCTGCGAAAGATAGGCCCAGGCCCGCCGCTGCATCAAGGCCCGCAGATAGCCCGCAATTCGAGTCGGCGTCACCAACAAAGAACGGCCGGAGACGGCATCATGTATGGACGTGGTCATCGGGCTATTTATCAGCGGCACTTGCAGCCGATTCAAAAGCCGCACAAAACAGGGGTACATAGGATAAGAAAAAAACTGCGTGGCAGGATCCACCGGAATCGTGCGGTCCGCGACCGGAATCAAAGTGGTTTGGGCATGGCCGCCAAGCTGCTCGTCTCGCTCAAAAAGGACGACTTGATAACGACTGCGCAGCAGCCATGCGGCCGATAAACCCGCGATTCCTCCACCAATAATTCCAATTTTCTCCATGACCACCTTTGGCGATTTTCATATACCTGCGCCGAATGCAATTCAAGGGAATCAGTACATCTTGCTGCGCAAAGTCCGGTCGCATCCGTTCTTTTGCCATACGGTACATAAGCAGCGCTCTGCATTGTAACAAGCGGCTTTTATGCGAGTGTGTGGTCTAGGGATACGCGCAGTTTGATGAAAAGAGCGCTTTTAGATGGTCGCGAAACGCTGCGCGAGTGCGCTGCCGAGCTTTTACCAGGCGTAGGCTTCGGGCGCAGCGCCGCCGGGTCCCGGAAAGATCTCATCCAGTTTTTGCAAAGTGGCCGTATCCAGCGTAACGGAAAACGCCTGCAAGGCTCCTTCAAGATGAGCCATCGTTCGTGGACCGACGATCGGAGCAGTAACTGCCTTGTTGGCAAGCACCCAAGCCAGCGCGACGGACGCCGGATCGGTGCTGATTTCCTGACACAAGGCAACAAAGCGGTCTAGGCGCTCGCCGTGCTTGGCGATGGTCCGCTGCTGCATCTCACCGGCGCGCCGGCTGACCGCTTGGCGATGTCCACCGCCCAGGATTCCTCCTTTTAGCGGGCTCCAGGGAATCAAACCAAGACCGTAGGACTCGCACGCCGGAATCACTTCCAGTTCGATGGTGCGATCAATCAGATTGTATAGAGACTGTTCGGAGACAAGTCCAAGAAAATGCCGCTGCTTGGCGACCTCGCAGGCTTTGGCGATGTGCCATCCAGCAAAGTTCGACGATCCCACATAGATTACCTTACCCTGCTGCACAAGCACTTCCATGGCTTGCCAAATCTCTTCCCAAGGGGCATCTCGGTCTACATGATGCATCTGATAAAGATCGATGTGATCGGTCTTCATGCGCCGCAGAGATTCTTCACAGGCACGGCGGATGTGCAGCGCCGACAGACGCGACTGGTTCGGCCAGTCTCCCATGTTCCCATACACTTTGGTGGCGAGCACGACCTTTTCGCGACGGCCGCCGCCTAAAGCGAAGTAGCGGCCAAGGATTTGCTCGGTTACGCCCTCTCCTTTTTTCCATCCATAGACATTGGCGGTGTCGAAAAAGTTAATTCCAACCTCCAGCGCCCGGTCCATGATGGCAAAGCTGTCGGCCTCGCTGGTGAGCGGACCAAAGTTCATGGTTCCCAG
This sequence comes from uncultured Myxococcales bacterium, assembly GCA_964460115.1. Classification (GTDB taxonomy): domain Bacteria; phylum Myxococcota_A; class Polyangia; order Palsa-1104; family JAEUJZ01; genus JAEUJZ01. The sequence goes on from CAYWPR010000040.1 coordinate 5,842, forward strand.
GCACAAGCGGCTGACCTTGAGGGCGGTACGACCTAGATGGGTGTATTGCATGCCCAAGAAATTAGCAGAAGGCCGCAGGAAGAAAATGATCAAAATGGGTACACAGACGACAAAGCGGCTTGCCGATGATTTTGGCCCTTCGCAAATGCGAAAAGCGGTGCGATTGTAAAGTGGGCAAAAGGAGGATCTATGAGCGAACCAAGTGAAGGGGGCGCTGCAGCGGCCACCGCGGAAAGCACGGAAGAGTCGGACAAAGCTGATAAGCGCAAAAAAAAGGAGCGCAAGCGCGAGAAGAAGCTGGCCCAAAAGCAGGCCAAACTTGCGGCGGCCCCGGATGTCGACATGGAAGTCCGGCGCAAACCCCTAGACAAGCGATTTTATGAAAAAGAGCTGAAACGGCTGCAAATCGAGCTTGTAAAGCTACAGTACTGGGTCAAGCACCAGGGACTTAAAGTCGTGCTGATTTTCGAGGGCCGCGATGCCGCGGGCAAAGGCGGGATGATAAAGCGCATCACCGAAGGCTTAAACCCGCGCGGCTGTCGCGTCGTAGCCCTTGGCACCCCATCGGATCGAGAGCGCACGCAGTGGTACTTTCAGCGCTACGTCTCCCATTTGCCGGCGGCGGGCGAAATCGTCATCTTCGATCGCAGTTGGTACAATCGCGCCGGCGTCGAGCGCGTGATGGGCTTCTGCACGGAAACGGAATATGCCGAATTCATGCTGGCGTGTCCGGAATTTGAACGCATGCTGACCCGCTCGGGAATCATCCTAATCAAATATTGGTTCTCTGTTAGCGACGAAGAGCAAGAAAAACGCTTTCGCGAACGGCTGGCGGATCCGATGAAGCGCTGGAAGTTAAGTCCGATGGACATTCAGTCTCGCGATCGCTGGGTGGAATATTCCAAAGCCAAAGATCAGATGCTTTTGCACACCAATATTCCGGAAGCGCCGTGGTTTACGGTCGAAGCGGATGACAAAGAGCGCGCCCGCTTAAATTGCATACGGCACATCCTCATGAAAGTACCGTATCACGAGCTGCCTCCTGAAACTGTAGACTTGGCGCCGCGCAAGCCCGCTGAAAACTACGTACGCCTGCCCAAAAGCGAACAGTTTTACGTTCCGCAGTATTATTAGATATAGCGCGGTGCAGTCCATGTTGGAAAATTCCGCAAACACCACCCTTAGTGAAACCGATGCAGACATAGCTGACAAAGGCGCACCGCTCGTTTGGAAGCTGCGCCTCGTCTATGCCGGACACAAAGAAAGTCTGCAGGGCACAGCAGAGCTTCTCTGGCAAGAATTTCAACCTCTACACATTGGCAGACAACAGGGCGGAAATTCTTCCGGCGCCTGGCTGCAACTTGTAGATGCGCGAGTCTCGCGCGAGCATGCGCGCATTTTTCGTGATTCTACAGGAATCAAGGTCGAAGACCTGAACAGCCGCAACGGCAGCGAGCTCAACGGTCGACGCTTGGCAAAAGGAAAGCCGCAGCCGCTTAGCGATGGCGATGTTTTGCGGTTTGGCGATTCCTTCTTGGTGCTGCGCCATGAACTTGAACGCGTTTCAGATGTGAAAATAGATTCGCTGCTGGGCATCTCCCGCGCGGCCTGCCTTTTGCGCTGCGCCATCGCGCGCAGTGCGGTACGCGAACGGACCATGCTGCTACACGGCGAAAGCGGCACCGGCAAAGAAGTCGCGGCACAAGCTTACCATAGCCTTTCCAGGCGCTCTGGCGCATTTGTTCCGGTCAACTGCGCAGCCATTCCCAGCAGCCTGGCGGAAGCACAGCTTTTTGGCGTCGCACGGGGCGCGTTTACTGGCGCTCTCGAGCAACCTGGACTGCTTGGTAGCGCGGACTCCGGAACCCTATTTTTGGATGAAATCGGCGAATTGCCCTTGGAGATTCAGCCCAAGCTTTTGCGCGTACTTGAAAATCATACGTTCATGCCCGTGGGCAGCCAGCGCACTATCACTTCCACCGCGCGCATCATTGCTGCTACCAATCGCGACTTGCCAGCCGCCATGCAAAAAAAGTCATTTCGCGAAGATCTTTACGCCCGGCTGTCTGCAGAGCTCATTGAAATTCCGCCGCTGCGCCAGCGCCGAGAAGACATTTTGCTTCTGGCCCAGCGCTTCGAAGGTTCTGATTTTAAGCCCTCTCCGCGCCTAGTTTCCGCGCTTTTGAACTATGATTGGCCGCTTAACGTCCGCGAGCTGAAAAACCTTGTCGGTCGTCTACGCGATCGCAGCGAGGAAGAAGTCCTTGCCGCCCTGCCCCGTACAGAAACTTGCAGCGCGCTGCCTGGCTTGACCCCAAAACCCCTGCGCGCGCATTCCGATACAGCCATTCCGGCGCCTGCACAAATTGCAGCGCTGCTGAAAGAATATCATGGGAACCTTTCCCATATTGAAGCCAAGCACGGCTATTCCCGCCGCCAATTTCGACGCTGGGCCCAAAGTTGCGGCTTCGATGTAGCTGGCTACCGCAAACAAAATTCCTAGCTTGCTTTGCGCGGAATTCCGATTGGAACGTGGTGTTCTCCGATTGGGTAAGGTAAAGTATAAAGCCTAGAAGGATTCATTGGCCGGACAAATCATAGAGATCGCTCGACATTTCCCCAAACCGCTCGCTCGGCAATCGACGGGCCTGGCGCGGCTGTGATGAGACGTCGCGCAGCGCCGACCGCCGAATTAGCAGACGTTGAGGATGGAGACGGCGAGCCGATCGCCGCTTCGGACTTGGCGGACGATACGACGCAGGAGCGGGCTTCCGAGGGGAGCGATCCGGTACGTACCTACCTTGCGCAGATGGGCCGCGTGGCCCTGCTAACGCGCGAGGGCGAGGTGGCGGTGGCCAAGCGCATGGAAGAGGGGCGGCGGCGCGTTCTTCAAGCTGTCATATCATCGCCGATGACCATCGCCGGAATCCTCGAACTTGGCGATCGGCTTCGGCGGCATGAGGCACGGGTCAGTGAAATCGTGGCGGATCTCGACGATCCGGACGAGGAGTTTGACGAAGCCTTTCACGTCGACCGCGTGCTGCGAGCTTTCGAGAAACTGCGCCGACAGGTGCAAAAGATTCGCACGCTCGAGGTGCAGTTCGCGCTCGAAAAGCAGCGCTCGAGCGCCCAGCAGAAGATTCAGCATGACGAGCTCATCGCGAGACGGCAAGAGCTTTTGAAACAGGTGGCCGCCCTGCGCTTGCACCCCGCGCAGCTCGCGCGCTTCGTTGCACACCTAAAGGGCTTTGCGCGGCGCATCGCCGCAGCCGAGGCCGATGTGAAGCAGGGCGAGCGACTTTGTGGAATGCCGATGGCGTCTCTCAAGGAGACCCTGCAGGCGATGGCCGACTCAACCACGCGAGCGCAGCTAATGGCCAAAAAGCTCGGGCTGCGATACGAAGAGCTTGTCGTGATGCACAGCCGCATCGCGGATGCGGAGCGCTCGCTGGCGGCGATTCAAAACGAGGCACAAAGCGACATCCCGACCCTGCAGCGCGTCTGCCAGGAGCTGCGCGCAGGCGAGCGGATCTTCGAGCAGGCCAAGGTGGCGCTACTGTCCGCCAACCTTCGCCTTGTCGTCTCGATCGCCAAGAAGTACAGCAACCGCGGTCTGCAGTTGCTCGATCTCATTCAGGAGGGCAATCTTGGCTTGATGCGGGCCGCGGAGAAGTTCGACTACCAGCGTGGTTATAAGTTCTCGACGTACGCAACATGGTGGATACGGCAGGCGATCAGCCGAAGCATTGCCGACCAGTCTCGCACCATTCGGCTGCCGGTGCATATCTTTGAAAGCACCAACAAGCTGGTTCGCGTTTCGCGGCAGCTCGGTCAGAAACTCGGGCGGCCGCCGCAGCCCGAGGAACTTGCGCAGACGATGGAGTTGCCGCTTGGCAAGGTACAGCAGATCCTGAGTGTGGTGCGCGAGCCGCTCTCTCTTGAGACACCAATCGGTGAGGATGACGCCTGCATTGGAGATCTTCTCGAAGACAGGCAGCTCGAATCACCGGTCGGCGCGACGCTCGCCGCGGAAGTGCGAGAGCAAATAGGCAGTGTCCTTGAGTCGCTGCTCCCGCGCGAGGCGCAGATCCTGCGCATGCGCTTCGGGATCGGCGAGAAGCATGAGCACACCCTTGAGGAGGTAGGACAGATATTCGGGGTGACACGCGAGCGCATTCGTCAGATTGAGGCGAAGGCCCTTGGCAAATTACGTGGCTGCGCGCGCTCTCGGCGCCTGCGGCCCTTGCTTAGCTGACAAAGCAGGTGTGAGGATAAAGATGGCAATGAATTTTGGGACTACCTCCGGCAAGCGTGAACGGGAAGCAGCTCGCGACCGCAAAAAAAAGGAAAAGGAAGAGCGACTACGGCGCAACCGCGTCTTGCGGGCGCAAGGACTCGACCCGGACATTGACTTTGCGGCCAGCACCGAGGGGCAAAAACTCGACGAGGTCAAGCTGGAGGATATCAACATCTCTGGCGTGGCACCGCGAGGTCCCAAGGGCTCAAACGGACCGACGAAACTCTTCGTCGGAGGTCTAAGCTGGGACACTGAAAGCGAACAGCTCAAGGCGGCGTTTAGCCCCTTTGGCGCCCTGCGCGAATCTAGCGTGGTTGCAGACCGCAATACCGGCCGATCGCGCGGCTTTGGCTTCGTTATCTTCGAAAACCCGCTGGACGCTGCCGTCGCAGCGCGCGAGATGAATGGCACAGAGCTAGATGGCCGCACCATTCGCGTCAATGCCGCTGATCGCGACTAATCAAGAGTCCGCTAGCGCTCACCCACCCGGTGCATCAGCAGCACCATCCTTTTGTGCCGGGAGTGGGGACAGCTCAGCCTAGCTGTAGCCGGATCACCACATGCATTCAAATTGCTGGCAGCATGGCCGTGACGCTGCCGCGGAGTGCTGCGTGTTTGATATAAATTTCAAAATAAATTTGTCAGCCCTTTATTGGCTAGCATTGATTCAAAAATATATTTAATACGACCTAAATATTCCGCTAAACTCCGTTCTGAAAATTTGATGCGTTGCTAGAACCTTTAATCACAACAGCTTGAGGCAAAATTTCTAAAATAAATAAAGCAGCGCAGGCAAAGTGCAGGCCAAAAGCCTTTCATTACAAACGATTTGTAGTCCTTGGCGCTCGAGCAGTGATCCCACCGTCGGTAGCCAGGAAGCAGGGCCGGTCAGAGAGATCGGCATAGGAGACGAACGTGAGCACGAAACTATATGTTGGAAACCTGAGCTACTCGGCAAGCACCGAGGATTTGAACCAGATGTTCTCGCACTATGGCAAGGTAGAGAGCGCAACCATCATTCAGGATCGAGACACCGGCCGCAGCAAGGGCTTCGGGTTCGTGGAGATGGGCTCGGCGCAAGATGCTCAGGCGGCAATCGCAGGGCTCAACGGCCACCACCACGACGGCCGCGCGCTGACTGTCAATGAAGCCAGGCCGCGCGAGGATCGAGGCGGCGGCGGCTTCGGCGGCGCCCGCCCCCGACGCTACTAAGCTAGATCGGTACAGAATTTGATGGACAGGGCGCGGCGCAATTGTGCGCAACGCGCCCAGCCTGCCAGCGCTGCAAATGAATTGGCAAACAGCTTCTTAAAACTTCACGAACGCAATGGCTTCGCCAAATCCCTTTGCACCCAGGCAACGGCTTTTTTCACATAATGACGCTTGTCGGTGGCGACTGTGACAAGTAGGCGTTCGATGCTGCAGCGATGAGTTTCCGAGCGCGCAAAATGGGTCAGCAAGACCAATGCAAAACGCCGCTGCCAATCGCCTGGTTCGGCGATTTTTTTCAGCGCCAATTCCCAGATTTGCAAAGCTTGTTTTTTCAGCAGTGGCCGAGTGCCTTCCAGTCCCAAAGTGTCACACACGGCCCAGTCGCTAAGCTCGTTAGACAGGACCTTAATCAGCTCGAATGCTACACTTGGATTTTTGGAGGCGTTTTTGCCGATGAGCTTGCTGGCCAGCAAGCGTTCTTCAAAAGCACCAGCGCGCCATAGGATTTGAGCCAACTCCAGGCCGCCAGATTTGTATTGCTGGGCCAGCGCATTGAGTACGGGTACTCGAACCCCCAAAACTTTTTGTCCAGTCGGTACGAGCTTGGCAAAGGCCAAAATGGCGCCAGGATCGTAATGGGCTTTTAGTTCCTGCGAAATGGCCGCATATGACTCAAGGTTCATGAATTGATTCCGCCGCGTTTGTGAAAGGCGCTGCGCAGAACAACTCAAAAGCTCTCGGCTTGTCAACTCTGCAGCAATTGCACCTACCAGTCGCCGCCGCCGCCGCCGCCGTCACCGCCGCCGAGATCGCTACTGCCCCAATCATCCCCGCCTCCGCTGCCACCAAAAGTACTGCCTACGTCCCCGTCGTCCCTCGAAAAGTCGAAATGATGCGACTCATGCTCTGCGGCATGGGCAATTCCGCCATGCTCGTCGCCGCGCGCAAATTTATCGTACAGCCAGTTGCCAGCGACGGCCCCCGCAACTCCGCCTAAAATCGGCTTGGCCCAGCCGCCGCCAGCGTTTGGTGCAGCCCCCCAATTGCTGGGTTGACCGCCGACATAGCGGCTTCCGCCTTGCGTATAGGAAGGGACGGTCGAGCGAAGCGCCTGTTGCCGGCTGCGCAGTACCAATAGGAGGACTGCACCTCCGCCCAGAAATAGCAGCAGCCACAGCCAAGTTCGGCCAAAAGGAGAATCTTCTGCAGCCGCAGGCTCATTTGCCGCAGCAGTCTTTTGCATCACGACATTTTCCGCAAACTGCCGCAGAAGCGCTTGTTCGGCAAAATTCACTCCAGCCAAAAGGCCGCCATCGTAGTCTTCACGCTTAAAATGCGACAGCATGGTATTTCGCAGCGCAGCTCCCTCGTGAAAACGTTCTTGGGTAGCATGGCCTACGGTAATCGCCAATTTGTGCGGATTTTTGACGACTAGAATTAGGATGCCGTTTAAGTGACGCTGACGAAAAATACGTTCTGCTTCGTCATCCGCTTCAACTCCGCTCGGTAGGCTGAGCAGCGTTTGCACGACGACATCCTTAGCAGGCTTAGTCTGCTCGTAGATATGCTCAACAACTTGATTGGCCTTCTGCACCGCTTGCGCGCTAAACAGACTGGCACGATCATCAACTTTCGGCACCGCAGCTTGCACCAGACCGCTTTGGAAAAGCGGTAGCATGGCAAGCACAAGCAATGTGCGACGAAAGCAGGTAGTTCGCAGGCGACTTCCCCGGTCCATAAGAATCCCTCCTACTTTGGATATAGATCTGCTGCACCCAGGCGGCAAGAACTAGATGCAGCGAAATAGGAATTTATCGTGATTTTGAACGCTGACAATCGCCTTGCAGCAAAGCGACGTAGGGGTTTCCCTAGGAACGAACTACGGACGGTAGGGGCATCCGTACACAAAGCAGCTTGCACTTCCGCGATAACTGCCCTGACCGGGAATCAAACCCATTACGATGACCCCGTAATAGTACTCTGTCAAGCTGACCTGTTCCATTCCGTGAATGTTGATGTACTCCGATGCAGTCTTCCAAGAGAAGGTCGGGGCATCATAGTACACAAAGCGCCTGCCGTAATCCGGAGGACTTGCGGGATCGCGCGCCACGCCCGAAGGAAGGGCGGCAGTATCGATGACAAAGTGATAGTGGTCGCCTATGATAAAAAGCGGCCGTCCCGACAAGTTAAATCCTGGCGGAGTAATATCCAGGCCATTTTTGCGCAGCCGACCACTATACAAGCGCAGCTCACTGCCCGCATAGGAGCCAACCAGCGTACCCGCGGACAGGCTGGGCTCGCGATTGCCTCGAGCTTGCAGATACGCAGCATATGCAGCAACGGCGGGATAGCGCAAAGCCTGCCCAATGGCGGCGGCGGCCCCCACATCCGAAAGATTCACCCGCAGGTCGGGGGCCAAAACCACCCATTCCAAAAGCGCATCGTCGTCGCTAGAAAGTCTGGAAGCTCCGGTATTGTCGGCCAGAGCATATGCCCAAAATGGTTCTCCCATCGGTCCGACGCCGTTTAAATTGGCTCCGGCATCGATCAGCATGTGCAGTTCTGTCAGCATGGAATGCCGAACCGCCATGGTCAGCGGAGTCATTCCATGAAGCAAGCGCTTGGCAAAAACAACCGCGGACACCGGAAATACTAGACAGCGCCCGCGCTTGTCGGTTAGCTGCCTAGTACGAATGACCGATTTTCGCTCCGACAATGCGGATGATTTTGCTCCTGACGACGCTGCTTTGCCGCTGCTTGATTATTTAAAGGCGCAAAAAGCGTCGCTCGTCACCGTCGATGGGCACTATGCCATATCGGTGCATGGCGAGCTTGTGGTCGAGGCGCAGCAGATCCCCTATCATTTGATTCCCGACGACGGATTTGTGGGAAAAAGCAGCCGCTGGCGGCGTCTTGATTCCGCCACCCAGCTTGCGCAATTGCAAGAGCGCTGGAATGCCGAGTCGCGCCAGCGTCTGGAAACGCAACTGCGCACCTGCGTGCAGGCGGTTCTTTTGGCCGCGGCCGAGCTGCAACTAGATCCCAGCAGCGCCCTTTTGGCCTTGCAGGCCAAGTACGAACTTGCGCGCGTACGCTGCAGCGTGGCGATGGAGCGCATTTTCGCCGCCAAACAAAAGCGCGCCGCGGCCAAGCAGGCCGAAAAAACTCGCGATGCAGTCAATTTGTCGCTGTATCCGGAATCCTTTGTTGTGGCCCAGTCCATGCGTCGGCATTTTATTGCGCTGCTTGGACCGACAAACTCTGGCAAGACGCATGCCGCGATGGAGCATTTGACGCGGGCGCAGTCGGGGGTTTATCTGGCTCCGCTGCGGCTTTTGGCCCTGGAAAACTATCATCGCTTGCTGGCCAAAAACGTCGCGGTCAGTTTGATCACTGGAGAGCAGCGCAAACTGCATCCGCAAGCGACTCATATCGCCAGCACGGTCGAGATGCTCAATCCCAATCGCGTGGTAGAAGTCGCCATCATTGATGAGATTCAGCTTCTAGATGATCCGGACCGCGGCGCTGCCTGGACCGCGGCGGTGTGCGGCGTTCCCGCAAGCACCGTGTATCTTTTGGGCGCACCGTACGCGCAAGAAGCGATTGCGGCGCTGGTCAAACGGGTAGGAGGCACGCTAGAGGTTCGCCAGCTAGAGCGCATGTCGCCGCTGAGTATGGAGAAAAAGCCGCTGGGCTCGCTGCGCAATTTGCAAGCCGGCGATGTCCTGATTGCCTTTTCGCGGCGCGAGGTGCTGAATTGGCGCGATCAAGTCCTTGAACAGGGATTTGCCGTTTCGGCGATTTACGGCAACCTGGCTCCGGAAGTGCGGCAGTCGCAAGCCGAACGATTCATATCTGGCCAAACGCAAATCGTCGTCGGCACCGATGCCATCGGCATGGGCTTAAACACACCGGCCCGGCGTGTCATTTTCACCACTGCAAGCAAATGGGATGGAGATACCGAGGGACCCATTTCTGCCTCGCTGGCCCAGCAAATTGCCGGACGCGCCGGACGTTATGGCGAACATGCCGCGGGCCTTGTTGCGGGTCTGGACACGGCCACGCACAAACAAATTGCGGCGCTTTTGCGACATCGGCCCGAGTCGTTGCCGAGCACGGGCTTTTTCGTCGCACCAAGTCTTGACTATCTGCAGCAGATCGCCGCCGCCACAGGTCAAAGCAAGCTGCATACTTTGCTAGAACTATTTGCCAAGCACATCAATGTGCATGACGAATTTTTCATTCCCGCCAACTTGTCCGATCAACTGATACACGCCCGCTGGCTGGATGAGCTAAATCTGTCTTTGGAAGATCGCTTTACGATAAGTCTTTGTCCAATCTCGACCAAGATTCCGATGCTCGAACAGGCGCTGCAACGCTGGGCTAGTTGTCGCGCGAATCAGCGACCGGCAAAGCTCGACAGACTTGCGAACCTTTCCGATCGCAACGAGCTGCAATTTTTGGAAGACAGCGCCAAGCTGTATACGGCCTACGCTTGGCTGGGATATCGCATGCCTGATACGTTTCCTGATGAAGAACAAGCTCAGATGCTGATGCAATCTACCTCAGAGCGCATCGATCGTTTCCTACAGGCCCAAAATACTCGCCAGCGGCACAAATTTCAGCAGCAACGACCGCCCTCAAAAAGCAAGCGACGGCCGCGCCGGTAAACCAAAAACGGCGCGCGGAAAAGGAGTACTTTTTAGCGGGTGGGCTTTTGCCAATTGAGCGGCTTGTGCATAACAAAGGACGCGTTTGGCATATAGACGACAAGCTTTGGTTGAAAGTTCAAATCGATCAAGTGCTGACCAAACTTCGCCTGTGGCGAAATCACCATTTCATCTTTGGCATCAAGCGGTCGCATTCCCATCGCGGTCTGCAATTCAAAGGAAACGCGTGTCTGAAAGACTTCTTTCGAAGTCACTGTAAACATGGTGTTGCGCGTTTTGGGCAAAATTTGGGTCGGCAGCGCAACATGTCCGCGCAGCGCCAATTGGCCGTCACAGGTCAGTTTGAAATCAAAGTGCTGGCCGTTTACCCCAGCCTCAACCTCTTGCGGCGTCGGGTATTTGGGAAATCCAAAGACTTCGCGCCCGGCATCAATAGGAAACTGCTGATCCAAAAATAGTTTGTGACACAGCGGAACGACGTCGGCATTCATCGCCGCAGCCATCATGCTCATCGGCGTTCCATCATCGGGAAAGCTGAGCGTTTTTTTAGAAACCAGAAAGCTCCAAAAGATTTCATGATATGCGCCGCATGAGGTATCGCGGTAATCAACCGCGGTGAGCGCGGCAATTCCGAGTTTTTCACCCAGTTGCACCGGCTGATAATTCTGATCGGCCAACACGGAACGCAGGGCATCAATGTCCACGGAGCCATATAAATAGATTGGCTGGGCTTCTTTGCAACGAAATGGAACTTCGCAGGTTTTTCCGGACGAAAGCTCATACAAGTCGGTAATTGGATATTCAGCCATCCAGGCGGAACTCTCATGGGATGCGCTCATCGGGATCCTCCGTTGTGAATTCCGCATCTTACTACACGGGCTGTGGAAATGAACAAAGAAAGTATTATAACTTAGGCTGCCGCAGCCTTCCGAGCTCACGGGAAGCCGGCAAGCGTTAGTTTGCGAATGAATTGGTGAACAATTCGGCTCACGTATTGCAAAACTGACACTACTTCCAGCGAGTCAAGATAGTTTCCCGCTGAAACAGCGAAACGCACAAAAAAAGTGCAAACAGGTCAATTATGATCAGCGCCACACCGGCAGCCGCGACCAGCGCAATTGGCAAGTTGATAAGTCCGGCGGCTTGGCTGGTGGCCAAGCCGATAATCGGCAACGCCACCAGCACCGAAACGCTTTGCGCTGCCTGTACATCATTAAAGCGCGACGAAATCATCGTCGTTGCCGCCACCGAAAAAAGGGCCAAAAGCGGTCCGATGAAGACCACCATGACAAGCTGGGTAGCGGTCACTAGATGCGCAAAAATCCCGAGCGGCAGCCGTCCATGCAGAATGCTTAGAAAGATTCCGTAACTGCACCAGGAAGGAAGTACTCCCAAAAGCACACAGGCAATCATCTTGCCGCCGAGAAACTCCCAGGTCTGCACGGGCGTGGCCAGAACCGGTTCCAAACTACGACCAGTTTTTTCCCCCACGATGCTATGGGCGGCGGTGGTTGACGGCAGCACGCAAGGCATGATCAAAAACAGCGTTACCATCTGCCGGCCGACATGTAGCAAAAGCAGCATAGGGTCCTGTCCGCTTAGGACGGCACGCAACTCGCGCATATGATTGGCAATAGTAAGAACCGCGCTCACCGCCAGCGCGGTTAAAAGAACGGGCAGAATTAAGGTCGGAGCCCAGACTCCGCGGTTGTTGCGCAGCTCGCGCCATTCCTTCCACAAAACCGCCCAAATGCGCGCTCTGGATTGCCGATTCATTTCGAAAATTCCTGATTGATAAGGTGAAGATAAACAGATTCCAAAGACTGTTTGAGCTCGCTAACTTCCAAGATTGCGGCTCCGGCGTTCACCAGCGCCGAAACCAGTTCAGGAGTTTCTCGCTCGAGATCGGACAAAGAGACGCGAAGCTGAAATTCCGCCCGCTCGACTTTTTGCACAAAGGGCAGCGCCGCGCAGATTCGCACAAGCTCGTCATGGCGATTTCGTACCGTGATCGCAATGCGGCGCCCATAGATACGGCTGCGCAAACCGGCCACGGTGTCGATGGCCAAAAGGCGCGTCTTGATGATGGCAACGCGATCGGCCAGCTCTTCCGCTTCGGTCAAGCGATGGGTGGTCAAAAGCACGGTACGACCTTGGCGCTTCAGATCCGAAATCATTTCTCGCACTTCACGCGCCGCTTCCGGATCGAGCCCTGAGCTTGGTTCATCCAGAAAAATCACCGACGGATCGTGCAAAATAGCGCGGACGATGGCCGTCTTTTGTTTCATTCCCTTTGAAAAGTTCGAAATGCGTTCATTGCGCCGCTCCCATAAACCAAACCGGCGCAGCAATTCCTGACTACGCTGCGCAAAATGCGCCGCGGACATTCCTTGCAGGCGCGCAAAAAACTCCAGGTTGGTCCATAGGGAAAGCCGTTCATAAAGCCCAGGCTGCTCGGTCAGAATGCCCATGGTGCGACGAAATGATTCATCGCCGCGCGGCAAAGGCTTTGCGCCCAAGTGAATGCGACCAAAGCTTGGCGCGATGAGGCCGCAAAGCATGCGCACGGTGGTCGTCTTGCCGGCGCCATTTGGACCAAGCAAAGCGAGCACCTCGCCCGGTCGCACAGACAGCGTCACGGAATCGACCGCCAGAAGCTCGCCAAAGCGCTTGCTCAGTTCGAAACAGGCAATCGCGGCGTCCCCGCCCGGCGCGGCAGCGACTGCGACATCTTCCGCTATCATATTCTTATTACAGCATATCTTTGGGGCCGGTAAACAGACTTTCCGGAACGTCTGTGCCGCCGACGCTTTATCGGCATGCACATGACGGGCAAGCGGGCCGCGGAAAACGCCACGGGATGACCAGCACCTTCGCTCCTTGACTTTGGGCATTGTTTCAGCCTAAGAACGGCGCCGCCAAATGTTTGGCAGGGCCCATCAGTGTATTGATCTAGGGCTGCCGGTCCAAGGCTATCAATTCAGGGAGGTCACGGTGATGCGAAAATTCCTGTTGGCATCTTTCTTTTCCTGTAGCGTTTCTCTCTTGGCATGCAGCGGACAAGAGAACTTCACCCCGCCAGCTTTTGGAACTCCGGAACAGGTCGTCGCTTGGACCAAAATTCCTTGGTATTTTCGCAGCAATGCGGAAGCCGCCCAGTATGAAGCAGACAAAACCTACCAAGCCGCTGCGCTTGCCGGAATGCACTTGGATCACAAGGGAACTATGTATGTCTCCACCCCGCGGTGGATGAGTTCCAAAGTTCCGTCCACCTTAAGCCAAGTGGTGCAAATAAACGGCAGCCACGTTTTGTTGCCATTTCCAACTTGGGATTTCCACGATCTGAATAATGTAAACAGCTTGCGCAATGTTCTGGGATTTCAGATCGACAGCCAAAACCGCATGTGGATTCTCGATATGGGATGGGTGGCTGGCGAAAACGCCGTTCCCGATGGGGCACAGAAAATCGTCGTCATTGACCTGAACACCGGAACCGAATTGAAACGCTATCTCATTCCCGATTCCATCGCGAATCGGTCTACATCCTTTCTCAACGACATTGCCATTGATGAAAGACTTGATGTGGCCTACATCTCAGACAGTGGAAATCGAGCGGTCGTGGTCAGCGATGATCCATCCGCAAACACCAGCGGCAAAGTACACACCGCCGCCGGACTTATCATTTATGACTTTGCGTCAAACTCGGCGCGGCGCGTACTCGATAAAGACAATTCCGTGGTCGATGATTTCGCCATCTGGCTGAAAGTTTCCGGCGATCCGGTCTTTAGCGCCACCAATCGTCTGGCGGTGGGCATAAATGGCCTGGTTCTGTCTCAAGATGGAAAAACGCTGTACTGGAATCTGACGGTCGGCGACGGAATCTATTCGGCACCGACCTCGGTTCTATTAGATCCCAATGCTGCGACCGCGCAAATCAGCCAAGCCGTCAAAGGTCCCCGTAAGGTCGGCGGCGGCGCGGACGGAATGACCGCCGATACCAAAGGACGAATTTATACGACCAATATCACCGAGGCCAAGCTGCAGTACTTCTCGGCAACCGATGAAAGCTGGAAAGTTGTCGTGGAAAGTTCGGGCAAAGGGCAAGGGATGGACTGGCCCGATACGCTGGCGTGGGATGATCGGGGTGGCCTCTATCTCACCACCAATTGGCTGAACAAAGCCTTCACGGGTCAGTTGAGTTTCGACGGGGCGCCCAATTATCGCATTTACCGCATTCAGACCGATGCGCAGTGCGCGTATGTCAAGTAAGAGCCCGCAGAAAACGCCAAGACCGGATAGGGCGATGCAGAAAGGAATTTCGCGTCTACTTTAGAACGTTGGAAATGACCGCTTTGCCCTTTAGCGCGTCGGCGATCTTGCGGTATTCCGCGGCGCGGCGCGCCTGCAGGCGCCTTTCGGCAGCCGCTTCAGAGACCTGACCGCCGGTCAAATCCAGCCAGGCGCGACCGCCAAGCTGTCCCACCTTTTCTTCGATTTCGCGCAGCCGCAGGCTTTGAAAGTCGACCTTTGAGCATTCAAGGCTAGCGACCGTCTGATCTTTCCACTTGGCGACATAGACCAGCACTTTCAGATCGGGAACATTGTTAAATAGGTCGAGCGCAAACTGGGTAAAAAATCCCATGACCTGCGCGTAAGACAGCTCTTTGGCCCATTCGTCGCTGGTGCCGTCTGTAAACGGCAGCGTAATGGTCACTTTGCCCTTGTCAGCCTCGGCGGTGTATTCAAGCTTGCGTTTAAGCTTCAGCTTGCGATCGGCGCGCTCGCTTAGCTTCAGCGTTTCTTCCACTTGCTGCCAAAGCTCTTTGGCGATCTTGTTTTCGAAGCTTGGCGCCTTGTCGGCCGGCTTCTGCGTGACGATGCCCACCGGCGAAAGCGGCGGCGTATTAAACTGCGCTTCGTTTGTATAAAGATAGGCGGCGATGTTGTTCGGGGTGGCATCGCGCCGCGTCATTAGGTGCCGGTACATCGCCTGAAGATACTTATCGGCGTCTTCGTGTTTGCTGTCGGGGGCGACGAGGACGTGATACTCGACGCTCAGCTTGTCCGTTTCATCTTTTAGAACTTTGCAGCGCGGACCTAGCTCTTTGGGGCAGGCGGTGTCGGCCTGCGGCCCTGTTGCCTGCGGAGCTTCATTCGAAGGACAGCCGCCAAGAAACAAGCTGATTCCCAGCAGAAACCCCAAAGCCGGCGCAGCCGAAAAACGGGCCCTAGCGGGCGACAATATAGATCTGAAGGTCATTGCAAAAGGCTACCTCAGCTAAGGAGCAAAGAGAAAGAGAAGCTGCCCGAAATCGCAAACGCTGGGATGCAGCAATCCCAAGAGACGCCCTTGTTCACTGAAGTGATGCGTTCACAGTTCGCGCCAAGCGCCCAAATCCAAGAAACTTTAGCGCCGATGACTAGACAAGAAGCACGCAAAGGGAACTGAAGATGATATAGTTACGCCTTATGATGGTCTCTACCATTCGCGCGTTAGTCGTCGAGGACTCGGCGACCATGCGGGCTTTCGTGGTTGCAGCACTGGAACACGAAGGATTCGAGGTCACCCAGGCCAAAAGCGGCTTCGAGGCGCTCAAGATCTTACCCAAGGAGCGCTTCAATATCATCGTCACCGATGTGAACATGCCGGACATAAACGGGCTCGAGCTCGTGCGCTATGTGCGCAACAGTCCCGATCACAAGGTGACACCACTTATCATCATTAGCACCGATGGTCGCGACCGCGACCGCGAACGCGGCATGCATCTTGGGGCTACCGCGTATCTGGTCAAGCCGTTTAAGCCAGACGAGCTTGTCAAAAAGGTGCGTGATGTGCTGGCGCCCGGCACCAATGTCGCGCCGCATATGCAGCCAACCCCGCCCAAGAAGTAACGCCCCATGGCTGAGCAGGGTAGCGATAAACTCCGCGACGAATTCTTGTCCGAGTCACAAGAAATCGTCGAGCAGCTCAACCGGGATCTGCTGGCGATGCATTCGGCCAGCCAGCGTCATGATCCGTCGGGTGAAGGGCTGCGCGTCGACCCCGACCTGATCAACAGCGCCTTTCGTGCCGTCCATTCGCTAAAAGGGCTGGCAGGGCTGTCGGGCGTCGAGCGGATGATGCATTTGTCGCATGATCTTGAGAACCTGCTCGATTCGCTGCGCATGGGCAAAGTGCAGCTAAATCCCGGAGTGCTCGACCTGCTTTTTGAAGCCATCGATCACTATCAGGGCATCTGCTCTGAGGTCGCCGAGCACGGCATCGCGGCGGCCAGCACCGTCGCCAATCGCACCGTCGAGGATTTCATTCGGCGCGTCAACTTGGCGGCCGATCCGGAAGCCGCCGCCAAAAAAGCAGCAGCGGCAGCGGCAGCCGCGCAAAGCGAAACGCCGCTTGGCGATTTCGAGCTGGATCCGGCGCAGCTTGCCGGACTCACCGAATACGAAGAACACCGCCTGCGCGAAAACATCCGCATGGGCCGCAACCTGTATCGCATCATCGGGGCGGTACCATTTGCGACCCTCGAAGAAGAATTTGTCAACATGCGCGAGGCGTTAAAGCCCGTCGGCGAAGTGATCGCCGTGGTTCCGGCGGGCCTGTCGGGCGCCAACCCCGAGCTCATGGATGTAGAGCTCATCTTCGGCGCCTCGCACAATTTGACCTCGGTCGTCGCCGCCATCGGGCAAAGTTCGCTCAAGGTCATTCAGGTGCCGCGCCGCGCCGGCGCGGTCGCGCCGCCCACGATGATGGCGCCCGAGGCGACCGGCAAACTGGACCTTGGACGAGTGGCTTCTTCGATCACTGGTCCCGAGAAGCCTTCGGCCAGCAGCCAGCCGCGCGAGTTTGGCCTTGGCGGCAGCGGCTTTGGCGGCAGCGGCTTTGGCGGCCCTGGCGGCGGCAGCGGCGGCGACGACGGCGGTCGTGGCGACGGCGGATCGATAAAAAGCTTCACCCCGACCGTGCGCGTCGATATACGCAAGCTCGATCACCTGATGAACATCGTCGGTGAGCTTGCTCTAGTGCGCAGCGGCATACAGGTCGTCTACGACGAATTGCGGCGCGATCGCGGCCACGCCGAGCTCGCCCGCAAGCTGCAAGACGAACTGCGGCGCTTAAACCGCAAGCTCGACGACTTGCAGCGCGGCATTCAAGAAGTGCGCATGGTGCCGCTGTCGCAGGTCTTTGACAAATTGTCGCGCGTCGTTCGCCAGATGACCCGCGAGACCGAGAAAAAAGAAATTCAATTCGTGGTCACTGGCGGCGACACCAAGCTCGACAAGATGATGATTGAAGAGCTGTCCGACCCGATGATGCACATCATCCGCAACGCCATCGATCACGGCATCGAAAATCGCGACACCAGGCGTTCGCGCGGCAAGCCCGATCACGGCACGGTGGCCATCTCGGCCGAGCAGCGCGGCAACAAAGTCGTTATCGAAGTCTTCGATGACGGCAATGGCATCGACACCAAACGCCTGGTGCAAAAAGCCGTCGGCAAGGGCCTGCTTAGTGAAGATCAGGCGCGCAGCCTGCCGCGCGAAGATCAATTGAACCTGATCTTTTTGCCCGGCCTGTCCACCCGCGAAACCGCCGACCAAAGCAGCGGCCGCGGCGTCGGCATGGACGTGGTCAAAACCAAAATCACCCGCCTTGACGGCACCGTGAACACCTATTCCGAGCCCGGTCAGGGCACGCGCTTTACCATTACATTGCCGACGACGCTGGCCATCATCAAGGCTCTGGTCATCGGCACCGCCGGCCGCACCTACGCCATTCCGCTGAACTCGGTCACCGAAAGTCTGATGATCACCTACGATCAGATAAAGACCGTCGAGCGGCGCGAAGTCTACATTCTGCGCAACAAGACCCTACCCCTTGTGCGTCTAGATGAAATGTTTTCGCTGATTCGTCCGCCCGGGCAAAGCGAGCCGCAGCAGGGTTATATCGTGGTCGTCAAGCTGGCCCAGCAGCAGCTTGGGCTGCTCGTCGATGAACTTATAGGCCAGCAGGACATCGTCATCAAGTCGCTTGGACGTACGCTCAAGGGCATTCCGGGCATCGCCGGAGCCACCGAGCTAGGCGGCCAGCAGACAGCGCTGGTGCTGGATGTACGCGCCGTGGCGCGCGAGGCGATGCCACGCGCTAGTGAGGCCGCATAATGTCGGGCCCGGGGCGCACCATAGCGGCAGGCCGTGCCGGCAGCACCCGCGGCGGCGTGGAACCTCGCGCCCAGCACGACGTTTTGACCTTTACCGTTGCCGAAGAAGAATATGGTCTTGGCATCGAGCACATTCGCGAGATTTCCAAGTTCAAACCCATCACCGAAGTTCCGCGCGTGCCGGGCTTTGTCGCCGGCATCATTTTGGTGCGTGGCCAAGTGGTGCCGGTCTTGGATCTGCGGCTGCGGCTGCGCCTGTCGACGGCATCTCCGGGCGGCAAATCGCGCATTTTAGTGGTCAGCCGGCCCGCAAGTGACGCCGAGTCGGCTAGCGAAGATGAACGCGAGCAATTTGGCCTGATCGTCGATCGCGTCAACCACGTGGTCAGCATCAACGAAGCAGACATTGAGCCGCCGACGGTACTGGCCGGACACGAATCCGACTTTGTCGCAGGTTTAAGCCGCATTCGGCTGACCGAAGACGTTATGGCGGCGCCCAATCCGCCGCAACGCACTGGGACCGGATTGGCTGCCGTTGAACAGTACCGTATCGTAATTTTATTGGACCTTTTGCGCGTGCTGACTTTTGAGCATGCCGGATCGCTGCGTATCTAGTGGAGATCGAATGACCCAGGACCGTCGCACAATTCGCCCGTTCTTTGGCCGCGAGCGCGCTGCCGAGAAGGAAAAAAGCGACATCGTCCAGCTTTGCGGATTTCGCGTCGGCGACGAGGAATACGCACTCGGCATCGAACGCATCAAAGAAATCATCAATCCGCTGCCTATACGCCGCGTTCCCAAGTCGCCAAAATATATCGAGGGCGTGGTCGAGCTGCGCGGCCAGGTGCTGCCCGTCATCGACATGCGCAAGCGCTTTGACGTACCGCCGCTAGGGCCAGACGAGATGGCCGATCACGCGGTGCTGCGCGCTCGCAAGTACCTCATCGTGCCCATCGATGAACGCAATCAGGTCGGCCTGATCGTCGATCGCGTCTCCGACGTGCTGCGCGTCCTGCGCGACACCGTGGGGCCGCCGCCGCCGCTGACTCAAAATGAAAACGCTCGTTACTTTGCCGGTGTCTGTCACCATCGAGGACGCATCCTCATGGTCTTGGCGCTGGATAGCCTTTTGTCGTCCACTGAAAAGAGCAACTTGGCGGATTTTAACCAGGGCGCCAAGGGAGCATCGACATGACTGAGTACCTACCCGCTTCTGACCTGGCCGAAATTATTACGACCCTGCGCGAAGGGGATGAGGAGGCGCGCCTTGCCGCGGTGCGCCGCCTCAGCAAGGAACCGGCGCATGTGCCCGATCGCAAGTCGGCACTCGTCGTGATCATCGACATTATGGGCGATGATAGCTGGCAAGTGCGCAAAGAGGCCGTGGCATCGGTGCTGTGCTGGACCGATCTGCCGCTGCTTAGCGAAGCGCTGGTCGAGGCCATGGGCGAACCCGACAACGTCGGCCGCCGCAATGCCGTCATCGAAGCGGTCATGCGCATCGGCGCCATCTGCATCGATCCGCTGCTGCGTCATCTTGGGCAGAAGCCCGAGCATCGCAAAGTGCTGGTCGATGTGCTGGGCACTTTTGGCGATACTCGCGTCATTCCCGCCCTTGGCGAATCGCTTCTCGACGAGGATCCCAATGTGCGGGCCGCGGCCATGGAGCAGCTTGCTTCATTTTCGCATCAAGAGGTCGTGCCGGCTCTGCACGCCGCGCTGCGCAGCCCCGATCTTTTGGTGGTGCTGGCGGCGCTGGATGGCCTCAATCGGCAGCGCGTCGTCCTGAAAATGGACGAAATACGCACGATGCTGGAGCAAGCCGTGCTGCGGCCGGCGCTGATGACGGCCCTTGGCCACAGCCAGGACGTCGCGGCGGTTCCCATCTTGATCGAGGGGCTCATCGAAAAAGCGCGCGGCGCCCGTGAAGCGGCGCTCGTGGGGCTTTACCGCCTGCACCACAGCCTGAAAGAAGACGGCAGGCGCACCATCGTCGAAGCCATTTCGCGGCTGGATGAGATGGCGGTACGCTCGATGCTGCGCGCCCTTATGGAAGCGACACCGGCGGTGCGCGAAGCCACGGCGGCGCTTTTGGGCTGGACCGGCCGGCTGGAAATGATACGGCCACTGGTTTTGGCCCTTGGCGATGCCGATGCCAGCGTGCAGGAAGCCGCCGGCCAGGCGCTTTTGGGCATGGACGCCAAAGAAGCGGCGCTCGGACCCCTTATCGAGATGCTGCCCGGGCTCGATCCGCGCAGCCGCGGCAATGTTTGTCGCTTTTTCACAAAGCATGCCCCCGCGCTGCGCACTCGGCTGTCCGCTCCTTTGCGCGCGCGGCTGACGGCGCTTTTGGATCAGGCGCGCAGCGATAAGAACGCCCAGACTGCCGCCGCGGCATTGCAGGCCTATCAGGCGTTTTCAGAGATGGATCCCCCGCCGGCCGGGACTTCGGGCCAAACGGTGAAGGCGTCGTGATGACTCAGCCCACAGGGGCGAGCGTCGCGATGCATCGGGCCGAGTTCGAATTGCTGCGCGACCTTATCCGCGAGCGTTTCGGACTGTATTTCACCGACGACACTGCCTATCTTTTAGAGCGCCGCCTGCTGCCGCGGGTGGAAACGCTGGGGATGCGCAGTTTTCTTGATTATCACACCTACCTGAAAAATCCCGCGCTGCCTGAAATCGAGCGCGAGCGCGAGTTCGACGACATTTTTGAACGCCTGGCCACGCGCGAAACCTATTTCTTGCGCGAAAGCTACCAGTTAGATGCATTGCGCCAGCACGTGCTGCCACGCCTTTACCGCGAACGGCCTCGCGACAAAGTTTTGTCGCTGTGGTCGGCGGGCTGCGCCAGCGGCGAAGAACCCTACAGCCTGGCGATGCAAATTCTTGAAAGCGGTCTTTTTAGCGACTGGCAGATAAACATCGTGGGCTCGGACCTGTCGCGCACCGCCCTTGAGGTGGCTCGCCGCGGCATCTATGGCCCATCGGCGTTTCGCGGCGTCGATAAGCGGGCCATCGCGCGTTATTTTCGCGAAGAAAACGGCCGCTTTCACATCGAAGACAATATTCGGCGGATGGTGACCTTTACGCGCGTCAATCTGGCGCGTGCCGACTGGGCCGCAATCGGCGGGCCTTTTGACGCCATCTTTTGCCGCAACGTGCTTATCTACTTTGAGCGCTCGTACCGGCTGGGGCTGATTTCGGGCTTGGCGCGCAAGCTTTATTCCGACGGCTACCTGTTTCTCGGCCATTCCGAGTCGCTTTTAGATATGACCACGCCCTTTACGCTCGATCGCCTGGGCGGTGAACTGGTCTATAGACCTAAGGGTGGTGGATAAGTCGCCATGAGCCAGCCCGCCCGCACCAATGCCTCGTCTGCACCGCCGCTGCGCGTCATCATCATTGATGATCAACCGGCCATTCGGCAGGCATTGTGCGATCTGCTAAAAGGCGCGCGCGATATCGAGATCGTCGGACAAGCTGCCGACGGCGACGAGGGTTTGGTCCTTGTGCACAGCAGCAAACCCGATGCCATCCTGCTCGATCTGGAGATGCCGCGCCTCGACGGCTTTGCTTTTCTGCGCCTGCTCATGGCCAAACGGCCGACTCCGGTGGTTGTCGTCTCCAGCCATTCTTCGCGCGAAAGTGTGTTTCGCGCGCTCGAGCTTGGCGCCATGGAATTTGTCGCCAAGCCGACGCGCATCAGCGGAGCCGGCGATCTACAACCGATACGCGACGATCTTTTGACCAAGCTGCGCATGGTGCGCAGCCTCAGCCTGGAAACGCTGGCGGCGCGCACGCGCACGCAGCGCCTTTTGCCGCCGACGCCACAGCCGGGAACGACGCGGCCGATGCTGTCTGAAGACTTGCTTGGCGCTTTGCGCTCAAGCGGTGAAAACAATTTTTTGCCGGCGCGGCTTTTGTGCATCGGCGCCTCGACCGGCGGTCCGCCGTCCATTTTGGCCCTGCTGCAGAACCTGGATCCACGGCTGCCGGTGACCATTCTTATCACCCAGCACATGCCCGAGATGTACACAAACGCCTTTGCCGAAAGGCTGCGCCGCGCCACCCAGTGGCCGGTGCGCACCGCGGCACCGGGCGAAGCAGTGGCCCAAGGCGAAGTTTTGGTGGCGGGCGGCAACTGCTCTTTGTGCGTTGTGCGCGAGGGACCGTTTTTGTGCGTGGCGCCGCCCTTTGCGCCCGAGGATCGCAGCACCGGCTTTGTGCCGTCGATCGATCGCATGCTGACCACCGCCGCCGATGCCATGAACGAAAAAGTCATCGCCGTGCTGCTTTCGGGCATGTCCGGCGAAGGCGTCGCTGGAATTTCCGCCGTACGGGCGATGGGCGGACGGGTTCTGGTCGAATCGCCAGAATCGGCAATCATGACCGGCATGCCGCAAGAAGCCATTCGCTCTGGCGCCGTCCACGAAATCATTCCGTTGCGCCGCATGGCCGACGCGCTCACGCGAATGATTCTGACTCGCCGTTAGCAAGCAGTCATCGACCAGGCCCCGCGGTAGGTTTCAAAATGGGAACGGGGTAAAGTCGGCGCATGCCCGCTGTTCCACGTTTGTTTGTTGCTGCCGGCGCGCTTGAAAAACAATCGGCGCTGCGGCTAGTCGGCGCCGAGCATCATTATCTATCGCGAGTCCTGCGGCTTGAGGTCGGCGCCAAAGTAATGCTGCTCGACGGAAAAGGGCAAACGCTGGCCACGCGCATCGCCCAGCTTAGTAGCGATGCGGTCGACCTGGAAACGCTCAGCCTGGAGACTAAAGCGGCGTCCCAGTATGCAGAACCGGCCGTGACGCTGTACATGGCCCATTTGAAGGGCGAGCGGCACGATCTGGTCATGCAGAAAGCCACCGAGCTTGGCGCGCGACGAATCGTGACTTTGCACTGCCAGCGCAGCGTGCCGGCGTTTTTGGCCGATCGTTCGAATCGGCGCCTCGAACGCTGGATGCGCATCGTCCGCGCGGCGGCGCAGCAGTGTCGGCGCGCCGATTTGCCCGAGGTAAGCGCACCGCTGGCTTTTGCCGAGGGCATGCAGCTTGCCGCGGCCCGGGCGGCGCAGCGCTTGCTACTTTACGAAGGCCCGGCGCCGGGGATGCGCAGCGTTTTGGCCGAGCTTTGCCCGCCCGCTGTCGAAATCGACTTGCTGATCGGTCCGGAAGGCGGCTTTGAGGCTGCTGAAATCGCCGCAGCCACCGCGGCCGGCTTTGTGCCGTGCAGCCTGGGGCCGCGCATTTTGCGAGCCGAGACCGCGGCGCTGGCAGCGCTGGCCGTCGTGCTTAGCGCGTAAGCGTTGAAAACACCGTGGGCCCGTGGCGACGGATCGCTGGCACCAAGCCACCCTCGCGGGTCAGTGCCGAAATCAGCGCACTTGGCGACTCGGCGACAAATTTTCGGCCGCTTGCAACGTGCAGGATTTGTCCATCAAGGCTCACTTCGAGCTCATCGCTGTCCTGACACAGCTTGTAAAACTCTTCATCGGTCACTACCAAAAACGGCAGGGCTTCGTTGACCAGGTTGCGTTTGTGAATAAACGCATAACTTTTGGCGATGACCGCGGCCACCCCCGCCCCTTGCAGCGCCCACACCGCCTGCTCGCGCGAGCTGCCCGATCCCCAACCGGCCTCGGCGACGACGATATTGTGTCCGGCACGCGAGCGCGCCGCGAAGTCTTTGCGCACAAACTCAAAGCAGTGATCGCCAAGCTCTTGCAAGTCGGTGAGGTGGCAAAAAGGTCCGGGAATGATGGCGTCGGTATCCACATGATCGCCAAAGCGCTGGACGCGACCGCGCAAGAGCTTGCTAGTGGCTTTCAGAAGTTGCGGGCTCGCCGCATTTAGGCTTGCGCCGGGGGCTTTCAAAGCTTGCGGCTCTACCGGCAAAACTTCGATCGGCGCGCTTTGCGCATCGCGGCCTAAAATGCGCAAAAAGCGCTCGGCAGAAATGCGCTGCAAGAGCGGCCGAGGATCGCGCACCTGCATCGCCAAGGCCGATGCCGCCACGGTCGCCGCCGAGGCCAACCACGCAAGCGATCCTTCTCCCATGCGGTTTTTGTAATTGCGGTTCTGCGAACTTAACCAAGTTTGACCGGCCTCGGCGCGCTGGCTGGCCACTCCCAAGCACATCGAACAGCCCGGCGGATCGATGCGAAATCCGGCTTGCTCGTAAGCGCGCCACAGCCCGGCGGCATAAAGTCGTCCCGCAATCGCCAGATCTCCAGGAACTACCAGACGGCGCGCGTCGGGCTTGACGCTTTCCCCGGCCTGTAGCGCCGCTTCCAAAAGCAACCCCCCCAGCACGAGCTCTTCTTCCGTGGTGGTGCACGCGCCAATAAAGACGCCGTCAAGCGGCATGCCGGCATGCTCGCTTACGGGCACAATGTTGTCGGGAGAAAAAGGTTTGGCCAAAAGCGGCTCTAGCTTGTTCAAATCGATCGTATAGTGGCCGACGTATGGCGCATCGGCGTCCGGCTGGTAATAGCGCGGCACGTCGCTATCGGCAGGCTCGACGCGGTTTTTCAGCCAGGCCGCGGTCACCGCATCGGCCGCGAAGATGCCGTTTAAGCCGCCAAACTCCGCCGTCATGTTGGCGATGGTAAAGCGCATATCGGTCGAGAAATTGCGCACCGCCGGGCCGATATATTCGACGCTGCGCTCCAAAGCCACGGTGTTGCGCTTGAGTATGCCCAAAGTGGCCAAAATCACTTCTTTGCCGGAAAGGCCAAAAGGCAGCGATCCAACATACTCGATGGCGATGGCCTCGGGCACTTCGATCCACGATTCGCCAAGAACCATCGCGGCGGTGACATCCGCACCGCCTAGACCAATGGCAAAAGCGCCTAGTCCGCCGTGCGAAGAAGTATGCGAATCGGCGCCAATCACCACCTGACCGGGCTGTACCAAGTCACGATAGAACTTGGTATGCAGGATGGTCTGATTGGCGTCGTAAAAGTGTCGCAATTTTTGCGCGCGAGCAAAATCGCGCGACAACTGCACCAGTTTCTGAGTTCGGCGATCGGTTAAAAGCGTCGTCGGATCTACGGTGTGATCGACGGCGAGAAAAAAGCGCTCGCTACGTTGCAAAGGCGGACGACCAAGTGCCTGGTACGTCTTTTCCATGCCGTTCCAGGCCAGTTCGCTGGCGATGGTGAAATCGACTCGAATGCGCAGCACATCTCCCGCCTGCACATAAGACGCCGGAGCATGGGGATTGCCGATGGCATGGGCGGCCAAAATCTTTTGCGTCAAAGTCATCGGAACGCGGACCTGGGCTTGACCGGTTGCAACGTGGCTCATCCGGTCACAATAGGGGACGGTCTGCCATTTTTCAATTTTGGACCGGCGCTTGCCGAGCTTTGCGTTCGCTGATTTGCAAATAGGGATGTAGCTCTTCGGGCAAGCACTACGGCACAGTGTTGCCGTCCGGACGACATCGGCCCTCATCCAAAATGGGGCGAACTTCTTGCTTGGAAATGTCGGGATGGTTGCGAACGGAGCGAAGGATTTCACAGCCATGGCGCCACAGGAGTTTGGAATCGATGGTGTGCACGATGACTAGGCCATCGCGCCCAGCCGTAACGGCATAGCGAGCATCGTGTGAAAATTCGGCCATGGAAACGGGACCGCTGTGTCCGGTCAATATTAAAAGCTGAGTTCCGGTTTTGGCGTCCCACAGCCGCGCGGTCATATCTCCGGCGGCGGTCAGAATGTGCTGCTCATCTTCGGAATACACGGCGTGGCGCACCCAGCCCGTGTGTCCGGTCAGGGTCAGAAGTGGGCGCTCGGCGACTTGCAGCCCTTTTGCTTGGGGGTTTGCGGCCGAGGCCACGGCATCCCAAATCAGCGCCGTTCGATCATAGCTGGCCGTCAGAATGCGCGTTCCGCTTTTTGAGTAGACGGCATGGCGAACCAGATCCTCATGTTGCTTGAGTCTGCCGATTTCGTCTCCGGTTTGTACGCTGAAGCGCCGCGCCGTATGGTCTTCGCTGGCCGTCAGCACTTCGCGCCCATCGCTTGAAAAAACCGCCGAAGTGACCGCGCCTTCATGACCGTGCAGCGTGCGCACTAGCTTCCAGTCGGTGGCGCTCCAGATTTTTGCCTTGCGGTCCTTGCTGGCGGTGACAATCAGATTTCCATCGGAAGAAAACGCGGCGTAGCGAATCCAGTCTGTATGTCCGCGCAGCGTCGCCAAAAGCGTGCCAGAGGCAGCGTCCCAAACGCGCGCCGTGCGATCCATGCCTGCCGTCAGAATTCGCTTTCCGTCTGGGCTATAGACCGCGGAATTGACCCACTGGTTGTGCCCCTTAAGCTCAAGCAGCCGCTGCCCGCTATGCCGATCCCAGACACAGGCTGTTCCGTCGGCACTGGCCGTAAGTATATGCGCCTGATCCTCTACGGGCTCCGGCGAAAATACTGCGGAACGTACCCAGTCGCTGTGCGCTTCAATGCGCAGGTGCGGACGCGGAAACAGCGAAAACAACCGAACCGGCTCACCCCGGCTGGCCGTGGCGACAGTTTTGCCATCTGATGAATAGACGGCGCTGCTTAGCTGATGCGCTTGTCCGGCCAAGGACATCATCAGTTTACCGGTACGCACATCCCAAATGCGCGCCGTGCTGTCTTCGCTGGCCGTAAGAATTTCATGCCCGCTGGGAGATTCCTCGATGGTGTTGACGGGTCCTGTATGGCCCGAAAAGCTAAGCAGTTGCCTTCCTGTCTCGGCTTCCCAGGCGATAACGGCGTTGTCCTCGCCAGCCGTAAACAAGCGCTTTTCGTCGCGCGAAAAGCTGGCATAGCGGACCTCGCTGCGATGACCATCGGTTTGCGTGGCCAAGGCTTCGCTTTCCTTCATCGTGCTACTTGCCGAGGAGGGGCCGATGGCGCGAAGCAGAACCCCGGTTTCTGTATCGAAAATCCGCACAAGCTGGTCCTTGCTGGCCGTAACGATACGATTTCCCGACGGCGAATAGCGGGCGGAATAGACGACATCGGTATGAGGCAAACGCTTGAGTTCTTTCGCATCGCGAATGCGAAAGATGCGCGCCGTGCCGTCGCGTCCCGCCGTCAGCACATACGCCCCATCCGGCGACAAGTCCGCGGTCATGACCCCGCCTTTGTGGCCGCGCAGCGCCGCAATGGGAACTTCGGTGCGCGCATCCCACACCTTGGCCGTCTCATCTTCGCTGGCGGTCAGAATCAGCTTGCCCTGCCGAGCATATCCCGCGAAATTGACGGCGCCCTTATGCGGAGGCAAGGTGCGCAGCTCGCGCGCGCTTTGTAAATCCCACAGCGCCAATCGACCGTCGGTGCTGCCCGCCAGCAGATGCTCTTTTTCAGTGGCAAAAGCCACGCTGAGGATTTCGGCTTTGGCGGCAGCCGGCTGGGCGCGCGCACTGCTTGAATCCAGGGTGCGCGAGCGCACAAGATACATGCTGACTTGATACAGGCCTTCCCAAAGCGGTCCGATTTCCTCGCTTTCGCCGGCGGCTTGCATGGCCCGCAAAAGCGCCAGCACTTCTCGGCCCGGCTGCGTCACCAAAGCGGCGGCGCTGCTGCTGCGAGCAAGATTTTTGGCCTCGCGTTCCAGCTTGAACCAGAAAAACAGTGCAATCAAACAGCCAAGAAGTCCGACCACCGCCACCGCGAGCAAGGCGGCCATGCGCCGATGCTGTTCGCTCAGCGCAGCGCGTTCAGCCAGCTCGCGGCGTTCCACTTCTTCGCTGGCCAGCAGAAACTGCTCCTGCTGGAGGTTTAGAATCGGTTCGGCGGCCAGCCGCAGTTCGCGCAACTTCTTCAAATCGGGGTCGCGCCACAGCACTCCCTGCGCATGCTCTTGCTTTTTCCAGTGGCTAATGGCGGCATCTAGACGCGCCAGAAAAATGACTTGTTCTTCGGCTTCGCGCAACCAAGTGGCGAGCTTGCCCCAACTGGTTACCAGCGTCTCGTGCGCGAGCATGACCTCGCCTTCGCTGACTGAAATAAGCCGGCCGTGCTGCTGATCGTGATGCGCACGGCTAAAGTGATAGAGCAGCCGGTGCGTGACCGCTTTGTCTTGTCCTACTGGAATCAGATCGTCAACCCGCCGAAGCCGACGTGTCACCAGATGCTTGTTCTCGGCCGGCGGCTTTTTCGGCGGCTCGCTATCGGTCGAAGGCGCTCCCGCGGGCGGTTTTTCAACGAGCTGCACCAGACCTAAAAAAAGCCGCTGCGCTCGCCGCCTGTCGAGATCATCATCAAGCGCGGCGTACAGCGAATCAGCCCAACTGGCCAGTGCGCCGCCGATTCCGCCCAGCCGCTCCAGCATCGATAGGCCATCCTGTCCGGCCGAAATTCCCGCCCACAGCCGCTGCAATGTGAATTGCACCAGCGGCAAGCTGTGCTTCTGCTCTGAGGCTTGGCCTAAAAGCGCTTCGATAAGCTTGTCATTTAGCGGACGTCCGACTTTTTCGGCAGGTGCCGCAATCGCTTCTCGCAGTTGATTGCGGTTCAGATCCGAAACCAGTCGCGTATTCTGCCCCATCGTCTGGTTAAGTTCGGGATGGTCCTTGTTGAGCGGCTCCAAGTAATCGGAGTGCAAGGTCACTAGCACGACGATTGTGACATTCGAAACGGCAGCCTCCGCAAGGCGGGCGCTCATCAATCGAGCCTCCTTATCCTGCAACTTGCGGAGAACAAAGAGTTCCTCTAGCTGATCGACAGCCACAATGAACAAGCGATCGCGCTCGCCGGGAACGGGCACCAATCGCTCATAAACTTTGATCAGGCCGTTTGGCTGCTCTAGCAGCTTATAGATCTCATCGAAAGGAAGGGAGCTTCCGGCACAGCGCGCAAGCGCGGTGGCCATGCTGTGCAGCGGCCTATCTCCGGGCACAAATAGCGCGATTTGTTCTCGGCCAAGCTGCGGCAGGATATCTAGGCTTGGGCGCAGTAGCGAGGCAAGAAGCCCGGCGCGCAAAAGCGATGACTTGCCACAGCCGGTGTGGCCCAAAAGCGACAGCAGGCGGCAAGACGGCTTGGTTCGCAGAAGCTCGGCAACGCGCTTGCGCAGCTCTGCGATGAGCTCTTGGCGGCCATAAAACTGTTCGGCGTGCTCGATTTCAAAAACCGCCAGGCCACGATAGGGATTTTTTGCATAAAAATGGGCGAAACGTGCCGTCGGACCAAGCAGTTTGTCTAAAATTAACTGAGGATCTGCCTTTGTCAGCAGCGCATTGATGCACCCGATGCGATCCATGGTCGAGGAAAACGTCTTATAAACCTCAGGAAAATGATCGATGCAGAACGCGTCGAAGTCGCCAGGAGACCGAAAATGTTCGGACAGCGCCAGACGTGCTTCACGGCGCAGACTACCTGGAACATCAGAAGGTGTATCCATGAGCGAATGCCCTATCTTACTGATTTCCGCGCCGCCATTGTGAGAAGCAGTAGGGCAAATGATAAGCTAGCTCGTCAAGCCTTGCACGTCGTCGCAAAGAGGAGTCCGTGATGAATTCGCATGCTGAAACTCTATATCGCCGCTGGATTGAACTTTATGACACCGGAGAGCCGAATCAAGTGCGGGGTGGCAGCGTTTCACGCGCCCTTCTGAAGATTGCTACCGAGCATGCGCTGCTGCTTTTGTTCCGCAACCCAGCGACGGGCGGCGTCTTCATCATCGACGAAGGTATTGGCATAGTGCAGGCCCGTGACCAAACGCAGCGCGTTTTGTATGAGCGTTCCCATGGCTCGCGCCAGGAAGTTAGCTTTGACATTGGCAAAACCATGGATTGGATGACTTTTCGCCCATTGCAAAAAATCTCGACGCGCCTCGGCGGTAAGCGCCGCGACGTTCTCGACATCGCCGATAAAGTACACATATCCGTAGGTGGCGATGATCTGTTCCGCAAGCCTGAAAACTTGCCGATGGTCTTCAAGCGAAACCGTGCCGGAATAAATGATGAGTACGATGTCACCATCGGTTCGAGCTCGATGCTTTCCGCACTGTAGCCAATTCTGCGCTAGCTGATGCATCCTACCCCTACCCTCTTAGGATACTTCCGCCTTCAGTATGGTCCCTTTGCAAGTTTTAGGCAATCTAAGGAATTCAAGCGGCGAATTTGGCGACGCCGGACGTTCGACGCCGTGCGCGTCGTGCCCGGTGGGTGCCTTTTGGTCAGCTCATCGCGCGCCTTTATGACATGCAGACTGCGCAGTTCATCGGGCCAAATATCTCCGCTTGGCCAGCGCGTAGGTGGGTTGTTGCGAAGCCAGTTGTCGGCGCTTGCCGTTTTCGCTCCACCGGATGTACCAGCCAATCTCTCTGCTGTCCTTTTTCTTTCGGATGATGTCGCCCATTTAACAGGCAGGTTTGCGTGAAAACTCTGGCATGAAGCGTACCCCTCCTGTGCACCACTTGCGCAATGTAGGTGCCCGTCGCAACTGGCGGGTGGCCCCATGATCGGCATGTATGCCTATTTGCGAAACTGCGCGCAATTCCTGAACTTTTTCGAAGATCGGGATGAGTTCTTCCAGAAACAGTGCGTTGCCAAGAGATTGCTCAACAAGTTGATTGACTATTTGTGCAGAAATCTGGAGTCCGAGCGCCTGTTGTATCAGACGTTCGCAAGCTTTTTTGCTTAACCCCTTCAACGTAATTTCGACGAGATTGTGATTTTGCCAAAGCTTGGGAAACTGTTCGCGCAATTCCGGACGGCCGAGCGCCAGGACGAACAGCGAAGAATTATGGAGCTCGTGCAGCAGTTCATCGAACATGGCCAGGGTCAGAGCATCGCTCCACTGCACATCATCCAAAATGACGCCGATCGGCCCATCGGCAAGTTCAGTAGTATACCAATCGCGAAAGCTCCGCCGAAGCTGTTCTTTCATCAGCATCGGATCCTGCCGCGCGGCATGCAGCATCGGTACATCCTGATCCGAAAAAGGAATGCTGCACAGTTCACCGATAAATCGCACCACCCGTTCCCGCTCAATGGGAGCGATTTTGGGCGCGATGCGCGCGCGCAAAGCTGCCTGCTGCTCTTCTAAACTTTCACTGCCGGAAAGCCCACACTGCCGCCGTACCGTCAGCGCCAAAAGCCCGTAGGCGGCGCCCGTGGTCAGCGAATTGCCGCGGCCGACAAACCAAGTCACTTCCGGATGTTTTTTTTGCGCGCGCTTCAGAAATTCGTGACGGAGACGGGATTTGCCTATACCCGGGGGGCGATCACAACCACGGCCCGGGCTTGCGCATCCTCAATGCAGCTTGAAAGCGCGCTTTCCAAATTGCCAAGCTCGGCTTCGCGGCCTACGCACGGGGTTGGCTTGCCCAGCAGCGGACGACTGGCGTCAAGCTCAGCTTCCTCTCCGCGCAAAATCGCCAAGGGGCCGCGACGATCGATTTCAAAGTGCTGCTCCAAAAGCCGGCTGCTGAGTTCATCCAGGCGTATATGTCCGCGGTTGCCATCGCCCGATTCGCGCAGACTTTCTTGCAAAAGCCGCGTCGCGCGATCCAAAGCTTCGCCGACCGCGCGTCGACCCTCGACTGTGCCACGGCCGGTGGCCAAGGCAATGGCGGCGCTCGGCCAACACTTTTGCACAAGCAGCGCCGCTCGTGCCGCCTGTCCGACTTGATCGCTGGCGCTTCCGCTGCCTTTGACCGTTGCACATAGCGATCCATCGGCCAACCACGCAAGCTGCGCCCCCACCTTTGCCAGCGCACTTTGCAATTCCTGACGCTGCGCCTCACGCGCCGTCGCTAAATCAGCTTCCGACGCTTCGACATTGGCGCCGCGCTCGGTGGCCAAAACAATGCTGACTAGTTGCTGCTCGCTTTGCGTAAAGCCAACCGATGCCGCGTTTCGCCCCGGCATGGCCACATCCCAACCCTCCGTCGGCACCTGCGCCAACCCTTCCAGCACCGCCCCCCCCATCCGCCAACCGCCGCGCCGGATCTTTGGCCAGCATGCGCCCCAGAAGCTCTTGCAGGGCCAGTGGGATTTCGGGGCGGGCGATGGTCATCGTCGGGTTTTCGTCAAGTACGACACGCGCCAGTAGCGATGGAACATCCTGATCGATAAACAAGGCATGTCCGGTCAAGCACTCGCCCAAAATACAGCCCAGGGCAAAAACATCGGCAGCCGGGGTCAAGGCCACTTCGCCGCGCGCCTGTTCCGGAGACATATACGCCGGGGTCCCTATTTTCTTGTCATGACACGCGCATGCTGAAGCGTGCGCACAAGCCCTGCAAACCCCTACACATTGATCCCAAAGCGCGACTTTCGTACTCTAAAATAATGCCGGAGTCTGCACCTCGCGTTATTGGGTATATCAGGGTATCTACCGATGAGCAGGCGACTGAAGGAATCAGTCTGGAGGTGCAGAAGGATCGCATCATCCATTACTGCCAGCAGTTTGGGTTAAACCTGCTCGACATCTATCAGGACGAGTGGACGGGGAAGGAATTAGGAAGGCCAGGACTGCAAGCGGCGCTGGCGCGCATGGTGCAGACGGATGCGATGCTAATGTCTGTCTCGCTTTGTCGAATCTCGCGTAGCGTCGGAGACTGGCACTACTTGCTCGATACGTATTTTGGTAGGACTGCCAAGTTTAAGTTCTTGGCGTTCGACGTGGCAGGAGTCGATGCGAAGACCGCGGCGGGCGAGACGCTGATTTACTTCCGCGCGGTCATGGCGCAGGGGGAGGTCTCGCAGACGAG
Organism: uncultured Myxococcales bacterium; assembly: GCA_964460115.1. Lineage (GTDB taxonomy): Bacteria > Myxococcota_A > Polyangia > Palsa-1104 > JAEUJZ01 > JAEUJZ01. The sequence continues at coordinate 38,886 of CAYWPR010000040.1, forward strand.
CGAGCGGACACTGCATGCGATGCGAGCGCTAAAGGCCAAAGGAGTCGCATGTGGCGCACTTCCTTACGGAAAGGAATACTCCGACCGGCTCGACGCAGAGGGGCGGCGCGTTGTCGTCGAGAATCCGGCGAAGCTGGCGACGATTGAGCGTGTGCGGGAGCTGCATGCGCAAGGCAAAGGAATCAAGACGATTTCGGATCTTCTGGCCGGCGAAGGGCGGCCACCGCCCAAGAAGAGCTGGAGTTGTGAGGCGGTGCGGCGGATTCTGACGCGCGAGGGGTTCTACTCGCGAAAGCACTGGGACCGCTCCGGCTCCGTCCGCGATCAGGACACGGTCATGAAGCGCATCGCTGAGTTACGCGCGATGAACCTGAGCTATAAGGAAATCGGCAAGCGGTTGACGGCGGAGAAGTTGATGCCCGACGTGGGCTCGCTCTGGCACCATCAGACGGTCAAGGACTACTGGCAGAGCGCCTCGACATATGACCAGGGCAAGGCGATGGAGCTTGCCGTCGGCTACCGACGTGCGAATTACTCATTGCGGAAGATTGCTGAGGAGCTGACGCTGCGCGGACTGACGCCCAGACGCGGTGGGACATGGCACCCAAATCAGGTGCGAGAGCTGTTGTTATTGGCGCAGATACCGAGTCGAGCAGGTTAGTAGCCAAGGGTTCTCAACGTAGTGTGCCTACTTGCCATGCTTGCGCCCTTGCCGTACGAGGGCCTGCTTGAGGGGACTTCAACCATAGTTGCCGTCACCCAGCAAGGCCCTTCTCCGAACAGGCCGTTCGCGCTACGATAGTCAAGCTGCGGATTTGTTTCCTGAATTCTTGGAGCACCCATGGACAAGCAAGTGGCTTTCTTCACGCCGAAGGGCGGCGTGGGCAAAACGACGGCAACTATCCACACTGCCTACCTGGCCGAGGAGATGGGCATCCCGACTATGGTGGTTTCCGTCGATCAGCAGGGCGACTCGGTACAGTGGCTGACGGAGTCATCCGTTCAAGACGGGCGCGTGTACCAGGCGAAGGGGCTTCAGCACGTTCGCGTGTTCTATAGCCCAAATAACGTCCCCGACATCGACTATCCGCTCGTGCTCTTGGATATGCCGCCGCAGCCCTCCGCCGCAGGATGGTCAACGCCGGATGCTTTCGCGGTTCTCATCGACGGACGGATGGGCATCAATGACCTCTTCTCGGTGCTGCCGGAGATGCGTTGCCGGGATGGTGGCACTGGCGTCCACATGACGCTCAATCGAGCGGACGCCGCAGGCAAAAGGTTCGTGAAGGTGATGAAAGAGGCCCTCAGTGGGCACCACGGCTACTCGGTCTGGGAGCCGGGCATCGTCGATAACCACGCGATCAAGCGGGCCGGCGAGCGCTTCGAGCCTGCTTGGGCCGACCCGTGGGCACGTAAGACGGAAGGGGTCCAGCAACTGCGAGCTTTCTGCGAGTACATGCTAGGGCAGGTTGGCTTTGGTTCGGGCGGCTCTCGTCGGAAAGGACGTGGACGGTGAGCGGGGACAAGAAGAAGGCCGTTCCTTCGTGGAAGCCTCATGCGATGCCCGGCATGCTCAAGCAAGCTGGCCCTTCGGAAGATGCGCGCGAGCAACTCATCAAAGAGGGCGTTTGGCGCAGTGACACCCCGAATCACGAGATTGGTCCGAGCGGGCCACGCCGGCAGGTATCTGCTGAGGGCGTGGTGAGCCTGTCGCCAGAAGCCCCAGGCAAGGCCAGCTTCACCGAGCAGGTTGAACCCGCCGAGCAAGAGTCCTTGTGGAACAACAGCGAACCAACGGCTAACCCAGCGAGCAATTCAATCGGTGCGCCAGGGTTGCAGCAACCTCATAAGAGGTCTGCGGCCACAGAGAAGGAAAGCGTCGCCGCGACGCCTGTCCATAATTCGAGCGAATTTCAACAAGGTGTCGCGCCGACGCCAGTTGTGCCGGAATGGCGTCGTTCCGACGCCACAGGAAGCGTCGGAACGACGCCATCTGGGCAGATAGCTGAAAATTCCGCTGGCGTCGCCGCGACGCCGGACTACAAAGCACAGCCTGTACGGACTGGTGTCGCGCCGACGCCAGCGCCATCCCGACGCCACGCGGAGCCGAGCGTCGTGCCGACGCCAGCGCCATCCCGACGCCAACCCGCAGCTAGCGTCGCGCCGACACCAGTATCGCAACGACGCCAGCGCTATCCCGACGCCGAGGCCGCGCCTCCACCAAAAGCGACCGATAGGCGTCGGGCAGACACCTCCAGCAGCGTCGGGCCGGCGCCACCCCGGCCTTCCACGCGTCGAAACAGCGCAGCGCCGGGCAGGGTTCAATCACCTCGATACTCAACGAGCCATGAGGCCGATGGCCGCGTTCGCCGCACGCTTCGCATCACCAGAAAAGTGGATCAGCATCTGCATGATCTTGCGGCGCTCCTGGGGCTCGACATGAACGGCGCTCTCTCCGTGGCCATTGTCGAGCACCATCTCTACCTATTGAACCGCCCGAGTCAGAAGGGGTAAAAAAACTATCGAAGGGGCTTTAGGGGTCGAGCCCCGGCCCTTGCGCTGATCCATCAGCCGCGCCAGCTTCGCCAGCCGCCAGAGTCACGGGGGGTTTACCTTCGCCAAAGGCGAGCCATGCCGGTGAGACATCGAGTGCGGTCGCCAGGCGTTCAATGGTTTCAAGGTTCGGGACACGGCGGCCCTGCTCGATATGCTGGATGGCGGTCGTGGTGATCCCAGCAGCTTCCCCAAGAGCAGACCGTGAGAGCGATAGTCGGGTGCGCAACTGGTTCACGCGCACCGGCAACCCGTGGCCGGTATCATGGATGGCTTGTCCCGTGGGAGAAGTTAACCCATAGGCTAGCCAGCCTGGCGAAACGCCGAGACCATTAGCAAGAAGCGCGACGGTGCTGATCCGGGGGATGCGGCTGCCCTCTTCGAGATAAGCGACGATGGTATCAGAAACTCCAGTCGTCTCACCGAGCGCGCAGCGAGAGATGCCCCTTGCTTTTCGTGCTTTCTTGAGACGCTGGGCGAGCTTCAGATAACGCGGATTCCGTCGGCCCCGTACCACGGCACCTCGTAGCATGGTGCTTAGTGGCGGCTCAAATTGGCGAAATATCAGATGGAATTCTCCAATTCTGTTGTTGACCTCGCTAGCAATTTGAGTAGTCTTCTTCAAGATGTGCTCGCTAAGCCGCGGTGAACGACCGATGCTGCGGCTGAGCCAGGGAGGTCCATACAGCCACACGCCGCTTCGTCCCCGATTGGGGATCGCCAAAACCGGGACCGACGGGTAAGCGGCCCGCCGGTCCCGTAGCAGGTCAGCGTGATAGCAGCACTCTGACTGTGCCGGAGGGCACTATGCCACAGGTTTGTTCTGAGTCCGCAGCAATACCCTCACGTCGAGCCCGCCACATTTCAGGCGCGAGGAGCACAAAAAATCCGGTTCCCCGGAGAGCCCACCTACGAGATCGAACTACAGAGCCCAAGCCACCGCTTTCGATGCTGGACCAGCCGTCGCCAGTCATCGACGACACTTGCACGACAACCAACCAAATGGCGTTCTGGGTCGGCTGGTTCGCGCGCTTCCACGAGGACCAGCCGTACTACGTGCCCTACGAGCTCAAGATGCTCGATTGCCCCGTTATGCACCAGGACGGCAAGCCCGCCTTAGGCTGCGACGGGCAGCCTAAGAAGATGCGCTGCGCCCGCGAGGTCGCCCGCCGTGAGGTCACCGGCAAGGTCGAGTGGCTGATGATTTCCTGGCACATCGGCATTCCGGGTGTGACCTTCCGGAAGTGCTCTAGCCACGACGAGGCCATGACGGCTTTCCACGCCCCACCTGATCCCGTCCGGCTGCTGTAGCGCGTGCTCGTTAGGCAGCGGCAGCCACGATATCTGCCGCAGACGTGGCAGTCGCTGCCTGAACAAGCCATCGGTCCAGCATCGCCAAATCCTGGCAGGCAAGAATCTTCTCACGAACCACGTCGTTCACGACGATGCCTCGCGCTACCAGGATCGAAAGGAGCGCTTTGGCCTTGCCCCTGGCCTCCCCCTCTCGTCGCAGGTCCGCCTTCTCGCGTTCCCACCGCTCTCGTAGCTCAGTCATGATTACAAACTCCTCGGGGCTGAGATCCGGTTCCTGTTCAAACAGATACCGCACCTCGGCCAGGATATCAACCCAGGGCTGCCGCTGTGGATCATCCGGCGGCAGCGTGTCCAACTCTCTCAGCACTTCAAGCTGCATCTCAGGCGGGCCGAACAGCCGCAGGAGCCTTGTATCAGGCGTCTTCGGTAGCTCGACGAGGACAACTACCCACAGCGTCAATGCCGGCGCACACCGATAGAAGCCACGCGGCCAATCTGGAGCGGGCAGGCCAGCGTATCCAGCCAGCACTTCCTCGGGGCGACCCGGCGACACGACCCATAGGAGCGGCTTGGGCGTCGGTGCTCCCTTGGCTGCTTTCTTGAAGCTGTGGTGAAGGTGGAACTTCTTGCGCAGGTTGTCGTCGACGTCTTCCATCGACGGTGTGTCCGAATACTGCTCGACCAAGGAGCGTTGTCCGACTTCGGCCATTCGGCGCACCAGCCCCAGATGAGGCAGCGCATCCTCGGGCGGAGGATCGGGCCGCAGCTCGCAGTAAGCATCAATGCGCTGCTCGTCGAGCGGCGCAACCGGCTTCTCCAGTTGGACAGTCGCGATCGGATCCAATGCCTCTCGAAGCAGATGCTTACGAAGGACATCTTGCAGCTTGCGCATGTCGGGCCAGGGTTACCCTGATGTTCCCGGTTGTCAAGGAGCGATGGGCGCATTCCCAGCTACCTGACGCCGAGGGGCGCAGTCTATCAATCTACTGACATGTCCGGCATACTGGCGAAGATGGGGAATCTACAGTTCTCGTCGGGCAGCCTCTTTGCCAACCGCTTCGAGATTCAGCTCACTGCTGGCAGCGGCGGCATGGGCACGGTCTACCGCGCCACCGACCGCTATAGCGGTGACACGGTCGCGCTCAAGCTGTTGCATGCTGGCGAAGGGCATGGTGAAGCGGAGCGATTCGCCCGCGAGGCGCAGCTCCTGTCTGAGCTTCGCCACCCCGGCATCGTTGCCCACGTTGCGCACGGCCAGACCCCGGACGGCCAGCGCTTCCTCGCCATGGAGTGGCTCGAAGGCCAGGATCTCGGCCAGCGCTTGGCGCGTGGTCCACTCTCGGTGCGCGATTGCCTGCGTCTGATCGAGCAAGTCGCTGATGCCCTGTCCATCGCGCACCAGTGCGGCATCATTCACCGTGACTTGAAGCCATCGAACCTGTTTCTCATCGGTGGAGATATCGGCCGCGTCAAAATTCTCGACTTTGGCATCGCGCGCCGCATCGCCTCCTCGCAGGCGATGACTCGAACCGGAATGGTTATCGGCACGCCGGAATACATGGCGCCGGAGCAGGCCCGCGGCAGCCGCGATCTCACGCCGGCTGCGGACCTGTTCTCGCTCGGCTGCGTGTTGTACGAGTGCTTGACCGGGCAGCCTCCCTTTGTTGCCGATCACGTCGCCGCGGTGCTGGTGCGGATTCTGTTCGAGGAACCCCAAGCGATCGAGGAACGCCGGCCAGGGATTCCCGCATCGCTCGCCGCGGTCGTCGATCGGCTCCTGCTCAAAGATCCCGCACAACGCATCGCCGATGCGGCGGGACTGCGCGCCGAAATCCTAAACTTGGGAGAGCTGCCCGAGCCGGCGCTCGCTGTCACCATGGCGGGCCCCAGACCCAAAGCAGAGAGCTTTGCGGAGCAGGAGCAGAACCTGTTCAGCATCGTGCTGGCGGCGCCGCCCGAGGAAGATCTGGGGCTTGGCGCGACGATGCCGGGGAGCGAGCAACTCTTGGCCCATACCGACCGACAAGCACTGTTGCAAGCAGTCGCGGCGCTCGGGGCCGCGGCCGACTTTCTGGCCAACGTCGGGCTGATCGTGACGGTACCGTCGCTGGAAAGTGCCCAGGACCAGGCGACGCGGGCGGCGCGGGCGGCCCTGCTCATTAAGGAGCGCTGGCCGCAGGCGGTGGTGTCGATGGCGACGGGCCGCGGAGCGATCCGCGGTCGCACAGCGGTCGGAGAGGTTGTGGAGGCAGCAGTACGCTCGCTCAAGACGGGCAGTCACTCTGCACTCGCGCCGCCTGCAACCGGAGTCCTGCTCGACAGCTTGAGTGCGAAACTCCTCGAAGGCCGGTTTGCACAGACGCCGCAGCCGGACGGGGCGCTATTGCTCTATGAGGAGCGCGACGCGGACGCCAGCCGGCCTTTACTTGGGAAGCCGACGCCTTGTGTCGGGCGCGACGCCGAACTGAACAATCTAGAAGGACAACTCTCCTCGTGTATTGATGAATCGGAAGCGCGCGTGATGCTGGTAACGGCACCGCCGGGGATTGGCAAGTCACGGCTGCGGCATGAGTTTCTGCGCCGGGTTGAGAGGCGAAGCGACGCGATTACCAAGCTCGTGGGTCGCGGCGACTTGATGAGTGCCGGTTCGCCCTACGGCATCCTCAGCGACGCGCTCCATCGGCTCTGCGAAATCAGCGGTAGCGAGCCGCTGGATATTCAACAGGAGCGTCTGCGCGCGCGCATCGCTCAGCACGTAGCAGCGGCGGATCAAGATCGCGTCGTGCTGTTTCTCGGGGAGCTGTGCAAGATCCCATTCGCTGACACCGGAAAGCCGATGCTGCAAGCGGCGCGGCGGGATCCCAAGATCATGCGGGACAGCCTGCGGCGGGCCTTCCTCGACTGGCTGGCGGGTGAATGCAAAGCGTCGCCGGTTGTCGTGGTCCTCGATGATCTGCAATGGGGCGATGAACTGACGGTGATGGCTCTCCATGAAGCCCTGCGGGAGCTCGCCGGGGAACCGCTCTTCATACTCGCGTTTGCGCGGCCAGAAGTCCGCGACACGTATCCCACATTGTGGCAGGGCCACAAGCTCCAGGAGATCCAACTCAAGGGCCTCAGCAAGAAGGCGAGCGAGCGGCTCATCCAGCAGGTACTTGGCAAAAATGTAGAGCCAGAGGCAGTCGCGCGAGCCGTCGAGCAGGCGGGCGGAAACGCGCTGTTTCTGGAAGAGATGATTCGTTCCCTCGCCGAAGGAAAGTCGAACGATCAGCCTGAAACGGTGCTGGCGATGCTGCAAGCGCGCATCGGGCGTCTGGACAGCGGCGCGCGACGGGCGGTGCGCGCGGCTTCCGTATTCGGACAGACGTTCTGGGAAGGCGGCGTGGCAGCAATCTTGGCACTTCCAAAATGCTCGCCTGAGGTTCAAAAGGGACTCGCAGCGCTGTGTGAAGCAGAGCTTGTGCATATGCAGCCGCTGAGCACTCTGCCAAGTGAAAGAGAGTACAGCTTCCGTCATGCCCTGGTGTGCGATGCCGCCTACAGCCTGCTCACTGCGAATGATCTGCACACCGGACACCGGCTGGCTGGAGAGTTCCTTGAGGCAGCCGGAGCAATTGACCCAGCGGTGCTGGCTGAGCACTTCGTTCGCGGAGGTGAAAAGAAGCGCGCGGCCGTCTTTTATTCGCGTGCTGCCGAGAAGGCCGGAAAACACGGAGACGCCCTCGACATGCTACGCTTGGTCGAGCGCGGGCTGGCCTGCGATGCGGAAGGCGAGCTCCTTGGGGAGCTACGCAGCCTGGAGGGCCACGCCGCACGCCATCTGAATCAGATGCAGCGTTCTGGTGAAGCGGCGGCGGCGGCGCTGGCGCTGGTGCGCCCCGGGAGCTTGCACTTTTGCTGTGCCGCAGACGTTGCTTGCTATGCTGCGCTTCATGTACAGGACCCTGCACGTCTCCGGGACATATTCTCCTTGCTCCTTCACACGGAGCCCCAGTCAGGCGCCCAAACCGCATACATCGAGGCAATCGCTGTGGCGGTGGCTCCTTTTTCCTATGTGGCCCCGGCTTCTCTGATTGCGACCGTGCGCGCAAGGGTTGCTGCGATCCTCCCTGCGGCTGAGATGATAGATGGGAGTATCCGGCTACGTTGGCATGTTGGGAGCACCTACATCACGCTAGTTCGTGAGCCGAAGCCATGGACTGTGGTCCAGGAAGGTGTGCGTGCCCTGCAGCTGTGCCGAGAAGCAGGCGCCAATGATACAGAGCTTCTGGCGCTCGCCGTGATTCCTGAGTATAGCTGGGTTGCTCTAGGGGATGCTGAGGGCGCCCAAAAACGCCTCATGGCCCTGGAAGGAGTGACGTCGAAGTGCCAGGATGTTTTTGCCGTCGGGATATGGCGGGTAACGCTGGGATCCGTTCTTTGTTCGCAGAATAGTGAGACCGCGTGGGCTCAGGCTGAACAGATCTTGATGCCTGTGGCAAAAGAGGCAGACAGCTACTGGTCAGCGTTCGCGCTCGCCGGGCTGGCAGCGGTTGCGGCCCGTCGCGGTCAGCTTGAACAAGCCGAAGCGCAGTCCCGCGCACTGATGTCAGCGTTCTCAAATTGGGGATTGCTGCAACTTGGCATCACGGCGCTACGGATGCGCGTACTCCTCGGCTTGGGTCGGGCCGCTGAAGCAACCGCAGTTGCCGAACAGGCTCTGGCCATATTGGCCATGCTGGGAGGGGCTGGTATGTCTGAAGTAACGACTCGCCTGTGTGCCAGCGAATCGTTCCATGCTGCCGGTAACGTGGCCCGCGCTCACTCCGAAATGCACGAGACCCTGCACCAGATAAAGCTCCGCGCCGACGACATCACCGATCCGTTCTGGAAAAACAGCTACCTCACCCGCAACCCCAGCGTTGTGCGTGCGCAGCAGCTAGCGAAGCAGTGGGGTTTGGATGTAGATGTCTCGTAATAACCAAGAGGAGCGCGCACTCGTATCTGATTATCGGTACATGGCAATCCAACCTGACGCAAAGCAGTATCCAATGAAGTTGTACTGCTGCTGCCTCCAGCATCCCACATCGATTCAAAACACACTGAACTCGGCCCGCTGACGCGACACTTTCGCGCCCAGCAACACAGCCTTCCTGACGCCACTTTCCGTCGGAAAATCACAAATGTATTGATCCGTCCCGATGGCGTGACCGGCGCGGGTCATAAGCGTGGCGCTGATTCGTCGGGCGATGCCAAAATCCAGCAGCTTGACCCTTTCTAGATCGTCGCCTCATAAAAAAAGATTTGAAGGTTTTGAGGTTCAGCGGCTCGCTGAAGTCGCGCAATTTCGTGCGCTTTGAAAAATTCTCGTCTTCGCGCGACTTTCACGGATTCCACTGCAGCAATAGGGTTTGCAGAAATTTTGCCTGCTGTGCAGAGGTGTATCAGGAATCCTTGCTTTGGCGTACACGGGCCAGGATGCGGCGCGCGCCCTCAAAGTGCAGGCGCAGCTCTGCGTATAGCGCGCTAAGTTCGGTGGCAGCGCCTTTGGCCGCGCGCGCTTCAATGCTTGCCGCGGTCCGCGCACAGGCCGTTGCGCCAAAACTGGCACTGGTCGATTTTAGATCGTGCGCGACGCGCCTGGCCAAAGGCGCGTCGTTTTTTGCGATGGCTGCGCCAAGCTGTTCTAGCAGCGCCGGCGTCATGTCGAGGTAATCGCCGATAATCTCGGCGGCATCCGCCATGCCAAAGTTCGTAATGAAGGCATCGAGCGCCGGACGGTCGAAGTCTGTAGGTGCCAGCTCCGCGAAATCGACAGGCTCGGCGCTTGGGACGGCGATTCTGGCCGCGATGCCGCGTTCCAGCGCCGCGGACAAAAGCTCGGCAGAAATGGGCTTGGCAACATAATCGTCCATCCCCGCCGCCAGGCAACGCTCGCGGTCGCCATCCATGGAATTTGCCGTCATTGCAATGATGTAGGGTTGTTCCGACTTGGCCAGCGTGTCGCGAATTTTTCGGCTCGCGGTAAAGCCATCCATCTCGGGCATTTCGCAGTCCATAAGGACGATGTCATAAGACTGGTGGTGCAAGGCTGCGATGGCTTCTATTCCGTTGTTGGCGATATCAATACTTTGGCCTAACTTGCGCAGCAAAAGCTGTGCGACCCGTTGGTTGACGGGGTTGTCCTCAGCCAGAAGGATTTGCAAAGAAGGCAGCGTCGGCGTGGTATTTAAGTTCATACTCGATTCCGAAGAGCGTTGCGATCAACGTCCAGCCAGCATATTCGTGATCGCATCGTGCAGATGTGATTGTTTGATGGGCTTGCGCAGAATGCCCTACACAAGGCCCTGCGAAGTGACGGCCTGCTGTTGTAAAGCAGCCAGTAAAGATGTTCCGTATTATCGAGCAGGCTGACCATCGTCGCGACCCAAGGGACCACTTCGCGGCTGCAGAGTGGAGCTCCCCGATTATACTACACCAGCCCGGATTTCCATGAAATGGCCTACTGCTTATAAGCACGCACCGATGAGGAATCCGTGAATTCCTATTTCTAAATACCTGTATTCAGAATTCAAATTTCGCGGTGCGGCCGAGGTCATGTTTTGCACATTGTCACCGTAGCAAGGAGAAATCCGCCGGAGGATTTCCCACAGCAGGTAAAAATGTGCCAAACATGACCTCAGAAGGTTTGAGTACGCGATGAATGATTCCGTGGGAGTTGACCAATGTAAGTGCTTGGCAGGCGCTGCGCAGCAAGTGCACGCTTTCACGCACGGTAAGGGCACCGCGCCGCAGTCGTTGCGACAAGTCCGCGCCATCCAGCCATTCCATGGCCAGCTAGTGCTGCCCGTCCACGCTAAGACCGTGCGCGACATAGTTGACGATCCCCGGATGGCGCAGCTCTGACAAAAGCTCGGCTTCGCGGTAAAAACGTTCTATGTCATCGCTTAAGTTGCGCGTAGCGTGTAGTAGCTTTAGCGCCACGAGCGTGCCGGTGTAGTGGTCTTGGGCTCGATAGACCGCCCCCATGCCGCCCATCCCGATGATGGTTTCAATTTCAAAGCGGCCGCCAAATAGCTGTCCTTTGCCAAGGTGCATCGTTACGCCTTCTGGTTGAATCGTTCAGCCGCGAAAATTATATCATTGAGCAAGGACGAGACGGTTTCGTCAAAGTGCCTGGCACCATTTCCAAAGCCGCCTTGATACAATGAGCAAGATCGGCCTGAGAGGATGCCATGGAGGAGCGTTGGGGTTTGGCACACATCTAGGACGTCTTGCGCTGAGCTACCCTTATGCAGCATGCGGGCAGTCCAGTGCTAGTCGCCGGCGGCTTCCCCTAGCGATGGCGCTGCACCTGGCGCATGCATTGAGCCGCGTCCTGGCCGCCATCCACGCTGCAGGCGTGGCGCATAAAGATGTCAAACCTCAAAACATTCTGGTCAATGAGACTGGAACTCATGTCCTGCTTATCGACGTTGGCATCGCGTCCTTTTCGATCGGACAAAAGGATTTTTCGCCCAAACTGCAGATCTCCCCGCGTACCGTAGTACGCTCTGGTGAGCGCCCTCCTGCTAGGGCCTGCTCGCTACGGGTTTTGAGACCGCTTGTACTGTGAAACTGGTCATTCTGATCTTCGCAAAGAGTTCCATGTAATATCAGCAGAAAAATCATCGGGTTGATCTTAGCGGTGCGACTGCGGTAGGGTTCCCATCTTAGCTTTAGGAAGCTTTTGGTATAAGCATTCCTGACTGATCATCGGACATGCGTGGCATGACCCTTGGCATGCGCAGCCATTCGATGACGGCTCAAAAACTAGCCACAAAGGAGAAGAGCACGTGAATGGGGACAACAAAGACGGAAAGCGCGTCATCGTCGTCGGCGCTGGATTTTCCGGCCTCACCGCGGGGTTGCGCCTGAAGCAGGCTGGCTTTCAGGTGATCGTCTTGGAAAAGGCCGAACACGCGGGTGGTCGAGCCTTTACCGTGCCTTTTCACGGAACTCATGCCGATATCGGCGCGATCATGTTCTTCGAGGATTATCGCAACATCCAAGGCATGTTAAAAGAGTTCGGTTTGCACAATGAGCAAGCCCCCGTGCCCGGAGAGACGGTCATTCACCGCAACGGTGCCTTTCGAAAATTCAATCTGCGCAAGCCGTGGACATTGCTTAGAAGCGGCGCAATGTCCATGTCTGAAACAGTGTCGCTTACGGCGCAGTCGCTTATCGCCTGGTTCAAGAATCGAAATAACGCACTGTATGGCATTACGGATTGGCCCGACAAACAGACTGCCGCGCAGTACCTCAAACACTCTCTCATGTCTGATGGACTGGTCCAGGATTTCTGGGCACCGCTCCTTGATGGATTCACGTTGCAAAAAATGGATGTGGGCAGCGAAGCAACTCTACTGGCGTTTCTTGTGTTGTCTGCAAAAAGCACCAAGCAGACCACGATGCGCGACGGCATTGCAACCCTGCCGCGCGCAATCGCCCAGCAATTGGATATTCGCTACAGCACTGAAGTGAAAAAAGCAGAGGCAAGCGATACGCACGTCAGTCTGACTACCGCGGACTGTTCAGTCTTTGAAGCGGACTATGTGGTGCTCGCGAATCCGCCCGGAAGCGGCACGGCCTATACACCCACCGCCATCGAGGCTCCGGTTTACAACCGACCCGGAAATCCGACCATGAAGTGCCTCATCGGCATGAACAAAGAATTTCGGCTGCCAAAAACCTGGAAAAATACGCCGTTTGCAATTTTCATCCCTGAGTCGCAAAGCCGATTGGTTCGATTCGTGTCTCTGGAATCCGGAAAAGTAAATCGCCAAACTCCTAACGGCGAAATCTTTGACGTCCAGCTCACTCCTGACGCCGCGCGTGAGCTAAAGAGCAAAAGCGAAGCGGAGATTCGTACAGTCATCGTCGAGGACATGCAGCACGTATTTTCGCAAGAAATGCCTACTTTCAGCCGATCCGTCACCGAGTTTCGATCTTTTTACTGGCCCTATGGCACACCGGACACGACTCCGGGTTGGGCTGAAAAAGTGAAGGCCTACTATCGCGATCTACCGGTGAAAAGTCGCGTGTTTCTCGCAGGAGACCGTTTGGCCGTTGGCGCAACGGAAGGCGCAGCCGCATCCGGTGCCACTGCCGCCAAGCTTGTGAAGCGCGCGTACACCAAGCGAAATTCGTAGGATACGCATATTTCGTTCGCCGCGAGGACGGACGACCTCGGAATCGGACGCATAGTAGGTTCTGTCGGATCCGAACAGGTCGCACGCCGTTCTCGCCTGGCAGCGTCCTTTACATCCAGTCGGGCCAATGGCTATGATGACTGTGTGTAAAGTAGTTGTGCGGCTGTAGAGCGTATGCCCTCGTCGATTTTGCCGAATGGATTTAGCAAGAAGCAGTGTCGCTTACCGAGCCTTCGGGAATTTTAGGAGAAGAAATTATCATCGATCGCAGTTTCCGTCTGGGAAATCCACTCGGTCAAGGAGGCATGGGAACGGTCTACCGTGCAACGCAGCTCGTCTCCGGAACGGCGGTTGCGCTGAAGCTCGTGTCGCAAGCTGAAGGGATTCTTCATCCACGAAGCCTTAGCCAGGATTTGAACTATCGGCTGGCTCTTACCCGAGAGTTTCAGACCCTCGCATCGCTGCACCATCCAAACATTATTCGAGTACTCAGCTATGGATTCGATGAAAAAGCTGGCTCCTATTACACCATGGAGCTTCTGGAGGAACCGCAGACCATTCTCGAAGCTGCCCAAGCTAAGACTGATGTGGACAAGGTAGAGCTCCTGGCCCAGCTACTTCGCGCCCTAGTCTACGTACACCAACGCAAGATTTTGCACCGTGACATAAAACCGAGCAA
>CAYWPR010000041.1:0-52414 GCA_964460115.1 uncultured Myxococcales bacterium
CCCCCGAAACCGGCCACTCCGCGACGATCGGCGACAGTACAGACAATAATGTCCTGGCTGATATGTAGAACTAAGAAGGGGATCCTTTGTTGCCGCACACCCGCCAATTTTTACTGCCACTGAGGCTCAAAACCTTGAAACTCCGCTTGATTGGCTGCTGTGAAAAACGCCGGAAAGCCGCGTTTGGCGACTGGGTCGATTCCGGTCTCGCCAATCGGTTCGCCGCGAAATGCGTGGATTGCTATTTCCGTTGCCAACTTTCCTTCGTCGAAGGGGAGCGCGACAAAGGTTGCATAAAAGCGTCCCGCCAGGACTGCGTTGACTCCATCCTTGCCAGCGCCGGCGCCGATTATCTTCACCGCTTGCGGGAGGGGCCCAGCTTCTTTGAGCGCTTGCTCGGCGCCGGCTGCCATCTGATCTCCCGACGTAATTACCAGGTTGATATCCGTTCGGCTACTGAGGATGTTTTTCATAATCATGTACGCTTTATCTTGACTGTAAAGGGTCTCCCCTTTGTCTACAAGATGGATGTTCGAATTCGATGCAATGATGGTTGATAAGTTATTGAGTGCAATTGAATCAATAATAATCGTATAAGCAGCAGCCAGGTACACTGCATTGCAAGGATTCAATCCGTTGCAGATTTGGACGACCAGCGAACTTAGGGATGTACCAAATTTGGCACTGGGTGTCAGCACCGCACCGGTTTGACCTGGTACCTGAGGACTAATGGCCGTGGGGTCGGTTCCGAAACAACACAAAAATGGACGTTGCGAGGCGGTTTCGTTTTCTCATTTATGTCTCCTATTGCTGCTAGTTCCAAGCGTCGTCGTCTCCGTCGAGAATGCCATCCTCGTCACGATCGATTCCCATTCGGCGACCGGAGCCCGGAGGCGTGCAAGTGAACGTCAGTTCCTGCCCGGGCGAAAACGCCAGGAGGAAAAGCTCGCTCATGGAGAGCGACGGAGCATGCGAACGATCGGGGCGGTAGCGGTTGCCGCTAAACAAGAATCCTCGTTCTCGACCCTGGATCATACCGCGCACGATCAAGTCACACTCACCAACGGCCGCTCGGGATTGAAGCAGAGCAACACGTGATCCGGCAAGCGCAAGGTTGTTTGCAGACAGCGTTACTTGTTGTCCCACGATCGGTGCCAGGTTGCTATCGTAGGCAAACAGGAAACTCTCTACCTGTCGGCGTAGCGGATCACCTGCTGTGCCATTTGGGAATGCGCCGGGCAGGTCGCCAAAGATGCTGTGTTGGTTAAAACCGATGCCGTTTAGGAATCGGAACATCGTATCATCGCTGCCGTCGTGCAAGAAACCAAAGCCTCGGATCTGATCACCCATGAAACCGTTATCGATGGGATTGAAAAGCGGCAGGCCAACTTGGCCAAACATTCCAACCTTTTGGTACATGTTGCGGAGGTGCGGAATCTTAAAGAACTGTGTTTCCGGTTCAGCCGTATAGCGCCCGTCGGTTCCAAAAAAGCCGGGTGCTGACACTCCGAACTGACGATTTCCGTTGGGATCTAGCGTGTGGCAGGAAACACAAGCACCCGAAGGATCTGATGCCGATTGGAAATAGAAGTCTCGGCCAGCCTGCTGGTCAGGAGTTAGGGAGTTGTTAAGCGCACGAATTGGGTTCGGGGGATAGGTGATCTGCAGTGCAAAGTCGGTAAAGGCTTGCATGTCCGCATCCGCTAGCGGGCTGCTGCGTCCAAGCAGACCCTCAAATGCCACGTTGAACTTGTTGAAAGCCACCTGCTCGTTGAAGGCTCCGCCATCTGGCTGAACGCTCGGTGCATTTGTGGAGGCCGTTCGATCGCCGCGCCAGTGCATCGGCCCGTGATTCGCCAGGCCACGCAGACTCTGCGTCGTCATGGGACCCTTCATGGGGAAAAAGTCTCGGCTTACGCCAAAGAGCACTGGATCCAGAGCATACGGGCCAGGATTGGTGACGGAGCCTTCATCGGGATTTCCGAGGTCCCAAGCTAGATGGTCGACGTCTCCGAATGTATGGCAACTGGCACAAGAGGAGTCGCCATGGCTCGAAGTCAGCGCCGCGTTGTAAAGGAAGGGCCGTCCGCGGACGACGCTCGCTGGTTCAGGGGTGTGCATGCCGATGTGCGCGATCTCGGCCTGTGCATCTGTGTCGATGATTGAAATCGAGTTATCAAAGCGTGTTAAGACGTAGAGCCGATGACGTGCATCATCTACGACGACGCCGCTCGGTCCACCACCACGGACCGAGATCTGGTTGGCAGCGCTGGGGACAAACGTATCATTTTCGAGCTGGGCGGTATCAAATACGCCGACTTTCGAGGACCCAAACGCCGCTACATATAGTTTCTGTCCGTTGCTCGTGATCGCCATGCCGAGCGGCATAGCCAGGCTCTTGCTGTTTTCGGCATTGGGAGCCGCGCCGCAGCACGTATTATAGTTGATGTGCTTGTTTAGGTGCCGCGGCAGGACTTGGCTGCCAGACAAAACGGTAATCCTGCTTTCTGCGAGATGCCCGCGCACCGTGCTTCCAGCGAAGATACCAGGCCCTTCAAATCGCTGATCATTGCGGGCCTCTGTATTGGTAACGTAGACTTTGCCGTTTACAGGATTGACCGCCATGTTAAAAAGAGTGGTTCCGACGGTTTGGTAATATCCCGCCGCGCCGGGGAGCTGGGCCGGCGGATTCGCCATTGCATCGATGACGAAAACATCCTTGTCGGGCAGTGAAAAGGGAACCTTGTCATCCCAAATGCGATTCAAACTATCGACCCAGTGGGAACCGTTGAACTTGACGATGAGGCCGGTTTCGGGCTGTGAAATACCCTGGTGGTTGGTGTTGGGCCCCGGCAATCCACCGGCAGATTGACCGCCGTCGGGAATGGCTTGTTCGTGAAGAGCGGTGGTTCGATTGCCTGATTGAAAAGCCGCTGCATAAACGCGGCTGCCATCCGGCGTGACCGCCAGTGCGCGTGGCGTATCGCTGAAAAGCGTTAAGATCGTAAGCGGTGTGCCGCCGAGACTGTTACCATAGTCATTCGTGTCGAAAACCCAGACATCGGCCCGGCCTACACTTGGGGTGGTTAGCTGCGGATCTCGAGAATCGTTTTGACCACGGTGCGCCGTCGTGATAAAGGCGCGCCGCTTGGCGGGGCCGCCAAAGACAATGTCGCGCGGTTCGTCTCCGACAAGCAGCGTGCGCACGATGCGACCTTTTCCGGATGAATCAAGCTGTACGATGCTCACACTGTCCGATAAGTGATTTACGACCCAGACTTCATCGTTGGTTCGCGCTGCGACTGCAACTGGTTCTAGTCCTACGGCGATGGAGCCGCGCGGCACAAGGTTGCGATTTTTGACATCGAATACTTCTAGTCGTCCGTCGGGCGTATTTACTGAAAATAAGCGCGAGCCGTCCGGAGAAAGCGCAAGCGGTCGCACTTGTCCGGACTCAAATAGGGTAAAGCGCGAAGCCGGAATGTCTTGCGCCTGGTTCAACGACGCCGGTGATTCTAAAGTAGGTTGATTGCAACCTGCTAAGATGAGGCCGAAAGAAAGGTAAAATCCGATTCGCTGCATGGTACGCCTCCGGTCAATCTGCAACAGTTACTGCGCATAGAACGATGCAACACACGTACCAGGACACCTGAAGATATCTTCGCATGGCGCAAGCACGCCCTTGAAATGGGACCCGCCGGAGCTTAAGACTTATGCGCCGTTTTTCGAACGACAGCATTCCTGTTGCTTCATATCCGTCGAAGGGTAACGCTCCAAAGACAAGTGCAAACTAATACAGCCAGAGCTTCCTCAACCGATGTGGGCAATTTGAAGTAGGACTCCTGAAGTGTCGTCAGAAGTGAGCTTGATCGATATGGGTGACGACGTGCTAGAACTGGCACGCATGCGTGCCAACTTTGGCTCAGTTGTAACAAAGGCGGCACAACCTAGACTCGCCGCAGCACTCGGCATGGTATGCTGATAGTCGTCGTGGACTCGACGCTGGAACGAAGCGATCTGATGAAAGCGGATGGAGACGATGCGCCTATGGCATCGACAGCAGGTCTGGTCGTTGTCTTTTCGGCTGGTCTTCCACAGCAGTTGATTTTTCCTTTTGCTGGGAATGAAGTAGAGCTCGGACGCAATGACTTTTCCCCCAAGATCTCGGATGCGCGAATTTCTAGGCAGCATGTCAAGGTCTCTTTAAGAGATGGACGATTTTTTGCTTGCGATCTTGGTAGTCGCAACGGCACATCAGTCGATGGGATTCCTGTTGCTGCCAACGTCTTGCAACCCGTGGAGCGCTGCCTTCGAATAGGAGATACGCTGCTGCTAGCTGTGCCGGACGTGCGCCCAATCGAGCAGCATGGATTTATTGTGCAGTCCGACCGTGTGATGGGGCCGCGCATGAACCAGGTTTACCTTCATATTGCCCGTGTTGCCTGCATCTCCAAGGTTCTGCATATTAGCGGAGAGAGTGGAGTGGGAAAGGAGGATGCTGCTCGCGCATTTCACGCCAAGGCCAGTCAACGTCTCGGTGCGTTTATTGCGGTAAACTGCGCAACCATTCCAGAAAGTCTTGCTGAACGATTGTTGTTTGGTGCCAAGCGGGGAGCCTATTCTGGAGCGAATGCCGATGCCGATGGGTATATTCAAGCAGCCAATGGCGGGACGCTATTTCTGGATGAAGTGGCTGAACTAAACGAATCCGTACAGGCCAAGCTATTGCGGGTTCTGGAAAATTCCGAAGTCCAAGCGCTCGGTGCGGCGCGCCCCACGCCTATAGACATACGCGTATGTTCTGCTTCGCACGCGTCGCTGCGAGGGCAAGTTGCAGCAGGTCGACTGCGAGAAGATTTATACTATCGCATCGGTCGTCCAGAAATCACAATTCCTCCCTTGCGGCATCGTCTAGAGGAGATTCCTTGGCTGATCGCCCTAGAGTTGAGCAAAGTAAATAAGGAACTCCATGCACATATCTCTTTTGTTGAATCGTGCTTGCTGCGGCACTGGCCAGGAAATGTACGCGAGCTGTTATTAGAGGTGCGTGCCGCTGGAAAGGATGCCTGTTCGGAAGGGAGTTTGCGGGTTACAGAAAAACATCTGAACGAACAAGCAGGTCAACCCATAAAGCCGATGAGCAATAGTCGCTCAACCCCTTCGATGGTTGATCAAGCTATCAACGCTTTCGAAAAACCGCCACCGCCCAAGGATGAGCCGGATTCAGAAAATGATGCCATTTCAGTTGGTGCTCCTGAATCTTGGAAACGCAAAGAGCTCGAAGATATCTTACGACGAACTGGAGGGAATGTTTCGCGCGCGGCTCGCGTGCTTGGAATGCATCGCACGTCGATGCGCCGCCTGATTGAACGCTACGAGATCGAAATCCAACAGATTCCGGATATCATTCCAGCGTCTCGCCGTGTGTCTACAGCAAAGAACAAATGATGCACGAGCGCTGCCGACAAAATAAAGGATCGAACAAACTATGCCATCGTGGATTCGAGGAGGCTGCGGCATAGTTCGAGAGTTCGGGCATTTTCCGGAACCTCGGATAAGAAGCGCATTTGCGCGTCAGCATCGTCGATTCCTTTGGCGCGACGCTGAATTTGGCGCGACGCTTCCTGAAGTTCGGCTTTTGCCGATTCCAGCTCGCCCGCTGCCTGCAGGATCTCGGCACAAGTTAGGCGCAACGCGACCTCGCAATAGGCCGCTGCATGTTCTTTCATAAGCAGCTTCTTCGCTTGCACGCTGCGCTGGCGAGCTTCATCGAGCTTGCCTTGTACTAGCAAGATTTTCAGGAAAATTGCAAGGATTCCGGCCTGGTAAAACGGTGAATCGCTCACGGCGATACGAATCTGCGCTTCAGCCTGTTGGGAATCACCGCCAAGAAGCAGCGCCTCAGCGTAGACGGCGTGAGCGATCACAGAGTAAGGAGGCGGTGCATTGGCGCTTAATGCCTGCATCAAACTGGAGGCTTCTTCGAGATAATCCGGATGATGCGTAGAATGGCCGAAATGCGCCAATACGCCGGCCATATACCACTGCCCGGTCAAGATCGCCGTGTTTTCTTTCATCCGATTGGCGAAATCAATCAGCGCTCGAAAGTGTTCCAAACTGCGCGGGATGTCGCCTAGATCCGCGCAAGCAATGCCCATGCATAATTGGCCTACCATGATCAAGCGCTGCGATCCCGCCGTCATCGAATAACTTAGGCACTGCGTGGCCGTGATGCGTGTCTGCCATGGATCTCCTGCAATGGCCCGAAAATACCAAGTCTTTCCAAAGCAGGACCAGGCGCGAGCAACATAGTCGTTTGGTGCGACATCTTTCTCCACACGTACCAAGCAATCGTAGATATTTTTCGCCTGCGCGACCATTCCATATAGGCAACTCATATTGGACATCATTGCTGCGCCTTCAAGATAGGAGACGCGAGCAGCCGGCTCAGGATCGGCGTTGGCCAGGCTCTCTATCAATTCCAGCATAATATCCTGTTTGCCCATCAGACTTGCGACGCTGAACATGCAGCCGACGAACTGGCACCACCAGAAGCTCCCTTGCGGACTCAAAGAGAAGCCGCGCATGCCGAACTCATAAGCGGCAGCAAACTCCCCCTGCCAATAAAGCGCTAAGGCGAGCATTGTGGTCAAGCTTCCTAATTGCTCACCTTTTGCACCACAAGCGATTCCGCGCTTCGCACAGTTTGTTGCTCCCTGTAGATCATTGCGCTCGAATGCTTGACGTGCTGCAGCCAAAAGCAAGGGAATGGCTCGGACCGCATCTCCGCCTCTATCGGCGTGTTCAGCCAGAACGATCGGGTCACTTTCCCCAAGCTGTTCTAGAGTTTGGCTGGCCTGACGATGCCAAGTTTTGGCCTCGCTATCAGTCAGCATGCCGTAAGCTGCCTCGCGCATGAGCATGTGGCGAAACCCATACTCAATTTCATTTGCGAAACGGCTTTCCCTGTGCTGTTCAATGATCTCAGACTCGATCAGCATGCCGAGACTGGAATCCAATGCTTCGGCCGGCAATACACCTTTCCAAAAGGTCTGTCCATAGACGCTGGCAATGCGCAGAATTCGTCGCACATCCGGTTGTAGACGCATGAGCCGAGATTGCAGCATCGCCAGGACTGACTCGGGCAACGCGTCGATGTTGCCTTCCACGGTCGCACGGGCCAACTCTTCGAGAAACAGAGGATTTCCCGCCGCTTGTTCAACGATGCGATTCAGCGTCTCGGTCCGAATTTCGGCGCCCATCACCTGCCGCAGAAGGCGCTCGCTGGTTCGTTTGGACAAGGGCTCCAAGCGTAGTTCCTGAAACTTGCGTTCGCTCCAAAGTGCTGGAAATTGTTCGTAGATATCTAAACGCGCCACTGCCAAAAGTAAAATAGGACATTCGCTCAGCTCGCGCAGTAGCCAATTCAGCAAACTGACGCTGACCGTGTCCCCCCAATGCAGGTCTTCTAAAATGAATAGCACTGGGCGTTTTGCGCATTCTGCACGAAAAAAGTCAGCAAGCGCCTGTTGGATTTTTTCGGCCAATAAGCGCGGATCCTGCCGCGCTTGACGCAAAAGCGGTGAATCATCATCGAGAAATGGAATGCTGCACAGTTTGCAAAGGAAGGGCGTGATTCTTCGTGCAGTCTCGCTTGGAAGATTGAGACTCACGCGGCTCATCAGTTTGGCACGGCGTTCCTCTGTCGTACCGCTATCTGAAAGTTCGCAAAGCCGGCGAAGCGCCTGTCCAAACAGCCCGTAAGGCGTTCCCATGAAGTGGGGATCGCCACGGGCCATGAGAATTTCGACATCTTCCTGCCTGCTTTCCAGGCGACGTACAAACTCATGGCGAAGTCGCGACTTGCCCACCCCTGGAGACGCTGTGATCAGAATTCCACGAGCAAGCGATTCCGTACGGCATTCCTCAAATAACCCGTCAAGAATGACCATTTCGCGCTCGCGCCCAAGGCACGGCGTTGGCTTTCCGAGGAGAGGCCTACTTGGGTCAAAACTCGTGCGTTCATTGTGTAGCTCGTAAATAGCCGAACCAAGCCGAGTGATCTGAAATCGTCCATCGAGTAGCGCGGCACTTGTTTCATCTAGAATAATACCGCCCGCTGAATCGATAGATCTGGGAGTCATCGTTTGAATTCGCTTGGATAGCTCCCAGGCACGATCGATTACATCCCCCATAGGTACCCGCGAATTCAAGATACCTTTGCCCGTAGCTAGGATGATAATCGCCTTCGGTAAGTGTTCGCGTATCACAATTGCGCAGCGCGCCGCTTGCATTGCCTGATCCGTCGCGCTGCCGGATAACAGGTGATCAAGTGTTGCGACGATGGAGCCATCGACCAGGATTTCAACTCTTGCGCCATAGACTGACAACGCACTCCGTAGGAGGGTTGCCTCGGAACGCGAAGTACTATTAAGCTCTAGCGCCAGCGTCGAAATTTCTTCGGACGTGGTAGCCTGATTGAGCGCAATGATGACACTGATCAGCTGCTGCTCACCTAGTCCAGCCAGCGATGAAACCGCTTCTCTGCTCGTAATGGGTGGCGCTTGCTCCTCGAACTCAGGTAGCCGATTTAAGACTTCCAGCAGCGCAGCCGCATCGGCTGGCCGCTCAAGAGGATGTTTGGCCAACATATGCGTGAGCAGTTGCTCAAGCGGCTCTGGCATGCTCGGGCGTACTTCGCGAAGCAGCGGTGGATTCTGAAATAGAGTTTTCGCCAGCAGAGCAGCCAGGTGTTCGCCTTCAAACGGCGTTCGCCCGGTAAGACAATTAAACAAAATACATCCGAGAGCATAGATATCGCAGGCCGGACCGATGCTCGCTTGTCCATTTGCCTGTTCTGGGGCCATATACTGAGGTGTGCCAATAATCTCTCCGGTTCGCGTGATTGCTTCGCCGTCCGATATTTGACGTGCAATCCCAAAGTCAAGCAGCGTAGCGCCATTTATTTCCTTATTGCGAAGGAAGACATTGCTCGGCTTCAGATCGCGGTGAATAATGCCGCGCTCATGCGCAACATTGAGTGCCTGGGCGAGGCGGTGAAGTAAGCACAGACTCTCGCGCAGCGAAAGACCCTGTCGGCTGAGCCGCTGCGCCAAGTCCTCGCCCGCCAGCCATTCCATCACGAGGAAGGATTTGCCCTCAAGGGTCGTGCCGTGCTCAAGATAGGACACGATTCCCGGATGCCGCACATCACCGAGCAGCTTGGCTTCACGAAGCAGGCGGATGGCTTCTGTATTTGATTTGGCACGATTTAGGATTTTTATCGCCACGGGCTCACCTGTTTGTAGATCCCGTGCGCGGTACACAATCCCCATGCCTCCGCTTGCTGCAACCTGCTCTATAATGAAACGATGTGCAATCAAAGCCCCAAGTGACATAATGCCTCCATCAGTGCGAATAAGTTTATTGGGCAGAATAGAAGAACATTCTTATCGCCTACATTGTACATGAATGGTGTTAGATCTACATCGGTATTCGTCTGATTCGCATGCCGTCTTCTGGTGCGAGGAACCAGCCGCGCCGCACCATGCGTAAATTGGATTTCTCAAGACGCAATCGCACTCGCGACAAGATGGTAGAAAGCACAACTTTGGCTTCATAAAGGGCGAGGGCCATTCCTGGGCATCGCCGAACACCCCCTCCAAATGGCGTCCATTCATATGGATTTTCCTTTTTATTCAGGAACCGCTGTGGTTGAAACTTCTCGGGTTGCGGATAAAGCTCGTGCCGACGCATCACCAGATACATGCAATTTGACAAAAGGGTTCCCGGTGGCAGCGTATAGGTTCCGATTTCAATGGGCTGAAGGGCAACGCGGGTGCCACCAATCGGGGCTGGCGGTCTGAAACGAAGGACCTCTTTGATGGTCGCATCCATATAGGAAAGCTGACCAAAGTGCGCCACCTGCAGCGGTCCGCCACCTGTCACTCGCTGTCGTTCTTCTTCAATCGCACAAAAGACTTCAGGCTCACTGTAAATGCGCTCCAATGCCCAGGCGAGCAGAACGCCGGTTGTCTCGTGTCCTGCAAGCAGCATAGTAATCAGTTCATCGCGTAGCGCTTGATCTGAAATGGGATTATTGTCTTCGTCTCTGACCGAAAGTAACAGCGATAAGATATCTTGCCGGCTGTCGTCAAAGGGTTGGTTGCGGCGTCGACGTATTTCTGCATATAGTGCGTCATCGACTTGCCGCAAGAGATGTAGAATGCGCCCCCAGGGACTGTATTTTCCAAAATCTTTCTGTAAAGATTTAATAAAAAACAAAGGCGAATCTAGTCCGATATCGGCTAATTTGCGCAATAACTTGAATAGTGTATTCGATTCATTGCTGTCCTTTAATCCGAAAACCGTCTTAATGATGACCTGGACTGCAATATCCTGCATAAACGGTTGAATCGCAAAAGTGGTATTATATGGCCATGCCGTGACCGTCCGTTCCGTGATCTCGCGGATCACGTCGGTATAGACCCGCATCCTGTCTCCATGAAAAGGTGGCAAGATGAGTCGACGGCGCCGCAAATGGAGCTCGCCATCCAAGACCAAAGAGGACTCTTGGCCTGCGAAGATACCGAAAATCGCCTTATTGGCAACACTAGCACTTAATACATCAGCGCTTGCTGTAAATAGTGTTTTTATATCTTGTGGCGTACTCAGTAGAACCAGATTTCCCATGCCCAAAATTGGCAATGTGAAGATGTCTCCCAGCTTGTGTTGACATTCCTCGATGAGGTCCAACGGGTGCGTCATGTAGCGAAATGTCTGAACCACCGGATGACTAGGAAGACATGGGGGCAGCATAGGGTTTTGCTACGATGGTACTATGTTTTTTCCCTTTTTTAACTATTGACCTTCCCTCGATTCTGTGGACAGGTTGGTTACATCGTTGAGTCCGCTACACGGTTCCTTTCTTCGAAATCAATAGGACTGAGGAAGCCTGGCGTCGAGTGGCGGCGCTTGGGATTATAGAAGACCTCCAGGTACTCGAAGACCGGGGTCCGCGTCTCAGCTTGGGACATCAGCTCACAGCGGAAGATGGCTGTGGCGAATCAGGCCCCGGGGAGGCCGGCGCGATTGCAGGGCCATATGGTGCGCATTCAAGGCCAGGCGGTCGTCGATGCTTGTGCTCATGGCCCAGCCCACCATGCGTCGCGAGTAAAGGTCCAGCATCACTGCCAAGTAAAGCCACCCTTGCTTGATGTGAGCGCAAAGCAGATCATCTTGCTTGGCGCGTGAGCTAGGAGCCCTGTGGAGCCAAGCATAAAAACCGCTGCGTCGGACTTGCAGGACAAGGCACAGGACGGTGACGGGATAGTGAACCTTCTCCACGTCGATAAAGGCGAACCGTATCGACTTTGCATGGCGAAGAAGGTGGCTGCCTTTTTTAAGATTTCCCGTTTCATTCTCGGGACGGCGACGTCGCGGCGCAGATGTAGGAGTCCTTGTTTCTCTGAGTGACTAAGCGGTGCTGCGTCCGGAATAGGTGCGGCGGCCTGGCGGATCCAATCCCGCAGGGTAGTGACATGGACATCCAAGTCGCGGGCGACCGCTGCGAGGCTGCCATTTGTCGCCTAGGCCAGTCGGACGGCTTCCACCTTAAAGTTTTCAGGAAAAATTCTTCGAGTTCGCTTTGCCATGAACGCCCTTCATACTGCAGCACGAGGCTGCTTGGGGTGTCCACGAAACTGAGGGAGGGTCACTCAATCTTTGCAACCTCATCGCTAGACTTGGGAAGGATTGGAAGGCTTTGTCTGTCGGTGCTGTATTTCCGACGGTGATTTCTTTTACGCATATCTGTGAAAAGTACTCTTCTTCGACGAGAATCTTCGCCAGCCTCACGCTTTCGCACCTGTTCAGCGTCAGCCCAGACTTCACCGGGCTTTATATCCCTATGAATGATTCCACGGCGATGGATATAGGAAAGAGCCCGCAAGAGCTGAGCGAGTAGCCGGACCTTGTCTTCCTCAGAACCACGACGAGCTGCTTCGACGATGTTCTGCGGTGAATCGAGTAGCTCCATCGTAAAATAGGAGCCAAATTCTTCATCAAATCCGTAGCTTTGAACACGAATGACGTTCGGATGGTGAAGCGAGGCAAGTGTCTGAAACTCCCTGGCCAACATCAGACGTATATTCAGATCGGCGATTTTCCCATCTTCCTTTTCATCATAAAGCCGGGGCGAAATAAGTTTGAGCGCCGAGGTGAATCCGTTTAAGAGATGGCTGACTCGGTAGACGGTCCCCATTCCACCTGCACCGAGTTGATCGCCCAGAAGGTAACTACGGTCAATAATGATTCCCGGTTGAGGTGATAGATGCATTGGCCTGAGTCTTAAAAATTTACAAGAACTTACGGTTGGCTTGCTCGTCCCTGGCTTCTGGCTTCAGGAACCGTCTTCAGGGTATGACTTATGCACCAAAGTCTGCGCGTATCCATGATAGCATCTGAGGGAAGGGGCGAGACTACACAAATCCGTAAAGTGATCTTGCGCAAAATCTTAATGACGACCAGAGTGCGATCTGATACGCGCAGCAAAGTAGGGTGTCAGCTCATGCGCTTGTCTCTTCGGCGCCAAGCCGCCGCAAAGCGACGAGCGTCACATCATCATGCACCTCGGCCTGCCCAAGCGAGTCCAAAAGGCCCGCGATCAAGGCCTCGATCGGTACCTCTTTTCGGCACAGCTCTGCAAGGATCTGCGCCAGTCCTTCTGTTTCCATCTGACGCCCGGCCACTTTGGCTTCGGTGTACCCATCGGTGTATAAGAGCAGCACATCGCCCAGTTCCAGCCGCAGCTCGCTATCCTGCAAGACCTCGCTAATATCATTTTCGACCACTCCGAGCCACACGCCTTGGGTTTCGATGCGATCAATCGTTTGGCGGGCCGCGCGATACACCAGCAAATCCTGATGCAGTCCGGCATAGCGAACCGTACCGCCAGTGATGCACAAAGCAGAGATCGTCATATAGTGGTTGTGTCCGAGCTGCTGAAGGTTTTTTCGAACGGCTTCGTCGACCAATGCAAGCAGCCGGCTAGGAGTCAGGGTTTGTGAAGAGCGATCCAAGGTCACCGCAGCCGTGCGCAGCGCAGTCTGTATCATCATCATGCAAAGTCCGGCCGGAACTCCGTGACCCGAGACATCACCGATGAGTACGAAGTCCTGTCCGCCTTGGTGAAATACATCGTAGTAATCGCCACCGACCTGCTCGGCGGGACGCATGACCGCGGCCAGCTCATAACCGGGAATTCGCGACTCGGTGGGCAATAGAGCCGTCTGGATTTTTTTGGCGAGATCCATCTCGGCCCATAAGTCCGATAGTGCCTTCTGCAACTCCGCAGTGCGTGCGGCGACCGTGACCTCAAGGCCCGTGTTGGCCTGCTTGAGTTCAAAAGAGGCACGTTGCAGGTCGGCATACAGTCGCGCGTTCTGTAGCGCGGTGGCAGCCTGCGCGGCCAGTACGGTACTGAGGGCGACGCGGGCCGGAGGGAAGGAGTTCGGAGTGTCGTGCTCCAGATACAGAACGCCGCTCAGCTTGCCCTGTAACTGCAGCGGTACCACAAGCAGCGCGCATACCCCGGCCTGCGCCACGCGCGGGTCGGCGGCAAAGCGGACGTCAGCGCGGGCGTCGCCGACCTGCAGCGGAACGGCGGTGCGGGCCACGAAAGAGACGGCGGTGACAACCACGTCATTGGACGCGTCGAATTCGAAGAGCTCGGTGTCGACGACCTTGCTGGCGGCGTTTAAGCGCGCCTTGGGACGCAGGGCATCAGGGCTGCCGAGCAAAAGGATGCCGCGCTCGGCGCCAGCGTTTTCCAAGACGAGGTGCATCAGACGTGAAACGACACGCTCGGGGTCCAGTTCTCGCCCCAGGGCTTGCGCAGCACGCACGGCGGTATCCACGTCCAGTCCGCCGGTCCCATCAAATGTCGTAGTCGTTGTCATGGAGGGGGTGTTTGACGCAGCAGAGGCGGACGCTGCGGGCACATCCTCACGGAGTAGACGGGCATGTTTGTCACGCAGGTAGCGCACGATGCGCAGCGCGCCCCAGCGGGTATAAGCATCCAGGGCTAAAACCAGGTAGACACGGGCGATGCGAAGTCGTCCTGCCTCCAAGTGGAAGTCGGCACAAAGCTGCGCCGCGAGCCCCTCGATGTGCAAAAAGCCCTGGGCGCGCGCGGCATCGATCGCTTCGTCATACTTGGCCATGGCATCTACCGTGCGGCCGAAAAGACGGGCTTGTTCAGCGACAAGCAGCGCGAGCTTGTGGGCGAAGTTCTCAGGGCAGCCTTGGGCCAAGCTGCGCAAGCGCCCGAGTCCAAACTCGATGTGCTCAAGAAGCTTGGCGCGTTCGCTCGCGTCTGTCGTCTCTGCCAAAAGACGAGCAGACGCAAGCCCAGACCAAAGCGCCACAGTGCAGGTTGCTGCGGTAAGACCCATATCGAATACACGCGGCTCGGGAACCACGCGCAGAACCTCGCGAAAGCGACCAAGGTGCACTTGAATCTGTGCTTCGTGCGAAAGCGCGGTCAAACTATGAATGATCGCGCCGCTCGCTAGAATCTCCTGAGAGCCACACACAAAGGGCCCCTCGTTTTCGATCCAGAGCACGCGCTCTGCCAGCACGGAAGCAAACTTCTGCGCGATCTGAAGCAGCGTACGGGCCAAGTATTCCTGGATGCGCTCGACCGCACGGATGCGTTTTTCCGATTCCTCGAGAATAAACGGCAGCGGATCTCCGGCAAAAACATGAATGAAAAGGACCGGGTTCGCGAGCCCCATGCCCATCTCGAGGGGCGCGCCCACGGCCGTTGCATGTTG
Source organism: uncultured Myxococcales bacterium (assembly GCA_964460115.1). Taxonomy (GTDB): domain Bacteria; phylum Myxococcota_A; class Polyangia; order Palsa-1104; family JAEUJZ01; genus JAEUJZ01. Next base: position 14,835 of record CAYWPR010000041.1, read on the forward strand.
GACCACCTCGTCGAAGAGCGGAAGTGACTCCCGCGCCGGCCGCTCTGCAAACGTATACAATGCAGTCGTATTTTCAACAGCTGCGCGGTAGGGAGATTCCAGCAAGGCAGCAAGCTTCATGCCGGCAGTCCCAACGTGTAGCGCCACGCGAACTTCCTGAAGACTTAGGGCAAGGCTTGCCGCCAGGTATCCGAAAAGGACCGGAGAAGCGCGACCCACAACCTGCTTCTCGAGGATCCATTGTACCCTCGTGACTATGACCGCCATCGCCTCCATGACCTGTCCCGTGAATAGGAGGCCGAGCCACCATAAACTTAGCGCCATGTCCTCAGCCTCGCGGCCTCCGGACGTATCGATGGAAAACCCGTCCCAACCTTGAACAGAACGTGGAACAAGCAGTGCTGCGAGTGCCTTGGCTTGCATTCCCACGCGAGCATGTCCCTCTGCATCTTGCGGAAAGGATGCCAAGAACCCGGAAAAGATTTCCCTACCCAATGCCGCACTGCCCACGTAATCGCCCACAGAGGCTTTGGAGCGCAGCCGTAGCTGTTGCGTTCGCCAGTACTCAAGCGAGCAAAGGGGCTGCTGCAAAAGTTCCACGGAACGCGCCTCGACGTCTGCGAAGTCCTTGGTGAAATACGCTGCCGCGATGCGTTCCACTGCCACTTTCGCGGCAAGCTCGAAGTCCGTTGCCCAGCGCGCCTCGCCAAGCAGCGCCGTGGCATGCTCCAGCATGTCCGTCATCAGCTGATAAATGCCGGATTTTTTCGCCTCTGCGGCCGCGCGAAGGTTCAGTTGCGCCAGGGCCACGCGCTCCTCGCGGGATTCCAGAAGTCCGGTGACAAGATTCAGATGCCGCACAAGCTCTAGCAGCTCTTGCGCGGTTCCGCCGTTGGCCTGGTAGTACGTCCGCAGACGTCGCCCAATATCCAGATGTGCCCGCGCCCTCTCTCGTTCCGGAATGCGCTCGTAACAAGCCTGCTGTACCCGATCATGTAGAAACTGATACCGCGCATCCGGGGCCAAAAGGACCGGTGCCGCATCGGCAACTGCATGGGCTTCGCGATAGCGCGCGTCCACCGGCACGACCAGCCCGGCGTGTAGCGCCGGCCACAGCGCCCTTGATACTGCGCGCGCGTCCTGCCCCAAAAGCCGCTGCAGCTCCGCGAACGTGAACTTATGACCGGCGCATGCAGCCAGCCCCAGCACCTCCACCGTTTCACTGGCCAGGTCGTCCAGCTTCTGTCGCATCAGCGATACCACGTTGCCTGTGACCTGCGCATGCTCCAGCGCTTTCAGATCCCAGACCCACTGCCCTGTCTCTAGATCCCGCCACACCTGCTTTTGCTGATAAAGCGACAGCAATAACTGCCCCAGGAAAAACGGGTTGCCTGCGGTCTTGCGCGAAAGGAGCTCCGCCAGCGGTTTTATACTCTCCGTCGGCATTTCCAGCGTCAGACCCATCCACTCTGCAACCACCGCGGGCGCCAGGGGGCCCACCTGCAGCCGTGCCATGGACATCCCTTGCTGCGTCGCTTGATTCACCAGGCTCCACAGTGGATGTCCCGCCTCTACCTCGTTATCTCGGTAGGCAAAGATCAAAAGCTGGCGGCTCCGACGCGGATCGGTCAGCATCAGCTTTAGTAGCTCTACCGACGCGGGATCGACCCATTGCATGTCATCCAGAAACAGGACCATGGGCGCGCCGAGCTCTGTGACGACCAGCACGAACTCTGCAAAAGCCAGCTTGAGCCGGTGAAACGACTGCTCGCCCGGCAAATCTTGTACAGCCTCGAGCGGACCCGTAATCCACTCGAGCTCCGGCACCAGATCTGCAATGACCCGCAGGTTTTTGCCCACCCGTTCCAGCAAGCGCTGCGCCCAAGCCTCGACCACGGACCGCGGCGCAGTCGCCAGTTGCTGCATCAAGCCGCCGAAAGCCTGCGCCAAGGCGGCGTAGGGCGTAGAGCGAGCCAGTTGGTCGTGCTTGCCACCAAGTAGAATGCCCCGCCCGGCCGCAGCGATGTCTTTGTAGACAGCCCGCACGAGGGCCGTCTTGCCGATGCCCGAGGCCCCCCCCACAAGTAGCAGTTCCGCGCCACCACTGGATGCGCGCCCGAACGCCTCCCGCACCAAGCGCACTTCCGCCTCGCGGCCCAAAAGGACATCCGGCAGCCGCAGCCGTGGTGAAAAGTCGCGAGTCCCAAGTACAAACGGTTCCACTCGACCGTGCGCCCGCCACTGCAAAAGACATGCATGCAGATCATGCGCCAGGCCCTTGGCGGTCTGATACCGCTGCTCCGGGTCCTTGGCCAATAGACGCGATACGACTCGCGTCACCATCGCTGGTACCTCGGGCACAAGGGAGTCTAAAGGCAGCGGTGGCTTGGCCAGGTGCGCATGCACCAAGGCCAATGCGTCGGTTTCCAGAAACGGTCGACGCCCCGCCAGCGCTTCGTATAACAGTACGCCCAAAGCGTATAAATCCGTTCGTGCGTCCAGCGTCCGCGCCGTTCGCCCTGTCTGCTCTGGCGAAATGTACGCCAAGGTGCCTTCCAGCGCCTCAGGCAATAGTGCCGTGGTCGCTTCGAAGGCCAGACGCGAAGCGACCCCGAAGTCGAGCAGCCAGACCCGCGAAAGCGCTGCATCCACCAGCACGTTTTGCGGCTGAATATAGCCCCAAGCATTTCCCGTCTGAAAACGAGCACTTAGAAATAGCGTTTCATGATTTACTCACTGATTCCCATGCGATAACTCCTTACAATCAGGCAGCAACGGGATCTTTTCGATTGGCGACGAGGTTGGTCTTTTTGAGGAGCTCCGCCAGCCTTACGGCTCCTGCCTTGAACTCGTCTGTGACACTTCTGGCGCTCTCTCTTGGGCTTCTTCGTCTTGTCCATTGTCGACGCCATATCCATCTCTTGGTTGGTGTCTAAAAATCGGGGCAAGCCCAGATCGCCATGGCGTGGCGAATCATAAGGGTATCATGCACCTTTTTAGTGCATTCCTTCATCTGCTGCAACACAGACTTACCTGTTGGGCGCTATGTCTCTGAAAGAAGCTATGATAGCGTACGTACTTTCCCATCTGGGTTCTTCTCAGGAGGGATATTTAGAGGCAGCGCGGCTGGGAACCTGAAATTTCTTGCTGTCCTCTCGAATGAAGAATCGAGCATTGTGAAAAATTGTCATTCTGGGGCTTCTCGCGGCAACAAGAGACTGGCATGAACGGAATCCTGTCTACCAATCACAGACGACGTAAAATGCGGAGCAAGAACATGGGCAAAACCAGAAAATACCTCGACCGATCGTGTATAGCATTCTATGTTGGGATGATCTTTCTCAGCTCCTGTGGGAATTCGGCAAGTCAGATGATTCAACTGAAAGGGGCCGTTCAGAAGGGGCCATTTGTTATTGGTTCAACTGTAAACGTCTCGCCGTTCGATGACAAAGGGAATCCTACAGGAATGGTCTTTAATACCAAGACGACGAGCGATCTTGGAATCTTCAATGTTGATGTATTGGGCAGCGGAATGGTTTCTTTAGAAGGAAGCGGATTTTACTATAATGAAGTTATAGGAGATCTCTCTATCTCCCCAATCACGCTGCGCGCTTTCTATACACTCAAATCGGAAGGGACTCAGGATGCCTATATCAACATGGTCACCCATCTGGCTTATGACCGAATCAAAAACCTTGCCAAAACAGGCACAGCTCTTGCCGACGCGACCAAGCAGGCGGAAAATGAGCTCCGCCTAGAGCTTGGGCTCGGTTCAGCTTCATTCGATCCTGGCAAGCCAGGCACCGAACTCAACCTACTTGGTGGGGATAACGACGCAAATGCATATCTATTCGGGGTGAGCTCCGTGATCGCCCAGGCGGCGCTCATCAGGGCCGGATCGGCAACTGGAATCGATGCGAAGCTGCAAGAGATTCTGAATAGCACCTCATTGGATCTATCAGACGATGGCAAGCTGTCACCGTCCCTTAAGATGGAGTTCAAGGCAGCCCAGGGAGTTCTAGATATCGATGGAGTAACAAGCTTGTTCCAGGGTCGGCTCACGGCACTGGGCTCGACTGCAACGGTACCAGACCTCAATCGAATCATAGACACCGATGGCGATGGGATACCAAACGCAAAGGACAACTGCCCGCTTGTGGCAAATCCCAATCAGACGCCGGTCAGCAATGCCGTCTGCAATGTGAAAAGCGCGGTCTATGCGAGCAGCGCCAACCTTCCGCTTTCCTTGGCTGGAGTCTTTACGGCCGGCGGAGACCCAAGCGTCTTGACCTTCGAAAGCGAGAGCGATTACGCCTCTTACCTTAGCTTCAGCGCCGATACGAAAGGCCACCTTGGTGCGCCCGTAATGAATACTCTCACGTATCCCGGAACCACGGCCGCTGGCCTTTACAATTCCTGTCAACTTGCCGATGTGAATGGCGATGGAGCGATGGATCTGTTGTGTTTCACCGACGATGGCTCGTCCTCATTTTCGCTCTCGCTCTCGCTGTTTTTGGCCAACGGATCCGGAGGATTTCTCGCCGGCAAGACGGTCCCTGTTGGAAATGGGTTCTTGCATTATGGCGTCGCCGACTTCAACAAAGACGGATACATGGACCTAGTGGGCAGTGGAGTAAACGGCGGTAGTCAGGTTCTGACATACATCGCCCAAAATTCAAATGGAACTTGGGCCAGCCCGAGCTTTACATCAGGGTTCTACGCACATCAGAATTCTTACTCCTATGTTGGGGACCTTAACAAGGATGGCAATCCTGACTGCATTACGATTACGTATGATTCGGCTCTTGGTCAAAGCGCCGTAACCCAAGCTCTTGGTGACGGGAAGGGCATGTTCACCATCAGCTCCCCGCTGAGCTTTCCAGGCAAGTACTATGGCGCGGCCTTCGCTGACTATAATGGAGACGGTTTCATTGATCTGGCAGTGACGCGGCAAGCGTATAGCACCACACCAGCTCACTTGGAAGTCGCGCTGGGCACAGCAACAGGTCTTCCAACTACGGCAGTGACAATTGGATCGATCGATGCTGTTTATGTCTTTGGGGGTGACTTCACCGGGGATGGCAAGGCTGATATCTTGCTAAAGAACGCGGATCCCGCGCAAGCTGACTTTCTCGTCCTTGGCACATCGAATGGCACTGGCTTCACACTAGGAACCAAGGTGGCCCTGCATCAAAACATCGACATTACCAGCCTGGCTGACTTGAATAAGGACGGAAAGCTTGACCTCATCGGCTCCGTAAAGCTTCTCAAGCCCATGGGCGCCCAGACCAGTGCGGTAGCGACTAGACTGATCTTCTAATTCGTGCTGCGGGATGAAGGGCGGTCCTGTCAAAAGCGAACTCGAGTAAGGGGTAAAGGGGCGAATCTGATGGAAGCAAACTTCCCAAATTGGCGGTTCGAAATGTCGCTAGCCGCTCTACGAACCACCCCTTCTGAACAGTGCATATCAGCACCCCGCCGAAGCCTGCGGCAAGCGGGGCGCGTACATCTGCGACTTACATGACAACGTGCACTACTGGCCGCAGTACACGCAGCATCACCTACTTCGTAGGTTTCGAGCCGCTAGACCGCTCCGGCATGCCTGTGGTGTAGGATGATCTTTATCAAGTGAGTTAAGACGGAGAGAAAGGCAGGCAAGGAAGGAGGAACTGTCGCATCAAACTAGGTTCTGGCGAACCCGTCGCGGACGGAAACCGTGAGGAAAATGGTTCATCGGAGATTTTCGAAAATCTCACGCTTTCACTGTTGCTCAGCCTCAGACGGGATTTCATGCGGCTTCACGTCTTTATGGACCACGCCCGCCTGATGCACCCCGTCAAGTGCCTGCGCAAGCGCGACGCCAAGCGCCAAGGTTTCTTCGACTGAAAGCTTGCTCCGTTCGGACAGAAGACTAGCCAGGGACTGCGCGGTGGGTGCCTCCAGTACTAGCGTGAACACACCCTCGATTGGTTCCAGGGCGCAGGCGTGAACGACTCCTGGAGCGTCTGAAAGCTCACGCAGCACCGCATATTCATGGAACAAGCGAGCAACTGGCCGTGACGTCATGCCACCGCGCGCAAGCTTGAGAACCACAGGCGTTCCGTCGGAAGCCAGCGCTCGCAGCACTCGTGTCTCGCCCCCCTCAAATAGTGTCTCTTGAACCTGATACCTGATTCGTCGACTCATCAGCTTTGCCCCGTTGAGGCTCGCGTACGGCCCTACGCTGAGCACTTGGTTCGAAGTCGTTGCGCGCAGTAGACCGATTCGGCCCCCTACGAAATCTTATCACGGCTCAGCAGTTCCTGGGTTGAGCACAATGGGCGCCTTCACTGAGGAAGGACGACTTCCGCGGTCGCGCGAAAGGCAGCGGCAGCCCTCCTAAGGAATCAATATTAACTTGCCAACCGTCCGTCCGGATTCAATATCGGCATGGGCGCGCCCGACATCCTCCAGCGGATAGGTGGTCAACGGTGGAGGCTGAAATTTTTTTTCGGCAAGCCACTGTGCAAGCTGCGACATTGCAGCAGTCAGTAGCTCGACCCGCTCGTACAGATAGCTCAAGTTGAAAGGCAGGATGCTCTTGCTTTCATTTAGCAAATCGAACGGATTGTACCGCGGCGTGCGCAAGTAATCGAGCGCCAGCTTGGGCCAGTTCGGATGCCCCCCTTTTTTGGGCATCATCGAATGAAAACCATAGATGACAAGCTTTCCAGCGCGACGTAGATGTTCATAGCTAGCCTTGAGCGTGGACACTCCGTTGGCATCAAGGACAAGGTCATATCCCTGCGGCGCGATGCGTCTGGCCGCTTGCCACAAATCCTCGGTCGATTTGTCGATGACGTGATTGGCGCCAAGCGCCTTGGCGGTTGCTACTTTGTGACTTGCACCGACCACAGCGACCGTCTCGCAACCGATGATTTTCAAAAGCTGGACCAAGACACCACCCACTCCCCCAGCAGCGGAATGCACCAAGACCTTTTGTCCGGGGCGCGGATGCGCCAGTTCGAACAATGCAAACCACGCCGTCAGAAATACGGCAGGAAGGGCGGCAGCCTGCGCAAAACTTAGATCGGCCGGCATGCGAAATACATAGGCGCGGCTTACGACCACATGGCTGCTGTAGCCGCCAAACAAAGTAACGGCGTACACTGCATCGCCGACGGCTAGATCGGAAACATCGGCCCCTACTGCGCGCACGATTCCTGCCACTTCAAAACCCGGCGTGATGGGCCAACCCACGTACTCCTTGGCCGAGGCATAAAGGCCCATGCGTATAACGGTGTCGGCAAAGTTTACGCCGATGGCATGAACTTCGACAAGGACTTGCCCGCGATCCGGTCGCGGAATCGCTGCAGACTTGATCTGAAGCCGGTCGTAGCCACCCGCCTTGGCAATGACGACTTTGCGCAGGACCGAATGATTAAAAGTGCGATCAGCCGGACGAGATATCGTCCTGCCTGCTACGTCTGTACTCGAATCAGACTTCGCATCGCACGGTTGAATTTCAAGATTCACGTTCATGCCTACTCCTACCGAAATCGATTCAAGTTGCCAAGCACTTCCTAAATCTGCGCACGCATTCCTAAATCCCTCGTTTCAATCGCGCTTCCATCTGCGCGGTCAGACGTTGTAGACTGTGGGCCGAGGTCTGTATGCGCAAGGACACGCTCCCGCCCGGCTCGCGTAATAAGCTCCTAAACCCGATCCGCTACCTTCTTGACCCTTACAAGTTCTATGCGCGGACTTTTGCCCGCTATGGAGATACTTTTTACTTTGCTGGGCTAAACGGCCCGGTCGTGCTGACGCGCGACCCCGAGCACGTAAAGACCATCTTTACGCTCGACACTTCGCAGATCGGCATCTATCCCGAAGAGGGCGCCGACTTCGTCGTGGGAAAAAATACCATCCTCGTTCTAACCGATGAGCGCCATCGTCGCGAGCGCAAACTTCTGTCGCCGCCCTTTCACGGCGCGCGGATGCGCAATTACGGCGCGACCATGCAAAAGGCGGCACGCGACGAGATGGCGAATTGGCGAATTGGCGAGGTGGTCGATATGAAGAGCGCCATGCAGCGAATCTCGCTTTCGATCATCACGCAGGCGATTTTCGGGCTTTCGGATGCCGCGGAAGCGCGGCGGACGCAGGAGCTTTGCATTGGCTACTTCGAGAACATTAGTCCGCTCATCCTGTTTTTCCCGGTGCTACGCCGCGATCTGGGAGGACTGTCGCCCTTTGCCCGATCGATGCGGGCGCGCCGCGCGCTGGAGGCAGCCCTGGATGCGCAGATTGCGAAAAGCCGTGCGCAGCCGCCCGGGCAAGACATCCTAAGCATGATGATCGCCGCCCGGTACGACGACGGCGCGGCGATGACCGACGAACAAATTCGTGACGAATTGTTCACACTGCTCCTGGCCGGGCACGAGACGAGCGCGCTTGGCCTAGCCTGGATGTTCTACCACCTCTACCACAATCCCGAGACGCTCTGCCGCCTGCGCCAGGAGCTCGTCGCGCTAGGAAAAAATCCCGAGGCCGAGGCAATCGCCGGCAGCCGGTACCTTGATGCTTGCGTCAGCGAATCGCTACGCATCTATCCGGTCGTTGCCGAAACCTTCCGCAAGATGCGCGTGCCGCTTCAGCTTGGTCCCTATACAGTGCCCCCCGAAACCACCGTGTCGGTAAGCGCCATCGGCGTCCATCACAATCCTGCCATCTATCCTAATCCTGACATATTTCGCCCCGAGCGCTTCCTAGAACGCCGCTTCTCGCCGTTCGAGTACGTACCCTTTGGCGGCGGCACTCGGCGCTGCCTGGGCGCGGCGTTTGCGCAGTACGAGATTAAACTCGTCGCGCATGAGATCCTCTCGCACTGTGAGCTCGCCCCCGCTAACGCTCGGCCCATCCGTCCCATCATGCGCGGCCCCACCTTTGGTCCCAAGGGCGGCGTACCGATGCGAATCATCAAGCAAAGCGCAACTGTGCGTGAATGACACAGCGCGCTACGGGTGAGCGCAAACGCTCACTTTGCACCTGAATTTGCGATTTGCAAAGCCGAAGGCCGCCGCGATTTCAGCTTTTCCAAAAGCGAAGCGAGCAGCGTCATCATCAGAGATGTTCTTCGTCTGAGCTCGAGCGCGAAGCACACAAATTGGCAAAGTCTGATGGGCCGTGCGACCTGGAAAATGCTGGCCTACATCTCTTGTCTTAAGAATTGGCACGGCATATGCCATATAGCCGCCATAGCGCAATCACTTTCACACACAACAAGGGAAAAACGATGAACCCAGCATATGGCATTCTTCTTTGGATCGTAATCGGCGCGCTCGCGGGCTGGCTCGGCAGCAAAGTGATGGGAACCGATGCCAAACAGGGCAGCATCGCCAACATCGTCGTTGGCATCGCCGGGGCGCTGGTCGGCGGATTCATCACCCAGGCGGTTTTTGGGGACAACCCAAATAATAATGGGTTTCTAGCAAGCCTGGCCGTTGCCCTTTTGGGCTCCTGTTTGGTCATCGGAGTCGGCAAGCTGGCATTTAACCGCTAATTTTTGTCAGCTTGGCGCCGTCTCTACGAGCGCGGATAATGCGGATCGACTTTTACTTCTTCGATCTGCGCCGTATGACGGGCACAGTGGGCCGATGCCAAAAGCAGCGCCTGATAGCCATCCAAAGCTTTTAAAAAAGGATGGGGCATGGCGTGGCCGCGCAAGTCGTCCTGTGTCGTTTGTACATAGGACACTGTTTTGTCACGAACTTGTCCAAAGGCCGTCGTGACGGCTTCTAAAGTAGGAAAGCGGCCGGTCGGCTGTAGCATTTCCGGAGCTTTTACCCGTTGGCTGCGATCCGTGACGGCTTGCATGATGCGATTGTCATCATGCTGAACCTGAGCGAGCAGGTCTTTGTCCGTAGGGGTGCGCATCATCTTTTCCGTAACCATTCCAAAAAGGCGCTCTTCGGTAATGACGATGTGCTCCGCAACTTCGGCTGCAGACCAGCGCTCGGGCGAGGGTTTGTAGCGAAACTGCGCGTCCGACATACCCTGTATGGATGCCAAAAAGGCGCGCCGAGTTTCTTCTAAGTTTTTGACGGCGGCCTCACGCTCTTGAGCACTAATCGTGGCTGAGCTTGCGGCCCGGGTTTCGGAAGTTCCAGGTCCTTGCGCGGCCGGGCCAGCACAAGCAACTAGCAAGAATACTGCGCAGAAATAAGAACACGTGCGTACCATCATCAGCCTCCGGTTTTGTCCATTTTCAAGAAAGTAGCACTTGGCTACGGCGCTAAAAGCGGCGGCAGAATGGCATAGGCAGGTTTTTCCAGAGCAAAAAAAGACCGGAACCACTCACAAAAAGTCAGCGATTGCGAAGCCAGCACAACGAATTCGCAAGGTCGCCAAGTTTAGGGCGCGGCTTTAAAAGAAACGTGAGTGAGCTTGGCCACAAGTTTGGCCAAATCGGGAAGCGGACGCGGCTGATCGAAGCCCGAGCCCAGCTCTTTTTCACCTTTGACGCGTATGTCCTTGAGAATTGTGGGAAAATCGTTCTGCGTAAACGTGGCGCCTTTTTGCGCTGGCAGCGGAAAGCTTTCAGGAATCCAACCGGAAAACTCGAATTCGATTTTCACCAGATCTTCAATCTTCTGCTCGCCCAGCCGATCCGGAATAGCCAATGGCAATGGCGGCGGCTCCTTGGCGCACATTTCGCGAAGCTCGTCCAGTTTGGGACCCTTGGAAACCCCGGCAGTCACCAGCCACCCCTCTTGTGGCGAAGCAACATTTAAGTGCCGGCGCAGAACCAGTTTATTTTCCGGCAGCCGCTGATTCGAATCCCACCACACTCCATCCACGGCTTGCATGGCGCGCCGGCCGTCTACTCGTGATACGGCCCCAAGTCGCCGCAATCCCTCATGTATCCAGGCATCCATCGCCCGATCGTAGGCCTGGCGCGAGTCATTTTCATGATTGAGAATAATTCCTGCAGCCAGCCGTTCTCCAAGCACGTTCGAGTACAGATCTTCTAGCGAAAAAGCCGAAAGCCGCTCGGAAAAACCTTTCACGCTTTGCCAGTCGTACCAAGTAGCAATCTCATGCCAAATGGAAAACTGATAATTGATCCACTGTGCCAAGGTCGTTGCCGCTGTAAAGCGGCCCGCGCGGTCTAGGGTTTTAGACGGCAGCGCTTTTATAAACACCCGTCGCAAAGTCCCTTCTTCAGGCATCTCAATGGTAAATTGCCCGGGTAGCTGGCGGGCAATCTCCATCGTCAGGTACAAAGTCCGATCGCCGTTGTCGCGCACATGCGCCAGGTCGATAAAACCACCGCGGCAGGTATAAACTAGGCCGTTGTTTTCACTTTCTAAATTGCCCTTGTCGTAGCCATGCGGACCGACTTCATCAAGACCCAGGACGTTGCCGTTTTTGTACCCGGGAATTGGCAGTTCCCCCAGCTTGGCCTTCAGATCCATTCCAAAGGCGCAGCAAGTGCGAATGCGGGTTGGCGGCTTGATGATGGGAATCGTTGCCGGATCGATGCCTTCACCGCGCAGTTCGACGGGGTCGTTTAATGCTCGCGCAACAAGCCGAGGATTTACAACCGGCTTGGTTTTCCAGTTCGTTGCGCAAGCGCCGCCGAGAAAAACCACCAAACAAAGCAAATAGGACGAGTCAGCGCTACAAATACGCATCTATCATGCCCTTTGGTATCGTGCCTTCGAGTTGTCCAGTCAACGCAGTATGAATACTGTAAGCACGCCTTGTGCCATAACTGTGGCCGCAAGGCCGACGTTTTCAGCAAGGGTGTATGCTGAAGTGCGCAGTGTTCAGAAAGCGAATGTCAAGCTGAATGCTGCCCATCTCAAAATTGCCGAGCAGCATCCAATTCGAGGAATGTCCTAATATTTTACGGAACACCCATACGGAGTCGTGGTGGGTTGACTGATAGGCTTGCCGGCTCGCGCTTCTTCTAGAGCTTGCGACACGTAGTTTTTGGCACTGGCGATTTCCGCGGGGTCGGGGCCGGACTTGTCATCGATGGCGCCGTTATAGATAAGCTGTCCTTGCGGATTGATGACAAACATGTGCGGGGTGGTCTTGGCGCCGTACAGCTTGCCGATTTCGCCGCTCGAATCGAGCAGGATCGCGGTGGGCGCAGCATCGTGCATCTTCATGTCCTGGTTGGCACCAGCGCCGTCCATATGGCCCTGTTTTCCGGGAGCCGAAGAAATGATCGCCAGCCAGATCACTTGCTTGGCTGTCCATTCTTTTTGCAGCTTAGGAATGTTGCCGCTGCCATAGTGCTTTTTGACGAATGGACACTCCTGATTGTGCCATTCCAGCACCACATATTTGCCCTTAAACTGCGCCAGCGAGACTTTTTTGCCATTGCTATCGATAGCACTAAAGGCCGGGGCGGCTTCGCCGACTTTGGCGGCCTGTACAGCGCCGGCCCCCAAACTGCTTACCAGAAGCAAGATGCCGGCGAGAAATTTTGTACATAGGCGATGGTTCATGGCTGTGTCTGTCCTTTCTTAATGCTTGGTTTCGAGTTCTGCGGGAAGTCATTCAGCGCGTCAAGCGCTTCTAGGACGATGCTGGTGCTTAATACAGCGGGCAGTACTTTTGCACGGGCATTCGAATCGCGTCCATAGATTACGTACAGGGGTACGCCGCTGCGGCCAAAGCTTTGCAGGGCTTGGGTGATGATTGGATCTTCATGGGTCCAATCGGCTTTCATCGCCACGACTCCAAGGGTGGCCATGCGCGCGCGAATTGCCGACGAGCGCAGCACCAGCCTTTCGTTCACTTTGCAGGAGACGCACCAATCAGCGGTAAAATCGACAAAGACGGGCGTGCCGGCGCGCCGATAAGCAGCCAAGCGTTCTGAAGAAAAGGGCTCCCAAGGCAGATCTTCACTGCCATTGCGCACTGCGCCAGACGTATTTTCTGCAAGCTGCGGACGCGCCAGAAAAAAGCCGGGGATAGCGGCCCCGCCCCCGACCAAAAGCGCTGCGATGATTGGCGCAAAGCGCCACGGCTCAAAGCGATGCAATACCCAAGCGGCCAAGCCAATGAGCAAAAGCCCAGCCAAAAGGGCGACCACAGCGTCCGCCCCAGCTTGCCCCCCAAGCACCCAGGCCAACCACAACACCGTCACAAAAAGCAGAAACCCCATCAGCTGTTTGAAGGTTTCCATCCAGGCCCCTGGACGCGGCAAAAGGCGCCCTAGACCGGGAATCCACAAGAGCAGCACATAGGGAAGCGCCAGTCCCAAGCCCAAACAGGAAAAGATCAGCAATGCAGTGACAGGTGGCTGGCTTAGCGCAAACCCCACCGCCGTGCCCATAAACGGCGCCGTGCACGGAGTAGCCACCACAGTTGCCAAAATTCCTGTGGCAAAAGCGCCGGCGTAGCCATGGCGATTCACCCCAAGCTGACCTAGGCGCGTCATTCCGATTCCCAGCTCGAATATGCCCAGCAGATTCAGCCCCAAGAAAAACAAAAGCGCCGCCAAGACCAAAAGAAACCGCGGCGACTGTAGCTGAAAGCCCCAACCAATCTGCTGGCCGGTATAGCGCAAGCCAATCAAAAGTCCGGCCAGTATCCAAAACGAGACGAGGATTCCCCCCGTATACGCCAGCGCTTGTCCACGCACGACGCGGCGGTCTGTGCCAAGCATCTGCAGAATTCCCAGCGCTTTCATCGACAACACCGGAAACACACAAGGCATCAGGTTCAAAAGTGCGCCGCCAAGTAGCGCCAACAAAAGGGCCCACCAAAGCGGCAGCGGTGGCGCATCTATAGGCACAGGCGTCGCTTGAAACTGAAGGTCGCTTGGGCCGGCGGCGGGCTGGGTCGGCAACGCAACCGCAGAAACAAGCGGAATGTCCACCGCATAGCTGCGCAGCGTATCGGTTGTGCCAAATACCAGCAAACCGCGTAAGCTCGCAGGGTCTTTTAGAAGCTGATCAGAGCGGCGCAGTCGCATGCGAAGCGTCGAGGAGCTCGTTTGCGCTTCCTGCGGTGCAGCGTTTTCGATTTGGTCGGGAAGAAATGGGAAAAACTGAGCCGCAGCAAGCGGACGTCCCTGTGCCATCTCGATGCGCAGCAAAAAGGAATTGGCATCAAGCTGCCCGGCGATGCGCCAGTCCGGCGGCGGCGCCAGCGGCAAGGCCCGCTCGGCAGTCGCAAACAATGCCGCAAGCTCGGCAGCGCGCTTTTGCGCAAGCTTTGTCGGCGGAGTATGCAGCGGCAAAGTGCGCAAAAGTCGCGCTTTGCCCGGAATACAGGTCTCGCTGCAAACCAGCCAAGTCACATCCGCCGTCACCAAAATGCTGGCCGGCAGCGCTCCGCTGTCACGTACTTGCAGCGGCGCCAGCAAGAGGACCTCGTCTTCGTACGCGTAGTTGACAAGCGGTCCTAGGCTTAGACGCTGCGGCGTGGGCCACTTTAGGGGTCCGATCTGTAGCCGTTCAGCCTGATCGGGGGGCAGCGTGAAATTGACACGCGGCGCTTCGCCGGAATCTCCCGGATTTTGCCAGTACAGGTGCCATCCTTTTTCCAAAACGAAGCGCAGTCCTAGATGCCCCGCCGGCAGCGGTAACAGCGCGGCTTTTTCGGCCAGCAATTCGACGCGCACATGAGGCGCATCGGCCGAATCTTGCGCCAAGGCGCGAAATGGATAAAACGCAATCGAGAACAGCAGCAGGCGCAACAAAACGGCAGGCATGGTTTTTCCCCAAAGAGCTTGCAACATACCCTAACAAGCACCTTGGTGGTTTTATTACCGCGCCGCGCGGCATCTCGTCGCTTTTCTTAAGTTTCGCGGCTCGAAATCGGCGAATTTCTGAGGTATCGAGAAGGGCTTAGGGGCTAAGTTCTGCGTAGTCAGAGGGTGGGCGGCGGTGTTTAGTGCGCTGCTCATACGCATAGGCGATTTCCAAAAGGCGCGCCTCGTCCCACTTTCGTCCGAAAAATTCGATCGATAGGGGCAGTGGCTTCGAGTCGCTTGAGTAGCCAGCCGGAACGTTGATCGAGGGCATTCCGGTCGAAGCGCCAAGCTCGCAGGTGAAATCCTGTGCCGGATCAGTTCCGCGGGCATGCGACGGCGAATCGATGGGTGAGTAGACGATGGCATCAAGCTTTTGCGCATCGAGCTCTGCCGTCAGATAGGAAAGCGCCATGGACCGTTGCGCCAAAAGCTGCATGTACTCGGGCATTTGGCTGTTAAACATTTTGGCGCCGACCAGTGCCTGTTTGGTCGGCCCAAGCAGCGTATCGCCACTGCTGATGGCCAGCCCATCATAGCCCGCGACGACCGGACTAGGAATGGCGGCCAAATAGGCGCTTAGTACTTCATGAAACTCATAGTAGGTCGTGGTTGAAGTGGCGACAAAGCTCGGCAAATCAATGTCGAAAACGATCGTCGCTCCACCCGCCGATAAATCGGCAACCGCCTGATTTAGGACGGCATCCACATCGGCATTTCGACCCGTCACTTGTTTGCCGCCATAGCTGCGCAAAACGCCAATGCGCTTGCCTAAAAGGCCATCGGCGCGCAAAAAAGTTGTATACGTGGACGGCTGAACGCGCTTCGAATCAAGCGTATGTGAATCGGCGCTGTCCGGCCCAGCCATGACATCCAGCATCAAAGCCAAGTCTTGCACGCTGCGGGCCATCGGCCCCGGTGCATCGCGCGTCACGCTGGTGGGAAGAATTCCCTGCTGAGAAACGAGGCCCAAAGAGCCGCGCATGCCAACTAGGGCATTGTTGGCAGGCGGCGCACGATTGGAACCGCAGGTGTCGGTACCAGTGGCGGCCAGACCAAAATTCGCTGCCAAACCCGCCGCCGAACCCGAGCTAGAGCCGCCCGCGTCTTTGCTCGAATCATAGGCCGAGCCGACGCTGCCGGTCCAGCTATTCACGCTGATTGGATAAATCGCGAGCTCTGACATGTTGGTCTTGGCCAAAATCACCGCTCCGGCCGCGCGCAGTTTGCGTATGGTGAAAGCATCATCGGCCGGCATTTGATCGGCCAGCGCTTTGGCGCCACCCGTCGTTGGAAGTCCGCGAACATCGTAGTTATCCTTCACCAGAATCGGAACGCAGTGCAGGCTGCCGACAAGTCCGCTTTGCGCAAAGCGCTCATCCAGGGCTTTGGCTTGATCGAGCGCTGTTGCATCAATCTGACGAATCGCTGAAAGCGGCTGAGCACTTCCGGGCTGCATATCCAGCTTGGCAATACGCTGTAGATAACGACTGACCAGATCTACACAGCTAAGCTGGCCGCTGGAAATGGCATCTTCCACCTGAGAAATTGAAGCTTCGCTCAGCAGAAATCGGCCCTCGGAAGCCGCGTCCGTGCAAGCTCCGAAAAACAGGAACCCGGATAGCGCCACCAGCGCACTTTTGTTTTTTGCAACTGCGTTACAAATGCGCAGCTGCGAAAGCGAGCAGGTCGTTGACATAGGATGATGCATGGTCCTTCTCCTAAGAAAGCCGCAAGTCTATTTACGTTTTGTGAAGTTAATAAGGCGGCGGGAACACGCACCGCGCCGCCTGATGCAGGCGAATCAAAAGGAGGGTGTCTCAAAAGCGTAGCGCTTGTCCCGAACGCGCAGCGTTTGGGGAGCAGGCCAAGGTATTATTGCTCGCGAGGACGACCGCGCGGAGCAGCCTACTGGCCCAAGGTATTATTGAGCACGGACGGCCTCGTGCCCAATAGTATCTTGGACGCGCAGTAGCTTTTCAGACACCCTCAGAGAGGAAGCGCCGACGGGCCAGGTACAACAACAAGCCGGCCAGCAGGGCCAGTCCGGCAAAGGCGCCTTCACTTCTAGACTGCGAGTAGTTACAGCCGTACTGTGGAGTGATCTGGCCATCCGCAGCATTGGCGGATGCCTCTGCAGCAGCGGCCGGATCCTCTACACCAAGCGACGCTTCCGTAAGCGAGCGGCCCACGGTAATGATCACGCTGTCGCTGGCCGTGGCCCCTTTGTTGTCAGTGACGGTCAGCACCACCGTGTAGACGCCATCCGCCGGAAAGACGTGGGTCAGGGCGCGGCCCGTGCCATTTGACGAGCCATCGTTGAAGTTCCACACATAGCTGACGATGACGCCATCGGGATCCGTAGAGAAACCGCCATCGAGCGATACAAGACCTCCGGAGGGCACCCGCTGATCGTATCCGGCGTCGGCGATGGGCGGCACGTTGTCGACGATTGATACGCTTGCGGTATCGCTGGCGGACAGGCCACCGTCATCGGTGACGGTCAGTCTGACGGTATAGGTGCCAAGCGCGGTAAAGGCGTGCGTAACAAGCGGGCCATAGACAATGCCCGTCCCATCGCCAAAGTCCCAAGCCCACTGCACTATGCGTCCGTCGGGATCGCTTGAACCACGGCCATCAAACTGCATCGCGACATTTGATGGTCCAGAGCGGTCCGGTCCGGCATTGGCAGTCGGCGCGCCGTTCTGATGATACTCAAATGCGCCAATATCAACGATGGCAGTTCCGTCATAATCGCCGTCAAAAGGCCGGCTCGCCCCATCAAAGTCGTCACGTGGTGCATCCGTGCCGTTGCCGACGTCGATCACCGGTGAAGAATCGGGCAAGCGATAGCTGGCCCCATTGTTTGGACCAAGGGCTACGCATGTACCCGCAAAGCCGCGCCCGGTGGTTGAGCCGTCCGAGCGAAAACGAATGATCACCCTGTCTCCGGGCACGACGCTGGAAACAAATGCTCCGCGATTTCCACTTATCGTCTGAATCACTTCACCGCTCGCGCTGACCAGGCTGACGGGATCGTAGCCAGACTCGGTCTCAAACACTGAAAAACTAACGTACACTCCGGTCGCCGAAGGCATGATGCAGCTATATTCATAGCTGTCACCGTTGGGATAATTGAGGTGCGCGAAGGAATTCAGGAATCCGCCGGCATATAAAGGATTCGTACTCATCGCTCCAGGTCCGGCAGAAACGCCGGCGCTGTAATTCGTGAAGTTGTTCCAGACATTGTTATGATCAAGCGCCGGAAAAACCCCGCCGACTACCTGGATACCGTAAGTGCCGTGATTGGTCACGCTGTTGTTGCGGATCAGAAACTTCGAAAGGTCGCTGACTTGTTCAACATCGATGCCCACCCCTGCCGTGGTTGGATCGCCAGTCTCGGCAGTATTCAAGTCAATTGTGTTGTTGATAATACGAAATGCCTTGCCTGAGGCCTGGCGCAGTACCATTCCCGCGGTCCGATTGGCGGCCACCACACTGTTAGTCAGCGTCAGGGCCGATCCAGCGACCGCGTCAATTCCGACGTTGCTCGTAAAAAATCCCGAACGGTTCACTTCGGCGCTGACACGGTCCATAATCTTCAAGCCGGTTCCGGCGGTGCTCGCTACCTCGACAGAGGTCAAGCGCGCCCGCGCGCCGGAGCTGCCGTTATCTTCCAGATGAATTCCTTCTTGCGTGGAACCGATGATTCGCGCCCTGGTAATCGTCGGTCCTGCCAAAGATTTCCACCAGATTCCCACTGGACTGCGCGCAATCGTCAAATCCGACAGCGCCGGCACCTGCTGGTTCAGCGCGTAAAGTCCGATTCGAGTATCACTGATATTTGTATAAGTTAGGGCCGATCCGCTAACGGCAGAATCAAAGACCACGCCATACCAGGTCTCGGCCGTGGAGGTGGCGCCTCGCAAAATAACGGGACTACTGGAGTTGCCGGTGGCTTTTAGTTTGCCCTTGACGATAAGTTCGACTCGGGCCGTATCGCTGCCGGCGCCCAGCCTATCGCTGGTTGCGGCTTCGATGACCGTGCCCGCTTCAATGGTCAAAGTCACGTGGGACAAAACCGTGACATCGCCCAAAAGCCGCACCGGCGAATCGCTTTTATGCCAAGTCGTATTCATCGTCAGATTGCCGACGACATCCAGCGCCTGCGCAGATTGCGGAGCCCCTAGAATCGCAAACGCGGCGGCCCCTAAAAGTGGACGAAGCATAGAACGCAGGGGGGATTTCAATTTTTTCATATGACCTCCATTTTCTTTTGTACCTTGACTGCAGTTATTCGTTTGGAATCATTCAGTGGGAATCATTCGATTCACGGGTGAATGGGATACTAAGTGTCCAACAAAAAATCAAGCACGAACCCTGGGTGAGGACGCCGAATGAAACAAAGTCGTCGCGAACTTTTGCGCTTTCTGGTTTTGCAAGAAGGCGTGGGCCCTGCGCTATGCAACAAGTATTGGAGGACAGTCTGACATGATCGCCCCCCCCCCTCCCCTTCCCGCTTCCCCAAATGAGCCTCCGTTTTGGCTTGGCGACGCCCTGCAGGTGGGCGAGCACGGCCTGGAACTAGACGGCAATCCCATAAGCCGGCTCGCGCAGCAGTATGAGACTCCTTTTTATCTGTACAGCGCCGCTACGATAAAGCGCCGTCTGGCCGAGCTGCGCACTGCGCTGCACTCGGCGGGAGCACCGTTTCGCATACACTACGCGATGAAAGCCAACCGCTTTTTGCCGCTGCTTTCCCTGCTGCGGCGCGAAGGCGACCTGGGAATCGATGCATGCTCGCCCCGTGAAGTGGAGCACGCCGTTGCGGCAGGTTTTTTGCCCTCTGAAATCAGCGTCACAGCGAGCATGCTGTCAAACCGCGATCTCATGGCCTTTGCGCGCTACGGCGTGCACCTAAATGTGGATTCCCGTTCAGTGCTGCGCCGGCAGGTAGCAACGGTGGGTAGCAATAGGCGGATAGGTCTGCGCATCGATCCGGCGATTCGCGTAGGCTGGGGGGAAAATAGCAAGCTGTCCTATGGAGCCAGCAAATTTGGCTTTGACATCGATGACGTCCTTGATGCAGCAGCCTATGCCAATTCACTAGGCCTGGAAGTAGACACTTTGCACATGCACGCCGGCTGGGGGCTGCAACAAAGCGCCGCGCCGCAGCTTGCAGCAGTGTTTGCGAAAATGGCCGCACTTGCGGCGGCAATCCCGACCGTACATACCATCAATGTAGGGGGCGGTCTGTGCAGTCGACAGCGCTTCGAAGATGCGCCGCTGTCCGTACAAACTTGGGCAGCGCTGCTTAAAAAGCATCTAGCGCCCACCGGCTGTACGCTGGTTTGTGAGCCCGGCACTTTTGTTGTGGCCTCCTGCGGAGTGCTAATCGTGACCGTCAATACGGTGGAAGTACGGCGCAGCGGAACGTATATAGGAATCGATGCCGGACATAACATTAATGTCTACCCCGCGCATTACGGCATTCCGCTCGGCATCGCTGCGGTTGCGTGGCCCCTTTTGGCCCCTACTGTCCTAGGCCATGTCGTGGGAAATATCAACGAGGCCAACGATATCTTCGCCCGAGATATTTGCTTGCCGCCCATCGCCGAGGGCGATCATTTGGCGCTGTATCCAGCCGGTGCATATGGCGCCAGCATGGCCAGTGATCACTGCTTGCGTGGACTGCCCAAAGAAGTACTCATCTAACAACAGAACGTGTTCCTAGGCCGCACAGATTCTAAGGCGATGCCGATTCTTGTCGCGATGGTTGCAGTAGATATTGATAGACTTCTAAGGCGCTAAACAAAGGAACGCCGCCGTAGCCGTTGGCAAACAAAAAACGGGTGTTGCTCCAGCGAAAAAGTCGCTTGCCGCGACGGAGCTCTACATAAAAATCGATTCCGCCTTCCTGGCTGGGCAGTTTTTTGGGCTTATACGGTTCCTTGATGAGCAGTTTGTAAAAATCCGGAAAGCTTTCCAACGCATCACGCAGATCTTCTTTTTGCGCGTCATTCAATGTGAACTGATTCTTATGCGTACTTGTCTGCACGGCCACTGTATGGTCGGCGCGCACGACCAGTAGCGCGCGATAAGGCAAATTGTTTTCCCAATAGGAAAAGCGCACCATGCGGGCGATCTCACCGGGACAGATGTGCACGATCTTTTCCGCAGGAGCCTTGTCCGAAACTTTGTTCCAGGGAATGCAGCTTAGCGCTGCCAAGGCCACGCTGAAAAAATACATGAGCCTAGCGGCGCCGCCAGCCGCCGCGAACAAAGGCATGTCGGTTGCCGCGCGCTTCCCAGCGGTGCGGTTGCCAGACATAGCCGGGGCGACCGTGATCCCAGCGGCCATGATGCCAGACGTGACGTCCGCCCTCCCAGCCCCAATATCCGTTGATGTACACCGCATCCGGATACGGAGCCACTCCAATCACTTCTTGTTGCGGGGGTGGAGGCGGCGTGTCCACATAATATTCACCAGGTACACACGCGAAGGTCGATAAGCCCAGGGCCAAGCTTAGACCGAAAATCAAGGACCACTTTTGCATCGGTTCCTCCAGAAAAGCCCAGCGCAGCGATACCCCGCCACGAAATTAGCCATTACAGCAACTTCTACTACTCTGAACCGGATTTTCTAATTCGCTAGCTCTAATTGGCGATGCGGGCGTTTAGGGCGCGCAGTCGGCGGGCGAGGACTAGCAGAATTTGTTCCTGAATCTGTGGCCGGCGCGCCATCAGCTCGCCGAAATCCGCAGCGCGCAACCTTAGCAATTCGGCAGCTTCCAGTGCCACTGCGTCCGCACTGCGCGCTTCGTGATCAAGCACCGAAAGCTCTCCGAAAAATTCCCGTTCGCCTAGCGTTGCGATATCGGCACCGCCATCGCGAATCGCCACCCGGCCGCGCATGATGATGTACATATCCTCGCCCGGGTCGCCTTTGCGAAATACCACTTCGCCCTGAGCACACTCGACGACATCGACGATCTCGGCGACCATCAAAATGTCTTCTCCGGGAATCTCGGTAAATAGCGGAACGCTGCGCAAAAGCCGCATCCGCTCGAATACCGGAATCATGGCGGCGTCCTCCTTATAAGCCTCGGGATATCGGGTCTCCGCACGGGCGCCATACGTAATCATGGCACAGATGCGCAGGTGGGCATCGCCCAATTTCATGAGAAAAGCCAACGGATCATCGATGGCGGCGCGATCCAAAAGCTCGACCCGCTCGGCCGCCCGCAGTCGCTCGCGCAAGCTCAGCTTGTCGACAAGGGGCACAATGCGACGCGCCAGCTCCAGCGGCAGGGCCATCTCCAAAAGCTCGGCGATTTGCGCATTCATCTGATTTGGAACGCTGGCATTGGCTTTGCGCAGACCGGCTTCAACCACTCGAGTCAGCTTGCGGCTTTGAATCAGCGACAGCAGATCAAAAACCCGCTGCCGAGAATCGCGAAAGCGCAAGTCGATCTCGCCGCCAAGCAGCACAAACTCCGGCGCCAAATCCCAGTCCGGCGTTCCATCGTCCCAAGCCACTCCGGCCAAAAGCGACAAGTAGCCGAAGCTGACGATGACTTCTCGCTCAAGCACCGGCTCGACTAGCTCATTGGGCAAAGGTTGGCTGCGCCCGGCCTGCACCAAACGTCCCAGCACCCGCACCGCGCGGGCCCGCGCGCTTCTATCGGTCTGTGAAAGCAGCTTGGCGACCACTGTACGATCGAGCTCGCCCTTGCCCCATCTGACCAGTTCCGCCAGCGCGGCTTCTGTAGTGCGCGGATCTTCCAGCACCGGCCCGATATCGTTTAAAAGCATACGGGCGCCAATTCGCGCCGCGGCATGCAGCGCCGCCAGGCGCAATTCGTAGGCATCGCCCAAAAGCAGCTTGCGCAGCGCCACGATGACTTCCGGAGTCTGCCCGGACTGCGGACCTAGGGCCGAAAGCGCCGCCAAGCAAAGCTGCGGATCATCGCCTTTTAGAATTGGCGTCAGGGTCATGCCGCGCATGGTCGCCGAGGGATCGGCCAGCGTTACGTATGCCACCCGTGAAACCGCGCGTACTGCACCATCTTTGTCGGCCAGATAAGGTTCCAGCGTGCGGCGTACAAGTTCTTTGCGCGCTTTGGAACCGGCCAGGCAACGAACCGCCGCGCGGCGTACTTCCGGCTGGACTTCGCGTTCCAAAAGCGCCCCCACAGGCTCAATGCTAGTTAGGCCCACCTGCGCCAAACGATCAAGGATGGCAGCGCGAACCGTTGGCAAGGCATGTCCAAGTCCGCTTAGCAGCAAACGCTCGGCCACTAGCGGCGGCGCAAAAGCCAGCATCTCGATGGCCAATTGCGCGCGGCCTTCATCGGCGTCGGACAATTGTCGGCCTAGGGTCTCTGCCGCTTCGCGATCGACGGAGGTGCCGATTAGTTCGTCATCAAGCCGCAGTTTGCGATCGTCAATGGCCCGCTTTAGTGCCGACAAATAGGCATGGCGCAGGCTTGTAACGACCACCGCCACGGTGCCGAGCACCACAAGCATGGTCAGAAGCGCCAGCACCCGCATGTCCAGCTTATCGGGCAGCACCGCCATTCCCAGGGCCGCGATGGCGCAGGCCAAGGGAGCAACGACGCCGCGAGACAGGGTGCGAGCCTGCGCCCGGCGCACAATCGGCAGCGGAGTTTGCGTTTGTTCTAGCGCCGAAGCCCAAAGCGCCCCCTTTAGCACCCGGTCGTTGGCGCGCAAAAGCACCACCGGCGCAAATCCCGGAACCAGCATGACCGCCAGCGCAAAAAATGAAGTCAACGCCGGCGTGATGACCAGGCTGCGAGTTGCGCCCAAGCGGGCCAGGATGCGGCTGGACAAGCCAAGCTGAATGATCAGGCTGACGGTACTTGTGATGCCGTAAAAGCGCCCGAAAAACCCAGCGATGGCGGCCGGCGCCGCATAGCGTTCGCGCGCCGTCGCCAAAAGCTGGTAGTCCATAAGCTGCTCGCCGATCAGCGCCAAAATGCTCAAAAACAGACAAAGCCGCATAAGCGGCACCTGCGTCACGAACTGAAATCCGTTTCGAACGCCTTGCGCAAGCGTCATCGGATGTACTGTGCGGACGGCGGCGTTTAGATCTTTGCGTTCAATGATTCGCACCAGCCATGCCGCAAGTCCAAACAGAATGGGAACGACCCAAAGCAAACCTTCGGTGCCAATCAGCTTGACCAGGCCCGAGACGACAAAGCCGCCGAGCATCCAAGCGACGCTGGCGCCGACTCCGGCAATCGGCAAAATCCGTTTTGCCGAACGCGGATCCAGGGTGGTGGATACGACGCTCCAAGTCTGTATGAGGACGGTCACATTGATGACTTCAATGGCCACATATACGATAAAAGGCGTGCCCGGCACGGATGCGGCCAAAAGCCCACGCAGCGACACGCTGCCGACGGCTCCAAACAGCAGCGCCAGCGCCGCCAGACGAATCGGCCCAAGCCGCGTCGCCCCAGCGACCGCAAGCATCGAGAAAGGCATCACCGTCAAAGCCGACGCCGCAAATGCCCACGGAATCATCTTGCGGGGATACGCCGATAGAAAAAGACCGCCCTGCGCGGCTTTGAACAGCACGAGGCCCGCCGACATCACAAAGATCAGCGTGAACAGCCGCAGGGCGCGCCCGCTTTCCCCTTCCGCCAGGTTTAAGAGGCGTTCTACCGTCGCAGCCACTCCCGCAGACTGCATCGCCGGCATCGTGGGTCTGCTCGCTTGCACGCTCACGATGTCTGGTTCATCGTTGCCGGCCGAAACTGCCGGGCTCGATCAAAGTACACTCGCATGGTTAGAACCATCATACTCGACCCATCGCGCTACATCTAGCCATGTATGCTGCACGCGCTAAGCTTTTGTTGCAGCGGACAAACAGAAATCCCGACGAGCTTACGAAGTAAGCCAGGGCAGACATCGCGCTCACCGGCAAAAATGTCGCCTTCGATAACATCCGCATTGCCAGTTTGCGTTAAAGCAGGCGCGGCGCGAAATCTTGATGAATGAAAATGACCCGTTTGTTCGGGTCATTTTCATCGCAGATTCTGAATAGGAAGTAGCGCGGATAGAAGCCTAGGCGCTGATTTGCGCACGCTGGCGGCGGCGCTGACGCAGCACGAACACAAGCCCGAAGAATGCGCAAATTCCCAAGGGCGGAGCGGTCTTCCCATCTCGCGCCGACATCGTACAGGCACAGCCCAAACCGCCGCCGCTGAGCCGGATGGTGCTTAGTCCCGTGGTCGTCCCGGTTACGGTGTTATTGCTGGGCACCGGATCCGAAAGCTCTTGTCCTTGCGCATTCACAGGCTGTACTTGCGCTTCAAAAGGAATGGACGTCTGCTCAGAATTCGAGCGTACGAGGAAGCTAATCGCCGGTGCACTCATCTGCGGCGAAAGTTGCGAGAAAGTACAATTCAGCGAGGCGGCATTCTGCGTGCAGCTCCACCCTGGCCCCGCGCTCAGTTCCGAAATCGTCACATCCGCGTTAAACAGCGCTTTGAATATCAGGTTTCCGGCTACGCTCGGTCCGTTGTTGGTGACCGTGGCTGTGTACTTTGCCTGCGAATCCGAGCTGACAAGCTGACTCTCGAACTTCAGTGCCACATCCGCACTCGGCGGAGGAATAAGCCCAGTGGTTGTTCCGCTTACGGTGTTGTTGTCGCTGACCGGGTCGACGATCGGACTTCCCGGCCCCCCGACGGCTTGCACCTCTGCGCTATAAGCCAGCGTGGTCTGGCCAGCCTGCGGCGTAACCGTAAACGTCACAGACGGCGTGCCTGCACCGGTGGCCAGCGCCTGCGTGTAGTTGCAAGTCAAAAGGCTCGCGGCTTGGCTACAAGCCCAGCCGGCGCCCGCGTTGAGGTCTCGAATCACGCTATCCGCAACGATTGGATAGGTCAGCGTCAGCGACGGACAGGAATCCTGCCCATTGTTCGTGACCACCGCGGTATAGCTTGCTTCGTTGTTGTTGTTGACAAGCGTTTCCGTAAAGCTGAGTTCGAGATCGGCCTGCGGTGGTCCAGGGGCTATCGTAATCGTGGTCGGCGCCCCCGTGGTGGTACCATCTCCCGATGGAAAGGTGCTGACCAGGGTGTTGCCGGCGCTCGTCGCAAAGGCTCCCTGACAGGCCAGCACCGCCTGATTGGCTAGCGATCCGCTGGCCGATGCAGAGATGCGCGCGTGAAAGCGCACCACGGTCGAAGCAGCGCCCGCGGCAATGGTTCCACCTTGGCTGCCGTCTGCGCCCGCGCCGATGCGAAAACGAACGGTTCGAGTCGCGACGTCGAATTCCGCTTGGTCGGTGTCGGCCGCATCGGATTTTAGGCCGACGTTGTCGCCGCTTACAACTTCAAGGCTTCCTGCAACATAGTTAAGACCAGTCGGCAATACGTCGGTGATCACGGTCTGAACGGCACCATCGACTCCGGTGTTGGCGGCCGTCAGCGTATACACAAGCTCATCGCCTGGATTGAATGAACCGTTCGTAGTGGTCAGATTTTGGACGGTTTTCTGAAGGCCCTGAAAGTCGGGCCGCACGGTCTCAATCGCCGCGACAAACGCGCCGAAAAAGAAGACATCGCCACTGGTCGCAGCGTTAATCGTCATCGAGGTATCTCCCGGGGCCAGCTGGGCGGATATATCTACGATGTCGATGTCGATGCCCCCCATACTCCGCTGCGTACCGGTAAGCTGCGGCAAATCCCCAGCATTGCTTTCTGCCACTCCCAAAACCGAACGGGTGCTGTTAAAGAAATTGTCCACGGGATTTAGCGCGTCGAACAGCGCGGTGCCATTAACGCTTAAGCTGTCGCCCGTAGTTTGATCGTCGCCATCGAAGCCGACAACGCCAAGCCGCGCGCCGCTTGAACCAACCGGAACGCGAAAGCCACTCAGCGTGGCGTTTAAAGAGATTCCGCTAGCGACCCCGTCCAGGCCGTCAAACAGCACGATGTTACGCGGCGGCAGCGTATCCAAACGGTAAATTACGACAACATACCAAGCGGCAAAGCTATTCGAGTTGTTGACATTTACCAGAGCCGGTATCGGAGAAACCCCACCGACCCGGTAGGCACCGGCGCCAAACTGCTTCACGTCTGCAGTCACATCGACATGGCTCTGATACCGGGTATTGTTTACGACGGTGTCACCGGCAACGGGACTCACGCTCTTGTTGAATACGCCTGGACGCTCGAAGGTTGCAGTAGAGCCCGACCCATCACCGTTGGCAGCCCAGTAAAGGTCTGCGTGAAGAACAGTGGCTCCTGCGGGTAGCTTCAGCACGGCCGTGCTGCGCGCCTGCGCCGCAGTGATGCTAACATCAGCCGATGCCTGTCCATCCATAGGAGAATCCGCCATCCAATAGATGTCGGGCGCAGAATCTGCAGTATTGGTACCGCAGGCGCCGATCGTACCGACGATGGGAGCCGGCACCCCGGCAGCACATTCCTGGCCCAGGGTGTTTCCGAAGATCACGAAATCGCCCCGCGTCTCCGTGGCAAAGCGCTGCGTTTGGGCCGCTGCGGCTAGGCCAATGTCCCCGGCGCTGGCCCACACCAGCAAAAATGCCAATTTCCAGATGTAAGTTGCGTAATTGATTTGCGAAAATCGCTTAATTTGATTGAAGCCACTATATTCCATATAGTCATTATTTTGCTATTTCTATCTGATTTCCACATAAATTCTGTCAAATCCAACCTACATCGTCACAGAACCTACAATACCTCAGTGATTCAATTCGCGCATTGCGTCGTCCAGGCCAGAAAGCGTCAGCGGATACATGCGTCCGGACATTAGTCTGGCCATCATCCCAACCGATTCATAAAAATTCCACTGCTTGGGGAGCAGCGGATTTAGCCAGATCGCGTGCGGATACGCCGCCAAAAGCCGCGCCATCCACGCTTGACCGGATTCCTCATTCCAGTGCTCAACGCTGCCGCCGCGTGAAATGATTTCGTAGGGGCTCATCGCGGCATCGCCGATGAAAATCAGTTTGTAGTCCGCAGAATAAGTACGTAGCAGTTCGGCCGTATTCGTGCGGTCGCTGTAGCGGCGAGCATTGTCGCGCCACAGCGATTCATACACACAGTTGTGAAAGTAGAAATGGATCAGATGTTTGAATTCGAAACGCGCGGCCGAAAACAGCTCGGCGCAAGTACGGATGTGATCATCCATCGAGCCGCCGATGTCCAAAAGCAAAAGCACTTTCACAGCGTTTCTGCGCTCGGAAACCATATGCAAATCAAGACAACCGCCGTTGTGCGCGGTGCGCTGCACGGTGCCGGGCAAATCGAGCTCGCTTTTGTGGCCGTCGCGCGCGAACTTGCGCAGCCGGCGCAAAGCAATCTGAATGTTGCGCACTCCGATTTCTACTGAGTCATCCAGATTTTTGAACTCGCGCTTGTCCCAAACTTTTATCGCGCGGCGGTGGCGTGAATGTTCCTGACCAATGCGCACGCCCATGGGATTGTAGCCGTGCGCGCCAAAGGGCGAGGTCCCTCCGGTTCCGATGTAGCGATTGCCGCCTTCATGACGCTCTTTTTGTTCTTGTAAAAGCTCGCGCAGCCGCTCCATCAGCTTGTCAAAGCCGCCTAGCGCCTGTATTTGCCGCATTTCTTCTTCGCTGAACACTCGCTCGGCAAGTCGGCGCAGCCATTCCTCGGGAATTTCCGCGGCTGGTTCCAAAAGGGAGGTCTGTCCGGCAAAGTACTCGCCAAAGATGCGGTCGAATTTATCCAGGTTGCGCTCATCTTTGATAAGCGCCGCGCGGCTCAGATAATAAAATTCCTCGACCGTATCTTCGCACACTCCCTGCTTAAGCGCGCCGAGCAGAGTCAGAAATTCCAGCAGCGAAACCGAAATTCCCCCTTGCCGCAAGGCTAACAAAAAGGACGCAAACATCGAATCATGCGCTCCGTTAGCCGCGACCGCGGCGGGAACTGTTGGCCAGTTCGATAAGGGCGATGTCCTGCTCATTTTTCAAAAGCGCCCCATACAAAGGCGGCAAGGCCTGTCCCCCTTCGCCAGCGCGCACGGCATCGGGCGGCACTTTTTCGTGCACCAAAAGGCGTATCCAGTCCAGGAGTTCCGATGTGGAGGGGCGCTTTTTTAGTCCGGACACTTCGCGCAGCGCATAAAACGTCGCAAGCGCTCGGCGCAAAAGTTCCTGCTGCAAACCGGGATAATGCACGCCGATGATACGCGTCATCGTTTCTTTGTCCGGAAAGCGAATGTAGTGAAAAAAGCAGCGCCGCAAAAAAGCATCGGGCAATTCCTTTTCACTATTGCTTGTGATGATGACTATCGGCCGCTGCCGCGCGACGATGGTTTGGCGCGTCTCGTAGACGTAAAACTCCATACGATCGAGCTCCAGCAAAAGGTCGTTTGGAAACTCGATGTCGGCCTTGTCGATTTCGTCAATCAGTAGCACCGGAGCCACATCGGCAATAAACGCTTCCCACAGCTTGCCGCGGATGATGTAGTGGGCAATTTCGGAAACCCGCGAATCGCCAAGCTGCGAGTCGCGCAGTCGCGCCACCGCATCATATTCATAAAGACCGTGCTGCGCTTTGGTCGTGGATTTTATGTGCCAGCGAATAAGCTGTCGCGAAAACGCCTTGCTAATTTCTTCGGCCAAAATGGTCTTGCCGGTGCCGGGCTCGCCTTTGATCAAAAGCGGTCGGCCTAGGGCCACAGCCGCGTTGACGGCAATCATCAAATCCGGAGTGGCCACGAAAGTATCGGTGCCGGTAAATTTCATGGCGGCAGCGTAGCATTTTTATTCATGGCGCTGCCCTTCGAACCGATGATAGCCCCAGCGTTCCGCATGCTGGGCCAAATCGCGGCTATTTAGCAGCGCTTGGCGCGGCTACTGCCTTCGACCACCGATGCCAAATCAAGAATCGAGAGCTTCATAGCCTCCAATCTGCGCACCGTCTGCACGGAAGCAAATGGACAATCGCCTACAAGGCCCCACCCCTCGATTGAATTCTTGAAGAGCGTCTCCGCTTTGGTACAGTCCGTACTTGCATGGATTTGGACGGAGACGCCTCGAACAAGCAGCTTGCGGCGACGCGCAGCGCTGCATCCTTTAGCGCAACCCCTGACGCTGAACGCGCTTATTTGCTGGTCCTTGAGGGGGGCAGCTCACGCATGTTTCACCTGCCGCGCCACGGCGTCGTCCTTATCGGCCGCACCAGCGAAGCCGAGCTGCAATTGCAGGATGAATCGGTGTCGCGGCGCCATGCCCGCATCCTCATTGCCGATGGCGAAGCCAGCCTCAGCGATTTGGAAAGCTACAATGGCACCCGCGTCAACGGCGAAGCTGTAGTCGGCGCCCGCGAGCTTAGTTCCGGCGACGTCATCTCTATCGGCGACGTCCACCTGGTGCTGCATCGTACGGCCCGCGAAGTCACCCCCAAAACGCTGCTGCCGGCGCACGCCGCCCGGCGGCGCGTGGCCGAGGAAATCGAACGCGTGCAAGCCGCCGGCCGCACCTTCACGCTGGCCGCCCTGCGCTTTGGCAACGCCCCCTTCGAGCGCCCCGCCGTCGAGCGCATCATTCAAGCGCGGCTGCGCCTTATCGACGCCGCCAGTTGGTTAAGCGAGCGCGAACTTTTGCTGATCGTGCCCGAGCAGGGCCCGATGCAAGTCCGCCGGCTGGCGATTGACCTCATTGCCGCGCTGCTTAGCACCGATCCCGAGGCGCGCATTGGGCTGGCGTCGTATCTGATCGATGGTTGCAACGCCGAAACGCTGCTTGGTGCGGTCCGCAGCGCCGCCGCTGCCGCCAAGCCGGCGGGCATTCTGGCGGCCACCGACGCGGCAACGCGTTTGCAAATGGGCGAGCGCGAAATTTTGCTGGCCGATCCGGCGATGCTCGGCTTGTTCGAGCTGTTAAAGCGGCTGGCGCGCAGCGACATTCAGGTGCTAATTCGCGGCGAGACCGGTGCCGGCAAAGAAGCCGCCGCTTACGCCGTGCACTATTTTTCGGCGCGCAGCGACAAGCCTTTTATTGCCGTAAACTGTGCCGCCATCGCCGAGTCGCTGATTGAAAGCGAGCTTTTCGGCCACGAACGCGGCGCATTTTCCGGCGCCACCCACAGCAAACCCGGACTATTGGAAGCTGCGTCGGGCGGCACCGTGTTTCTCGACGAGGTCGGCGAACTTTCCGCCAATGCCCAGTCCAAGCTTTTGCGCGCGCTTGAGACAAAACGCATCACCCGCGTCGGCGATGTGCGCGAGCGCGAGGTGGATATACGTATCGTCGCCGCCACCCACCGCGATCTGGAAGCCGAAATTCGCGACAAACGCTTTCGCGAAGACCTGTTCTTTCGCCTCGGCGCCGCGACGGTTATCTTGCCGCCGCTGCGCGAACGCCCACGCGAAGTGACCATGCTCGGTCAGACGTTTTTGCGCAATGCCTGCACCCGCATCGGCCGCACGCCCCAGACGCTTTCCCCGAGCGCGCTGCGCGCCCTGGCTACTTATCGCTGGCCTGGCAACGTCCGCGAATTGCGCAACACCATGGAATATGTCGCCGCCGCAATCGTCGACCCTATCGTCGATCTTCATCACTTGCCGGCGCAAATTGCCAGCGTCCTGTCGCCGCCCGCCGGCGAATCCGGCGCTTCTGCATCTGGCCCCGGCCTCGAGCCACAGGCCCCAAAGTCACAAAGCGAGCGTCGCTTTAGGCCCATTGCCGAAGAATTGCACGAACTCGAACGTCGGCGCATGGAAGAGGCGCTAAGCGCCTCAAACGGCGTGCGCAAGATCGCCGCCGAGCTTATCAGCATGCCGCTGCGTACCTTCACGCTAAAGCTCAAGCAGTACGGCCTGGGCCTAAACCCAGAAGAGGCCGGCAGCGACGCCGGCCTTGAATAGATAAAGCCTCGGACGAAGTTCGGACGAAAAAAGCCCATGGCCTTGCCGGACAGCTTTCATCCACCGCCACAAATCGAGGAATACAGGGTGATTCGGCCGCTTGGCAAGGGGTCGATGGGACGCGTATATCTGGCCCACGACACGCTGCTCGATCGGCCGGTGGCCATCAAGTTTCTGAGCCTGCCCGCCAGCACCGACGATGCCGAAGGGGCGGTAATGCGCGACCGATTTCTGATCGAAGCCCGCGCCATTGCCCGCCTGCAGCATCCAAATGTCGTCGCCGTCTACCGCATTGGCGAATGGCGCGGGCAGCCTTACTTGGTGTCAGAGCTCGTCCGCGGCGAATCCCTCGATCGTCTGCAACTGCCCCTGCCCTGGCGTCGCGTCCTTGAAATTGGTCGCGGCCTTTGTCGAGGCCTTGCCGCTGCGCATCGCCGGCGCGTTTTGCACCGCGACATCAAGCCGGCCAATGCGATGCTGACTCTCGATGGCAACGTCAAGCTGCTCGACTTCGGGCTGGCCAAGCTTTTCGAGGCGCAGGCCGGCAATACCAACATGTCGCTGGCGGCGATTCCAGCGCTGCGGCTGTCGCTGGACGAGATGCGTCCGGTGCTTGCGCAAAGCCCGCCGCTGCCGCTGCAAGCCGTAGCCGCCGCGGTCGAATTCGAAGCCACCCAGCGCTCGCGCGGCGATGTCGCGGCCGCCCCAGCCGAAGCCGCCAAAACGCGGCGGCCTTTGCTCATTCCGATAGAGCCCGCCCCGCCCTCTCTGCCCGCCACGAACCGTTTGCCGCCGCCCAGCCAGGACAGCCCGCCGCCGGCCCAAACGCAGGCGCTGACCCAGGCCGGTTCGTGGCTGGGTTCGCCGCTTTATATGTCTCCAGAGCAGTGGCGCTGTGAACCGCCAACCCGGCAAGCCGACATCTACTCGCTAGGCACCATGCTTTACGAGCTGTGCGCCGGCAAGCCGCCGCATCAAGGCGCCACGCTGGAAGATCTACGGCAGCAGGTGCAGGAATGCGATGCTGCCCCCCTTTTCAGCTTGGCGCCGACGGTCGATGTACGCTTTGCGGCGGTGATCGATCGCTGCCTGCGCCGCGACCCGGCGGCGCGCTACGACTCGGCCGATGCGCTTTTGGCTGCCTTCGAGGAACTTTTGCCGCGCGAAACCGCCGAGCCGCTCGTGTCGTCGCGCAAAGAAGGCAATCCCTATCGCGGTCTGCTCAGCTTCGAAGTGCGCCATCACGAGCAGTTCTTTGGTCGCGACGCCGAGTTGCGCGCGCTTTTGGAACGCTTGCACAGCGAGCCGCTGGTCGTCGTCACCGGCGATTCGGGCGTCGGCAAATCGTCTTTGTGCCAAGCCGGGGTGCTTTTCGCCGTACAGGCCGGGGCCCTCGGCCCGGATGTGGTCTACACGCGCTTTACGCCCGGGCGGCGGCCTCTACACGCCCTAGCCACGGCGCTGGCCATTGTCTTGCAACGCGACGAAAGCGATGTCGAAGAGCTTCTGCGCAATGCGCCCGAAGAAATCGGCCGAACCCTACGCCGCAAAAACCGCAGCGACAGTCCACCGCGACAATTGTTTTTGTTCGCGGATCAGCTTGAAGAGCTCTTTACGCAAAGCGACGCCGAGCCGCATGAGCTTTTAGGCCGGGCGCTGCGCGAGCTTTGCGAATATGCGCCCGACATTCGCCTTTTGTGCAGCGTGCGCAGCGATTTTCTCTCGCGCTTGTCAGCGCTGCCGGGCATCGGTCCGGAAATCGGCCGGGCGCTGTTTCTGCTCGGTCCGCTTACGCCCGAGGGGCTGCGCGAATCCATCGTCCGTCCGGCGCTGTCGCGCGGCGTGCGCTTTGAATCCTCCGCCCTTGTCGATTCGCTCATCGACGCGGCCAGTCAAAATACCGGCAGCCTGCCGCTTTTACAGTTTACGCTGGCGGCGCTGTGGGAGGTGCGCGATGCGCAGCGCGGCATCATTGCGCAAAGCGCGCTCGATGCGCTTGGAGGCCTTGGCGGCGCTCTGGCCCGCTATGCCGATGGGGTTTTGGACCGCATGCTGCCAGCGCAAAGACGGGCCGCCCGCAAGCTGCTTGGTCAGCTCGTGGTTTCTGAAGGAACGCGGGTGCGCAGGGCCCGCCATGAGCTTCTCGCCGCGCCGAACAAAGACACCGCGCAGCCAACGCGTGAAGCGCTGGAGGCCCTGGTTCAGGCGCGCATCGTCACGGTTCACGCCGACTCAAGCGTTACCGCGGAAGAAGCCGAGTTCGAAAGTGGCACGCATACTGGCAAAACCAACGACGGAGAAAGCCAGTACGAGCTAGTACACGAGGCGCTTTTGCGAAGCTGGGACACGCTGCGCGGTTGGCTGGCTCACGATGCCGAAAGGCGCGCCGCGCGCCAGCGCCTGGGCCAGGCCGCCGCCGAATGGGAACGCCTGGGTCGGGCCCCGGAACTGCTGTGGCAACCGCTGCAATTGCGTACCACCGGAGCGCTTTTGCTCGACGAGCAAAAAGAAGACGAGCTGCCCCAGCGCGATGCGCTATTTTTGCGTGCTTCGGTACGCGCCGCGCGCTGGCAAAAAATACAGCGGTGGACGCTTATCGGCAGCGCGCCGCTTTTGGCCGCGGCGATTCTGCTCGGCGGCAAGCTGCGCGCCAGTCAAGCGATGCGGCAGCAAGCGGCGCAGCGTCTGCAAGTTGCGCGCAGCGAGCTTTTCGCGGCGCGCGCCAAAGATCGCCAGGCGATTGCGCTTGGTCAGGCGGCCTTTGCGCAGTTCGACCTACGACATCAGACCGCTGGGGAAGCGCTGTGGGAAAAAAAGACAGCCGCCGACATTGAAACGCGGCAGGCCTATAGGCGAGCCAGTCAGGCCGCCGAAGCCGCCTTTATGCTGCGCAGCACCGACACCGAAGTGCGCGACGTGCTGGCGACGATACTGCTCGATCAGGCGCAAGTGGCCGAGCGCAATCACGCCGTTGAGACGCGCGATGAGCTGCTTTCTCGCGTCTGGCTCTTCGATCACAACGGAGCCTACCATCAGCGCTGGCTGGCGCCGTCAAAGCTCGTGCTTTTGACCCAGCCTGCAGGCGCCGAGGTCTTCCTATTTCCCTTTG
This sequence comes from uncultured Myxococcales bacterium, assembly GCA_964460115.1. Taxonomy (GTDB): domain Bacteria; phylum Myxococcota_A; class Polyangia; order Palsa-1104; family JAEUJZ01; genus JAEUJZ01. The sequence goes on from CAYWPR010000041.1 coordinate 49,598, forward strand.
AAGAACGCCGACTGCCGGCGGACAGCACGCGCCGCAAACTCGGCCGCACGCCGCTAAGTCTTTCGGCGCTGGCTCCGGGCGGCTATTTGTTGCGCATTGTGTCGCCGGAAAAAAAGGTGAGCGCGCCGCTTGTCCTAAATTATCCGCTTTGGGTCGAGCGAGAAGAGACGCTGCAACTGTCCATCTATTTGCCACCCGCAGTGGCGATTCCCAAAGGCTTTGTCTACATTCCCGCTGGACGCACGCCCTTTGGCAGCGATGCCAGCCTTAGCGAGCGGCGGGATTTTCTTTACCATGTGCCCCTTCACCCGGTGTATACGGACGGTTTTCTCATCTCAGAGCACGAGACCACTTACCAAGACTGGCTGGATTTTCTGCGCCATCTGTCGCCGGCCGAGCGCGAACTTCGAATGCTGCGCGCGGGACATGCGGGCACTTCTGGCTCTCTCGAATTGCGGCAACTTCCGGACGATAAATTTGAGCTGACGCTGCAGGTAAGCAAAATCGGCTATCGCGTGCGCGAAGGCGAGCTTCTGCATTTTGCCGCCGCGAACAAACGGCCGCCGGTGGATTGGCGCAAGCTGCCGGTGACCGGAATTTCGACTGAAGATGCGCAATCCTATCTAAACTGGCTGCAGCAAAGCGGGCGCGTGCCCGGGGCGCGGCTGTGCAGCGAGCGCGAATGGGAACGTGTAGCGCGCGGCGCCGACGGACGCCATTATCCGCATGGCGATCAGCTATTGCCAAGCGATGCGTCCTATGATCAGACCTATGCGCAAGATCCGCTGGCCATGGGGCCGGATGCGGTGGGCAGCCATCCGGCCTCGCGCAGCTTGTTTGGCGTCGATGACCTAGTCGGCAACGCCTTCGAGTGGGTCACAAACAGCGTCTCTGACAAGCCTTTTGCGCTGCGCGGCGGCGCCTACTACTACGGCGGCCGGACCTGCCGTCTAGACAACCGGCACGAGGCAGAAGCAGCGCTGCGTGACGTAACGATTGGACTGCGCGTCTGTGCTACAATTCCCACCTTATAGGTTCCTCTCGCAAAAAAACCTACTGTGCCCCATCTGCGGCAAACGGCTTTTTCATCGGAGCAAGCGACATGTCACGAATCAAACTTCTGTCTTTTCCTGTGGCTTTGACGCTTTGGGCTGGCTCGTGCGCGGAAACCGGCTCGGTCCCGCGCCATTGCCGAGGCATTGAACCAAACGGTCCAGAGCTGACCGGCGTCTCGATGACGCGCGCACCGGCGGCGGGTTGTCCGCTTGTCGAGGGCATTCAGTTGCGAGTCACCGATTTGGGCATAGGTGTGGTTCTGCCCGGCGGAGAAACCCTGCGCGATGTGACGCTGGAGGCCGGCGCCCTGAAAAGCGGCAACCGGCCCTTGGGAAATTTCGTTGGGGCAACGCTGTCGGCGATTGCGGAAACCGGCGCTCCGGTCATTTTGCACATCGACTCCATTGCCCCTGCCGATGAGAAAAACGGCCAAGTGCCGCAGTACATGCTGTCTTATGCCTGGCGCGAGGCCGGTGGCCTAGCCAGCGATGCACCACCAAGCTGGCAGCCCCTGTGCAAGGACAAAGCGCCGGCCATCGCCGTCGTCGGCACCTGGGATATGACCGTCGGTCCCGGAGGCGGCGGCAAGCATTCGCAAGTTCCCACCGAGTTGACTTTTGCTTGCCAAGGTTCGGCGGTGGCCAAGTGCGTAAGCGTGCTTGAGTACAAACCCTGGGCCAACGCCCCCTCGGGAGCCTCGCTGGATCTTTTGCACCAAAGCTGCGTCCGCGCGGTGCGCGCCGACTACTGCGGCAATGGCCAGTCAAATACCCGCAACGACGAGAAAATTAACTTCTACGACAGCGCCAGCATACAGCGCGACGCCGCCGAGTGGCCGCTTGAAGCCATCTGGTCCCCCGACGGAGCCCGCTGCCTGCAAAGCCCGCGTCTGATCGAAGTCGCCGCCGATGCGCGCACTCATCGGCCCAAGACCAAAGTGCTCGATTACATCAAGAGCAAGTGTCCGCAGATACTGCACGCCTGCCCGCCCAAAATGCCCAGCCCCGCCGAAAATCCCGCCTGGCTATTTACTGAGATCGCCCCCACAGCTCCTTAGAGCTAGCGGCTTGCGGCCTGCTGCAACTCCCTTCTTATACGCAGTACACTAGCAAGCGAAGAGGACTTGCATGCTGCGCACGCTCATTTGGCGGCTACTCGCGATGCTTGGCTGCCTGGGGCAGTTTGCCCCTTTGCAAGCCGCTGCGGCAGAGGACGAAGCCGACGCCCTATTGGATCGCGCGACGCTGCGCGTCGATTCGGGCCGGCACAGCGCCGCGGTCACCAGCATCGCCGTTTTTGCCGACGGCCGAAGAATCGTCACCGGTTCCGAAGATCGCACGATTCGCATTTGGAACGCGCAAAGCGGCGAGCTATTGCGCACGCTGCGACCGCCAAGTGCGGCGGAAGGGGACGAGGGGCGCATTTACGCGCTGGCGCTGTCTCCCGACGGAAAAACACTGGCGGCGGGCGGCTATACGCGCTTTTTTGACGAGCGGCGACAACTCGGCAGCGCCGTATATTTGTTTGATTCGACAAGCGGCGCCCTTTTGCGCAAGCTGGCCGGAATCAGCACCGGAGTGCGCAATTACCGCATCGAGCGCATTGTTTTCTCACCCGACGGCAGACGGCTGGCGGTGCGACGCAGCAATGATCGCACGCTGGCGGTGTATGACCTGACGTCGGGGACCGATATGGCCAGCGCGCTTAATCAGCAAGGCCTGCGCTATGCCGACATAGACTTTGACGGCGTCGGCAATCTGC
>CAYWPR010000042.1:0-52401 GCA_964460115.1 uncultured Myxococcales bacterium
AGGCGGGCTGCGACGCGGGCCGCGGACGATGCCACAGCGCGTTTAGTACAAGCCCAGTCAATAGCGCAGCCAGCACCGCCCCGAGGCCTACGCCCAAAAGCAGGCTGCGCATTTCAATCTTTTGCGGAGGGACGATGGGTTTCATCGGTTGTCCTGATTTACACCGAGCGCCGACTGGCTACCTGGAAGCTGGGCCAGAAGCTCAAGCGAAGTATTAAAGCCATCGATCAGCGCATCCGCCTCGGCCAAAAGCAGCTCATCGAGGGTATTTCTGGCCAAAAGCAGCTCGGTCAGGCGCAGCGTGCGCTGCTCGAAGGCGCGCCGCAGATCCGCCAAAATGGCGCGGGCCCGCGGCAAGGTTTTGCTCTGAAGGATTTGGGTGCGCCGTTTTTGCAAAGCCAGCGAAGCCAGCAGCGCTTCGATGCGCGCCTGCGCCGCCGCCAGCCGCCGCTGCCGCTCGCCCTCGATGTGATGAACGCGGGCCGCTGCCGTCTGGGCCACCGCCTGACCGTGATCTAAAAGCGGCAGCGGCAGCGCCAGGGACACATTCAGCGAATGCATCTGATTTCCCGAAGCGACAAAACGGTCGTATAGATAGCCAAAGCGCAGCGTTGGATCCGGCACAAGCTGGACGCGCGACAGACGCAGTTCGGCATTGGCGGCCGCCCGCTGCGCGAGCAGCACCTGCAAATCCGGCCGCTCTTCCAGGGCCGCCAAGCTGGGCGAAATTTGGCCGCTAAGCTGCTCGGCCCAGCGCAATAGGAAGGTGTGTGCGTCCTCGGGACTGGCAAAGCGCCGGCAGCGGGCGCCCAGGTACTCGGCGCAATTGGCCAAAGCGGCGCTCGATTCGCCTTCGAGCTCCAGCAGTTGCTCCTCTAGGCGCAGCAGATCGATTTCCTGCCGGCTGGCCTCAAGGGGGGCGCTGTAGCCCGATTCAACGCGCGTTTGCGCGATTTTCAGGGCGTCGCGGCCTTGCTCGACCAGGCTGCGCTTGATTTCGATGCGCAGCGTCGCCCCGGCCAGCGCCCCCAGCACCCGCGCCAACCCCAGCGCCCGCTCGCGGGTGGCGGCGTGTAGCTGCGCCTGGCTGGCGCCAAGCAGCGCCTGCGCTTGCCGCCGGCGCACCGGGCGTCGCGCCAAGTCCGGATGCAGGCTAAGTCCGATGCTGTAGTTGGGAATGTTACTCAGCGGCGCGGGCAGATCCGGCGGATTGGCCGCCCCAATCGGAATTGTACCGACGCCAGCGTCCAAAACCGGATTTTCCCAAAGCCCGCTCTGGCGCACTTGGGCGCGTGCGGTCTCGACGCCGAGTCGCTCTTGCTGCAGCGCTGGGTCGTGCTCGGCAACTAGCTGCATCAGATCGGAAAGTAAGAGCCCCGCCTGCGGCACAAATTCCGCATCGACGGAAGGAGGCTGCGCCGCGACCGGGCCGGCGAAAAGCCCGAAACACAGCCCCAAAAAGAGCCGCCTTGGCCAAGTCGCCGCCAAAATCCATTTCGCCAATGCCATCACGTCGCTGTCAAGTAACACAGCGGAACGAAATGAGTAAGGCGAGCCAGATTAAGTATACATTAAGAAAGTGTAATCAAAGGGTCGTGCCATCGTAGCGCCACAAAGGCAGCCGCCGCGGCCATCATTGGGCATAATAGGAATCTATAGGGCCGGTAGCGCGCATCCTAGGACCCAGTGAGAAATCTCATTCATGATCTCCTCCGATTTTGGAACAAACGGCAATGCCCAGGCGAATTCCCCGGACCAATCAGCTCCTTTGGCTGCGGCATCGGACACGTCAGAAGCCGCGAAGCCCCCAAAGGACTTAAAGGATTTTGACGTTACGCTGCGGCCATCGCGCCGTCCGTTTTTGCTTTTCATTTCGGCGGTACTGCTTTTTGCCGGCACGGCGTACGGCATCTCTTTTTGGCGCGGGCGGCCCGATCCCATACACCAGATCTTCGCAAGCAAGCTTCCCATCTGGCAGCTTCAGCGCAACCGGGGAATGATTGCAGCGGCAGGCCCAGCGCTAAAAGAGATGCAAACGACGCTGCGCCGCTATCCGCAGGTCAGCGCGGCGCTTGGGCGGCTGGACGCGGCCTTTCCCGATGTGGCGGCGGTCAAAGCAGCCGGCGAAGGCCTTTCGGATGCGCTGTTTGCCAATCACCTGCCCTATTATTTGGACCCGCAGCTTATTCAAAGAAACACGGTTCTGCTTAGCTACGCAGTCGTTGGTACTGCAACTTGGGAGGCGGGGACGCAGCGTACTTTTGTGCGACGCTTAAGTCGCATCGACCGGCTCAATATAGAAATGGGACTGCTTGGGCAGACCGACGGCACGCGGCCTATCGTTTTTATGGACCGCATTGAATCTTTACTGCTCCGCGATCTTCTGGACGCGACGGGGAAGCATAGCGATGCAGAGCGGGGCCGCCCGCTGACCCGCGCCGACAAAGCCGCGCTTTTCGAGCTGCGCCGGCTTTTGGCCGTCCGCGTCGGCGCGTCGGCGCTTGATGCTCTAGTCGAGGCGCTTTCCGATCGCGAAGCGGCGTTTTCGACCATGCGCGGCCGGCTGCACAACGGCCAGGTCCATATCGAGAAACCCGAAACTTTTGCCTTTGGCGAAGCATGGTTTGAGCCGCTTTGGCCCCTTTGTTCGCTGCAAAACCCCGGAGGCCCGCTGATACTGGATACCGACCTGCGGAACCTGGCCAACGCCGACGAGAAACTTCGCACCGCGGAAGCGCAGGCGACTATTCGTACGCTGCTGGACGAGATGGCTGTACTCACCGAGGCCCACGAAACGCGGCATGCGCTTGACGACAATTCGCAGGGCCCGGCAGCGGACGCCGCGGTAGCAAGAGCGCGCCCAGTACCGGCGGCGCTCGGGGCGCTATTGGAAAACGATGCGCGCTTTGCCGGGCTTGCCGAGCAAGAGCTGCGTGCCTACTTGGCGGAAATGCACGATGCGCCGTCCGCACCCTGCTTCAGCATTTTGCAAGGAATTCGCCAGGTGCGCGGTCGTTATGTGGCTTTGACTCCGCACTATTATGCGCACTTTCTGATACTTGGGCGTCTGGGCGGAGATGAAACGCTGGCGAATCCGGAGGAGCTTTTACACCGTCTATGCGCCGAGCCAGAAGCGGCGCTGCGCGCCCGGGTCGCCGACTTGTGGAAGGAATTTTACGGAATTCCGCTTGTGCCAGCGCGGCGCCAGCAAAGCTGATTCCTAGATGTGCGAAAGGCAGATGATTAGGAACCGATTGCCGGTGTGAATTGAATCGGCATCGACTTGATGCCGTGTATCCAATTTGAACGCAGGCGTACGGCCGGGCCGGCAAGAGCGATGTCCGGAAGACGCCGCAGTAGTTCCTCGAAGGCGATGCGCGCTTCGAGACGGGCCAGCGCTGCGCCCAGGCAATAGTGCGGACCAATACCGAAGGCCAGGTGCTCATTGGGCGTGCGGCCTACATCCAATTTGTCGGCATCGCGAAAGACTTCCTCATCGCGATTGCCGGACGCGTACCACAGAATCAGCTTATCACCGGCTGAGATCTTCTGGCCGCGAATCTCGATGTCTTGCGTGGCATTGCGACGAAAATAAAAAGCCGATGGCGCATAGCGCAGCATTTCCTCTACAGCCGTAGGAATAAGCGTCGGGTCGGCAAGCAGGCGACGATATTCAGAAGGATTCTCGAGAAGCGCCAGCAGGCCATTGCACAGAAGATTCTTGGTCGTATCGTGACCAGCCGCCAAAAGCAGACGGAAAAAGCCTCCGAATTCGGTGTAGTTTAGCCGCTCGCCGTCTACTTCGGCGGCCATAAGAACGCTAAGCATATCATCGGTAGGCTCGCGACGGCGCAGCTCAGCCAGACGATTTGCCGTGGCGTCCATATTGGCCATGAGCATGTGCAAATCGACGGGGCCGCCTTGATATTCGGGATCGAGGGCGCCAAAAAAGCGCGTTGAAAAATCCAGCACTTGCGCCTGGTCGGCAGGCGGAACGCCTACAAGTTCGATGATGATTCGCAGCGGTAGCTGGGTCGCAAATTCGCTGACGAAATCGACGGCACCGCGTGTCGCCATGGTATCGATAAGCTCGGTCACCACTTCGCGAATGCGTCCCTCAAGCCGCAAAATGACGCGCGGCAAAAAGCCCTTGCTGACCAGCGCGCGATAACGCGTATGTTTGGGAGGATCCATGTTGATCATCACATCGGGATGATCGCGCAGGTTGCCCGGCGGCAGATCTTCAATGAATAGCGAAGGCACCTGCGCAAAAGTACTGGGATCGCGCGAGATGCGCGCAATGTCGGCGTGGCGAGTGATGGCCCAAAATCCTGGACCGCCGGCTTCGCGATGACGAAACACCGGCGCGTGCTGCCGCAGAAAAGCAAACTGTTCATGCGGAACGCCGCGTACGTAGGCGTCCGGGTTGGCAATATCGATGTCATCAAGGGTCATGGCTCCTCCTAAGTGTGCCGCTGCGCTGCAAGTTCTGGCTCGGCGTCGAACATAGTATCCTTTTTCGTGTCAAATTTGTACGTCTGTTATGATCGACAAGGCTGAGGCTGGCGCAGGAATTTGCGAATTCGCCAAGGACAAGGGCAATGCCAAATAGCGCGATTCTTCGGCAGTCGTCCATCCAGGACGGCTGTCGGCAAAAACCGCAGCATCTACCCAAATCTTAAAATTTCTTGGCAAAAAGCACGAGGCGGACATCGCGACAGTTGCTTACGGAGAAGTGCTGGTCTCAAACCAGCCCTACGCTGCCGATGCGCATTATGTCGCCGATTACAAGGCCGTCCTGTACCGTGCCGGCGAGGGGCGTTTGTATGTCGAGCTTCAAGAGCTCGGATGCGGAAGCAGCCTGTCCTATTACGTCAGCGAAGACTTCGGACCTAGCTTTCGCCGCATGCCAGCATTTTTGATCGACTTCCTACAAGAGCAAAAACCGAATTGGCTGCGAATCCCTTCACCAAATGAAGGATCAAAATAGAGACGACTCGCAACCGGAGCTTGGCAATTTTAGACAGGCTGCGGATTGAAAGGCGCACGGCTTTTGTCATCGACGTCAAAATGATATTTTACGACCTGTCCATGCGGAACTGCAAAAGCGGGAACAAAACCCAAGGCATGTAGGACCGGCGCCACGGCAATGGCCGCAAGCTCGGGAGCATATCCCGAGGAAATTTTTACCAGAATCCCTACAGGACCGTCGAGCCACTGCGTGGCCAGCCCGCCGATTCCCAGAAGTCCATCCGCGCCCTCTTTGGCAATGAGCCGCCCGGCATTGTGCTGCATCAATCGAGTATCGACCCGGCGCGGTCCGCCAATCCACTCGGGATTGCCGAGCATGGCCTCGGCAACCCGTTTTTCGGGGGAGTCGTGCGTGGCCAGAGTGGCGCGCATCAAGCCCGCAAACAGACTGGCCAGCTCCGCAGTCGAAAACACCGGCGATGGCAAACCGCAGCCATCCGTCACGCAAAACCGCTCACGCGGAGGCAGCCACTTGTTCAATCGTTCGAGAAAAGCGCGATGAAACGGATGCGTGGGCGCAAGATACGATTCTAGAGGCCAATCATTTGCGATTGCCGCTTCCAAAATCGCCGCATGCTTACAAAAACAAGGATGGTACCACGGCTCGGGACTGCGTCCGCATTCCTGCAAGCGCGCGCGAGTTTTTTCATCCATGGGAAATGACGGCGGAACTTGATTCTTGTCAAAATATAGCTGCCGCTCTTCGGCAAAAAAGGAACGCACCCGCTCTACTTGTTCTTCCGTCGCCGAAATCGATCCCAAGGCCGGAATATGCCAGGGTTTCAGCTCGGCAGAGGCCAGTCCGGTCGCCAAAAACTGAAACGGTTTGACAAGGGAACGGGCCGGATATTCCCCAATGATGTCCGCTGTCCTAAATCTGACAATATTGTTTTGGGTCGCGACGATCTCGCCGTACACCGTTATTTCGGCAATTCCGTCGCGCAGCAGCGAAAAAAGCGGAGCATCACTTTTCATGACATTTTCTCCACCACATCTTGCCAAAAATATTTCATCTGGCCCTCGATGGCAGCGCCATCAAGTTGATTAAATTCGAACCACAGCATCAGTCTATCTTCGAGATGAAAGCGACGAGGATTTGCCGGATCTAGCTGCTCGCGAATTTCGCTGGCATCGCCAACCAAGGCGCGTTCGAGGAGCACACTTTTCTTCGGTACTTGCGCGGTTCCGTGCATGGCGTCAATATAAGTGTTAAGTACATTGTCCGCCAATTCCCGTGCTTTCTTGCGATCTTTATCAATGAAAATAAGCACTGTTCGCGGCAATCGTTCGCGGCGCCAGGTCAAACAACTGCTAGCAAGCTGACAATGAAGCTGTTCAATTTGCTCGGGCGATGTAAAAGACAAATGAAACAGGTCCACATCCCAAAATTTGCGAGCCAGCGCCAAGGCTTGGGGGTCCTGCGAACCAAGCACGATGCGAAAATGCTCCATATCCTCCTCGACGCTTGGAACGAGGGAAACATTTTCAAATTCCCAACGCCGGCGTATCTCGTAGCGCTCGCTTTGCGGCATGGCGAATTTTTCTACATTGCTTTTCTGGATTTCATCACGGGTCAGATGATAACGATGAATCAAATTAGAATTAACGACTTCCCCTTTTAGCAAACGCAGAAAAATCTCAAGTGCTTCTAGAAAAATATATCGCTTTATGAGCAACCAATATTTTTCTTCGTTCTGATCGCGCGGCAAAATGCCAAAGGCCGTATTCTGGTAAGGAAAACGCCCCGCCGCAACTCCGATGCGCAGAATTCGTTTGGTCGGCCAAAAGTTCTCATTACAAAACCGCAGAAAATTGACCCGGTCGGCGCTGGCGATCGGTCCGCCGCTACCGCCGACGATGTTATGTATGGCGGTCCCAAAATGTATCCCTTTTGTGTGCTGCGCAAGCAAATGAAACAACTGAAAGGAGTCACTATTTATACCCACTTCGCCGCGAAAATAAGGAATGGTTGCAACCGAAGTAGTTTTCTGAGTTTCCGAAGAAAAATGACTTTCGGCACACCATACGGTATTCATGCCCAGAAATTCAGCGAGCTGCACCTGACGCAAAAAGGCCGCGACACTTGAACGTTCCCCCATTTTTCGAGTCCCAACGATCGGGTCGCTTATCGAGTGAAAGAGGTCAAAAATCACGGGTCATCCTCCTACTGCCTTTGCGCCTTACCCTATAGCAAAATACGCTTGCGTGGTTTGTATAGCTGCGTGAATTTATTGATAGGATTTTGCACGAAGAGACGACCCTTTGCCCTTCGCAACCTTAAGGAAAAATGATGCCGCTCAATCACTATGTCACGCTTGGCCGCTCTGGTCTGCGAGTCAGTCCGTTTTGCCTTGGCACCATGACGTTCGGAGAAGATCTCGGCTGGGGCTCAAGCGTCAAGGAGTCCGAAGCGATCATCGATCGCTATATCGAGCACGGCGGCAACTTCTTTGACACCGCCAATATCTACACGCGCGGCCATTCCGAAAAGATCATCGGCGACCACATCGGCCGTCATAAAAGCCGCCGCGATCGCTTGGTCATCGCCACCAAGTTCTACTCGAACATGTACATTGGTGATCCGAACGGCGGCGGCGCCAATCGCAAGTCGCTTGTCGCAGCCTGTGAGCAGTCGCTAAGGCGGCTGCAGACCGACTACATCGATTTGTACTGGATGCACGCCTGGGATCGACATACGCCTATCGACGAGACGATGGCGGCGCTAAACGACCTAGTTACCGCCGGCAAAGTGCGCTACATTGGTTTCTCTGACACGCCGGCGTGGAAGGTGACCGAGGCACAGCTTTTCGCGCGCTACCGCGGCACGGCGCCGCTCATCGCGCTGCAAATCGAGTATTCGCTGCTCGAGCGCACGGTCGAGGGCGAGCTTATTCCCATGGCGCTTGAGCTGGGGCTTGGCGTGACGCCGTGGTCGCCGCTGAAGGGCGGCGCGCTTTCGGGCAAGTATACGCGTCAGAACGCGGGACAGATCAAGCCCGATCGCGGCCCGCTGGTGCAAGGCAGCCTTCACGAAAAGACCTACGACATCGTCGATGCGCTGCAAAAAATCGCGGGTGAGCTTGGAACCACCCCGGCGCGCGTGGCGCTGTCCTGGGTGCAAGGGCGGTCCGGCGTCGCCTCGACAATCATCGGGGCGCGGACGGTGGCGCAGCTTGATGACAACATCCAGGCGCTCGACATCAAGCTGGCGCCAGCGCATGTCGCGACGCTCAATGCGCTGTCAAAGCCGACGCTCAGCTTTCCGATGGCCTTTTTGGATCGCGCCCCATTCTTTATGAACGGCGGCACGACGGTGAACGGCGAAACCGGACCCATAAATCCCAATACTCCCAAAAGCGACAGCGAGCGTTACTGACCAAGCCTCCCATTCAGCACTCGGCGCTCGGCAAAGCCCCATACATGTGCTGCGAGCGCCCTGTCTTTACTTGTAGCAAAGGATGCGCCCAAGTCGCCTCGTCCCGCGACCTTGACGGCCTAAATATTCCAGACTACCTTTAAAATCTATGTTTTGTAGGCTAAGAGCATTCTCAAATCTGGCTCTATCGCTGGCGCGCGGCTTGTGGAGGCCCTGGTGATACCGAAGAATAATGCGGATTTTAGACAAAGTTTATCTTTGAGCGGTATCTGCAAGCATTTGGCCTCCATTATAGAAACTGAAATCAAAAAACGCTGCAATCGATATTGCTTATTCTATCATTTACGTCATGTGTTAGACACAAATTCAACCTCGGTGGCGGTACTTTCTACGGATCAAGAGCTTGCTTTAGATTTATGGCAACGCAATGAAAAATTGGGTTTTCACACATTCAATCATGTACTCGATTCTTTATATTATCCAGAGCGCACTGGACAATCTTCAATTCACGGAGATGTTGGAATCTGTGTCCGCGTAAATTATTCGATGAATGAGCATGAAAGCTGCCATTTATTTGATGATTTACAATTTATACGCGCATCCCCTGACGTAAATACTTCCAAATCGACGATACAATTTCCCAGCGGCATCGCGGATACTCGCCACGCTTATATGGGTGTTCGCTGGGAAGATGATTTGGTCAACATTCAAGATCATCATGCCGACTTCGACGTCCCCGAGTTGCTTTTTGGCGATGATGGAGATCGCGATGAGTCCGGGACGACGCGACTTTATGAACAGTATTTATGTGGCACACAAAAATTATGTTCAAAGCTGGGTATTGGACCTTCTATTGTCACGTATCGCTCGATTATGGCTGCCGTCTATCAACTAGGAATGTATGCCAATCCCAGCTCGCGATTTGGTGCGGAAGTCGTCACGATTTTGCTGCGCCCGCGTGATCATTTTGGTTTTGCAGTAGGATTGACGGCGATCACCGATACGTTTTTGTCAAATAGCGTTTTACAGGAAATTGCAGCAATTTTGTTTGAGCATTTTGAAGCCATACAGCTTGGCGATCTTCCTTCATTGTCCACACAAGATGCGCACTGCCTGGATGCTTTGTTGCATTTTAATGGATTGCGCTATACACGTTCTCGCCAAAGTGATATTCCGCAAGCTATATGCCGTTCGATTGCTAATAAAATTTTAGAACTCAATACCAGCCAAGGGAAACAGATTCCCACCAATTCCGCACTGGCTTTTCGTTCGGCGCAAAATGAAACACCGATTGAGCAAACCGTACGCTCGCTCGTCGGAATTGCTTTGAATTTCTGCGAAGAAAAGCTCGAAGGACGCGCCCTGCAGTTCGGAATTCTGCTCGGACATGCGTTTTTGATGCGCTATTGGCCAGGCGTCAAACCGCTTCCCGCCACGCAGTCCTCACGCATTTTGGGACATCAGGAATTTTTTCCTCTGCTCGATCTGCCTAAGCAGGTACATCTTCTGGAGTCTCCCGAGGAACGCTGTCTGATTGTTCCCTACTGTAACTTCAGCATCGACGATTGGGAATCCCTTCCAGCTTATATTCTGAAGCTCTCAGATTTTACCGAAGCACTGTCCGCTTGGCGCGCCGGTTCGCTGTGGAGCAGCGAGCTGCGTCCCTATGCCTATCTGACGGCGCGTTATCCCTGGGCGGTGGCCGCCGTCGTGGGCCCGGCCTCCGAGATTCGCATTTTTGTGGGCGGTCAGCTCCATGCATACCGCGATGGCAAGGGCTGGCGAACCTATGAAGATCCCATTGCCGACATCATGAGCTCCGCAAGCGACTGGCGTCCAGAAGCCTGGTCACAAGCGGATCGCGCCGGCCATGAAAGTCTTTTACGCGCCATGTTGGCATTGGCGATACAAATGTCGCCCATTGCGCGCCGGGCCTCGCATGGTGGATTGCTTGTCTATGCTCCGCTTGCAGCGGATTCCGAAGACTGGCGCGCCCAGTCCACGCATATGCAGCGGCTGCACGATGCAGAGCCAGAACGCGCTGGCGGCAGCGGCCGCTGGCTGACCGGCCGAAGTTTGTTGCGCAGGCGGACCGACAATACTCAATCGATTCTGGATGTGAGTGTGGCGCAGCTTATTCTGCGCGCCGCCAAGCTCGACGGCGCCGTCGTGCTCTGCAACCCCGATGGCTATGTAAAATATTTTGGCCGGCGACTTAGTTACATGGCCGAAGATGTGATGGCCCGCGGCACAAAGCGCCTGGCCGCACAATCCTTTGTCTCAGAATTTGCCAGGCGCGGACTCACCTGGGCGGTGGCCATTGCCGTGTCCTCAGATGGTCCCATCTCAATTTATACGTGCAGCCGTACCAAACCGTACTATCGCGAGACCTTGGTTCTAGGCAGAATTATTTAGAATGGGAGGCCCCATCCGGCCACGCCGGATGGGTCTGCGCGGCTTATCGAGCTATTTCACAGCGGTCTTTTTGCCAGGCGCCGGCGGGACAAGCAGCAAGGCTTGCAGCCAGTCGGCAAACAGCCGCGCTTCATTGTGCTTGCCAACGCCTTCGGCACGATTTTTTCCAACCAGCGCCAGCACTTGACACTGATGCATGCCGCGACGATCCTCGGCTCCTTTGAAGCGCTGAAAAAGCGCCTCAAGCCGCGCCACGGATGCACGCGCCGCTTCGAGGTCTTTAAAACGCAGACCGCCCATCCCTTTGAAAAGCGCCGCATATTCATTCTGCGGTCCGGTGGAAGTGTATAAATCCGTGTATCCCGGGGCCAATCCGCTCTCGATAAGCGCATTGGCGACATAGCTTGGTCCAGTGCGCAATAGCTCAGCAATCGTCACAACATTCATACCTTTTTGATATAGCTCGACGGCAAGCATTTTCTTAGTAACTCGTTCTTTGTTCATGAGCACTCCTTTCTGTTAGTAAAGAATCGCACGCGGGTCTGACAAAAGATTTTTGCGAACGATTTGCCGAGCTTGGATGCCGATCTGATTCAAAACGCTACTGCAGCGCTTTTCGCGCTTGGCGACGGCAGTGGCATTTTTTTGAAAAAAAACGATGCGGCTTGTCGATTTTGCCAATGCTCGATCGACGTATAGGTATCAGCCTAAAAAGCAGCCCGCCCAAAGGCGGCTGCCGGCCTTACCCCCCAACAAAGGAGACTTCCCAATGCGTTTCATGGTCATCGTCAAAGCCAACAAAGATTCCGAGGCGGGAAAACTTCCGGATGAGAAGAGCCTGGCAGAAATGGGAAAGTTCAATGAAGAGCTTGTCAAAGCCGGCGTGATGCTGGCGGGCGAAGGCCTGGCCGCTAGCGCGAAGGGGGCTCGAGTTCGTTTTGAAGGTGCCAAGCGAACCGTCATTGATGGGCCCTTTAGCGAAACCAAGGAGCTTATCGCCGGCTTCTGGATCTGGCAGCTAAAATCCAAGCAGGAAGCCCTGAAATGGCTGAAACGCGCACCGTTTCAAGAAGGCGAGGTCGAACTGCGCCAGATTTTTGAGGCCGCAGACTTTGCCAAAAGCGATCCGACCGGCGAGCTCATGAAAAAGGAAGAACAGCTTCGCAAGCAGATCGAAGCGCGTCCATAAGAGTGCCTAACAGTACCGACGACCGAGCATTTGCGTCGAGTTGCAAGCAGCGCACGGCGCGACGACGGAGCGGGCCTTTAGGCCCGTGACTGCGGAGCAACGCAGCGATGCGCCGCAAATCGGCGCAAAGGCGACCGAGGCGGTACTGTTAGGCACTCTAGGCATTCTGCCGCCGCTGCCCTTCGAACGCCTTTTTAGCGGAAGGCAGCGACCTTCTAAAAGTAGATGGGGTTTGACATCGCAAATGGCATACGCCCCGGAAAGATGGGCCCTAGGTCGCGGCCTTGGGCTTTGGCGTGAAATACGACCCAGTTTTGCGGCCGCGTGCCTGGCTTTATGGTCACCGGTATTTCATAGCGATGACCGGAGCCTCCGCCGGTTTCCTGTAGCTCGATGGTCTTCTCGGTTTCTCCGTTGACGATGACTTCAAGCTGAGTGGCAATGAGCCAACTTGGGGCCTGAACCACGACCTGAAATGTCAGCGGATCGCCGGCCGCGGTCACTTCGCCGCCCGGACCGATTCCGCCTGGACCCTCAACCGTCATGTACAGACCCCCAGATACCGTCACTTGTCCGGCGCGCAAAACATCGCGAACAGTGCCGGCGCTTAAGCGCGTGGGATCATCGTGCCCAAAGCGCAGACAATTGCGCGGATAGCCAACCGGAGAATCGTGAACAAAATGGCTGTCGGAATTGCCGAGTCCCCAAACTTTGTGCCCACTATTCAGCAGCGCAAAAAAGTCAGCCACCGAACCATCGCGATTGGATTCAAAGTCGCTGCCGTTAAAAAGTTCCACCGCTTCAAAATCGTTGCTCCATAGAAGCGGATCGCCCTGCGCTGTGCTGCGTTGAAAGTCGGCGACATAAAAGTAGCCGCTGCCGTAACCCCGCGATTGCGGATGGTTAATAATAAGGACCGGCTTTTCGGGAAGCGCATTGATGCTGCGAAACACCTCTGGAGGCAGCTTGCCAATCCACGAAATGGCGCCGTTATTTAGCTGATCGGGACGCGGAAACAGCGGAATGATGCCAAAGTGTCCCCACGTAAAAGTCGTGAATTCTTCGGACGGAAAGCCAAAGGCCCACGCGTCTAGCCCCAGTTCTTTGATGAGCGGTTGAAAATCGATGATCCACTCATGCTCGCTGGACACCGGAATCTCTAGCCCATCGGCGATGGCGCTTTTGACCTTCAGATAAACCCCGTCGCTAGAATCCGCGGAATAAAATGAATGGATATGAAAATCGGCGCACATGACGCCTGTTGAATCGACGCTGTGGGCCAGCGTGGCGTTCACTTCTGTATCCATTCCAGCGCTTAGGGTCAGCTTCTGGTTGTATATTTCCCATTCGAACCCGCGGCTTATCAGCACCTGATAGGGCCCTGGCGGAAGCGCAATTTGCGCTTCGCCGTGTATCGCAAATTCAACCACCGCGCGTCCGTCCATTTCTTGGCCAATGCCAAACGACGGCGGAAATCCCTGCGGCGGCGAATCAGGAATCACCTGAATGCGCACCGGCAGAGCCTGCGGATTTGCCGGATCGGCATCGCGCGCATGGACAATAAGACGGCCATTTTGCGGCAAGGCAATTGTCGCCGTATTTTCGCTTGGCAAAAGCCGCTGTGCCGCCGACAGCGCAAATCCGCCTTGCGTGACCAGCAAATCAACGGCTTGCGCCGGCACATGCATGGCAAATTCGCCATTTTTGTCCGTCTGGACTCGAGTCAGATACTGCCCTTGCACGCTGCGCGCGTGAACATAGGCATTGGCAATGGCTGCGCCAGCGCTGTCTTTGACAGTGCCCGATATGGCGCGCCATGAGTGGTCGCCATCCACTTGCCGCACTGCGGCGCGCAAGTTGTCGATTCCGGGGCCGCTGATGATGAATTCGCCATAGTCTAATGTTGTTTTTTGGCAGCCGCCGAGCATAAGCCCGCCCATTCGGTACATATTAAAGCCGGCGCCGTTATAAACCTGATCCAGGCTTCCGCCGAGCCAGCGAAAAGCAAAACTGGCCCCTTGGTTGTCAAATCCTATCCAGGAAAGCTGGCTGCCTCTGGAATCGCCAAAGCCGCGTTCCGGAGTAAAGTACTGGCTGCGCGACTGATGGAAAAAGCCGACCATCTGCAAAGTGGACAGGTCCGCGTCTTGTGCCGCGTCATTCATCAGCGAAACGCGAACCTTCACCCGCACTTCACCGGGCGCCAAAATATAGTCGATTGCCGCCGGCATATCGAAGTGCTCGGTCACAAGCACCCCGAAGCCTTCACTGACAAAAGGAATGCTGTCCAGGTGTCCGGACACGCGCACCACAGCCGCGGCCCCATTCGAGCCGTCATTCAAGATGGTCACCGTATCGGGTTTGACACCATACCCGCCAAAGATGAGCATCGTCTCGCCGTACTGCGAAGTTCCGCTGGGCCAGCCGTCAGGTCCCACCGGCTCGGCCGCCAAAATATCGCCGCCAAGCGCCTGATAGCCGTCAGACAGACCGGCATCTTCGATGTAGACGGCAATTTTGTCGTTGATAAGCAGGATATCGCCGAGACGCACCTTTTGCCGCGCATCGGCGGCCTGGCGTATCCAAGCCTGATCGCGAATGCGCACCGCCCGCGCCTGCTGCAGCGCCGACGTCGCAAATGGCGCAGGATGGCCGATGGGGTCGCCGCTTTGAAAACGCGATTGCGCCGTGATTCCGCTGGCCGAACAAGGCCCCGGCTCCGAATCGACTAGCGGCAGCAAATCCGCAGGCGGCATTGAATCAGCGGGCGGGTCTCCACAGCTTAAAAATGTGCACAGCAGAAACGGTATGCCGTAGAGAATCCGAGTAAATGCCACAGCGGCCTCCTATTGAGAGGCTTGTAGCACAACGTGCGCACTGCACGCCACATTCCGCCCCGCCGAAAATACTACCAGCGAGCCAAGTGATTTTCGGCGATGCCCGGCAATCCCTCAAACTGTACGAACTCGCCGCGCTCTGCATTCAAAATCAAGCGTCCAGAAAAACTACCCATGACCTGTAGTAGCTTCATGCGCACAACCAGCAGATTGGTATCTTGCGTGCGGCTGTACGCTGGCGTGAAGGTCAAAAAGACGCGGTCCGAATCCACGGTGCGCATCGTCCAGGGCGCAAACGGCCGCGCGGCATCAAACTGAAATGCAATTTTTTCCCATAGCGGCAAAATCTTACCGTCGACAAACAGCGCATTTTCCAAAACTCCGGCGCTTTCGCTCCAGCCGGCGCCAAAATTTAGGCCGATGCGCTTGCTAGTGCCGATGCGGCCAGCGCCACATGCCCAGTTCCAGGTGGTGCGATATGGCCAGATGCCGCGGGTGCAGTCGATGCTGGCCAAGGTCTCGGCCGGACCGAGTACGTAGCGCTCTCCCCCCGCCAAAAGTTCCCCTTCGGCCGATAGGGCGACTAGCTTGCCGGTATAGTTGAAGCGAGTATCGCTCCACGGCACGATCAGATTTAAGCTTTCGTCTTCTAGCGCGGTAGCTGGCGAGCGCCGGTGTATGCGCAAACGCAGCTCCAGCGGCCTTTCATCGCTTTTTGTGCGTCGCGCCCGCACCGCAACTGCGATCGTTCCATCTGCCTTTAGTCCGCGCCAATCAATTTGCAGCGGTCCGGACACAAAGGCCGCGTCATCATCTACGGAAGTTCCCAGGCGAACTCCCATGCCAAGCGGTGCCAACTGTTCCAGTTCCAAAAAACGCTGGCGCCGCAGATCATACATCCAGACGAAAGCCAGCCCGCTGTAGTCGGCATGGGACAAAGCCACCGCGAGCAGCACTTCGGGATGACTGACAAAGACGAAATTCCAGCGTTTGCGCCGCAAAAAAGGACCGGGCAGCGCCGTATGAAACAGCGGACACCGGGCCCAGCCACGCGCCGCCTTGTTCAATCGGCCATCGGCAGCGCATAGCGCCACCGGCTCGGTAATTTCCACGGGCGGCCGAATGAGCGGAGCAACCATTTTATATGACCGGCAGCGACCCGGTTCCCCGCGCGCTTGTCGGTGCGTAGACGGCCGTGACCAGTTTTGACACGACGCCGATGAGCGCGGGGCGATGAAACGGTTCGTATTCCCAGACCATATAGCGCTCCAGTCGATTTTGGACCGTAGCTTGATCGTATCCCAGACGGCGCAGCAGACTGGCACGCTCTTTTATTTCATGCTGGTGCATGGCCAAAAACTTGGCGGCAAAAGTTGCCTGTAGCGCTTTTGGAAGCGGCGCGTTCAGCCAGACAAAAGGCGCAGCCGCCACGCGTGATGGGGGTGCCACCACAGCCGGGCTAGTTGCCTCGGCAGGCACTGGGCTAGGGGCTTTCACGGGCTCGGCTTTTTGCATCCGCTTAGAAGACGGTGTTGTGGATTTCACGCGAATATCCTACTCGCTGCTGTACAGCGAGGCAATCCATGCAATCAGTAAACTTCTACTTCCGGATAGGAACTAGTTCGCGGGCCAGCGCTTCGGCGTTGCCTTCGACGTGAAAACGTCTACAGCGTGCCGGCGCGCTTAGCAAATGCAACCAGGCGGCGACTGCACCGACGACGGCGCAGAAAAGCCACAAGCTACACGCGCCGTGCCGTCCCATAATCAAGCCCCCAAGCGCCGGGCCCAGCAGCGATGCCCCGCCCCAGCAAAGCTGGTAGCCGCCTTGATAGCTGCCGCGCAGCTCACGCGGGGCCAGGTCGGCGACAAGCGTCGGCACGACCGGCGACAGAACGATCTCGCCGAGCGTCCATACGACGATGGACGTCGCATACAAAATCTGGCTGTTGCCCAAGGCACACAGGCCAAATCCTAGCCCGGTCAGAATCGCGCCCAGGGCCAGCGTATGGGCGCGCTTGATACGCCCAATATACCGCAGCAAAGGAGGCTGCAAAAAGACGATGAGGATGCCATTTAGCGCGATAAGCTGCCCAAAGCGCGGCATCGGAATGCCGTGCTGGCTCATATCGAGTGGCAGCGAAGCAATGCTTTGGCAGAAGACCCAAGCCACTGCGAACTGAATCAATACAAAGGTCACAAAAATCGAATCGCGATACGGTGCCAGCAAATCTTTTTGCGGAGACGGTACGCCGGGCGCCGCATCTTCCTTTTTTTCGGCCGAAAGCGGCAGCGTCCTTGGCAGTGTTTCTGGCAAGCGCAAAAAGACAATCAGCCCAAAGATGGTCGTCGTGGCCGCGTCGCCCATAAACAAAAGCAGAAAGTCGTACTTGGCCAAAAACCCAGCCAGCATCGCCGCGCCGGCAAAACCTAGGTTTATCGCCCAGTACAAATATCCATACGCGCGCGGTCTGTCCTCTGGCGCGACCAAGTCGGCTATCGCCGCGTGCACCGCTGGACGTCCGATATCGCTAAGACAGCCAAGCAGCACCGTCCCGACCGCGATGCGCGTGTAGCTTTCCGCCAGTCCCAGGTGGACCATGCACACCGCCGCGCCAACAAGGCCCACAAGCAGCGTCGTCCGCCGGCCAATGCGATCGGCCAGGGCGCCGCCAAGCGGTCCCGCACACAGCGACCCGGCCCCATACAGCGAGACCACAAACCCGGCCGCTTCAATGGAAAAGCCGCGCTGCTTGGTCAGATAAATCGCCAGAAAGGTCGATACAAACCCGCCGATGCGGTTAATCAGTGTGCCCAGCCATAAGTACCAAAAGGCTCGCGGCAACCCATACCACTGGCCCGTCGTGCTGCGCATTCGGCCTCAGGTAGCATGTTCTTAGATCCCTGGCAACTTCCCGATCAACATCGTCCTTTGCCGCCAAAAGCTCCACGCAAATCGCGAGCAACACTTGGACGCTGAGGCTTGTCTCCTCAGGTTGGGTCATGGCGCTACGGGCTTTAGACCCCACCTTTATGAGTTTGCATAGATTTTGTGAACTATGTGGTTTTTGCAAATAAAAAAGGCAAGGCAAAAACCCTTTAAAGACATAGAGCTACACATGATTGCTTTCGCAAGAAAGACTGGTTTCGCCAAGTCCGGTATAGTATTTGCCAGTATACAAGCCATTGCATGAACCATAGCGAGGCGCTCAAGCCAGCCGCAGGGGCCACTCGGCCGTGAGAAGAGTCCACCGGCAAGCTGAGACCGCGTAGGTTTATTTAGATGGCATCTAAAAAGCAGTTAAACATACAGGAGTAATCGCGAAAATGGCGCGGGATCCGTTCGCTCCACATGTTGTAGAAGAGTCAGTGCCCAAGTGGGTGTGGCTGATTGTAGGGGGATTTGCGTTTTTGCTAATCGGCCTTGGCACCACGGTGGCGATTGTTTTGGCCAAGCGTCAACCGGCGGCCGTACAGACCGCTAGCAACGGAACCGGCGGCACCGCGGCGACCGGCCCGGCTACCGCTTTGCCCGCGGGCGGTACGCCAAGCACTGCGGCGACCCCTTCCGAGAATAAGCAAGCTGGGACAACGGCGGCGGGCTCTGACGAAAAGTCCGGAAAAGGCGAAAAATCGTCTAGCTCGACGCACAAACACAGCAAAAGCAGCGGCAGCAGCAGCGGCAGCAGCAGCGGTAGCAGCAGCAAGAAGCCGCCCGACAGCAAACCGGCGGCACCGCCTCCACCACCTAAGCCCAAAAAGGTCATGGAGCAAAAGGACATCGACAAGCTCCTCGGCCTATAAGCCTGTAAGCTTCAGCGACACTGCGCTTTGCCGGCAAGGGCGGCGGCCGCAGCTTGTTGCATCGCCAGTGCCCCACAACGCTTGACTTTCCTGGTTGGCCCGATATTGTGTCGGACCGTCGTGAAACGCACGATTAAAATCCACATCGCAGGCCAGCAATACGTACTACGCAGCGACGCGGATGATGGTTACGTGCAGTCACTGGCAGAGTCTGTCAACGCGCGCATCAACGTACTCAAAGGCAATCGGCAAGTTGCTACCCAATCTGATGTCGTCCTGGCGGCCCTGAAGCTGGCGGATGAACTTCAGCACGAACGCCAGGTGCAGGAGCAACTGCGCGCCGGGGCACGAGAGCAAGTTCAGCGCATGCTCGTTCGCCTGAACGCATATCTCGCTCACAAAGAGGCAGCCAAGAGTTCGAAGATGGGCATCATCGAGAAAGCGCCCAGTGCCAAACCTACACGCCGATCCGTTCCTTCTTCCTCAAAAAAAGCAGGTTCTGCGGCAGGCACTGCGCGCGCAGCGGGTCGCGCTGGCGGCTCGCGCTGACTTGGCCGCCGTACGCACGGCTGGCGAGGCAGTGGCAGCGCATCTAGACGGCGCGGTCCTTTGGCCAAGCGGCGCCTGTGTCGCGGTCTATGCATCCGCCCTCGGCGAGCTTGATGTCGAGCCAATCGCGCAGCGGGCACGGCAAAAGGGGCAGCGCATTTGTTATCCCCGCGTCGTGCGCAGCCAGTCCCGAGCCCAAGCATTGAATGACAGCGCGCCCGAGCTGACTTTTCATCTTGTGGCCAGCACCGCGGAGCTGCAACCAGGCACCTACGGACTGCTCGAGCCTGCCCAAACCGCACCGCCCGCGCCGCCTATCGATGTGTTCGTTGTCCCCGGCCTGGGATTTGATGCACGCGGCCATCGCCTGGGCCAAGGCTATGGCTATTACGACGCGGCCTTACACGCGCAGCCGGGCGCACTGCGTATCGGAATAGGCTACGACTGGCAAATTTTGCCAGACTTGCCGAGCGAGCCGCACGATGAGCCCATGGATTTGGTGGTCACCCCGACCGGGGTGCTGCTGACGCGGGCCCGTCCGGCTCACCCGTTCTGCGCGATTTCATCTTCTATCTGCAAGGAGGAACCCTCGTGAGCTACGCCATAGGCCTTGTCCTGTGCGCGGCGGGTCTGCTACTTGGCCTACTTTTGGGCCGACGCACAAGCCGACCAACGCTACACGCCGAAGAAGACGCAAAGCGGCAGCTAGAAAGCGCCCGCAGCGAAGCCGACAAACTCAAGCGGGACGCGCTGGTCGAAAGCAAAGAACTGGTGCTGCGCGCTCAGCAAGAAGCCGACACCGAGCTGTCCGCGCATCGCGCCGAACTCGAACGCGGAGCGGAACGCATCGCAAAAGAAGAAACGGCCCAAGCCAGAAAGGCCGAGCTTCTAGCCAGCCGCGAAGAAGAACAAGCTCGCCGCGAACGCGCCCTGCAAAACCGCGAGCAAAGCGCTGAAGCCAACGCCAAAAAAGCCGAGGAAGCCGCCAGCGAAGCGCGCACCCGGCTCGAACAAATCGCCGGCCTGAACGCCGAACAGGCTCGCGCTCGCGTCATTGACGAAGTGCGCGATGAAGCGCGACGGCAAGCCGCCGGTGAAATTCGTCGCATCGAAGAAGAAATGCGCGCTCAAGCCGAAGAACGGTCTAAGACGATCATCGCCAGCGCCATTCAGCGCTATGCCGGTGAATACGTTGCCGAGCGCACGGTCAGCGTCGTTCCGCTGCCCTCAGATGACATGAAAGGGCGCATCATCGGGCGCGAGGGTCGCAACATTCGCGCCTTGGAAGCGGCCACTGGCATCGACCTTATCATCGATGACACGCCCGAGGCCGTGATCATTTCCTGCTTCAATCCGGTGCGCCGCGAAATCGCCCGCTTGGCCATCGGGCGGCTCATCGCCGACGGGCGCATTCATCCGACGCGCATCGAAGAAGCGGTGCAAAAATGCACCGAGGAAATCGACGAGCAATGCAAAGAGGCCGGCGAACAAGCCGCCTTTGATCTGGGCTTGCACAAAGTTCATCCCGAACTTCTGCGCACCCTCGGCAAGCTGAAGTATCGCAGCACCGCCACGCAGAACCTATTGCAGCACAGCGTCGAAGTCGGCTGGCTGGCCGGAGCCATTGCCGGCGAGCTAGGCTATAACGTCAAGCTGGCGCGCCGCGCTGGGCTTTTGCACGACATTGGCCGGGCGCTCGATCAAGAAGCCGAAGGCTCGCACAGTGTCGTCGGCGCCGCCATGTGCAAAAAATTCGCCGAACATCAGCGCGTCATTGACGCTGTGGCTTCTCATCATGGCGAGCAGCCGCCGCAAAGCCTGCTCGATTTTATCGTCGATGCAGCCAATGTGCTGTCGAGCCAGCGTCCCGGCGCCCGCCGCGAGCACCTGTCCACTTACGTACAGCGTCTTTATGATTTGGAAAAGCTCTGCACAAGCTACCCCGGTGTGGACAAAGCCTTTGCCATTTCCGCGGGCCGTGAACTGCGCGTATTTGTCGAAAACGACAAGGTCAACGACGACCAAGCCACGCTTTTGGCGCGCGATCTGGCCCGCAAAATCGAAGACGAAGCCACCTACCCCGGTCAGGTGCGAATTAGCGTCGTGCGCGAAACGCGCTCGACCGACTACGCCAGATAAGGCCCAGAAAAAGCATGGCCAGCGGATTCAGCATTCTTTGCCGTCCGGCGGTTCGGCCGCTTGTGCCGCTTTTGCTGCGGCAGAGGCTGCGGCGCTACATGATGCGGGTGCGCAAGGCCGCGGCTTGTGAAGGCGCGGTCGTCTGTTTGACCCTTAGCGACGATCGCGAGCTGCACGAGCTGAACCTGCGCTACGCCGAGGAAGATCACGCGACGGACGTTCTGTCCTTTTCGCAGTTTCCCGGAGCGCCTCCCACCATGCCCAAAGGGGGTTCGATTCTGCTTGGCGACATCGTGATCTCAGTGGAAACCGCCGAACGCCAAGCCCGCCAAAAAAAGCACAGCCTGGAAGCCGAACTTTGCCACCTGGCCGTACACGGCTTTTGTCACCTGCTTGGCTACGATCATGCCACCGCGGAAGAAGAGCGCGTGATGTTTGCCTACGAAAGACAGCTTAAGGGCCTGCCTGCATAAATTCCGCATAGCGTCGTTAGATGCGCACAAGTCGGCTGGAATCGAAAGTGCCCGGCAGCGCCTGCTGCTAAAATGCAACTATGGCAAATGGCGATGCTCGATCGCAATCTAATCCGGGTACGGTTCCAATGCAGACGGACTCGGTAAGCACCGCCGATCTGTGGCGCCGTATCGATGTCGTCCTTGGTGATATCACCGAACAGCAGGTGGATGTCATCGTCAATGCCGCCAATAGCAGCCTGCTTGGCGGCGGCGGTGTCGACGGCGCAATACACCGCGTCGCCGGGCCCGGCCTTTTGGAGGAATGCCGGACTTTAAAAGGCTGCGCCACCGGCGATGCCAAACTGACTCGGGGCTACAAATTGCCCGCCCGCTATGTCATTCATACCGTGGGCCCCATCTGGTATGGCGGCAAACGCAATGAAGCAGAACTGCTTGCGCGGTGCTATCACCGCAGTTTGGAACTGGCGCAGGAAAATGGACTGCGCTCGCTGGCTTTTCCCGCCATTAGCACCGGAGTGTATGGCTATCCGCTGATTCCGGCGACGCGTATTGCCGTACGCGTGGCTTTAGCGGCGCTGCGGCGCAGTGATGCCATCAGCAAAATCGTCTTTGTCTGTTTCGATCGGCTGACCTTTCAGACGTATCACAGCGCGTTGGCGCAGGAGCTCGGCCCAGAACCTTTGGCCACTTCTGGCCCGTCGGGCCTCTCGCTGTCTCCGGGACGGCCCTCCAATCCGCCGCAGCTAGTACCAAGTGAACGGGTGCGCATTGAAGAATCCATCCTCGGCGGCCTGTGGGGCGCAGTGGTCGGCGACGCACTCGGCGTGCCAGTCGAATTCAAGCTGCGCTCGATGCTAGACGAGCAACCGATTACCGATCTGCGAGGATACGGCACCTACAACCTGCCGGCTGGAACCTGGTCAGACGACAGCTCGCTCTTACTGTGCACGCTTTATACGCTGCTCGGGCCGCGCTTTGACAGCACCGATTTGGCCCAGCGCTTTGTGCGCTTCCTGGACCGCGCTTATATGACCCCCGCCGGAGAGGTCTTTGACATCGGCATGGCCACGGCCAACGCGATTCAGCGCATGCGCGATGGCATTCCCCCCGAAGAGGCCGGCGGCGATCAAGAATCCGACAACGGCAACGGTTCGCTCATGCGCATTCTGCCGGTCGCTTTGCGCTTTTTTCGCGATACCGATGCCCGTTTGGTCGAATACGCGCACCGCGCCTCGGCGCTGACCCATCGCCATCCGCGCAGCAAGCTGGCCTGCGGCTACGCTTGTGTATACGCCAAGTACCTTTTGGAAGGCGATTCGCTGCGCACCGCCTATGAACGCGTCAATCGCTTTGCCAAAGAATACTATTCCGTCGGAATCTGGGCCCCCGAGCTGCCGCACTATGCGCGCGTTCTCGGCGGTCAGATTGCCAATCTGTCGCGCGAAGTCGTGCCGTCCACGGGCTACGTCATCCATTCTTTAGAGGCCAGCCTGTGGTGCCTTTTGACCACTCGCACCTATGAAGAAGCCGTGCTGCGCGCCGTCAACCTGGGCGGCGATACCGATACCATTGCCTGCATTACCGGAGGTTTGGCCGGCATCAGCTATGGTCTAGGCCAAGTTCCCGAGCGCTGGCGCCGCGCCCTGGCCCGAGTTCAGGATCTGGAAGACATCTTTGCTCGCTTTGTCGCGCGCATGCTTCCCACTGTGTAGTTCCGCTTAACGGCCTAGCATCCGACGCAAGCGCGCCAGCAGTTTGCCAAGCGCGCCGCCTGATGTACGACCTGTACCGGAAGACGCGTCGGCCTCGCGCGAACGACCAGCTTGAGCGATTTGCAAAAGCAGCTCTGCATGCCGTTTCAGAACTTGCTTCGGCGCCAAAGCGGCGCGGACCTCGAGCACGGACTTTTCCGAAAGCGGCGCCAGCGCATCCGCCCAGCGCTGCAGCTTGGTCGCCAATTCAGCCGCAGGAAGCACTTGCACAAACTCCGCAGCGGTCGACCCGGCCCAAGCGGGCACCGCCTCCCTTTCTGCATCCTCCAAACCGCAAGCCAGCACCGCTTTGCCGCAAACCAGAGCCGCCGCGCAGCGCCGCGGAGCCTCTTTTTGATCGACGGCGTCATGGCACAAGACAAGCACCCCAGTGCAACCGTCTAGCGCTGTTTTGGCAGCCGTCGTGTCCTCCAAATGCACATAGTCGCCGTGGGCCAAGGCCGGAAGCTCCGAGCCGGGTCCTCCATAAACCCCGATGCGAAGCGGCGACCTAAGTGCCGCAGCCGGCGCATTTGATGCAAATAGCGCCTCATCTAGCAGCGGCGGCAGGATGGAGACTTGCGTCGCCGTACCGCGCAGCGCTTGCTCTTGGTTCACGCTGCCCACCACGGCATGGGTGGCAATTCCGCGCCGCCGCGGCCGCGGAGACGCCGATCCATGACGAGGCCGACGATGTATATCTTCGATGGGACCAGCGGGCCAGTAATAGCAAACAAGCGGCACTTTCAGGCGGCGCGCCAGCCGCTCGGCATCGCGCGTCGAAGTCGCCCCGGTGGTCACAATCATCTGCGGCTGCACTTGGCGTATCGCTTTGCGCACCGTGCGCGCCGACAGCCGTCCAAGCCCATGTCGCACCAGCGTAACCTGCGCCCCGTCGAGCTGTACCGCATCGGCCACCGCACGCAGCGCGGCGACGTCGGCGCGGCTACGCCCGCCCTCAATCACAAACATAAGCCCTGGCCGTTTGTCGCGGCTCATGGGTTCAGCATAACAAATGCAGCGGCGACAAGGTGGCAACCGATGCGCGGTTCGTGTACACCGATGAACAGTGAAAACGCTCGCTGCTGCAGAAAAGACTTTCGATCACTGGCGCGACCTTTTGTCGCTGCTGCTGTCGATTCTGCTACATGGGCTGCCTGTCCTTGTCGGCCTGATCCCCATTTTGGCCCTGCGACTATTGCCCAAAGCGCCTATCGAGATGGAAATTCTTCCGCCGCGACCGCGCCCCGCTGCAGCCGCAGCGACAAAGGTCGCGGCGCCAGCGCCACCCGCAAAGCCAGCGCCAGCTTCCCCTGGCCCAGGTCCTTTAGCGCAGCGCAGCGCGACGAAAACACCGCCTTCTGTGCAGCGTCTGGATCTTTCCAAAAATCGCTTGCAGGGCCTGGGCACGGCAGCCATCGACAACGAGCTTGGCGTCCGCGTCATTTTGCGCATGCCGACGCTGCGCGTCTCTGTGCATCGGCCGACGGTTGAAGCATTGCTCCACGCCTTTCCCGATACGCACATCCTGGCTGCAGGGACCGCATTGGCTTTCATTCCACCGCAAAGTGAAAAGGGCCCAGCGACTGCTGCGGCTGCGCCGACAAGCCCGACCGGGCCCATGGCGCGCGCGCTTCTTGACGACTTAGATGTGCTGTTTATCGCCACGGCCGATCCGCGCGACATCACTGCCACGGTTTTTTATGCCGTGCCGCGGCTGGGATCAGAACTGCCGCAGAAATTGAAGAGGCGCAAAAGTCCGCACTGGGACACGCGCACGCTGCATTTGCGCCAACCTGATCTGCTGGCCTTTGTGCGCGATGACCTACTGGAATCGGCAGAGGCCGATGCGGCCATGGTCGCCACGCTGCAAAAGCCCGGTCCGGCGGTGTACGCCGAGGTGCAAAATGTTCATCAGCGCATCCGTTTGCGCCAAGGTCTGCCGACTCCGGTGGCGGTGCGGCTGGCCCTTTCTACCGATGTCGAACCGGAAATTCACGCCCGCATCGAGCTGGCCAGTGAAAAGGACGCGGCCCAGCTTCTTAGCGCGCTGCCGACCTTGCAAAAAGAGCTGTCGTCTCGCCTGTTCTGGCTGGGGCTCGGCAGTCTGCTCGACGGATTAAAGTTTCAAGGGCGCGGGAGCGCCGTCGAAATCAGCGGCCGACTGCCGCGGGGGGACACCGCCGTCCTGCTTGGCTGGATCCGCCAGTTTTTGCCGCCGCCGAATCGCTTTTTGGATCCGCCGCCGCCGCTTCCTCCGACTGCGCCACCGACTTCAGCGCCGGCTACGCGGGCGGCGCCGCTCGATGCTGCAAGCCCTCTAGTCGACCTGGGCAGCGCCGCGGACGCTGCATTGCAGGAGCCGTCTGCACATGGCATGCTGCCCCGATAAGGGGTTTCATGTCGCCAGCTTTTTACCGCCGAAGCTTCGCCCTGGCGCTCGGGATGGGGTTATGGACCTTGGTTCTATCGGCTCGGGCCGAGGGACCGCTGTTGCCAATTCCGACCGGCCGTTTCGTCACGCCCCACGCCCGGCGGCTGCTGCTTGCCGCAAAGGGACAGGCTGCGCCGCCGCGCGCTTTAGCGCCGTATATGCACAACCAAGCGGGCCAAGCGCTGGTGCCGCTTGTCGTTGAAATCGCGCCACCAACTTCGGCAGTGACGACACAAGCTGTGCATTCGGGGCAATCTGCTCAATCAGGGCAGCTTGGACAAGACAGCGCGACAAGGCTTCACCAAGCGGGGATTTTGGCGCAGCCGCTCTCGGCGCGGTTCGCGGCGGTAAAAATTTCGCCGGCCGATCTTTTTCGGCTGTGGAATTTTCCGGGTTTAGCGCGCGTGGATGGCATGCGCATCCTGCGACCGCGGCTAGACCGTTCGCTGCCGCTTATCGGAGCGACCGCGCTGCATGATCTAGGCGTAAAAGGCCGCGGCGTCATGGTCGCGGTGGTTGACACCGGCATCGATTTTCGCCATCCCGATTTTCGCAACGCCGACGGCAGCTCGCGCATTGCATTTTTAATCGACGCCACAACCGAGCGCGGCGCCCTACATCCCGAGCTGCCCGACACGAGCAATAGCGCCGTGTATACCAAAGAAGACATCGACGCGGTGCTTTTCGCCGAAGCCAATGGGCAAAAACCGGCGCTTGCCGTCCTCGAGGCCGATCACAGCGGACATGGCACCCATGTCGCGGGCATTGCCGCCGGCAACGGCCGCGCCACAAGCGGCGCCTTTGCCGCGGGACGCTATGTCGGGGTCGCTCCGGAAGCCACTTTGTGCGTGGTCAAAGCCACGCGTGATGATGAAAACTTTACCGACAGCGACATTCTAAGCGGCGTCCGCTTTTGTATCGATCGCGCCGACACACTGCACATGCCGGTGGTGGTCAACCTAAGCCTGGGTTCGGCCGGCGGCCCGCACGATGGCACAAGCGGGCTGGAACTGGCCCTGGACGAGCTTTTGAGCAATCAGCCCGGACGGGCGCTTTGCGCCGCCAGCGGCAACTCGGGAACCGATGACAGCCATGCGAGCAGCCGCCTCTTAGAGGGGCGCCATGAGATTCCGATTCAAGTCACAAGCGCCGGTGGCGGAGTCAGCAAAAGCACCGTGGCGCTGGAAGTGTATTTCGATACTGCGGCGCCGCAAACGCAGACTGGCACCGGACATATTGCCCTCGAACTGGAATCGCCCGCCGGCAAGCGTCTAATCGTCGACGCCGGTGCTGCCAATCGCGCGACGTTTTCTGGAGAAGGCATTGGCATTATCGATAACAGCGACGACACAATGACTGGCCTGCGCGGCGCCCTGGTGCTGATTAGCGGCGAAAATGATACGTCGCCGGTAAAAGCCGGCACGTGGAAACTGCGCATTTCCGGCACCACGCTGCGCTACGACGTTTGGCTGGTCGAAACTTCCACGGATTTGCAGGCCAGCTTGAAACTCCATCTTGATCCGGACAGCTATATCGAGATTCCGGCGGCGGCAAAAACGGCGATCAGTGTCGGGGCCATGCGCAGCCGCGCCGATTGGCCAAGCGTTACCGGCCAAACCGTGAGGACGGATCGCGAACTCGGACGCGTTGCTCCATTTTCATCGGGCGGGCCGACCACGGATGGTCGCTTTGCGCCGGATATTCTGGCGCCGGGAGAATTTATTGCTTCCGCGCTGTCGAGCGATGCTCCGCCTACCGATCCGCGTTCGGTCTTTTTTCTGCCCGATGATCCCACTCTGCTCGTGGTAGACGACGGCCGTCATGCAATTTTGCGCGGAACCTCGCAGGCCACGCCGCATGTAAGTGGCGCCGTCGCGCTGTTGTTCGAGCTGGCGCCGCACCTAAACGGCCTCCAGGTGCGCGAACTTTTGCGCACGACGGCAGACAACGACATCGGCTTGCCTAGCTATGGTCCGCGCCGCGGCTTTGGCACGCTCGACTTGAAAACATTGCTTTTCACGCTGCGCGGTCCCCCGCCTGATGTGAGCCAGATTGATATTCAGCGTTCCGACCTCGGCAGCAACTTCGATGCCATTGCCGCGGGGATGGGACAGGCCATCATCACTGTGACGCCGCGCGACAAGACCGGCGTGCCGCTTGGTGCCGGCTTGCAAGTGGATATTTCCAGCGATGCCGGCGATTTTTTGGGCCCCACCACCGATACGGGCCTTGGACGCTATGAACGGGTGCTGCTTGGGCATGGACCACGTGGCACAAGCGCCACAGTCCATGCTCGCATCGGCGAAGTGGTGCTTGCACGAAGTCTACAGATAAGCTTTTTGGGCGACACCAGCGAGCTTGGCAGCCAATGGCGCATCGGCGGTTGTGCAGTCGCGGCGAGGACGCAAAAGGTCGGCGAAAACTGGACGCCGGTGCTGCTTTTGCTTGGCGCGGTCCTTTCACTTTTTGTACGCCGAACGTCTGCGACTACACTTGGCCGAGCAGCGGCGGGCCTATATTTTTGTCTGCCCGGCGGCTGTAGCGAGCCCGCCAAAACCGACCCGTCCGTGGTCGCACACGGGACCGCCAAAGCGGCGCCGCACAAGACGCCAGCCCGTCATTTTCCAGTTGGTGGCGTCTATGAATTTCAAGAAACCCCGGCCTTGCAAAAGCCGTCTATCGTCATTCGCCTGGGCGAACAGATTGCCGAGGTTTATGAAGGAACAACGCTCGTGGCGCGTACTTCTATATGCAGCGGTCGGCGCAGCCATAAAACGCCAACCGGTCACTATGCGGTGCTGGAAAAGATTCCCGAGCATATTTCCAGCCGCTATGGCGACTACGTCGATGAAAGCGGCGCAATGATTGTCGAAAATATCGACAACAACGACGGGCCGCCTCCGGCTGGGGCGGTATTTCGCGGCGTCAAGATGCCGTTTTTTTTGCGTCTGCATGGCGGCATCGGCATGCATGCCGGACCCCTGCCGGGATATCCAGATTCGCACGGTTGTGTGCGCCTGCCTCCGTTTATCGCGCAGCGTCTTTTTGCCATTGTTCCGGTCGGCGCTCCGGTGACCATTCGCGAATAATAGATTCGCCGAAATTCCGCCGTCGAGCGGCTCTGCTAAAATAGAAATGGGCGGAAGGGGCACAAAAGGCGCCTACCGGGGGGTATGGAAATGAACGTCACGGTCATCGCGCACAAGCGAAAGTCAATCGGCGGCGGCCTCGCAGAGCTGCGAACGCTGCTGGCGGCTGCCGGGGTTTCGAAGCCACAGTGGTACGAGATTAAGAAAAGCCGCCAAGCGGCGAAGCGGGTGCGAAAGGCAGTGCGCAAGGGCACCGACCTTCTTATTGCCTGGGGTGGCGACGGCACGGTGCAGTGCTGCCTTGATTCGCTGCTCAAAACCGACGGCGGCAGCAAGGTGGCGCTGGCTATCGTGCCGACGGGAACCGCGAACCTTCTGGCCACAAATCTCGGCATTCCGCAGGACCTAAAAGCGGCGGTAGACATTGCGCTTAAGGGCGATCGCCGGCAGCTCGACGTCGGCTACATCAACGGCGAGCACTTCGCGGTGATGGCTGGCACCGGCTTCGACGCGCTTATGATCCGCGAGGCAAACCATAAGCTAAAGGAGCGCTTCGGCAGCGCCGCCTACATCTTTAGCGGCATGAAGAATCTGCGCAACCGCGCCGTCCGCACTCGCATCGACGTCGACGGCAAGCGCTGGTTCTCCGGGCCGGCAAGCTGCGTGCTGCTCGGCAACGTGGGCAAGGTGCTCGGCGGAATCAAGGTCTTTGCCGACGCTTCGCCGGCCAGCGGGCAGCTTCAGATCGGTGTGGTGCAGGCGCAGAGCCGTTGGGAGTGGCTCAAGGTGCTGGCCTGGACCGCCGCCGGAAATGCCGAGCACTCGCCGCTGGTGTCGATTCATCGCGGCGGTCGCTTCGAGATTCGGCTCGGCCGCCGAATGCCCTATCAGATTGACGGCGGTCCGCGCGGCTCGACCAACCGACTGAAAGTCCGCGTCAAGGCGCAGTCCCTCAACGTCTGCATTCCGCGCTAAAAGAGCCAAACGCCGCGGCGCCCGCTTCTCGAATCTGCGCAGTCAACAGATACTGTTTCGAAATGCAGGCCAAAATTAAGTCTGTTGCTCTCCTATTTAGCTTCATCTTCGGGCTATGCGCCCCTGGGCCTGTGTATGGACAGGCAGAAGAGCCGTCGCCGCGCGCTGACAGCCGTGCGGCGAACGTCGGCGGCAGCCCCTTTTCGATAAATCTCGCCATCGATCTGCCAATCATCGGGGCCGCCGGCAGCATCGCGCTGGGCTCGGAGCTGGCCAAGGGTGGGCTTTCTGGTCCGACGTGCGACAGCGCCTGCGTTCCAGCAAGCGTCAACTCACTTGATCGCACCGTCATCGGAAACCGCTCCGCCGCCGCGCGCACTGCCT
Source organism: uncultured Myxococcales bacterium (assembly GCA_964460115.1). GTDB lineage: Bacteria > Myxococcota_A > Polyangia > Palsa-1104 > JAEUJZ01 > JAEUJZ01. The sequence goes on from CAYWPR010000042.1 coordinate 30,447, forward strand.
CGGACGTGCTTTTGGGGGCAAACATCGGCATGCCGTTCGCACTCGACTTTCTCGACGTGCTCGTGAACCGGCCGGCCGACCGATTTCGCGGCTTTGGGCAGGATGCGCTCGTTTTGGCCGAGGTGTTCGCGGTGAACATAGGCATCAACAACATCGTCAAGTTCGCGGTGCGCCGGCCGCGGCCATTTGTCTACGACAGGGAGGCCGACCTCGCAGATCGCACCAGTCCGGATGCAGCGCTGTCCTTTTACTCCGGGCACAGCTCGAGCTCGTTCGCGATGGCCACCGCGTACAGCTACTTGTTCATGCTGCGGCATCCCGGCTCGAAGCTCATCGTGCCGGTATGGATACTGTTCGAGAGCTCGGCCGCGATTACCGCGTACCTGCGCGTATATGCCGGAATGCACTTTTACACCGACGTACTGACCGGAGCGCTTATCGGTACATCGCTTGGCCTGCTCATTCCTTATCTACACCGCCGCCTCATTTCAGAAGGCGCCCGACAGAAGCTCGCTGGCTTGCACCTTTCCGCCACGCCCCTTTTGTTTCACGACGGCGGCGGCATCTTGATATCGGCGTATTGATCACAGTCGCGACTGGCAGGTCTGCTTGGGTGGAGGGTCTCAGCGTGCGTTCTTGATCGTGTCGTCACGGCTGCCATTGGTGCTTACCGCCAATGGCAGCCGCTGGATGGGGCTTTAGCGAGCCCTTTTTTAGACAGGCTCGCGCGAGGGGCTATTTGGTCTTTTTGCCCTTCTTGGCAGGCTTTTTCTTCGCGTTCTTATCGGACTGATCGGGGGACACGGGGACCTCGACCTTGCTGGGATCCTGCACTTGGATGCCTTCAACTTGCGGCGGATCCACGATGACAAAGTCCACGCGGCGGTTTTTGGCGCGGCCGGCTTCGGTCTTGTTCTCAGCAATCGGCTTTTTGGGTCCAAAGCCCTGTGCTTCAACGCGGCCGGCTTCGATGCCGTGATCAGACAGCCACTTAAGGACGCTCTTGGCGCGGCGATCAGACAGCTCAATGTTGTAGGCCTCTTTGCCGCGGTTGTCGGTATGACCTTCAACGCGAATCTTCTTAATCTGCGGAGAAGCTTTCAAAGCATCGGCCACAGACGTCAGCACTTCGAAACTCTTTTTGAGGATCACGTCCTTATTGGTGGCGAAAAAGACCGGTTTGACGATGACAATCTGGCCACCTTTGACTTCGACCAGACCCGGACAACCGTTCTTCTTCGGATCGGGATTGGGCGCGCCGGGCTGATCGGGACAAGCATCGACCGGATCGGAAACCGTATCTTTGTCGCGATCGGGAGCCGGACAACCCTTCTTCTGCGGATCGGGAATCATGCCCTGGTGCTGATCCGGACATTGATCTTCGTAATCATAGACGCCGTCTTTGTCGCGATCGCCGGCCGGACAGCCGAGTTTTTGCGGATCGGCATGATCGCCCTTGGCTTCATCGGGACATAGATCGTCGCCATCAAGAACGCCGTCCTTGTCGCGATCACCCATCGGACAGCCGCGGCGCTTGGCATCCGGACGCGGACCTTTGTGTTCATCCGGGCACTCGTCATCGGCGTCAAGCACTCCGTCGCCGTCGCGATCGCCAAGCGGACAGCCCAAACGTTTGGGATCCGGACGCGAGCTCTTGTGTACATCCGGACAAAGATCTTCGTCGTCGTTTACGCCATCGCGGTCGCGATCCTTGGGACCTTCCGGTTGCTTTTTCTCGTCGCGGAAGGGGGCATAAGCAAGCCGCAAAAGCACCCGACCGTCCGGGGTGCCCGGCTGCCGCAGAATGCCCACGCCACCGCCGACGCTAAGCTGTAGCACTTTGGCGATGTTGTAGTGCACACCAAGCAAGGCTTCGATGCTGGTGCCATCGACTTTGAAGGCATTGCTGCCGCGCAGCGCGGTGGCAGCGATAAACTCTGGACCGATGGCCAGACGCAAGTTGGTGTTGGCATACGCGATGGCCGCACCAAGTTGCAGCTCGTAGTCGGCCGAAGCGCCCAGAATGCCGTTGCCCAAAATGGCTTCCGGACGAATCATCACGCCGCCAGTAAACGACCACATGATTTTAGAGGCCAAACCACCAAGCACGATCTTGGGCAGACCGCGAAATTCCTTATCGCTGGCGGTCGCGGGCAGGCTGTCGGTAAATCGCCGCAGCGGAAACCAGACTTCTCCGCCAATGCTCATCGAAAAGGCGCTGCGATAGGGCTGACCAAACAGCCGAATCATGACGCCTAGACGCGGATCCCCAACCGTTACCTGATCGCCGGGACCAACGCTGCTGACCGGTGTTCCTTTTTCCAAAAAGACGATGGGCAACGAAGCGGTGATAAGGACGCGATCGAGAAACGATCCTGCCAAATCGACGTGGCCAAGAAACTGATGCTCGATGACTGAGGTTTGCTGCGTAAATTTGCCGTCTGAACTGATCGTGCCAAAAACTAGGGGATTGTGCGCATAGTTCAGCGTGACGCCTGCCGCAAAGTAGCGGGTTGAGGAATACCAGGGATGGTCAACCCAAAATGACCATTCACCGGCAGCCGTCGGCTCATAGCGATTTATTTGAAAGCCCTGATTTTGCGCGCGTGCCTCGGGCACAAAGCTCCCAAGAAGCACGCTGCCAAGTAGAGCAGCAAGGGGTACACATCGAAACAGCTTATGCATCTGAGTCTCCATGGCGAGGCGGATCCTCACCGATTAGGAAGTCATCGCAGAAAACCGATCGATCGCGGGTTCGATTCGGCGCTCTTTTACATAGGGTAAGCAAGTTGGCTCCCGAAAAATCCGCGCGAAAAGCATCGGCTGTCGCCGATGGGCAGCAAGCTCGGAAAGCACCGCTTGGTGCCTGGGGAGTAGCGGCGGTTTCGGCTTTGCCGGTGCAGGGGACGCGGGAAAGCGTCTCGATTTTTAGACACTTGAAGGGTTTCACGATGCCGCTCGATGGCAGAGTCCATTGCAGGCTAACTCCGTTGACCGGGCTAGGTCTAGAGCGCATCTCAAAAATCCTGACCGCGAATTGTTGCCAAGACGCAAGCCGCGCAAGGCGCAAGGTCTTGGCAAGCGGTGGCAAAATAGCCGAGCACAGCCAATTTGCCTTATCCACGTAGTGATTCATGGAAGATGACAAATTTTAGAAAATTTTTCGTAGCAAGTGTCATAGAAATACCGCTCGGCTGGAAGCGAGCTGGCGCAGATTGCGACATGTCGCAAATTCGCGCTGTAGCGACGCAAAAACAGGCTGTGGCGATTTGAATCTTTGCGCGATAGGGCCTCTGCTTCTACATGAATCAACCATATCCGCCAAGCACCTTCATGCAGGCAAAGTCTAAGTATCTATTACATCTGCAACAGCCACATATATTGGTTACATGCTGCTGCATAAGTACCTAAGCAACCAGATGGCGTGCTGAGCCCTTTGGCGCAGTCGGCGCGCAGGAAACTGCCACGATCCTGTGGCGGCGGCGAAACGCCAGCGCGCCCGACAGGAATCGAACCTGTGACCCACGGCTTAGAAGGCCGTTGCTCTATCCTACTGAGCTACGGGCGCAAATCTTTGGCAGCTCGACCGCCTCCGCATCGCACGATTGGCGCGATGCGAAGCGGCAAGCTGATCCGTGCATAAAGTCGGGGCGAGAGGATTTGAACCTCCGACATCCTGCTCCCAAAGCAGGCGCGCTACCGGACTGCGCTACGCCCCGAAAGGGAGACCATTCTGATCGCGAACTCGAACAATTGCAAGTTTCGCGTTCGATGGACGCGCCCGAGATGACCAAGGCATTATGAGACAGTGCCATGAAAAGACGCATCGCGGCGCTGCTAGGACTTCTGGCTATAGGTTGTTTTGCGCCGGTGAAACAGCGCTGCGCGAGCTGTTTCGAGCTTCGCATCAAGCAGCCGCCGGCGATTGCGACTACAACGCGCACGGTCTTTGTGCTTGTCCCCGGGCTGCTTGGCTACGGCTGGGAATGGGACGGTGCGCAGGCGGCGCTGGCCCAATATCCGGCAGCGGCAGTGCGCGTCTATACTTGGGATCCATGGCAAAGCCTGGCAACGTCAAGCGGTCTTTTCGCGGCGCATTTGCACTATCTCAAACGCCGTCTGCCGCCTTCGGTGCAAGAGCTTGTAGTCATTGCTCACTCGGCGGCCGGACTTGTAGCGGTGGCGGCGGCGAGCCAACTGCAACCGCGCCCAGAAACCGGGCGGCTGCGCATACGCGTGCTGGTGGTGGGCGCCCCTTTGGCCGGCATGGGCCGCAACCCCTGGGGAGGCAAGAACATGTGGCACACCCCTTTGCCGATTGCGCTCGGCAGCCGTTTTGGCCGTTGGCCGGAGCCGGCGGCGCATGTGACGCTGAACATTTACCAAACCAGTATCGACGACCCGGTCATGAAGCCAACGCTCGGCCACGATCCCGGAGATTGGCGGGTGCTGCCCGAGCGGGCGCAGCGCTTTCCCTTGCCAAGGACGCTGAATCACAATCACGCCCTGACTTACCTCTGCGAGGGTCTACTAAAAGCAGCGCTGGATGAGAAGCGGCGCTAGCAGGGCTTACACGCGGCCTGCCTTCAAGCTCCCCGCTTAACTGCGAACGGTATCGAGGAGGCGTTCGATAATATATTGAGGGCGGATGCCCTCCGCTTCGGCGTGAAAATTGGGAATCAAGCGATGTTGCAGAACCGGTCGGGCCAGGGCTTTGACATCGTCGATCGATGCCGCGGGACGACCATCTAGAATCGCCCGCGCCTTGGCCCCCAAAATCAAGTACTGCGAGGCCCGAGGGCCGGCGCCATATGCCAAGTATTCATTGACCAGGGCCACCGCTTCGGCTTCTTTGGCACTGCCCAGCACCTTCATACCGCCGCTTGATTTGGGATGGCGGCCTTCACGCCGCTTCTGCGGCCGCGTCGCATGCACTAAGTTGACAGCGTAGCGCACGACGTGGTCGGCCACCGGGACGCGCAGGACCAAATCCTGCAAGGCTAAAATGCGCTCGGGCGATAACACGCGCGACAGCGTGGGCCGCAGGGACGAAGTGCCGCGTTTGACGATTTCGACCTCTTCTTCTAGAGATGGATAATTCACGTCGACCTGTAGCATGAAGCGGTCGAGCTGCGCCTCGGGCAGCGGATAGGTCCCTTCCTGCTCGATAGGATTTTGCGTCGCGAACACCAAAAAAGGCGGATCCAGCGGATGGGTCTGGCCGCCGGCGGTCACTCGCCCCTCTTGCATGGACTGCAAAAGTGCGGCCTGGGTCTTGGGCGGCGTGCGATTGATTTCGTCGGCCAAAACGATGTTGGCGAAGATCGGCCCGCGTATAAATCGAAAGAAGCGCCGGCCGGTGCTGTGATCGTCTTCCAAGATATCGCTGCCGGTGATGTCTGAAGGCATCAAATCCGGCGTAAATTGAATGCGCGAAAAACGCAGGGTCAATACATCCGACAAGGTCGAGATCAAAAGGGTCTTGGCCAACCCCGGGACGCCGACGAATAGACAATGGCCGCGCGCAAACAGCGCCACCAGCAAAAGGTCGATGACCGGTTGCTGGCCGATGATGCGCTTCTCAATCTGACGCAGAATTTCCTGGCGGGCGGCCTTGACTTCTTCTACTGCGGTAATTTCGACGGGTTCGGAGGATTCCGGCGCCGGCACCCCCGGCAAAGCCGGATCAGTGCTGGCCTCTGGAGAGACGATCTGAGTCACGGCGCCATTCTGGCACAGCCCGGCACGCGCGCCAAATCAAGGCTTGGCAGCAGCAGCTTTGCCGTCAGCACTGGGCGATGCGGCAGCGGCGGCCAAGTCCTGCGCTTCCCACGTCGCGTGCACATGCACTTGATGCCCAGCCGCCGGATCGCCGCCAGGACGGAAGGTCGAGTGCGAATCGAGCTCATGATAGACCATGGCGCCTTTGGCCAGATTCAGACGAATCTCGCCCTTAAGTTCGCCGGTCAGCTGCGTGCCATGGCTTTCGCCGGTGACTTTGCCCTCGAGGGTCACGGTGGCAAGATTCTGCTCTTTTTTGGCGTAGCTGCAATTCAGATCCCAGTTCTTGGTGCCGCCCGCTGGAATGGGAACCTCGGCGTGTATCTTCCAAGACTTGCTCGTTTCAATGGGGCCGCTATCAAAAATCGGCCCGTGATCCGCCCCGTAGACCCAAGCGGCAATCTGACGAGCATCGCTCAGATAAGTGTCGGGAACGTTTTTGACCTCTAAGTTTTTGACCTCGCCGCGATTGCTCAGATCGTAGGCGATCTGTATCTCGCTAAGCCCGCGCGCCATCGCCTCGCCGGCTTTTTTTTCCTTGGGAGTATCGCCCTGCGCTTCGATGTTAAAGAACTTGCCGACTAGATGCATGTTGCCCTTGTCGTCGGCGCTTTCCACGGTGTGCTCTTCTTCAAGCTGAAAGGCAAAGACCTTGGCTTTTTTGGTCCCGCCCACTTCGGTCTTTTCCAGGCGAACCTTGACGTTGCCGCCGGCCTTGTCGCCCACTTTGCCGGAAAGCCGAAGCGTATCACCGGGCGGCGGCGGCGGCGGCGCCGGCGTGGGCGGCGGAGTATTTTTTGGACAACCCGCTAAACAAAGGGCGCTGCTCGCGGACAGAAACAGGATCAGCGCTCTATTAAACCTACCGCGCGGAAGGTCTAGACGATTGTTCAAGAATCGCATCATCCACTGACGGTAGCCAATGGGAGGCTGCGCGGTCAAGGCCGATCCTTTGGCCAAGCAATTATCGCGGCGCCGGCAACGGAAAGGGATTGGGCGCTTGCTCTTCGAGGAGCGGCTGTGCTTGCGCGGGCGGCTGCCGCAGTTCTATAGGTTCGTGCGGTTCGTGACGCCCCGGCACGGGCGACGCCGACGAACTTGGAGCTTGGCGCAGACGTCGTAGCGGTGGCGCAGCAAGCACCGGCCGCGCCGCATCGGCCGCCGCTGCCGCCGCGGCATCGACTGGCGTAGCCGCAAGCGCCATATCCGCGGGCTTCATCTGCGCGTCGCTCAAATCGGCCACGAGCGGCTCTTTGGTCGGCGGCAAGTTCACGCTTTTTTTCGCCGACGAAGAAAGACTTTGCGGCGGCGGCACAAAGCCATCCGCCGCACCTAGAGGCTGCGGTTCGCGCCGCAGCGTCAATAAGAGCCCAACCCCCAAAACGATCGCCGCGGCCAAAAGAACCGGCCAAAGCGGCAGCGCCATGCCCGGCGCGGCAGGTTCGGCCTCGCGACGGGCTCCCGAGGTCTGCGGGCGCCCGATTTCGGTCGTCTGCTGCAATTCGCGGCCGGCGGCATAACGCTCTAGGTCCTCGAGCAAAGCATCCATGGATGGATAACGGGCTTCTTTTTGATGCGCCATGGCGCGCAGCACGATTTGCTCCAGCGCCGGCGGCAATGCCCGCTCGGGGCTGCGCAGCGATGGCGGCTCGGCCATCTCGGTCAGAATCTTGGCGACGACGGCCAAATAGCTTGGCGCCAAAAAAGGCACGCTGCCGGTCAGGCATTCATAAAAAACAATGCCCAGCGCGTAAATATCGACGCGATGATCCAGGCTTTCGCCGCGAACCTGCTCGGGGCTCATATAAAGCGGCGTGCCGAGAATGGCGCCAGTGCGGGTCAGCCGCGGATCGGCAAGCTGAACCGGCGGCTCGCCGGGGCTGCCGCTGCCCGTAGACAGCGCTTTGGAGATGCCAAAGTCGAGCACTTTGACAAAATCGCGGTCGTCGCGCGGGCATAAAAAAATATTTTCCGGCTTGATGTCGCGATGCACGATGCCGCTTTTGTGCGCCGCCGCCAGCGCCGATGCAAGCTGACGACCAATATGCAGCGTATCCGCTTCGCTGAGGATGCGGCAGCGGCGCAGGCGCTCGGCAAGGCTTTCGCCGTGCAGAAACTCCATGACCACGTAGGGCCGCCCCTCTTGGGTGGTGCCAATGTCAAAGACCGCGACAATATGCTCGTTGTGAATGGCCGAGGCGTGTCGCGCTTCGCTGTGCAGCCGGCCGACGACATCGGCTTGGCCGGCATACTGCGCATTGAGCACTTTGACCGCCACCTGTTTGCCCAGGCCCACGTGCTCCGCCACATACACCGTCCCCATTCCCCCTTCGCCAATGCGCCGGAGCACCCGCAGCCGCCCATCCAAGGTCTGCCCAATCAGCGGATCCTGCATAGAATCGTTTGACGGCTCACTCACGGTCTGTCTGCTTACAAAGCTGTAATCTAATGAACCAAGCTGAAACCAGCGCCGGTTCATTGTCTTACAGCGTGAAGCGGGAGACGGGGATCGAACCCGCGACGTCCAGCTTGGGAAGCTGGCATTCTACCGCTGAATTACTCCCGCGCGGCGAAAGCTTTTTTTACTGCGGCGCGACCTGCACCGTCAATCATAAAGAGAATGGCTATTTGCACAGCGTCTGCGCCTTTTGCGCCGTCGCAGAAACTTTGGCGTCGGCATCCGCAGCAGCGGTTTTCAGCAGCGCCATGACGTTTTTTTGCAGCGATGCGGTCCATTTTGGTCCACGTTGGCAAATGGCGCCTAGGCTTTTCAGTGCACCTTGGCGCAGCGCCGCCGGAACCTCGCTGCCGGCGACTTCTAGGAGTGCCGGCAGGTCGCGCTCGTCCCCAGCTTCGCCGAGTCCGTGCACGCACTGAGCAATCGCCGCGGCATGGCGTTCGTCAGCGGCCGGTTCGGTCAGCAAATTCAAAAGCGCGGTGGCGGCTGCCTTGTGGGCGCGGGCCTGCGCCGCTGCGTCAGAATTTTTTGCGCCAAAGCCATATCGAGACAGAAGTGCGCAAGACACCCCGCGCAGCCCTGGACCTTGCCGCTCGTCCGCCGGCACGGCTTCGGCGGTTTGCACAAGCAGATCGATGGCGCCGGCCCCTTCACAACGGGCGGTGGAAACAAGCGCCTGCTTTTGCACTTGTTCATCCTTGTCTGTAACCGCACTGCGCAGCGCCGGTACGGACGAATGCTGATGCGAAGAACAAGCGGCCGCCCGCACCTCAACGGCGCTGCGCCGCACTTGCGGCCATGCGTCTTTTTGCAAAAGTTCTTCGAGGGTCGCCAAAAGCGGCGCATCCAGTTCGCCGGGTTTGCGCGCATCGCGTGCTCCAAGCGATGCCAAGGTGGCCAAACGTACACCGGCATCGCGGTCGCGCAGACCGCGTGCGGCATCAGCGGGCATCATCGTTAAAAGCGCGCGGCTGGCCGCTTGGCGCAGCACCGGTTCCTCTTCATGTTCCAAAAGCTGCACGAGCAGTGCCTGGCTTTGCGCAGTCGCGGTGGCCAGGCGTTCCAAGGCTTGCAGCAGACGATAGCGCAGCACAAACAGAGATTTCTCGGCGGCATCGCTTCGTTTTTCAGAAGCCGGCGGCGACGGTGGCCAGGCCGACGTCAAAAGATCTACCACCTGCAGACGCGCCGCGCCGTCGCTACATCGCGAAAGCGAGCGAGACAAAGCTTGGGCGAGCTCTGCCACAAAGCTGTGTTCGGCCACAGCGCGCTCGTCAGACCAGGGCAATTCGGCAGCGCGGCGCAGACGGAGCGTAAAAAGTTCCTGCGCCGCCTGCAAGCTTGGATGATTCGGCGGCAAGCAGCGCAGGCGGGCCAGCGCCTCGGTACGCAGGGCGCTGGGCAGTGTGTCGTCAAGCAGCACTTGGCCAAGGACCAGTTGGCCAAATGCCTCGGCGTGCTCCAATGTGGACAGCCGCTCGAGGCGCTCGGACAAAGAAGCCTGCGCCAACTGCTTTCGTAGAAACGCCGCGACGCGCTCGGCGACCAAATTGGCCAAAGCCGGGGTTTGCGCCAAACGCAGCAAAAGATCTTCGAGACGCCGCTTCAAATGGGCGGACAATTCCGGTGCCGCAAGCTGCGCCAAAGCCGCTTCCAAAATCGCGCTCGATAGGGCCGGTTGGCGGCGCAAGAGCAATAGCAGAGTGCGCTGCGCACCTTCAAAACTGGCGCTATCACCGCCGGCGATTTGCGCCACTAGCTGCTGCGCACCGCCTGGTCCATCGAGCTCGCTGTAAATGGCGATTTCTCCTAACGCGGTCATATCGCCGTCCGCGCCCTGCGCAATTACCACCGATAAGCAGCCGCCGGACACTGGCTGTGGCAAGCGCAGCCACTGCGTCGCGGTTGTGGGCAAAAGCTCTACATTCAAAATATTTTGCCCATCGAACATCAAGAGCAGTTGCCGCGGCAGACGCCCGAGCCCGGTGGCAGCCGGTTCGAAACGCAGGGCCGTCACCGAATGTCCGGGCCCATCGGCTTGCGCAGTCACAAAGGCGCCGCGCGCAGCTTTGCGCAGCCGCCACGCAGTAGACCGATTGCCGTCCTCGAGTTCACGCGGCGGGGTCAGCAGATCGGCACGCTCAATTCCCAATTGCGCCGAAGCCGCTACATAGCGATAGACACCAAGCGGCGGCGACGCAAAATCACCAGGCAAGCTCGACGTAGTGCGCAGAGGCGCCGAAGCCGGCAGCGGCGGCGGCTCCAGCGTCGAAACCGGCTGCCAACCGGCCGGTTCCACGTAGTGCTCAAAAAACAGCCGCGATTCGCCATCGCAACGGCGCACCGCCGCTGTGCTTTGATAGCGCCAAATTTCGCCCTCGGCAAACTTCACTTCGACGGAATATTCGGCATCGCGTCCCACCGGGCCAAGCGGCCCATTATAGATTTCGACCAGGCGCCCTTGCCGCAGCACGGCCAAAAGCAAAAGCCGCCCGCCGCGCACCAAGCGGCCCTCGACGCGCAAATAACGCACGTTGGTCGCGCTGATCCAAGTTTCGAGGAAGGCACCGGCCAGCTCGGGCAATGCCGAAAAAGAAAGCGCTTCGATCATTCCATCGGCGCGGCGCACCGCCAGACGACCATCTTTGGACACGGTTACGCTGTCGCCGCGGCCGTCTCCGTCAATGTCCAAAAGGACGTTGACCAAAACCGGGGCAATGGCGCCAAAAACCGCCGGAGCCCCGAGCAAGGACACAAGCAGACAGACGGCGAGGATTTTTTGCACGCCTTCGTGTCTATCACAATTTCGCGATTGGAAAAGTTCGACGCGAAACCTCACACGGCGAACTTAAGAAGGGGTTTTAAGCAGCGTTAAACGGCCGAATGAGCTTAGTTCGTGACGGTGAACTGGAACATGCTTCGCACAAGGGTGAGCGTTGCTGGGTACATGGTCCACGCCGGATCTGCCGGGTCTTTGCGATTGTACATGGCAATCAGAATGTCCTGAAAATCCTGCGTGCGCTGCGGATCATCGAAGAATGCGTTAAGTCCCTCTTGCGCCGCGGCATTGACCGAGGGAGCAAGCTTTGAGCGCAGCACAATGCTGACTAGACTGTTGCACCAGCCGCTGCCCCCGCAATTGCGGACGGTAAAATCGATGTTGCTGGTTACCTTGGTGACTTTGAGGCGTGCACTCGGCTGATCATAGATAAAGACCGGCGAAATGCTGGAAGAACGAATTTGAATGTCCGCGGGTAGATCTCCAAATGCCGAGGTCTTGATGGTGGCGTGCAAAAGTCCGTGCAGAAATACGCGCACGGTGGCGTTATTGCCGCTTAGACTGACGCCGCTAGGCCCCGGTTCCACTTCCAGACTGACGACTTCAACCGTTCCCGAATCGTTTTCCATCGGCGGCACAGTAAATTCGCTGCGATGGGCATTGCCGTCGGGATCGCCATAAAGCGCCTCGGACAGTTCCGAGGACGGGGTAAATACCCCCGCTCCGTTTGTAATGATCAAAGTGCTGTCGCGAAGTTTGATGTCACTTATGAAATGGTCCACATCGCTTTGATTGATGCTTGCCGCTTTGCTGACGGCCAGGGATTGCTCGCGCGTGGCGACAAGCTCGTCATCGCTGCCGCAACCGACCAGCCATCCTGTGGCAAAAAGACCCAATAAATAAGTAGCAACTTTTGTACTGAACGACTTTTTCATGTTTCAGCCTCTTTCTTGGATGATGTTTTTCTCAAAACATATCTGTGAGGCGTCGTACTCAATCGCTGCAGCGCTGTCAAGCCGCCTAGAAGCTGGACGCTTCGCAACGGCGCAGGCGCGCTTTCTATAGAATCGGCTTGCGCATCCACGCTTTTACATCGATGCCGAATGGATCTGTGGGCTTCTCGGGATTTGGCGGATTGCTCGGCAAGCTCACGGCGTCTCCGTCTTGACCATAGGTCAGTTGCGGCACATCACCGCCCGACCAGGCCAGCGCCGAAAAATGGTGCGCATCAATATAATTGTGCAGCTCGGTCATCCATTTTCGCGCCTCGTCCTTGCTGGGCAGTCCGTAAGGCACCATACCTGAGTCATCCACGCCGTACTCACTGATGATGATCGGTACAAACTGCGCCACGATGCCGAATTTGCTGTCCCATTCCGAGGCCATGCTCGGCGGAATGCTTTTTGGATAGGGATGGGCCGCATACAGGATCGGCCCAAGCCCCGTGAGGCGATTTGCCGGTTCCAAAAGCGGCGATAAATCATACGCATATTCCAGGCCGCCGACGATCACCAGGGTATCTAGGGCCCCGGCGGCGCGAATCGCCGAAATCACGACCTCGGCGCTTTTTTTCCAGGCTGACCAAGACACGTCGTGCGGTTCATTCCAAATGTCAAAGAGCACATGGGACTCCTGAAAAAAGCGCGCCGCCACCTGCCCCCAAAATTGCGGAGTTGTATTCAAATCCGGCTGCGCCTCATTGAGCCGCGTGGCATCGTATCCATGCAGTTCCAAGATGAGGTACATGCCCAAAGCTTTTGTGGTCGCGACCAGCGTCGCTATGTCCTGACGATAGCGGTCATCATTCAGGTAATAGTTCTGAGCAATGGGCAGTCGGATGACCACGGCGTTCCACTGCTCTCGCCAGGCGCTTAGCTCGATTGCCGGATCGCTGCCAAAGCCGGCCCCTTGCAGGCTGCTTTTGTGCTGCAGGCCCGAGCGGTTCAGGCCTTTTAAACGAGTCGGCAGCGACTTTTGCGCGCAGCGGATCATCAATTGATTGCCCTCCACCGTCAACCGCGGCAGCGTCTGCATGCATTGGCGCAGCGGCTCGTCCCCTGAATCGTCGTGGAAAGGAGCGCCGCCACAGCCCAGCAGCAGCGCGGCCAGCAAAAGGACGCTTGCGCAGCCCGTCATTTCATATCTCCATCGCCAAAAGGGGGTCGGTGATGCAACGAAGTTTGCTTGTAGCGGCGAGCTCTCATAACATATTAATTTCGATATTTGTAATACATATTTCACACAAGGAACGGTCCCGCGCATGCCAGGAATTCGTAAGAAGATTCTGCTGGTCGATGACACCGCGACAGTCAGGATGCTGGAGCGAGCCATCCTTGGCAGCGAATTTGACTATGTCGAGGCGCAAAACGGAGCCGAGGCCCTGCAAGCCGCCTTGCAGCATCATCCGGATCTGGTCCTTATGGACATCAATATGCCGGTCAAGGATGGCATCGAGGGATTGCACGACCTGAAGCAGGAGCCAGCCACCCGCAACATTCCGGTCATTATCATCACGTCGGAACCCGAATCGGCCAAAAAAGAGCTGTGTTTGCGGCTCGGCTGCGCCGCTTTTTTGGCCAAACCGCTGGACAAGGTCCTTCTGAAGGAGGCCGTGCGAAGGCAGCTACAGCGATGAGCAGTGCCTGCCTGATCTTTTCCTGCGCCGGTTCCGTCTTGGCATTGCCCATTGCCGCGGTCCTCGAAGTCGTCCGCATGGTGGCGCCGGTGGCGCGCCTGCCGCGAACTCCGCGCTACTGCCTTGGGGCGATTGACTATCACGGAAAGCTTGTGCCGGTTTTGGATCTGGGGGCGCGCCTGGGACTTTGTGCGCCGCACAAACTGCTGCAATTGGTCGATGCATGGGTCATTTTGATCAAGGAATTCGCGCCAGAAGCGGCGTCGGCGGCGAATTCCACGAGTCTCGCGGCACCGATGCTGGCCTATGTCGTGGACCGTGTCATCGAGCTCTGCGATCAGCCGATTTCGCCGCTTTCCGAAAATATTGACGGCTTTTTGGGGCTTTTGGCCGGAAGCGTACGCTGGAAGGACACCCAATCGGCGCTCGTTCTGAAGCATTCCGCGCGCGGACTTGTGCCGCTTTTGGCACAGCAGCAAATTCGCCAAGCGATGGCCGCGCTAAAGCAAGCAGGCGAAATCAAAACATGAACGAGCCTTTGCTTTCTGAAAGCGATTTTCGCCGAGTAGCCGCCATGCTGGAGGAGCATTGCGGCCTGCACTTTCATGCCGGAAATCGCGACATTTTGGATGCCGGCATTTTGCGCTTGGCCGCGGCAGAAGGCCTAAGTGTTACGGCGTTTGGGCGACTTCTGCTTTCGCCCACGGAAGAACTGCTGCAGCGTATGGTCCAAGCGGTCACCATTTGCGAAACGTACTTTTTTCGCCATCCCGAACAGTTCGCGGTGATCGCCGAACAGGCGCTGCCACAGTTACTGCTCAGCGGACGACGGCCCCTGCGCGCCTGGAGCGCCGGCTGCGCCACTGGCGAGGAAGCTTATTCGCTGGCCATGATGCTTTTCTCGTATGCGCCGGGCGGCGAAGCGCAGGTTTTGGGAACCGACATCAATCAAGCGGCGCTGAAGGCGGCGCAGCGCGGACGCTATGGACGGCATTCTCTGCGCGAGCCATTCGCGCTGCTAGATGCTTTTGTGTCGCGCGTGCCTGGACCCAGCGAGGAATTTGAAGTTGCACCGGTCATCCGACAACTGGTCAGCTTTCGTACACACAACCTGCGCAATTCTCATTTTTCGCTGCAGCCTCCCGTGCACGAAGGCTTTGACATTATTTTCTGTCGCAACGTCCTGGTTTATTTCGCGCCCAGTCGCATTCCGCAGATCTTAAGTGGATTGCGCGATTGCCTGCGCGAAGGGGGCTACTTGTGTGTTTCGGCGCTGGATTACACAAGCGGCATTTCCGGTCTAGAGCCGGTGATTCTCAAAGGGGTTCCGCTGCTGCGCCGGGTTTCTGCCAAAAGTTCGATGCGTTCGACGAACTCCTCTCCCAAAACCCCAGCCGTTGAAACCTCGGAACTTGAAGCACAGCCTTCTGCCATTTCCAAGACTTTGCAGGCGGCCAAGCTCGCTGCGGACAAGGGCCAGCACGGCCGCGCCGAGGTCATTCTGCGCGACACACTGGCCCAAAAGCGAACTCCGGAGGCCTTGCACCTTTTGGCGTTGACCTTGGGCGAAACCGGCCGAGCTACAGAAATGGAAGAACTGCTGCTTGAGGCCATCGCGATCAATCCAGGCTACGTACTTGGCCACCTGAGTCTAGGTTTGATAGAGCGGGCGGCTTCCGAACGCTGGCGCGGCGCCTATCACCTAAATACTGTTCTGACCCTTTTGCGCCCGCGCGCCGATGCCGAAATTCTGCACGGCCCCGAATGCCTACAGGTGGCCATGGCGCGGCGGCTGGCGCAGGCCGGTCTGCAAACTTTGGGCGGAGGCAGCTTGTGAGCGCCCAAGATGGCGACCTTTTGCTGATTCTGAAGGATCGCGCACGGCGCTTGGCCAGCACAGAAGAAAATCCTCAAACCGCGCCTACAGAACCCTATGTCGCCTTTTTGGCCAGCGGCCAATGCTTCGGAGTTCCCCTCAACCATGTCATCTATGCCGGCCGGCTGCGCCATCTGACTCCGCTGCCGGGCGGCTCACCATACCTTTTGGGCATTACCGTTTTGGCCGGACACTTGGTCTCGGTTCTAGATGTCGCGGCATTTCTGAATTTGCGCAACAAGGGACTGGGTGATGTCACCTGCTGTTTGGTCGTTCAGTGGGAGGACCGCGAAATCGGCCTGTCCGCAGAGCAGCTTATTGGCATCGAAGATGTACCCATCGAAAAAATTTCGCCCATCGGACCGAGCGCCGGAGCCACACGCGCGGCTTTGCTCGGCCGGCTGCATATGCTGATTTTGGACCTAGACCGCTTGCTCGGCGATGCACGGCTTTCGCCCAACGGAAGTGGTCATGGATGACATCCTGCGCCAAGTCATCGGCATCTATGTCGAAGAGGTTCGCGAGCAAACGGAACGGATCACCCAGGCGCTGCTTGCCATGGAAAATGATCCGCAGCAGATCCCTTTCGAAATCGAGGAACTTTATCGGCAGGCGCACAGCCTGAAAGGTTCTTCCGGGTCGCTCGGCCTTGCGGATATGGAGCAGCTTGCTCATATCTTCGAAAGTGCACTTTCAGGAGTACGACGCGGAAAAAAACCACTGACCGCGGCCATGGTCGATGCCGGACTGCGCGCCATGGAAGCGGCGATGGGCCGCACTGCGGGTTTGCTGGCAGAAACCGATCAGGGTTCGGAGGCTCTGCAGGCGGCCATTGCAACGCTGCAGCAATTTATCGAACCACACGCTTCTTCCCTTTCAGGCAGCCTGCCAAATTCGGAAGTTGCGGAAAGGGCCCCGGCGCCCGCCAGCATGGAATCCGCGACGGAAGCCGGAGACCTGATTCGCGTATCTTTGGACCGTTTGGCGGCTTTTGAAAGACGCAGCGATGAGCTGCGTGTACTGCGTGGTCGGCTCGACCGCCAAGTGGGAGAACTGGGTCATTTGGCCCGACACCTGGACAAGCTATTGCGCGAGCTGCGCGGCCAGCCGCGCCTTGGCCCGGAAACACTTGGCAGCATGCGCGAAAATATGCAGCAACTGCTGCGTTCTTTGCGCAATGCACAGCGCGATCTTAGCGAAGATGTCGAATCGCTGCACGTAACGACCGCCGACTTCGATGAAAACCTGCGGACCTTGCGGCTGGTTCCGGCCGGATTGCTGACCCATCCCATGCAGCTCGCGGTGCGTGAGGTCTGCCGCACCGCCGGACGCGATGTCCAATTGCAAATCAGCGGAGATCACGTTCACCTCGATCGGGTTCTTTTGGAAGAGCTGAAAAATCCGCTCCTCCATCTATTGCGCAATGCCGTCGATCACGGAATTGAACCGCTCGATGTACGCGAAGCCATCGGCAAGCCTTCGCGAGGCCGCATTAGCGTATCCATCGAACAGCACGGCGGCCAAATCGAGATCACGGTTTCAGATGATGGACGCGGAATTGATCTGAACGCGGTTCGCCTAAAAGCCATCGAACGCCGCTTGCTGAGCGAACTAGACGCTCAAAACCTAAGCGAGCAGGACGCCTACAAACTGCTACTTTTGCCGGGTTTTTCGACGGCCGATGCCGTTACCAAACTCAGCGGACGAGGCGTGGGGCTGGATGTAGTGAATACCGCGGTCGTGCGACTGCATGGCCAGCTTGACATACATTCCGTGCTTGGTCAGGGTACGCGCTTTGTTATTTCCGTTCCGATGACCGTACTGGCATCGCGAATGCTTTTACTGACCGACCGAGATTGGCCATTTGCGCTTCCGCAAGCCAACGTGGCGCGCGTGGTGCTTGTGCGTCCAGACATGCTGATATCTCTTGGCGGCCATACCGTCTTTGAACTAGATGGGCAGACCGTGGTGGTGGCACGGCTGGGGCGACTTCTTGGAATCGGCGAATTGCCTGAACGCAGTCCCAGTCTGCCGCTCCTTATCTTGCGCCACCAGGGAACTCCGGTAGGGGTGCTTTGCGAACGCATTCTGGGTGAACACGACTTGATACTGCGCGCCCTGCCTCCTGAACTAAAAGCCCATCGGCCGCTAAGCGCTGCGGCGCTTTTGCCAAACGGCACCGCCGTGTTTGTTCTGGCCGCCAGCGTTCTGATTGAAATGGCGCTGAGCGCGCGCGACCTTTTGCAGGACAAACCGCCGCGCAGCGGAACCATTCTGGTTGCCGATGATTCCATTACCACTCGGTCTTTGCTGCGCAGCGTGCTGGAGGTCAGCGGATATCAGGTGCGCACGGCCGCGGACGGCGATGAGGCGCTGCGGCTTTTGCGCAGCGAACCGGTACATCTTTTGGTTTCCGATGTGCGCATGCCGCGGCTTGATGGCTACAGCCTGATCGCGCGTTTGCGCGCCGACCCCCGTACTGCGCACATTCCCGTGGTGCTGTTTTCGTCCTCAGATAGTGAAGAAGACCGCCATCGCGGCATGGCATTTGGCGCCAACGCCTATCTAAGCAAGCGGGCTTTTGAGCGCGGACATCTTGTCGGCGTCATCAAGAATCTGCTTTCCGGGATCGCCTAATTATGGCCGCGGAGCTTGGCCCCTATCCTTCCTACCGCGTCTTGCTGGTCGATGACAGCGACAGTTACCGCGCGGCCCTAGGCATGGCGCTGGCCCGCGATCGCAGCATTCAAATCATTGGCGAAGCCGCAGACGGAAAAATCGCGTTAGAGCTTATCGAGCGGCTGCATCCCGATGTAGTCCTTATGGATGTCATCATGCCGCGCCTAGATGGCATCGAAACCGCGCGCATCATTTCCGGCAGTGATGTCGCGGCCGTGGTTCTGATGAGCATCATCGTGCGCTATCCGGAACAACGCGGCGCCCTTAACAAGGTACCGCTTGGCAGTATAGACCTGACCGACAAACCGGTGCTTATCGGAAAAGCCGGTGAAGCCAGTATCGCGAAACTGATACAGCGACTTAAAACCGCCGTACACAACCACAGACTGCGGCAGGAACGGCTACACGCGCAACCGCACCATATCGCTCCGCTAAGCTGCCAGCTTATCGCCATTGCTGCATCGACCGGAGGAATGGAAGCAACCCGCCATATCCTGATGCATTTGCCGTCGAATTTTCCGCCGGTGGTGATCGCGCAGCATGTCGATCCAGAATTTGCCGAGCGCTTCGCTGCCTTGTTGCAAAACATGATACATCGTCCGGTTACGGCGGTGCAAAGTCCGACTCCGCTGTATCCGGGACATCTTTATGTCGCATCACACCATCATCACATACAGGTTCGCCCGGGAATGGTGCATAGCCATCCAGCTCAAGCGGGCGAACTGGCGCCAAGTGCCGATTCTTTGTTTTTCTCCGTCAGTCAGTGGTACGGAGAAACGGCCGTAGGCATCATTCTGACCGGCATGGGAGAGGATGGCGCGCTTGGCCTTAAGTCCGTCCGCGAAGCAGGAGGCTGGACAATTGCGCAGGATGACCGCTCCGCACTGGTCTATGGCATGCCGCGCGCCGCCTTTGAGGTAGGCGCATGTCGGGAAGTACTGCCCCTGACACTCATCGGAGAACGGCTCGCCAACCTTCGTTATGAGGCTGGAAGCAATACACGGCCAGTTGAACGCAACCGACGCTGAACGTCTAATTGGATGGGAATCTAGGGGCTTCCGCAGGGGTATCAAAGCTTGCCAGATACCCTGCGGACCTTTGCCGCTGTTTTTACAGCGCGAGATTAGGGAATGGTGTAGTTGCTGCCGGGCTTGCCTTCAAGCTTGTTGCGCTTGATCTTTCCGCTTTTGACAAGGTTCGTCAGATTGTTTTCTGCCTTCCCCTTGCGGCCGCTCGTCTGCCAGTGCTTGCGAATTTCTTCGGTCGAAGCGCCGCCCTTGTCTTTGATGAAGTTCAGGATGAGCTCATCTCCGGTCATCGGAAACTTGCTGCCCCAAGGCGACTTGGGCTTGGCGCCGCCAGCCGATGCTCCAGTAGACTTTCCGCTGGCCGCAGCTTCACGCCGCGCACCCGCTGCCTTGGCCTTCTTGGCGACTTTCTTTTTGGCGGCTCCTTTGCCCTTGCGAGTAGCCGCTGCGCTTTCCACAACTGCGGCAGCGCTACCGCGACCACCGCGCTTGAGCTTCCGGGCCGGCTTGGGGGCTGCAGCCACTTTGCGTCCACCCATTGCTCCTGCGCTGATGCCAAACTCCTTAAAGGTCTGGTCGATCTCTGCCATCGAATCCAGGTGGTGCTGGCGCTCCTGCCGAAGCTGGTTAATCAATCGGGTAAGTTCGGATGCGCTCGACTTAGTTGCCATGGATATGCCTATTTCCTTCCGTCTTTGTCCGGGCTAAAGCCGCTGGCTTTTCAGCACTGGCCTTGTCTTGTGTAGCCGGCCGGCCCTGGATAGATGCACGCTGAAAATTCATACCTTCCGGATGAAAGCTACACAACTAGGAATCTAGGTACAAGACGGAATCGTTCAGGGAACGTCCTTTTTTTCATTTTTTTCATGTCCTGCTATGTTTCGCGCATGCAAAGTGCGGGAAGAATCGTAGAAGCACAAGCTTATGCGCTTGGCGATCGTGGCGAAGGAATCTGCGCCCTTGCGGATGCGGAACAGAGCCGCATTCGAGGCCATCGGCCGTCGCAAGAGATTCGGATACATGTACCCGGGCTCTTACCGCATGAGCAGGCCCAAGTGGAACTGCTTCATGTCAGTCCCCATCGGCAGGCTTCTGGCCCGAGCGGACAAGGGTTTCAGGAAGCTTGGGGGCGTTTGGTGCGGCGCGAAAATGCCATGCCGGAACGAGTCCTTCCGGCCTGCTCTGCATATGGGCAATGCGGAGGATGTGTCCTTCAGCATCTTGCCTACCCGGCGCAGCTCCGCTTTAAACAGCAGCAAGTCGAACGGATCTTGGGAGAGACTGTCGCCCCCATTGTCAGTGTCGGTTCTCCCCTTACCTACCGCAGCCGAGTAAAGCTAGTGGCGGCGCAATCTACGCGCGGCAACATACTCCTTGGAGCGTATGCCCCGCGTTCCCATACAGTCCTCGATATGGCCGGCTGTCAGATCAACCTACCCTCACTTACCGCGCTTGCCAAAAGCATCGCCCAGGAAGCCGCGCGGCAAGAACTATCCTGCTACGATGAAGGGCACGATCAGGGGACCCTGCGCTATGTCCTTTTGCGCGAAACCCAGCGCGGAGACCAACAAGTTAGCCTGGTCATCGCGGATTCCCTTGCAGAAACGCGACTTAAGGCCCTCGTCAAAGCGCTTGTCGCGGCCCATCCACGCCTAAAAAGCGTAGTTCTGCATCACAACGCAGACCGCGGCAATGCACTCTTTTGTGCAGAAGCCGAAGATTTCACAGAAAATCGCGAACTTGGGGATGCCGCAACCGATCGAGTGCTTTATGGCAGTGCGCATGTCTGGGAAGACATCGGTACGATCTGTTTGCGGGTCTCTGCGCGTTCCTTCCTGCAAGTGAATCGAGCGGTGGCGGCACGCATCTATCACGATGTCGCGGCATGGGTTCCTGCGCGCGCGCGGGTGTTCGATCTATATTGTGGGGTGGGCGGGCTTGGACTGTCCGTGCTTTCCTTGGTACCCCAGACTTTGCTTTGGGGCATCGAATTCAATCGCAGCGCGGTCGCGGATGCCACAGCCAGCGCAGCGGCATCTGCGGCGTTTTCTGCGCGCGCGCAATTTTTTGCCGGAAGCGTTGAAACCGAACTTCCCCAGCTAAAGCCGGCCAGCTCCGCAACAAGCTCTGTGCCGAATTCAGCGTCCGATGTCATGCCGCCATGCGATGTGGCGCTGCTCAATCCACCGCGCCGCGGTTGTACTGCGGCGGTGCTGCACGCGCTGCTACATAAAGCTCCGCAGCGCATCATCTACGTGAGTTGCAATCCTCACTCACTGGCTCGCGATCTTGGCGTCCTACGCCCCCGCGGCTACCGGCTGCACAGCGTTACACCGTACGACATGCACCCCGGCACCCCCCACATCGAAACGGTCGCAATGCTCGAAAAAATAAGGCCCACTTAAAAGTGGGCCTCTTCTGCTCCGCATTCGGCGCCGCTCGCAAACCCGTTCGCGGGGCTCTCGGCGGGACGGGTTCGCTCCGCTCGCAGCGTCCCGAAGATGCGAACGCTTGCGAGTTCGATGACTTGCGCGGCGCGAGCCGGGACGCTCTCACGGATTCGCACCGTCCCGTCGAGGGTGGCGCTCGTCGCCGACCAGTTCGAATCCAGGTTGGGCCGGCCGAGGGCCGGGGTCGCGCGTGGCTCAGTCAAGGTCGGCACCCGTGACCTGGACCAAGTTCGCGCCCGCGCCTTCCGCCAGGTACGTGTTCAACACGA
>CAYWPR010000043.1:0-52153 GCA_964460115.1 uncultured Myxococcales bacterium
CCGCGCTGGCTGTGAACCACCAGCGTATGCCGGCTGGCTCGCTTGCGCGCCAGTACTTGGCGCACTTCCCGTTCGATACGCGGACACCACTTGCCAAGTAGTGTCGAGCTTAACTTGCCGCGCAGTTCGCTTGGTTGAATGCCCAAAAGCTGACCGAGCGCGGCATTGCCAAACAGCATCTCGCAGGTTGGCGAGGCAACAAACATCGGCAACGGGCAGGAATCGACCAGCGCTTCACACAGGTCGGCGCGGGGCGAGCCGGGCTGGGTCACGGTATCCATGCGGCGGGCGACGCCCAATTCGGACATCACGTGGCGCAGCGCAAACGCAAACTCTGCGGCGCTTCCGGGCCGGCCGGTGGCATCTTTGGTCAAAGCGCGCAGCACGAGCTGCTCTAGCGAGCTTGGAACGGAAGCATAGGGCCTTCCGAGCTTTTGACTCGGCGGCACGGGCTCGCGGCGCAAATGCCCGTAGATGATGTCCTGCAGACGGCCATCAAAAGGCGGTTGGCCGGTCAAGCATTCGTAAAAAAGAACGCCCAGCGCGTAGATATCCGAAGCCGGGGTCGGGGCTTGGGCGCGGATGCGTTCGGGCGCCAGATACGTCGGCGTACCCGCGACGGTGGTCGCCGCGACGATCTCACGCGAATCGACAGATGGACGGCTGGCCAGGCCAAAGTCCAAAAGACGCACCGCATTGCGACGGGTATCGCCGGCCTGCGCCGGCTGACACAAAAATACGTTTTCAGGCTTTATGTCACAGTGAATGACGCCCAGGCCGTGAATGAAGCTGAGGGCCTCAGCGCATTGCAGGACGATGTCGCAAGCCGATTTGGTCTCGATGCGGTTTTCGCGGGCCAGGCGATCGGCCAGCGTCTCCCCCGACAGGAACTCCATGACGATGAAGGCGCCATGGATATTGTCCACCCCGAAGTCGAATACCGCGACGATATTGGGATGGTTCATGCTCGATGCCATGCGCGCTTCGCGAAAAAAGGCATCTCGGATGTGCGGCTGCTGCGCCAGATTTTGATGGATAATTTTTAAGGCAAACAGCTTGCCCAGATCGCGATGGCGCACTTTATAGATGCGTCCCATGCCGCCTTCGCCGACACGTTCTTCGATGATGTAGCGTCCGCCGACAATGCGATCAGGGGGAAAAATGTTGCGAACGCTTTCATCGACATTGCCAAGGACTTCGTAGGGAGCATTGCGATCGACGCGGCCTGAGACTCGTACTTCGGCAGGTGCGACGACAATACCACCGCCGCCGCTGCTTGGCGGAAGCGGTTCAGGAATGGGTTCCGGCATATGGGGGTCGGTGGCCGCCGACACCGGTAAGTCTGGCAGCGGTGACTCCGGAGAGCTCAGCGCTGGCAGCTTTTGGGTGCTCACCGGCGTATTATACACTGATCATGAGGCGCATCGAATACGCGACGGCCCGGCAAAAAATGGCGGCGCTCAAGCTGCGGTTTACGTCCTAGGATTTACAGGCCAGCGGCCACGCGGGCGAAGCGACCCAAGCTATAGGCTACGGCCTAGGCCTACAGGCCAGTGACCAGAGAACCGCTGCGCAAAGGAAAGCGAAACCAGCCACTTAGCTCTCCGGCGGCGTCAGGAATCGCCCCGGCGCCTTGCTCACGGGTCGCACGTGCATCTTCTACAGTCACATGCAGTTCGCCGGCGACTTCTTCGCCGAGATTTCTTCCGATCGCGGAGAAATATACATATCCGCGCAAAAGCGGCGCGACGCGCGGAAACCAGCAGGTGACATTCAGCGAAATCGAGGCTCGCACCGAAGCCGCCGGATCGCCGGGCAGCGGCGCCTGCGCCCCATCGACGTTCGGAGGCACGATCGGCATGCCGCGTTCGCCGCGGGCAAGCGCCGCAGCCTGAAGGTCCAAAAACCGATCTAGGTCGTACAGAAGCAAATCGAAGCTATCGGTGCGATCCGCAGTACCGGAGTTGCGCTGCAGGTGAATGGACAGCCGATCGACACCACGCGGATCGGGGGAACTTAGCCCCTGCTGAACCGAGCGAATGACATCGCCGAAAAAATACTGCGGATTCAGGGAAAAGGCCGGCAAGGGGTCGGGCAGTTCTTTACTGCCCGACGCAGTCGGATCACGGTCGGGACAGCCTCGCAAGAATAAAGTGCCGCTGATTTGTCCTTCGCCGGCGCCCTGGCACGCCGTCACAGCCGTCACCAGCAGGAGCATCCAACTGGTCGTGCCTGCGCATCGCTTCTGGCAGCCATTGCCCATAGTTTGTTTGTACCATGGCCGGCTTGCGGGCAGCGGAGATTCCGACTGGAATCACCTATTTGAAAAGATTTAGAAGCAAACAGAATAGGCCCAGACACAAACCGGCGTAGCCCAGGTTTTCCTCATGGGCGCACAGCCTGCTGTGCAAGTGCTCGGCCCGAGCCCGCTGCACCGGAGTCAATTGCTCGCCCACCCAGATCATGGCGGTGCCATGGCCAAAGCGCAGGCCGAGTAGCAAAGACGCGCACCCTGCCCCCAAACTGCCAAGGTACACCATCGGCGCCAGGCGTATAAATCCTAGATAGGCCAGCATTTTGAGCACGCAAAACATGCCGTTTAGCGCCGCGCCAACCCCCAGCACGCCCGAAAGCGGCGTCAGAGCTTGCAGCCAAAACCGCAAACTTGGGTGATAACGGCCAAGCCGTCCTTCACAAGCCAGCGCACCGAGGATGCACAAAACCAAACTGCCAAGCATGCCCATAGCCGACATCTTAGCTGGGGCCGCCAAAGGTGCCAGCCTTTGCGCAAGTTCTCGACGGATAGGCCCTTGCGGAGATTTGACAAGGATGCGAATCCCGTCGAGTATTGAATTGGTTTTAGATGGCACTTCGAATCATCATTTGTCGCAACGCAGGTGCCAGCACTTCATGCCTCCTTTTACCGCGAGGGTTTCGGGAAGGTGACGTTGATCATCGCAACCCCTAAGAAGCTGACTCGGCGGCTGCTTCCGTATCTAGATCGGCTGCCGATTTTTCCACTGCACCGTGTCGAACTTTTTCCACGCGCACTGTTGCCGCTTTATGTCTTCGAACAACGTTACCGCGACATGATTGCGGCCAGCCTGTCTCGAGGCGGCATTTTGGCGGTGGCTTCGCTCTTGCCGGGTTTTCGCACTGAATATCACGGTCGGCCGCCAGTGCGACCCGTGGCTGGAGTCGGACGCATCATTGCCCACCGCCGCAATGACGACGGTACCTACAACATCTTACTCGTGGGACTCGGACGCGTCCGAATCAGCAAAGAGCTGCCGCCTGAGCAACCCTATCGCGAAGCGCAGGCGCAACTGCTTTATGACCGCTGGCCTACAAGCTACGATCCGCAACAAGGGCGGCAGACCCTGGTAGCGCTGGCCCAGCGCATGGCTGCACTTTTGCCGCAAGGCGGACAGGCGGTGCTC
Organism: uncultured Myxococcales bacterium; assembly: GCA_964460115.1. Taxonomy (GTDB): domain Bacteria; phylum Myxococcota_A; class Polyangia; order Palsa-1104; family JAEUJZ01; genus JAEUJZ01. The sequence continues at coordinate 3,441 of CAYWPR010000043.1, forward strand.
GGCCTGCTCGAAATCGCGCGAACCACCGGCGAGCTTTGCGATGTACTGACCGCTGCCCTGATTCACGAACCGCGGCTACGCCTGCGGCTGCTGAATACTCGCGACGTGGCTCGGCGTACCGACCTAGTCGCCGACACCTTGGCCCGCCTCATCGCCGATTTGCAAACCCCTAACGATCGCGAACCCAATTAATTAGTTCTCGTCCAGAAACCGTAGCGAGGAGCCCTGATCAGCGTGGCGCCCGCGCGGAGCAGCCTACCGGCTGTGAGCACGGACGACGCGCTGAGCGGGGCCCGCAGCAGGTTTATGGATGGGAACTATCTAGCAGCCGAAGCGTCGCGCCAACAGCTAGCCTTTTGACGAGCTGTTCGCTGACTAAAGTCCACTACGAGGTTGGAGGACCTTGGACGGCCAGACGTAGTTGCGGATACTTGGTGTAAGGTGCCGCGCTGGCCGGACTGCCATCGGCGACGCCTACAGCGAAGGGCCAGTACAGAATTTTTTCGATACCGACAAGACCAATGGCCGTATAAGTGCCCGGAAGCAGATCCAGCTCACCGCGGTAATACTCGCCGGGAAGCAGACGTCCGGTTCGTTGATGCCATTCGCCCTTGCGATTCAAAGTGCCCCAAGGTCCACGATCTACAACGTATGCAGTTGTACAAATTCCAGTGCGAGATAAACAAAGGCCCAGCCGAGTGCCGCATGGCAGGGTTCGATGGGCAACACCGCGGCTGCGCATCTGTTCCCATTTTTGACTGCCGTACTTTGCCGACAGTGTGCGTTTGCAGGCGAAACTACCGACCCGATCGTAGCTGTCTCCCTCGAACCCGTAGCGCGAGGCATTGCCAGCTTTCATTCCAGCAACCAAAGAAATGGCCAAGAGCAGTGTCATGGTCCTCCTCTGATCGAGTTCCTCGGCGACCTGAGCTCGGCTGGGCGCTTTTCCGCCTGCGCAAGCCTCAAAATCCGCAACGAAGAACCCCCTTGTGGAGCGGACATCAGATATTCCCGCGTAGAAGAATATCAGGCTGGACCTATACTATGGCTACATAAATCGCAATGCACATGACATATTTGTCTGACATAGTATCTGTCACACCGGAAATGTCTGCGCATTGCCGCTTTGTCCACAGCCGCGTACAAGTGATGGTCGGTATTGTCGGGTGCGGCGCAGCAGCGGATGAGACTGCAGCCGTGAGCTGCGTGCTACCTAAGTCCTGCTAGACTCGGGCGTTGTGAGCATTGCGACCCGTGTCACGCTTCTGACCGTACTTTTGGTGGTCCTAAGTCTGGGCCTTTATGGAATTTTTAGCCTGCGGGCTCGGCGGGCCGAGCTCATGGCCGGCCAAGAGCAGAACACGCGGCTTTTTGCCTCGGCCCTGACCGTTGCGCTAGAGGCGGCGCGGCAAGACGGCCTTTTCGAGGACGTCCCAGGCCTCATTCGTCGAATGCAGGCCGCCGAGCGCTCCATTGAAGTGGTCTACATGGACCTCCTTCAGCCCAAGGAAAGCGTGGCCTTTGGCGGCGGCAATGCCGGGACGGGGCTTGTGCCAGTGCCAGTGCCAGTTTTTGACCCACCGCGCATGGAGCGGCGCCGCCGCGTCGAAATAACCGGGCAGCCCTACGGCGAACACGTTGAAGTGGGCGGGCGCTCGGTCTACGCCTACATGTTTCCCGTGCGCGGCAGTCAGCATCAGATTGTCGCGGCGGTGGATTTGATTCGTTCGGAAAGCGAAATCGAACGCGAATGGAATCGCGCCGCCCGCGATGTGTGGCTGACGCTCGGCGGTCTGTCAGTGTGGCTGATTCTGGTGGTCAGTTTGACGGTTCGGCAAGAACTGACCCGTCCGCTTCTGCGCCTGGTTGGCGGCATTGACGAGGTGACGCGAGGCGACTACACCGGGGCAATTCTGCGCGAGCGCAACGATGAAGTGGGCCTTCTTGCCGATCGGTTTAACGAGATGACCCGCTCTCTACGCCAAGCGCGCGAAGAAATTCTGGCCGGTGTCGATGCCAAGTTGCAGCTCGAGCAGCGGCTACGCCACGCCGACAAGCTGGCGACCATCGGTCAACTGGCCGCGGGAATTGCCCATGAGGTCGGCACGCCGCTAAACGTGATTGGCGGCCGCGCTCGCGTCATGGGCAAGCGCGCCGACGATCCGCAAGCCGTACAAAAGAACGCCGAAATCATCGCCATTCAGGCCGAGCGCATCACCAAGATTATTCAGCAGCTTCTGGATTATGCGCGGCGCAAGGCCCCCCTGCGCGCCCCCGTGGACTTGCGCCAAGTTTGTAGCTCGACGCTGGATTTTTTGGAGCATCAGTTGCAAACCCGCGGGGTCATTGCCGTTCTGCATCCCTTCACAGTGGCCAAAGGCCAAAGCAGTGCGTCGTCAGATGGCATCGTATTGCCCCCCGTGCCGCTGACCTTGGGCGATGCCGATCAGTTGCAGCAGGTCTGCCTGAATCTGTGCATAAATGGTCTGCAAGCCATGCCGGAAGGCGGCCATCTGGATTTGCACTTAGAGGGGCTTGTGCGTCGCAAACCTGGCCTTGATCGCGCCCTGCCGAGCGCTTACGTAATGCTCGCGGTAATCGATACCGGCATCGGCATCGATGACGTGCATCTTGGCCGTATTTTCGAGCCGTTTTATTCGACCAAAAACGCCGACTCGGATTTTGAGGGCAAGGACAAGGGCCGCTCCGGGGGCAGCGGACTTGGTCTGTCGGTGTCTGCTGGCATCGTCAAGGATCACGACGGCTGGATCGAATGCGAGCGCCGTCTGCCGGCCCAGGGAGGCGGAACGATTTTTCGCGTTTTTCTGCCGACGCCCGAAGACAACGAAGACCTGAAAGACTACAAAACGCCGGGACAAAGCCCGTCGCCAGCCGCCGAGCCGATTGAGGCCGCCCCGCTTGGCATGCTAGACCAATCCGGTGAGCCGCACTAAAATGGCGCCGGGGAAATAAGCACATGGCGCATCCGCCCAGAACGACCACCAAGCTTCCGGTTTTGCCGGTGGGGCGCAACCGTTCCCTGCCCCCGCCCACTTTGGATGGCAGCGCCAGCAGCGATGAGGACGGCGGCCATACCCGTCCCCTGCGCAGTCGGCATACGATTCTCGTCGTCGAAGACGATGCCGCCATGCGCGAGCTTCTGCAGGACACCCTGAGCGAAGAAGGCTTCGGGGTCGAGACCGCCGCCGGCGGCCACGCCGGAGTTGCGCGCGTCCGCAAGGGCGGCATCGATTTGGTTGTCACGGATGTGCGGATGCCGGATCTCGACGGCCTGGACATGCTGCGTGAGATCAAAAGTCCCGGCAATGACGTCACGCCGCCCCATGTCATCGTCATTACGGCCTTCGGCTCGATCGACACCGCCATCAAAGCGGTTCGGCTGGGTGCTTACGACTACATCACCAAGCCTTTCAACATGGAGTCTCTGGTCCTGGCCGTCGAAAAGGCCCTGGCCGAGCGCGGTTTGCGCAGCGAAGTGGCGCGGCTGCAAAAAGAAGTCGAGCGGCCCTATCGCTTTGACAACCTCATCGGGCGTTCGCTGCCGATGCAGGAAGTCTTCACGCTGATTCGTCGGCTGGCCAGCTCAGCCGTCAATGTTCTTATCACCGGCGAGTCGGGCACCGGCAAAGAACTGGTCGCGCGCGCCATTCACTACAACTCGCCGCGCGCCAAGCGGGCTTTTGTCGCCGTCAACTGCGCTGCCATTCCCGACGCGCTTTTGGAAAGCGAATTATTTGGCTACAAACGCGGCGCATTTACCGATGCGCGCACCGACCGCTTGGGGATGTTTGTAGAAGCCGACGGGGGCACGCTGTTTTTGGACGAAATTGGCGACTTGTCGCCGACCCTGCAGGCCAAACTTTTACGGGTACTTGCCGAACGGGAAATTCGGCCGCTCGGCGCGGCGCGCTCTGAAAAAGTGGATGTGCGGGTCATCTCGGCGACGCATCAAGATTTGCAAGCGGGTCTGCGCGGCGGAACTTTTCGCGAAGATTTGTATTACCGGCTCAATGTTTTGCAAATTCATCTGCCGTCGCTGCGCGATCGCCCCGAGGATCTGGTGCCCCTGTCCGAGCATTTTCTGCAACGCGCGGCCGAGCGCAGCCAAAAGCCGACCCCGGGCTTTAACCAAGCGGCGCTCAAGCTGCTTTTGGCTTACTCGTGGCCGGGCAACGTGCGCGAGCTGGAAAACATCGTCGAGCGCGCCGTCGCGCTTTGCGAAGGGATGCTCATCACTCCGCAGGATTTGCCCCAAGCCGTGCGCGAGCGGCGGACGAGCGACATCATCAGCTACGCCGTACAGCGCAACATGACCCTGGCCGAGCTCGAGCGCGAATACATACAGCGCGTCATGAAAGAAGAAAGCGGCAACAAGACCCGCGCCGCACAGCGCCTGGGCCTCGATCGCAAAACCCTATACCGCAAGCTGGAAGAGTCCCGCGCGGAAGCCGGCCTCGAAACGCTGGAAGAAAATTCGAGCCGCCTCGGCCCAACCATCGACGACGATGACCTCCTGTGAAAGCGCGCGGGAAACGCCGCGCGGATTGCGGCGTTTGCTACTGGCCTACCGCGTGACTTTGGTAGTGCTGCTCAGCTACTACTTTTTGCGGCTGCGGCTGCGCTTTGCCAGCGACGAGCATGCCGTGCTGCTGCTGGCCGAGACGCATCTGCGCAACGCCCGCCGCATTCTGCACGCCATCGAGCGGCTGTCCGGGCTGTTTATCAAAGTCGGCCAGCTCATTAGCATTCTGGCCAACGTCCTGCCCGAGGAATTTCGCGCCGAACTGACCACGCTGCAAGATCGAGTTCCGCCGCGCCCCTACGCCGACATCGAGCGCCGCTTTCGCGAAGAATTCGCTGGCCGCGGGCCGCTTGAGGTCTTTGCCGAATTTGCGCCGGTTCCGGTGGCCTCGGCGTCCATTGGTCAGGTGCATCGGGCCTGTACGCACGAGGGCGTGGCGGTTGCGGTCAAAGTGCAATATCCGGATATCGAAGAAATCGTTCGACTGGATTTGCGCGCCTTGGGGCGAATTTTTGGCCTTTTGCACTGGCTGGCGCCCGAGCATGGCATGCAAGCCGTATTTGCCGAGATTCGCAGCATGGTGCTGGCCGAACTCGACTTTGGTCTGGAAGCCAAAAATCTATCGCGCATCGCCGACAACTTTGAAAAATCGCCTTTGCAGATGCCGTTTTTGGTCGGATTTCCCGCGGTGCTTGGCGAGCTTTGTACCGCGCGCATTCTGACCACGCGCTGGATCGAGGGCATTAAGATTTCCAACCTCGGCCGTCTGGATGAGCTAGGACTTGATCGCAACGCCCTGGCGCGTACCGTCGTCACCGCCTATTGTCGGCAGATTTTTCAGGACGGCGTTTACCATGCCGATCCGCATCCGGGTAATTTGCTGGTGCTGCCCGCCGAAAAAGGGCCTAGCGGCACGGCTTTGCCGACGCTGGTTTTTCTGGATTTTGGCGCGGTGGCTGAGCTTTCGCCGCGCATGCGCCGCGGCATTGTCGAAGTTCTGCAAGCGGCGCTCACCCGCGATACGCCGCGCCTGATCGCGGCGATGAAGGACATGGGATTTATCGCCCGCGGCGCAGACCCGGACATCTTCGAACGGGTCATCGACTTTTTTCACGACAAGCTGCAGGCCGAGGTCAAGCTCGATTCTTTTTCGCTCGGTGATGTGCGCCTGCGACCGGAAATGAAGCTGGAAGTGCTGTCGGATCTCAGACGGCTGAACATTTCATTGCGCGATTTGCTACGGCACTTTCACGTTCCCAAGGAATGGATCCTCTTAGAACGGACGCTGCTATTGCTTTTGGGGCTGTGTACCGAGCTGTCGCCGCCACTTGAGCCGATGCAAGTCATTCGGCCCTATCTGGAAGAATTCGTCCTTGGCAAAGACCGCGATTTGTCGCGCATGCTTGTGGAAACGACGCGCGATGTGCTGGGAACGGCATTGGCGCTTCCCGGCGATCTGCGTCGCTTTTTGGGCCGTGCGCAGCGCGGGCAGCTTGAAGTCCGTTTTCGCGGCATCGAAGAAGGCGCGCGGCTGATTTACACCCTAGGCCATCAATTGATTTACGCGGCCGGCGCGATCACGGCGTTTGCCGCCTCGCTGATTTGGGAAGAACGCGGCCACGGCGAGCGCGCGCGCTTGGCGCTTTATGCCTGCGGCTTTTTTGGCGTCTGCCTGCTGATGAGCGTACTTTTTACACGCGCCCGCTTTCGCCCCCCACGTAATTAGAAGCGGTTCGATAAAGGCAGTCAAAAAAGCTATGGAGCTTTGCCAGTGGCTTGGGCGGCGACAGCTTGGGCGGCGCGCTCGGCGGCTTGGGGATCACCCAGATAGCGATGACCGAGCGGAGTTAGATTTTCGGCAAATTCATAGACCAGCGGAATGCCTGTGGGGATGTTCATCTCGACGATGTCCGCATCGGAAATCTGATCGAGATACTTGATAAGTGCCCGCAGGCTGTTGCCATGGGCAACGACAAGCACGCGCTTGCCAGCGCGTATCGCCGGAGCCAGCGTCGAATGCCAATACGGCAAAAGCCGATCCACGGTATTTTTTAAGGACTCGCTGTCGGGAAGTTCGGCGGCGGCAAGACCGGCGTAGCGCGGATCGTGCTGCGGGTGTTGTGGATCGCTATGCGACAGCGGCGGCGGCGGCGTATCGTAGCTGCGGCGCCAGATTTTGACCTGGGCCTCGCCGTATTGTTTGACGAGCTCGGCCTTGTTTAGACCTTGCAAGGCGCCGTAGTGGCGCTCGTTAAGCTGCCAAGCCTTGTGTACGGGAATGAAATCTAGGCCCAGTTCGTCGAGCACGATATTGAGAGTGTGGATGGCGCGCTTGAGCACGGAAGTAAAAGCGATGTCAAAACCGTATCCCTCGGCGCGCAGCAATTGCCCGGCGGCGCGGGCTTCGTCGCGACCGGCTGGCGCCAGGCCGACGTCGGTCCAGCCGGTAAAACGATTTTCCAAATTCCAAGCGCTTTGTCCGTGACGGATAAGCACCAGCTTGTGCGCGGCCATATGCACCTCAGCCAAAGTCGTGGTTTTTTGCAATGACGACGATGTCGTCGATGACTTGAAACCGACGACGATCAGCTTCAAGGTCAAAGCCTATTTGCGTGCCGGCCGGGACGTGTACATGCTTGTCGATGATCGCGCGACGGATGCGGCAGTGCCGGCCGATGTCTACGCCCTCGTGCAGAATACTTTGGTGAACGTGGGAGTAGCTGTTTACGCGCACGCGCGGCCCAAGAACGCTTTCGCTAACATGGCCGCCCGAAATGATGCAGCCTTCGCTGACCAGGGAATTTGTGGCATAGCCAACGCGGCGATGGCCGCCGTGGCCTTCTTCGTCAAAGACGAACTTGGCGGGGGGCAAAGAACGCATCCAGGTATGTAGCGGCCAACGCGGATTGTAAAGGTTGAAGACCGGAACGACCTGAATCAGGTCCATGTTGGCAGAGAAAAATTGCTGAATGGTTCCGACGTCGCGCCAATAGCCGCGCTCGCGCTCGTCCATGCCGGGAATTTCGTTGCGGTGAAAATCGTAGGCATAAAGCCGGCGCTGACCGACCATGTCGGGCAAAATATTGCGGCCAAAGTCGTGCTGGCTACCGGGTTTGCCTTCGGCGTCGCGCACAAGCTCGGCGATGAGCACTTTGGTGTTGAAGATATAGTTGCCCATCGAAGCCAAGGCCCACCCGGGGCGGCCGGGAATTTCGCGCGGCACTTCCGGCTTCTCGGTGAAGGACAAAATGCGCCAGTCGGCATCGACCTCAATGACGCCAAAGGCGCTGGCTTCCGAAACCGGAACGGGAATGGCGGCGACAGTGCAGTCGGCTTCGGTGGCCAAATGGAAGTCGAGCATCTGCCGAACATCCATCTTGTAGACGTGATCGCCGCCAAAGACTAGGACCATGTCCGGATCCTCGTCGGTAATCACGTTTAGCGACTGAAAGATGGCGTCTGCAGAACCTTTGAACCACTCACGGCCGCGACGTTGCTGCGCGGGAACCGGGTCGACGTATTGGTCGAGCATGGCCGGCAACCGCCAGCCCCGAGCCAGGTGACTGTTCAAAGAATCGCTCATGTACTGCGTCAGGACTTTGATCTTGTTGAAGCCGGAATTTATGAGGTTTGAGAGAACAAAGTCGATGATGCGGTAGCGGCCGCCCATGGGCACAGCCGGCTTGGCGCGATCCGCGGTCAGCGGCCACAACCGTCGGCCTTCGCCGCCGGCCAGCACCAATGCCAAAATCCGCGGAACCGGCCCGTGGTACGGTCGAAGTTTGAGGCTGTCGCTCACGGTGTACCTCAAGTGTACGAGGGGTTAGCGACCAAACAGCAGATATCCCGCCACGGCCCCGATGGCCAGCACCAAGCAGATGAGCACAATGATCGGAGTACGACGCGGGGCCGAAGGAACCACCGCCTTGGCCGGCGCGCCTTCCAGCAAAGATTCCAGCAGTTGTACGTTTCCCGAAGAAGAGCGACGCCTGCTGACACCAGATGCACCACGCAAAGCCGGAGGCACGCTGGTATCGCTTTCGGCGCCCCAGCTCCGAGGATCGATAAATGACTCGGGATTCAGGGGGGCATTGCCCGCCCCTGGCCCTTCTTTTTTGACTTCGGGACCAACTTCGTCGAGCGAAGTAAACTTGAGAATTTCGTCTTGAATCAGGTTATCGATAAGCGAGGTGCGCGCCTTGGGGCTGCTTTTCTGTCGCTCGAGCAAGCAACGACCGACAAGTTGCTCGATGTCGCGCGAGGTTACCTTCAGGCCGCGTGAAAACAGATACTGCGCGATGGCATCGCCCAGATCGTCGGCGCGCTGATAACGCTGATTGGCTTCTTTGGCCAGCGCTTTGCGAACGATGGCCTCAAGCTCAGCTGTTACGTCCGCGTTCTGCGGCCCTATAGCAGGGACCACCGCCTGACGCACCGCCAACACGGTTTTGTAGTCGGTCTCGCCATCAAACAGCCGGCGACCAGTAAGCAGTTCGTAAAGCAGAATGCCTACCGCGAATACATCGGCGCGGCGATCGACATCTTCAGCACGCGCGGCTTCAGGCGACAAATAACTGAATTTGCCTTTGACCACCCCGGGGTCGGTGGATTCAAGCTGCGAGGCCGCCTTGGCCAAACCAAAGTCGGCAAGTTTTACTTCGCCGCGCTTCGAGATCAAAATGTTCGGAGGCGAAATGTCGCGATGGACAATGCCCAAAGGCTTGCCGTTGTCGGGATCAGCCAGGTCGTGAGCGTAAGCCAGGGCCCGGCAGACCTCCATGATAAGGTACAGCGACTGGCTGACCGGGAGACGCTGCCCCTGCGTCTTCAGCGATTCCAGCAGGACCTTGAGGTTGCAGCCATCGACATACTCCATGACCAAGAAGTACGCCGAATCACCGCCAGCCCCGTCTGAGGAACCAATGTCATAGACCTGAACAATGTTGGCATGCTGCAGATGCAGCGCCAGCTTCGCTTCGTCCAGAAACATCTGAACGAACTTTTTGTTCTTGGTAAGGGTGGGTAGAATCCGCTTGATGGCGACATTGCGCTTGAGTCCACCGACGGTGGACTCAGCTACGCCGCGGAAGACCTCGGCCATGCCGCCGCTGTCGAGGCGGTCAATGACTTTATAGCGCGAATGCTCCATGGGGAGGGCGAACTCTTACTCTATCAAAGGGCCACCTGAGAGGAAAGCAGCGTACGCTCGCCACCGCACGGCCTTGGATCTTGATTGAATGAATCGCTCTCATTCCTCTTCAAGCGATTCGGGCATCTGCTCGCCTTCGGCACTGCTACGACCGACGATTTGCGACTTGGCGAGCTCTTCTTTTTCTTTTTCTTCCTTGCAGTCTATACACAAGGTTGTCACTGGTCGGGCCAGCAAACGACGAAACGCGATCTTTTCGCTACATTCTTCGCATTCGTCAATTGTTCCGCCTTCCAGGCGATCAATCGCAGCATTGATCTTGTTTAACAAGAACTTCTCGCGATCGCGTAGCCGCAATTCGGTCGAAAAAAGTTCTTCTTCCATCGATTCATCAATTGAGTCGCGACCAATGCTACGTTCGCGCTCCATGCTGAACTTGAGCCCATCTTTGGCGTTTCGAAGCAAGCGCTCGCGTTCGGAAAGAAGCACGGAGCTCAACTGCGCACGCTCCCGTTCAGTCAACATCTTTGGACCTCTTGCCGACTCAGCCGGTCAGCGATTCGTAATTCAAGCTTACGCTCAAAGGCGTTTTGCCGTACTGCTCGACCTTGCGAGGAACTATGGCGCGACAATGAGGCCAAGCAAACCATTGGGTAGCGTACTCTAAGGTTCTATTTGGCCTGTGTCAATGAAAGAGTGTGGAGGGTGCGAGCGAAACCAATAGGGCGCTTAGGGCGTTGGCTTCGCCTTTTTGGCGGCTAGCCGGCCTTTTTTTCGCGAACCATGACGGGACGCTGGCGGTTTACAACGACATCTTCAGTGATGACGCACTCACGGACTCCGCTTGTCGATGGAATTTCATACATCACATCGAGCATGATTTCTTCCATGATGGCGCGCAGGCCGCGGGCCCCCGACTTGCGCCGGTGCGCTTCGCGAGCAATGGCTCGAACGGCTTCATCGGTGAAACGAAGCTGCACGTCTTCCATTTCAAAAAGGCGCTGATACTGCTTGGTCAGAGCGTTTTTGGGCCGCCATAACACATCGGACAGTGCGCTTTCGTCAAGCGAATCGCAGGACACAAGAATCGGCAGACGTCCCAGAAATTCGGGAATCATGCCAAATTTGACCAGATCCTCGGGCCGGGTCATGGCCCGAAGCCCATCTTTGTCTTCGTCGCTCTTGACGGACAGCTTGGCGCCAAAGCCGATGCCGCGTTCGCCAACGCGACGCCGCACCAAATCTTCCAGGCCGTTAAAGGCGCCGCAACAGATAAACAGGATGTCGGAGGTATCGACCTGTATCAGCTCGTGCTGCGGCCGGTTGCGCGCGCCATCGGGGGTAATCGTGGCGTGCTTGCCTTCCAGCAATTTCAAAAGCCCCTGCTGCACGCCTTCCCCGCCGACATCGCGAGTCACGGCCGGGCCCCCGCCTTTGCGCGCAATTTTGTCGATTTCATCGATGCAGATGATGCCGCGCTGCGCCCGTTCAACGTCGCCGTTGCTGTTGCGGTATAGCGCTTTGATGACGCTTTCTACGTCTTCGCCGACGTAGCCTGCCTCGGTCAAAGTCGTGGCATCGGCAATCGCAAAGGGCACGTCGAGCTTTTTGGCCAAAGTCTGCGCCAAAAGCGTTTTGCCGCAGCCGGTCGGGCCGATGATCAGAATATTGCCCTTCTGAACTTCGACATCGCCGGTACGGCCGCGCGACTGCAAGCGTTTGTAGTGGTTATAAACCGCTACCGATAGCGTTTTTTTGGCGCGCTGCTGTCCGACGACGTAGCGATCCAGCTCTTCGTTGATCTCTTTGGGTTTTGGATACTTGGGTCTTTCAGTCGCCTCTTCTTTTGAGAGGATGTCGTTACAAAGTGAGACGCACTCATCGCATATGAAGACCCGAGGGCCTGAGATGAGCTTGCGTACCTCACGTCGCCTTTTACCGCAGAAAGAACAGTGGAAGTCGTCCATACTGGTCAGCCCGAGGCGCATTCGCCTCAGCAAGGATTCTTGCATAGTACCTGCGGCCAGGCAAAGTACAGAACGATTTTCTCGCCGCCGCAATGTTTTATGCGGATGATTCATGGGCAGCTTGCGGCAAAAATGTCGCGCAGCCCACAAATGAGAAAAATCCCCATGTCGGGAATTCGCCGCCATTGTCCGCTTGGCTTAGAGGGTAGCGGGCACGGCCTCGATAAAGCCAGCGGCGGAGGGTTGCAAACGCAGATGTAGGCCGGATTGGCTGGCGCAAAAGAAGCGCTGCTCTTCCAGACTGTGCGTCACGTAAAGCACGGGAATGGCCAGGGCGGAAAGCAGATTGCGCAAGCGCTCGAGCAGGGCGTCGCGATGCAGCAGATCCACGGCGGAAAGCGGTTCATCTAGCAAAAGGGCCCGCGGTCGCGGGGCCAAGGCCCGGCCAAGGGCCACACGTTGCCGCTCGCCGCCGGACAGCGATAGCGGCCAGCGTGACAAAAGCGCCGACAGATCCAAGGCGGCGCTGACCTCTTCCAGGCGTGCATCGCGCGCGCGGGCCGAAAAGCCGGCAATTCCGTAGGCCAGGTTGGCACGTACCGTTAGATGCGGAAAAAGCGCCGACGTCTGCATGACGTAGCCAATGCGGCGCGCCTGAGCCGCAAGATTGCACGTGGGGCGCAATCCGCTTTCGCGTCGTAGCAGCACCGTATCGCCTAGTTCAATGTGTCCAGCGTCCGGCAAAAGATGCCCGGCGAGCATATCCAGAATCGTGCTTTTGCCTGCACCCGACGGCCCGAGGAGCACGGTCACGCCAGGCGGCAAAGCCAGTGACACGTCCAGCCGAAAACCGGGCGACCGGCGCAACGACAAGTGTGCCCGCAACGCCAAAGCGCCGTTCGAGCGTTGCACTTCACCGCTCATGGGCCGGCGCAGCCAGTTTGTTGCCGGCGTACAAAACCGAGAGGGCGACGACAGATAGCACTGCCACGTATCCTAAGGCGGCACGATCGTGGCCCGCCTGCACGGCGTCATAAATATATAAGGCGGCGGTTTGCGTGTATCCGGGGATGTCTCCGGCAATCATTAAAGTAACGCCGAAGTCGCCGAGGCAGCGCGCAAAGGCCAAAAGCGCCGCCGCCAAAAGCGGCCGCCGGCATTGCGGCAGCTCGACCGTCCACAGACTGCGCAGGGGTCCGGCCCCAAGCGAAGCGGCCGCGCGCAATAGCGCTGGATCGACGCTTTCGAATGCGGCTCGACTGGATTTGGCGACAAAGGGCAAGGCATGAACCATCGCCGCCAGCACTGCGCCGGCTGGCGTAAAAGTCAAAGGCAGACCAAAAATCGCCTCAAAGGCCCGGCCAAGCGCGCTTTGACGCGACAAAAGGACCAGCAAATAGTAACCAAGCACCGTTGGCGGCAAGACCAGCGGCAAGCATAGAAAGGCATCGAAAAGTTCTCGGCCAAAAAAGCGGCGGCGCGCCAAAAATGCGCCCAGCGGAATTGCGCCGGCAAGCGACAGCGCGGTAGATACGCTGGCGACGGCAAACGACAGGCCGAGCGGATGCCCCCACAATGCGCTAATTGACCTGGTAGGCGTAATCAACACTCATCGGTCCGCCGCGAAACTTGGGAAAATTGATCGCGCCAAGCTGCGCCCGCATGCATAGACCGATATCGGCTTTGTCAAAGGGCGGGGGCAGTCGAATTTGCGTGAGCTTGCCTTCCTCGCCAATCGTCAGTTGCACTTTGGCGTTGCCACTCGGTTCGCCAAACTCGACGAAGCATTCATGGATGCGGCTTTGCACCGGAGCCAGCACTTGATCGATCTGGCGCGGAGTCAACCGCTCGGGCAGCGCGGCGCGGGCGGCTGCCATACGTAGCTCGGCCTGCGACAGTTCATCGCTGCCCGCTTTGGGACAGCTTGGATCCGGCTGTACCGATACTTTGCTGACGGATTTGGGCAAGGCGGCAACCACCGCACCGGTGCAGCGGTCATAGACGCGGTGGCCAAGCGATGCAATCAGCACCCCTTTGGCGGAAGCTGGCGTACTCGCTACGCCGGTGGCGGCGGCTGCACCGCTCGGCGAGCCAAAGGGTGCAGCAATGCGAAAGACGTGCTCAATGCGCAGCCTGGGTACAACGCGTTCGATGAAGCGATCGGCATGGACGCGATCCGCAATGGCGATTTCATGGCTGGCGATTGGGACGACTTGGGCGCGACCATTGACAATTCGCTGCGGCGGCCGGGTTACCAAATAACGCGGCTCATTGTCGATTCGAGGCGGCGCCACACAGGCCAAACAGCCAGGAATCTCCATATCGACTTGTTGCGCCGCAGCATCATACGGGGTGGTATCGGGCGGCACATCCGCGTCGGCGACAAAGATATGGTCGCGCAAATAGTCCACCAAAAAAGCCCTGGTAACTTCGCATTGCCGGCGGATGAGTTCGTCTTGGGCTTCACAGCGAGCGTAAAGCGGCTCAATGAGCGTGCTGAGATCTTTGGCCGAAATCGCCTCCTTCAGCAATTCCTCGTAGGTTGCGGGAACCACCGCGGCGCCCTGGACCAAATCGCCGGCGCCAGGGGCTGGGCCCAAGACTTGGGAACGTGCATCCGTCGTCCAAAAAGCCACGCAGCACAGCACGATCGAGCTTACCCATTTGCCAAGTGCGATCATCGCAGATTCTGTAACACCATCGCTGCACGAGCACAAGATGACGCAGTGCCGCGCGACGATGTCTTTGCACGAGCAGCGGCTTTTTAACGGCTTGTCGGTCGATTCCCGCTACGTTTTTTGGTTCACAAAACTCAGGAAGAGTATTTTGTAGCGATGTTGGCGAGATGCGTGCGTCTTATATGGCTCTGTTCGCTGCTGATGGTCGCCGGCATGGCGTGGGCGGATGCACCGCCTAGAGGAATGGACCTTGGCGCGTCCGAGCCGGAGGGCTATTACGTCTCGCGGAGTGGCACCGCCATGGGGACCTTCGTGCAGGTGCGCGTGTACCAAAACAAGCCTGCGGCCACCCATACCCCGCAGCTTGAGGCGGAAATTGGGGCGCATATCGATGCGGCTTTCGCCGAGATTCGTCGCCTGGAAGCTCTGATGACGACCTGGAGCGACGACAGCGATGTTTCGCGCATCAACGCCGCGGCAGCCAAGGCGCCGACGACGGGGGTGATCGTTTCGCCAGAAGTGCTGGACGTCGTCGAACGTTCGCTGACCTATGCGCGGCTGTCGGGCGGTGCGTTTGATATTTCGTTTTACGCCCTCAAGGGATTGTGGCACTTCGACGACGATCTTCGCCCCGAGCTGCCGACGCCGGGCGAGATACGCCGGCGTTTGCCGCTTATCGATTGGCGGCAGATTCACGTAGATAGGCAGCGCCGCGCCATTCGACTGGGCCGTGCCGGCATGGCCATTAACCTCGGCGGCATAGGCAAGGGCTATGCAGTCGATGCCGCGGTCCGTGTGCTCAAAAACGCCGGACTAAAGGACGGCGTGGTGCAAGCCGGCGGCGATCTAATGCTGTTTGGCAACAAAGGCGGCAAGCCATTTATGGCCGGGGTGCGCGATCCGCGCAGTACTCGCGCCGACGATTATTTTGCCGTCTGCGCGGTCAGCGATCACGCCTTTTCAACGGCGGGCGATTACGAGCGGGGCTTTGTCAAAGACGGCACGCGCTATCACCACATTTTGGATCCGCGTACGGGCTATCCTTCAAGCGGTGCCCGCTCGGTAACCATCTATGCCAAAGATGCGACGGTTGCCGATGGCCTGGACGATGCAGTCCTAATTCTTGGCGCCGAAAAAGGTTTGCAGCTTGTCGAATCGCTGCCCGATGTGGGCGCGATCATTGTCGATGGGCAAAATCGCGTGCACATCTCCCGACGGCTGCAGGGTCAGGTACATATTGTCCATCCCCCCACACCCGGTATTTGATGATAGCCTTTTTCGAAATCGTCGTTGGGAATCGGAGGGCAACGATGTCGCAGAAAACATGTGCCAGCGCGCCAGCGCGCAACCTGAGTTATCTGTTCGGATTGTTTGCAATGTTTGGCGCGGTGGACGCAAACGCGCAGATGTTGGCGCTGACCAATGAGGGGACGCAAAAAGTTCGCTCCACCTCGGAGCAGCCGCCGCATGCGCTGGGCGTGCGCGCCCGCTGGGTGACCGCGCCCGGCTGGGAGCTTGCGCCGTACACCGACGCCCACACTCAGCTAAATGGCGGCTGGTCGGTCGGTCTTGAGTATCTTCATCTGCGCCAAACCTTTGATGTCGTGGTTTCGCTGGACTACAGCTGGGTAAACCCGGACAGCGGAAACTATCTGGGCAAAGGGCGCGACCCGACCGCGTATACCTATTTTTTGGCATTCGATCGGCTTAGTACTTTGTCCGCCGACGTATCGATCGTCGGACACTGGAATTTGACTCCGTGGATGGAGTTTCGGCTAGGCGCCGGCCTGGGCCTAGGCGTGCTTTTTGGCAACATCTATCAAATCGGCAGCAATCCCAATTGCACCGTCGCAAACGCCGGCGATCTTTCGGTTTGCTACCCCAAAACGCAGCCGCCGCGCGCGCCCTATGACGTAAAAAATCCGCTGCCTGAATCAAACAGCCCGACCGTCTATTGCAATGCCGATCTCAGCGACAGCACCGCCGATACTGCCAAAACTCCCTGCTTGCGCCGCGTCGGAGGCTATCCGTTTAATGGGCGCGTCGTACCGGTGCTAAATACGCTGCTCGGCTTTCGCTTTCGCATGCATCGCAACGCCTATTTGCATGTGGAAACCGGCTGGCGTCTGGTGGGATTTTATTTAGGCGGCGGGCCTGAATTCCGTTTTTAGAAACAACCGCAGCTACAGGTTGAGCGGCGTTAGCTCATAAGATGACGCTCAATTTCCTGCACGATGCCGCTTAGTTCAGCGTCTTCCGGTAGCAATTTTTCAATCTTGCGACAAGCCGACATGACTGTCGTATGATCTTTGCCGCCAAAGCGCTGGCCGATATCGGGGTAGCTTGATTTGCAAAGTTTGCGCGACAGGTGCATGGCAATCTGGCGCGGACGCGCGACCGATGCTTGGCGGCTGGTGCCGCGCAAATCGACCAGCGAGATGGCAAAATAGTTGGCGACTTCTTTTTGAACCGCCTCGACAGTAAGCTGAGCGCTCGATTGCGTCAGAAATCCCTTCAGCGATTCTTTGACGAATTCGACAGTAATTGGCTGCTGGCGCAGCGAAGCAAAGGCCGCAACGCGAATTAAAAGCCCTTCTAGCTCGCGAACATTTGATTTAATGTGCGCCGCCAGAAAATGCGCCACTTCATTGGGCAAATCGATGCCGTCTTGTTCCGCTTTTTTGGCCAAAATGGCAATGCGCGTTTCTAGTTCGGGCGGCTGTATATCGGCGATAAGTCCCCATTGAAAACGCGACCGAATGCGTTCTTCCAGATCCGGAATCTCGTGCGGATATTTATCAGCAGTGACAACAATTTGGCGATGCGACTCAAAGAGTGCATTAAACGTATGAAAAAACTCGTCCTGGGTTCGTTCTTTGCCCCCCAGGTACTGAATGTCATCCATCAATAGAACGTCGGTATTGTCGCGATATTTGGCACGAAATTCATCGATGCGATTGCTGCGCACCTGATTGATGTACTCATTCATAAATGTCTCAGTCTTCAAATACACAATGCGCCAACTGGGATGGACGCGATGTATATGATGACCGATAGCATGTAATAGGTGCGTCTTGCCTAGTCCCACGCCGCCGTAAATAAATAGCGGATTGTACTTACTGGCGGGATTTTCAGCGACAGCGCGGCTCGCCGCCTCGGCAAGTTGATTAGACGGTCCGACGACAAATGAATCAAATTGGTATTTTTCGAGAAGCTCCGGAGGTTCGGCCGTTACTGTGGGCACATCGACCGGACCGCGCGGTTTGCGTTCTTTGTCAGGCGCGGAAAGGGCTTTGTCGCGCTCGACGCTTGGGCGCGAAGCACGGCCGGAAGCGGCGCGCCGCGATCGACCACCAGCCGGCGCACGACCGGCATCACTGGCCGCAGATTCAGCACCTGACTGATTTGCATCGCCGGACGCCTCTTGAAGCTGCCAAATGGCAGTGTACTCAAGGCCGGTGCTGCGCCGCACCTCTTCAAGCACAATGCCCAGATAGTGGGTTTCAAACCATTCTTTAATGAAGCGATTGGGCGCACTTAGCGAAATGGTCCGGCCTTCAATCCGCGTACAAGCAATCGGACGAAACCACAATTCGAAATTCTGGGCCGAAACTTTTCCCGCAAGCGCCGACAGCGCACTGCCCCATAACGGAGTGGCATCAACGGGTGCGGTCGACGTATCTTCGGCTTCGATGTGAGAAGACATCATGGCGGTACTCTTGATGTCCTCCCTCTCAGGCAGATCTGTGAACATAGTTTTATCCACAGATTTATCCACACCTGTGGATAAATCTCGCTGCTCCTGCCCATCCTCAATAACAGATGCTCAGGGCTCGCCAGAACTTGCCAGGACCAGCCAGGACGTATGCATTGCCGAAAAACGATTGACGAGCTAGCAAAGCACGATCGCAGAAAAAACTCCGCAATGACCCGTGGTCCCGGCCAGCGAGGTGCTTTCAATAGCAGAGGCGGCTTCCGCGGAGCAAGATCAAAAATTTTTCCGTCGGCCATTGCGTGTAAAGGCGCGCGGTGGTAGCCATTTTTCGTGCGTTCGCAAATTTCTTACCTAGTAGTGATGATGGTCGTCATGGCTTGTTTCGCGGTGTTTCGCTTGGACGAGCGATCGCTCGTGCTTTTGCCGGGAAACTTGCTAGTTGCTGGCGGGCTGCTCATCGGGGCGGTGATTGTCGCCCTGGAGCGCCCGTTTTCGCTGGTTATAGGGCTGTGCAGCGCGGCGCTGACCGCCGTGATGGGCCTAGTAGCAGTCAGCACTGGTGCGGCCAGCGCGCGCTATTTGCGCCTGCCAGGCTATCCATTTATTTGGGTGGTCATTGGTCTATACATTGCCTTTCGCTTGGTCATTCATCACCAGCATCAAGCGCGGCTGCGCCAGGCCGAAGTTGCCAAAACTGATGAGGGCTAGCGTGCCGCGCGGGGCGTGGTTGGGAATTTTTTTCGTGACCTATTTGACAAGCTGTTCCAGCGCGAAAACGCCCCAAGGGGCGTGTTCCGGCTTGCTGCGCGGTGTACGCGAGGGCGATGCCGACTTGATTTTTGACTACTTGCTGGAGTCCACTCAGTGGTCTTTTTACACGGTGCAAAAGAACCATCGGCGCATGCGCGATTTGGTGGCCACTAGCTATCCCGAGCACGAACGCGCGGCGGCCCTTGGTCGCTTATATGGAGCCGAGGACGACAGCGGTCGCGACCTGTTTGGCCGTCTGTATACCGAACGCTACGCCGAGTCCTGGGCAGCAGCGCCTGGACATTCTGCAACCGACGAAAATAAGGACCAGGCTTTAGACCGCAACTCTGCCCGCGTAAACCCAAGCGCCGAGCGCCCTGGAGAGTATCTATGTCAGATCGAAGGGCTAAAACCCTTTCATCTAGTCCGCAGCGCATCTGGCCGCTGGGGTGTGGCGGATATAGCCGCCGAATGGGATCAGGCGCAATTGCGCGCCATTCATGATCTAGAAACCGTCGAGAAAAATGCCGCCCTGTATCGGCGCATCGGTGCGAAGGCGCCGAGCTTGCAGTGACTCCAAGGATGACCTGGCGATGAAAGATACCGCTGCTCGACCCTATCCTTTTGGCCGTCCCGGTATATCGGCTCGGCCGCCGCGCATTGCCGTCATTCCCGGCGATGGAATCGGCGTTGAAGTCGTGGCCCAGGCGCTGCGCGCCCTCGATGCGCTAAAAGTCGCCGCGGAATTGACCTACTTTCCCTGGTCCGCCGATCACTATCTGGCCACGCGTGAGACATTGCCCGCCGGGGCCGTGGCCGATCTGCGCGAGCATTACGACGCCATTTTCTTTGGTGCCCTGGGCGATCCGCGACTGACCGAGCAGGTCGTGGCGCGCGACGTACTTTTGGGCCTGCGCTTCGGGCTGGATCTGTACATCAATCTGCGCCCGGTACAGCTTCTTTACGAACCGCTGTGTCCGCTAAAAGGCAAAAAGCCGAGCGATATCGACTTTATGGTGCTGCGCGAAAACACCGAAGGGGCCTACGTGCAAATGGGCGGCAACTTCAAGCGCGGCACTGCCGACGAAGTGGCGATCAGCGAAGATTTGAACACTCGCAAAGGGGTTGAACGCATCGTGCGCGCCGCTTTTCACCTGGCGCGGCTGCCCCACCCCGACGGGCGTAAGCCGCGGGTGTGCATGGTCGACAAATCTAACGCCCTGCCCCACGCCCACGGCCTGTGGCAGCGAGTCTACAAAGAGTTGGCCCGCGAATTTCCCGAGGTCGCGGCCAGCCATCTATTCGTAGATGTAGCGGCCATGGAATTTGTACGCGCTCCCGAGCGTTTTGACGTCGTGGTCACCAGCAATTTGTTTGGTGATATTTTGACCGATCTGGGCGCCGCGCTTGGCGGAGGCCTGGGTCTGGCGGCCTCGGGCAATATCCATCCCGGCAGCTGTGCGCTCTTCGAGCCGGTGCATGGTTCGGCGCCCGACATCGCTGGTAAAGGCATCGCCAATCCGCTGGCGGCGTTTCTGACGTTGGCGATGCTCCTTGATCATGTCGATCGCCGGGCCGAAGGCGATCGGCTGCGGGCTGCGGTTTGTGAAGTCGTTTCTGCCCGCAAAACCACCAAAGACCTCGGTGGCGCGCTAAGTACCGTCGAATGCGCCGATGCCGTTCTCCGGGCGATCGAGAGTGCCCAAGCTCCGCTATACTGCTAAATTAGGCCCTGACTAGCCGAGGCAATGCCGTGAAAGTACACTTCATAGGGATCTGCGGGACCGGCATGGGAACGGTCGCCGAGCTGCTGAAAAAAGCTGGCCACGAAGTACGCGGCTCTGACGAGCACATTTATCCTCCAATGTCCACGCAGCTTAGCGCCGCCGGCATTGCCCTTTTTGAGGGATTTGGCGACGCCAATCTAAGCTGGGAACCTGATGTCGTGGTCGTCGGCAATGTCTGCCGCAAAGATCATCTCGAGGTGCTGGCGGCCAAGGCGCGAGGCCTGCGGTTGACCTCGTTTCCCGGCATCCTCGAGGAGCTGATCCTGCCGGGACGCACAACTTTGGTTGTCACTGGCACGCATGGCAAAACCACGACGACCGCACTGTCCGCCTGGGTGCTTAAGCAGGCCGGCCGCGATCCGGGTTTTGTCATCGGTGGCGTCCCGATGAATATGGGCAATGGGGCCGAACTTGGCACCGGCCCCTTTGTCATCGAAGGCGACGAATATGACACCGCGTTTTTCGACAAGAAAAGCAAGTTCCTACACTACCAGCCCAAATTCGCCATCATCTCCGCCATCGAGCTTGATCACGTCGACATCTTTTCGAATCTAGAAGCCATCAAGCAAAGCTTTCGTGAATTTGTCGCCCTTCTTCCCAAAGATGGCGTGCTCCTCGTCAGTGCCGCTTCGCCCGCCGCCCTGGAAGTCGCCGCCACCGCCAACTGCAAAGTCGAGCGCTATGGCGTTGGCTCAAGCGGCTATGCCCAGGTCGATTGGCGCGCCGAAGTGATTGGCACGCGGCCGGGCAGCCGCACTTTGTTCGACGTCTACCACCGTGGCGCCAGGCTGTCTTCTTTCGACACAGGCATGCCGGGTCAGTATAACTTGGAAAATGCGCTGGCGGTGGTCGCGGCGATGACACACCTTGGCTTAAATCCCAGCGAGATTGGCCGCGGCATTCGACTGTTTGCCGGTGTCAAACGCCGGCAGGAGCTGCGCGGCGTTGCGCAGGGGGTCGCGGTGGTCGATGATTTCGCGCACCATCCGACCGCGGTGCGCGAAACGCTACGCGGCCTGCGCGGGCGACACGGTTCTGGACGGCTGTTCGCTGTCATGGAACCGCGCTCGGCGACCAGCCGAACAGCGGTCTTTCAGCAGGAATTCGCCAAAGCCCTGGCCTTGGCCGACGAAGTGGTCATCGGCGCGGTACACATGCCGGAAAAAGCGCCGCCCAACAACCGGCTTGACATCGAGCAGCTTGCCGCCGACGTACGGCAGCAAGGCGTTCCGGCCAAATCGCTGCCCCGCGTCGAGCAAATTTCTGAACACTTAGCCAGCCGCGTCGCCGCCGGAGATACCGTGGCGATTTTGTCATCGGGCAATTTCGACGGTTTGCATGATCTCTTGCTACGCCGGCTGGGCGACGCCGTCGTGCAAGCCACGGCCGCGGATCTGGCGGGGGTGAAGCGGCTGCTACAGCACGTTGCTCTGAATCCCCAGGGCATTCCCGAAGAAGTCGGCGAGATCTGGGTCATTCGCGACGATACGCAGACGGTGGTCGGCTGCGTCGCGCTTGAGCTACATGGCGAAACTGGACTTTTGCGCTCTTTGGCCGTCCATCCCGAGCGCCGCGGCGAGGGCCTGGGCTGGATGCTGGCGGAGATGGTACATTTGCGCATGCGGCAGCGCGGCCTGCGTCAGGTTTACCTTTTGACCGAGCACGCTACCGACTTTTTCGCGGAAAAATTTGGATTTAAGCCCATGGCCCGCGATGCCCTTCCCGATGAAGTCAAAGGATCTAGCGAATACACCCGCAATCAAACCGAACGCACCGTGGCCATGCAACTTTTGCTGTAAGCTTCTCGGCCTAAAAGTGACTTCCTAGGATCGGCGCAAGGACAAGGACGCCGTCGAAGTTCTTTACCGACCCGGTTTTGACCAAGCGATGATATAAAAGGCCATCATGATGATAGAAACGACCAAGATGCGACGGTACCGCTGTACCGTCTGCGAGCATATTTACGATCCCGCAGAAGGCGATCCCGGCAACAACATTCCGCCAGGGACCGCGTTTGAACAGCTTCCCTCAGACTGGACGTGTCCGGATTGCGGAGCCGTCAAAGCAGATTTCGAACCGATGGACGACTAAATGGACCGACTTTGGGCCCCTTGGCGGATGGCCTATATTCTTGGTACAGAAGGCGCGCAAACCGAGCACGGTGCCCAGTCCTGCATCTTCTGTAGCTTTCCGGCGCAAGGTCCAAGCCGGCATGAAGAGCACCAAATTCTATTCTCTACGCAGCACTGCTTCGCGATCATGAACCGCTTTCCCTACAACAGCGGTCACATCATGGTCGTGCCGCGGCTACATACCGCGGATCTGATGGAGCTGCCGGAACGCGAATATCAAGCCACCTGTGAACTGTTGCGCCGGTCTATACAAATCGTCAGCAAAGAGCTTTCCGCGCACGGCGCCAATGTCGGCATGAATTTGGGCCGTGTCGCCGGCGCTGGCATCGATCAGCATGCTCACTTTCATATCGTGCCGCGCTGGAACGGCGATACCAACTTCATGCCCGTCCTCGGCGACACAAAAGTACTTAGCGAGCACCTTTTGGCGACGTACCACAAGCTGCGTCCCGCATTTGCCGCGCTTTTACGCCCCGATGCCGTCTGAATCTTCTGCACCGCCACAAAGCGAAGCATCGCCGCCATCGGTGCTTTTTACGACATGCCTAGGCGGACAAGTGGCGACCCTGACGCTCAATCGGCCAGAGCGCAAAAACGCGCTCGGCCCGGCCGATTGGCAGGCGCTTGGATCGTTCCTGCAAGAGATTGCCGACAACAAGGCGATTCGCGCCCTCTTGCTACAAGGTGCCGGCGGCGCGTTTTCATCGGGCGGCGACCTGCGCAGCATGCCGGAACGCTTAGAATGGCCAGCGGCAGTGCGCGAGCAGCAATTGCGCAGCGACGGGCAAGTCGTGGCCAACTTGTTTGCGCTGGAAATTCCGACGATTGCCGCCATCGAAGGTCCGTGTCTGGGCGCGGGCTTGGCCCTGGCTTTGGCTTGTGATCTGCGCATCGCCACGACCTCGGCAAGTTTTGGCGCGGTATTTCATCGCGTTGGATTGAGCGCGGATTTCGGGCTGTCGTTTTTGCTGCCGCATGCCGTCGGCCAAAGCCGCGCCAGCGAACTGCTTTTGACCGCAGAAGTCTGCAATGCGACGCGCGCCCAAGAAATCGGAATGGTGCATCGCGTGGTCGCACCGGCAAAGCTGCACGACGAGGCGCTGCGGCTGTGCGAGCAATTGGCCGAGGGCCCGCCCCTGGCGCTTGCGCAAAGCAAGCGGGCGCTGCGTCGCTCGGCCAGCCGCGATCTACAAGACGCGATCTCCTGGGAAGCCCAAGGCCAAACTTTGCTTGGCAAATCCGCGGACGCGCGCGAGGGAGTCGCCGCTTTTTTGGCCAAACGTCCTCCCCATTTTCGCGGCGTTTAGCAGCGCAATTTTAGCTTCCGGCGTTTTACTTGGCGGCGGCAGACAGCGCCGCAAGTAGCGGTCCTGGCAGACGGAGTTTGTAATACCCAGTTTCGCCGCCATCATAGCCAAACGCCGTCAGCGGTTCGAGCTGCGGCGGCAAAACCGGAACTTTGGCCGCCATGCTGGCTGGCAATAACGCCTTTAGCCCCGCCAAAAGCCCCGGCACATTCACATCCATGTACAAATGCCCGCCCGGCGGAAACATCGATAGCGCGCGCATGCGCGGTGCGCCGCGGCCACTGCTCGGCCCGGCGAGCAGAGAATAAACAAGCTCATCCATGGAACGATTGCTGGCAAAGGCCAGATAAGGCCCCACCTGTGCCATTTCGTAGACGTTGCCGGAAAGCTTTTCCCAGATCGCGCGTGCGCTCGAATCGGTTACTTCAGGGCCTACCGTCACTCGATACTCGTAGCGATCCACGGCCCATCCCTTTATCTTGCGCACCCGCGGCTTGTGCAAGACTTGCAGATTCACGCCCATGCGCTGATACATGTCGTGAACCGGTCCTTCGTGAAATAGCAAAATGGTTTTCTTCCAGACCGCCAAAATCGCCGCGGGATGCTCGACGCGCGCCAAGCCCTGGCTGCTATAACCGCGTCCGGCGGCAAATTGCACGGACATGGCCATGTCGATGTGCCGGCTGGCCAAAAGCCAGTCGGCGGCTAGCGTCGAGATCTGCGTCCGCAGCGCCGGCTTTTCATCCAGCATGGGACCAAATAAGTGCATATAGAAGTCGATGAAGCGCTTGATATCGCGGCTGTTCCAGATCACGCGCAAATCGCCGCTGGGCAGAAATTGCGCCAAATCAGGAGCCGCGATAGGGCCTCCAAGCTCAGGCTGCCGGTTTTGCACCAGCGTCGAAACCTCAAAGCCGCCAGCATAAGGCTTTAGCCCCACCGCGATGGCCCGCAAGCGCTGCAGGCTGGTCAGCAAATTCTCAAGCATCGCCGTCGCGGTTTGCGGATTGGCGGCTTCCTGACGCTGCGCCGCAGCCAGCACCGGTTCCAGCCGCTGCAAGCGCTCTCGCAGCGCCGGCATGTACTTGTCAAAAATGGCCGCGCAGTGCAGATACAGCAGTCCGTCAAAGGGATCTTGCGCATCTAAGATGGCCTGCAGCGCGGGCTTTTGGGTCTGCGCCCGCTCGGCCACTGCCGAGTTCAGCGCAACCAGGGCCTCCTCCCCCAGCGTCTCGACCTGTATCGAATCCGCCATCGCCTTCATGCGCGTAGCCAGCGTCCCTTGCGCCGGCACCGGCAGCAAGGCGACCGCTGGCATGGTCTGCGGACTTTGGGCGCTGTCCGGATCCCAGACAAACAGCGCCGCGGGTTTGCCTAGCTGTACCTCAGAAAGGTTTAGCCCTTTTGTCGCGGCCAAAGCACGCACCGTCGAGCCGCCAAACCAATCCAGAACTTGCTGTACATCGCGAATCTTCAAATAGGCAAACAGCGATTCGTCTCCAGGCGGAGGCGGCATCGGAATCTTCAGCGGTTGCGCCTCGACCACGGCCAGCGGCGGCGGATTTGCGGGTCTACACCCGGCAGAGCCGGTCAGCGCCGCGACCAGATAAAAGGCGAAACGACTCGCCGAATCAGAGGTCAAGTGCGCCATGAAGTCATCCGATTCCCTGAACAACTTGATAAAGGAGTCCAATCAGACTGCCGAGCAATAGTCCAAATGTACTAAAGGCCGTGATGGCAAAGCCCGGCCCACGCTTTTGCGCAGCCTGGTAGTAGCCAACGGCATACAGAATTCGTCCAGCGATCCACACCCCACCAAGCGCCGCGCCCCAGCGTGGACTGACTACCATGGAAAAGATCCACAGCGCCGGCAGATACACGACCAATTGCTCGGCGGTGTTAAGCTGCACCCGCAAAACCCGCTCGAAGTCGGCATTGCCCGTGGTCTGCGGCGCCGGCATGTTGTGCTTTCCGCGCGCGCGTCCGACTAGCACGACAAAAACTTGATACAGTAAGAGAGACAGAATCGTCACCAGACTGGGCCAGAGTGCTTCTTTAGTCATGAGTTTTCTCCTTATACATGCGGCAATGCAGGTTGTTCTAGGTTGATTTGCACGCCAAAGCTGCAGCCAGCAAAAGATTGCGCCAGCGTGAACCACGGAGACGGCAGACAAGGGCGTACTTTACGAAAAAGCTCAGGGTTTGGTATAGCGAGCAAGCAGGCTCTGAAAGTCCTGTGCGGTCATATCCTGCCGAGTCACGTCGAGTTTTTGCTCGAGCAGCCGCTGAATGTCTTCCATGTCTTCGGCGCTCAGATCTTCTTGCACAAGGTCGGTCAGATCGGCGAGGCTGGCCGCCGGTTCTAGCGTTGGCCTTGGCTCTGGATCTGGCGGCTGATTGCTGCGTCTATCCTCTGCCATGGTAATTCCTAACCCCAGCGATCGACATAGCTAGGGACGATCTCTATACTCGCACAAACTATGCACGTCCCTCTCCTGGATCTTTGTGCTCAATACGAAAAGCTCAAGGCCCCCGTCGACGCCGCGGTCAGCCGGGTGTTACAGAGCGGCCGTTATGTGCTTGGCCCTGAAGTGCAGGCCTTCGAGGCCGAACTTGGCACCTATCTGAATCGGGGCCGCGGCAGTGACCTGCCTGCCCCCCATGTGGTGGCCGTCTCATCGGGGACGGATGCCCTTTTGGCCGCCGCCATGGCCCTAAACATCGGCATCGGCTGCCGCGATCGTCTGCCCGATAGCCCGGCCAGCCCAGATGCTGACGAAGTGCTGACCTCGGCATATAGCTTTTTTGCGACACCCGAAACCGTCATTCGACTGGGCGGTCGGCCGGTCTTCGTCGATATCGAGAAGGACGGCTTTAACGCCGACGTTGACGATTTGCTCGGCAAAGTTTCGCCGCGCACCCGCGCCATCTTGCCTGTGCATCTTTTTGGCCAGCGCATGGACATAAGTGCGCTTGTCGCCACCGGGTTGCCGGTCATTGAAGATGCGGCACAAACGCTTGTGCCCGGTATCGGAAACACCAGCCGCTGTGCCACCCTTAGCTTTTTTCCCAGCAAAAATCTGGGCGCGGCCGGCGACGCCGGGGCCATCGTAACCCGCGATGCCGAGCTTTTCGACGCGCTTTTGACCCTGCGGCAGCACGGCTCGCGCCCCAAGTACGTTCACGCGCTGTGGGGAGGTAACTTTCGCATGGACCCGCTGCAAGCGGCCATCTTGCGCGTCAAGCTGAAACACCTCGATAGCTGGCAAGAGCAGCGGCGGCAGAACGCGGCCCGCTATCATAAGCTACTTGCCAAGCCCGAGCTTCAAGCGGAACTACGTTTGCCTCCGGCGCCACATGATGTCCCAGAGCACGTCTACCACCACTTCGTGATTCGAACCTCGCGCCGCGACGCTCTGCGCGCCTTTTTGGCCGAGCGCAAAGTCGAAACCGAGGTGTACTACCCAATGCCCTTGCACCTTCAGCCTTGCTTTGCTTCTTTGGGATACCGTCAAGGCGCGTGTCCACGCGCTGAGCGCGCCGCCCTGGAAGCCCTGGCGTTGCCCGTCCATCCTGACCTTAGCGAAGATCAAATCACCCATGTCGCAGAAACCATCTCGGCCTTTTTCCGACAGTAATCCGGTTCGCATCGCGGTAGTTGGAACCGGGTACTGGGGCATAAACCATGTGCGCAGCTTCGCCCGGCTGCCCGGCTGCAAACTGGTTGCCGTCTGCGATCCCGATGAGACTAGCTGCCGTCGCGCCGCTGCCCTGGCCAAAGAGGCGCAGCTTTGTTCCGATTACGCCGCCATCCTCAGCGATGCGCAAATCGATGCCGTAGTGCTAGCCACCCCGGCTGTGCTGCACGCGCGTCAGGCCAGCATGGCCCTTAGCGCCGGCAAGCATGTGCTCTGCGAAAAACCCATGGCGCTGGCCCCCGAAGATGCCAGTGCCCTATGCCAGCAGGCTGAAGCCAGCGGCCTGGTTTTCCTCGTCGGGCACCTGATGCTTTACCATGCCGCAGTGTTGCGCCTGCGCCAGATGATACAGGCCGGCGACATCGGCGATGTCTACTATCTTTATGCCCAGCGGGTGAATCTAGGGCGGCTGCGCACCGACGAAAACGCCATGTGGAGCCTCAGCCCTCACGACGTTTCGATGATTCTTTATCTGCTCGACCAGATGCCGGTGAGCGTGGCGGCGCGCGGCCAAAGTTACCTGCAGCCCGGAATCGAGGACGTCGTCTTTGTCAATCTGGCTTTTGCCGACGGAAAGATGGCGCAGATACAAGTGTCCTGGCTGGATCCGCGCAAAGAACGCCGCTTGACCGTCGTCGGCAGCCAACGCATGGTTGAATTCGACGACGCGCATCCGACGGAAAAGCTGCGGATCTATGACAAAGGATTCGGCTACAAAAACGGCCGTCCGCCTGAATTTACGCAGTACGGCGAATACCTGACGGTGCGGCAGGGCGACATACACATTCCGCACCTGGACCTGCCCGAGCCTCTGGCCGTGCAATGCCGTCACTTTGTCGATTGCATCATCCAGCACTGTGCGGCTGCGCCCAAAACTGCCGCCGAGTTGCGAACTGGTGCCCGCGAAGGTCTGCGCGTCGTGCAAGTGCTGGCTGCCGCGCAACGTTCTCTGCGGCTGCACGGTGCTCCTGTGACAGTTTGAAGCAGTACACTCAGCGCGCGTGGCTTCGCGAAATTACTCGCGCCCGGTGTACTTGCGAATCAGATCGCGGCTCGATTCGCTAAAATCCACAGCCGGCGGGTCGGCGGACTTTTCTTCGGCGCGGTTGGCCGACCACAAAAATGCCGCTGGATATCCTTTTTCTTCCAGGTGGCGCAACCGCATAAGCAGGTCCTGCGCCGGTCCCAAGCCCAGCCACGGACGATGCAGCGCCGTCGCAAATTCTCCGACGATAAGCGGAAAACGCGGACGCAGCGGATACGGCGGTACGAGATCAGGCTCGGCATAGTAGTGAAACTGGTGCAGCGTCAGCCCCAAACTGTAAACATCCCAATCAAGCAGCGTCTGATAATTGGCGAAACCGACGGTGGATGCAAATCCGCTATCGTTTATGATGCTGGCGCCATCGCGCAAAAACGTACGCATCTCGTCCCGCGGTACGGTCTTGCGTTCATCAAAGATCTGGGTCGGAAGAGTCGGATGCCGGGTGCACCATTCCGGCTCGTTCAAAAGCTCGATGGCGTAGATGACGTTGCGCTGCAAAGATGCAACTTTTAGCAGGGGTTTGAGGACCCGCTCATAGAAAACGGAGCGTTTGTAGGAATCTAGAATAACGTCGCTGCGCCCCCCTTTTATCACCCCTTGCGCGCCCGAAACCGAAATCCCCGGAAAGCAGAAGTGAAAATCCAAAAGGGAGGGCAAAAGTAAAATTCCGGCGCTTTCGCACCACTGAAGGAGTTGCGCAAAATCTTCCAAAAATTCGGCGGACAGTGCCGGCGGATCGTCAAAGCGCCACTGTCCGTTGCCACGGCTGTCCAAATGCGGCCGCAGCGAATCGGTGCCATATGTCGTGCCATCCCCCAGCAGAAACCAGCGAATGCAGAAAATTCCCAAATCGACAAATTCGGCCAATTCCGCTTCGAAAGTTTCGCGCCAAGCGGCGCGCGGTCCCCAAGCGCAGCCTGAATCGTTTTGTGGGGGTAGTCCGAAATCCCACCCGTAATTTTTCCAGGCGTAGTTGATGCCAACTCGCATGTAATCAAGTTAGCAAAGGCCCATCGAAGGTGTTTACAAATTCATTCGCCGCCTAAGGCGCGACTGAGAGCACGGACGCCTCTCAGGCGCCTAAGGCAAGGCAAAAGGGGCCTCATGCAAGAACACGCTAGGCGCCGCTCGCCTCGTCTTCGGCACCGCCGGGCTCATCGGGTAGTTCGGGAGAATCATCGCTGTCCGGCTCAGAGACAAAGGAACAAGTGGCACAGTGCAGCTTCGGGCCGCGGCGAGTTTGTTTTTGTAACAAGAAGGGCGCGCTGCAATCCGGACACGCTTCTTTGATGGGACGATCCCAGGACACAAAGTCGCAGTGCGTGGTGTTGTAGTTCGAACAGCCGTAAAACGGCGATCCGCGCCGCGAACGCTTTTCTGTCAAAAATCCGCCGCATCCGGGGCGCGGACAAGTAATGCCCAGGCTGACAGGCTTTGTCGTCTTGCAGTCCGGATAGCGCGAGCAAGCCCAAAACTCGCCAAAGCGCCCGCGCCTAAACACCATGGCAGCGCCGCAATTGACGCAGGGTTCGTCGGTGGTCGGCTCAGGCTTGAGCTCGATGCGGCCGTCTTTGTCGCGAATAAATTCCTTGGTGTTTTTGCATTCGGGATAGCCGCTGCAGGCCAAAAATTCGCCGTTGCGGCCCCACTTAATGACCAGCGGCTTGCCGCACTTTTCGCAGCTCAGCTCGGTGGGAATTTCGACGCGCCGCCAGTCTTTCATTTCGACTTGGGCGCGTTCCAGCCGGTCCTTAAAAGGACCATAAAAGCGCGTCAAGAGCGCCAGCCAATTTTCTGTGCCTTCCTCGACAAAATCGAGGTCGCTTTCCATTCGCGCCGTAAAATCGACGCTGACGATTTCAGGAAAGCTTTGCACCAAAAGCTCGTTGATGCGCGTGCCGAGCAGCGTCGGATGAAAGCGGCCTTCACGTTTCTCGACGTAGCCGCGATCCTGAACGGTCGAAAGAATCGCCGCGTAAGTCGATGGACGTCCGATGCCCTTTTCTTCCAGTTCTTTAATCAGCGACGCTTCGGTGAAGCGCGGCGGCGGCTGCGTAAAGTGCTGCGAGGCATCCACGCCGAGTGTTCGCAGCGCCTCGCCCTTTTCCAGCGGCGGCAGACGCACGCCCTCGCCTTCCCCCTCGCTGGCTGTTTCATTGGCTTCGGCAGGGCGCTGATCTTCATCTTGAGATTCGCTGTAGACGGCGGTAAAGCCGGGGATGCGCAGCACCTGCCCCGTCGCCCGCAGCTCATAGACGTGATTGTCGTCCTTGGCGCGGACTTCGGCGTAGGCAGTGGTCTGGTCGTATACCGCCGGAATCATCTGCGATGCCACAAAGCGATTCCAAATCAACTGGTACAGCTTGATCTGGTCGGCGATGTCCTGCGCCTTTTCCGGAGTGCGGCTGGCCGCTTCACCAAGCAGCCGACGCACAGTCTCCGGATCGTACTTCATGCTGGTCGGGCGTATCGCTTCGTGCGCGTCCTGCACGTTGTTCTGCTTGGACTTGTAGACGTTGGGCTCATCGGGCAAAGACGCCTTGCCGTAGCGCTGATCGATAAAGCCGCGCACTTCACTAAGTGCATCCGGACTGATTCGCGTCGAATCCGTACGCATATAAGTGATAAGACCGACGAGCCCCTCAGATCCGAGGTCCACGCCTTCATACAAGCGCTGGGCCACGCCCATGGTGCGCTTGGCGGTAAAACGCAGCTTGCGCGAGGCTTCTTGCTGCAGCTTGCTCGTGATAAAAGGCGCCGACGGCAGCTTGCGCCGAACTTTGCTTTCGATGTTGGTGATAGAAAGCGGCGTGCGCTTGAGCAGCGCGGCGATATGCTGCGCCTGCTCGGCCCCCAGTCGCTCGGGCTTTTTGTCATCGATGCGCGTCAGCCGCAGCGTAAAAGCCGGCTTGCTGCGCCCTTCGGCCATGACCTCGACGGTCCAGTATTCTTCCGAGGTAAATGCGCCGATTTCGGCCTCGCGCTCGACGATGATGCGCACGGCCACGGATTGCACGCGCCCAGCCGACAGGCCGCGGCGGACTTTGGACCACAGAATCGGCGAAATCTGATAACCGACCAAGCGATCGAGGATGCGCCGCGCCTGCTGCGCGTCGAACATCTGGCGATTCAGCTCGGTCGGCCTGGCCATGGCTTCGGTGATGCCGCGCTTGGTGATCTCATTGAAGAGCACGCGCTTGATATTGTCGTTGGCATCACGAATTTCATCCGCGATGTGCCAGGCAATGGCTTCCCCTTCGCGATCCGGGTCAGGCGCCAGATAAACGGCCGAGGCGTTACGCGCCGCTTTTTTGATTTCGGCGATGATTTTGCCCTTGCCGCGTATCGGCACGTACTCCGGAGAAAAATCGTGCTCGATGTCCACGCCCATTTTGGACTTGGGCAGGTCTTTGATATGGCCTACAGAAGCCAAGACCTCGACGTCAGCGCCCAGGTATTTCTTGATCGTACGGGCTTTGGCCGGCGACTCGACGACCACCAGCGAAACCTCGCCCGAAGAGCGCCCGCTACGCCGAGGAGCCGCTTTTGCCGAGCGCCCTGCCGCCTTGCCCTTGGGCTTGGCTTTGGCTTTGGACTTGGCTTTGGCTTTAGCCTTGGGCTTGGCTTTAGCGGCGGTCTTTTCCGCGGTTTTTTCAGCCGTACCCTCTGCAGAAGGCTTTTTCGAGGTATTTTTCTTTGAAGTCTTGGCGCTGGCCATGGTGTTCCTAAACAGACAGAGCGTGCCCTACATAACGGCCGCCCGGAAGATGAGAGCAGTGTCCGCTCAGTTCTAATTCGATCGCCGCCGCGGCGCACTCCGCGACGGATAAGCCCGAACGAGCACACAGCTCGCCGAGGTCTAAAGGATCGCTGGTAGCACAAAGCGCGCCCAGCAGTTGCCGGCTTGCGGGCGAAAGCGCATCCGAAATTGGCGCAACCACCTTTTGGCTGGGCAAGCACGTTGCTGCGGCAGGAACCGATTGCGGCGAATCCGCGCGGCGCGCGGCAGCTAGAGGCAGCTGTGCAAAAACTGCGTCCAGCTCGGAAATCGGCTGCGCGCCGGCATGCACAAGCGCTGCGGTTCCAGGGGAATCGGCAAAGCAAAGCACCTGGCGGCCGAATTTTTGCGCGGCCTGTGCCGTGTAGCCGGTGCCAGAATGCAGTTGCGCTTCCACCACCACAACCAGATCGGCAAGCGCCGCCATGAGCTTATTGCGCTGCGGAAAGTGGCCTCGCCGCGGCGGGCTTCTCGGCGGCACCATCGACAGCAGGCAGCCCTTTTCGGCAATCGCATCAAACAGCTCGCGATGGCAGCTTGGATAAGTGCGATCGATACCGGTGCCAAGCACCGCGCAGGTGGCGCCGGAAGCACTTAAAGCGCCGCGGTGCGCCGCAGCATCGATCCCTAGCGCCCCCCCAGAAATGACCAGCGCGCCCTCTGTGACCAGGGCCTGGCCAAGCGCATAGGCCCGCTCTAGCCCGCGACTCGAGGCAGCCCGCGACCCGACCACAGTCACCCGCGGCTTAAGGCGCAAGGCTTGCGCTTGTCCGCGCAGCCACAAAAGCGGCGCCAAACCCTGCAAATCCGTCGGAAAGTTTTCATCTAAAGGATGCAGGCAGATCGCGGCTGCGGCGGTCGCGCAAGGGGCGCGGCCAGCCAAAAGTGCAGCGGAACCTGATCGGCATCCAGAGGTAAGCGGCAAGGCTTACACGAATAGATACTGCCGGCGATAGCGTCAAGTCAGATCCACCATTCCGTCGAAAAACTTCGAGTTTTTTACCGGCCGGAAGGAATGTCGGATGCAGTCTTACAAAACGTTTCATCCATGGAAAAATAACGCTCGCCGGTATCTGGCAGAACGGTCACCACCGTCGCGCCCGCCCCAAGCTCGCGGGCGACGTGTAGCGCGGCCCACACCGCGGCGCCTGCGGACATGCCGACGAGCAAACCTTCCTCGCGGGCCAGCCGGCGCTTGGTCAGGTAGGCGTCTTTATCGCTCACCAAGAAAACGTCATCAATCAAACTGCGGTCGAGGATCTCGGGTACAAAGCCGGCCCCGATGCCTTGAATGCGGTGCACTGCAGCTTTGCCGCCCGACAGCACGGGCGAACTGGCCGGCTCCACCGCGACGATGCGCACGGCGGGAAAACGCTGACGCAGCACTTGTCCGACCCCAGTAAGCGTGCCCCCTGTGCCAACGCCGACGACAAATGCGTCGGCTTTTTGGCCAAGCGCCTGCAATTGGTCAAGAATTTCCGGACCAGTGGTTCGGCGATGCACGGCGGGATTGCTGGGATTTTTGAATTGCTGAGGCATGTAGTAGCGGCTATCGCTTTGCGAAAGAGCTTCGGCGCGTTCGACGGCCCCGGCCATGTCCAAGCGTTCGGGCGTCAGGATGAGTTCGGCGCCGTACGCGCCGAGCAGGCTGCGCCGCTCTAGGCTCATCGACTCGGGCATGGTTAAGACCAGGCGATAGCCTTTGACGGCACAGCACAAAGAAAGACCAATACCGGTGTTGCCCGAAGTCGGCTCTACGATGATCGATTCGCCGGGCACGAGCAATCCTTTGGCTTCGGCGGATTCGATCATTGCCAGGGCAATGCGATCTTTGACCGAGCCACCGGGGTTTTGCTGCTCGCATTTGCAAAGCACCGCCGCGCTGCCGGGCTCTACCATACGGCGCAGGGGAACAAGGGGTGTGCTTCCGATAAGTTCCAGCAGGTTTTTCACTGCGCACAAAGCTTGTGGCATATGGGCGCAGTGGTTTTATCAGCGGTGGCGGGCGATGTCGAGCTTGGCTTCGCGTTCCTTTTCATCTTCGCGCTTATCGTACTGGCGCTTGCCCTTGCCCAAGCCCAAAAGGACTTTGATTTTGCCCTGCTTTAGGTAGACCTCAAGCGGCAACAAAGTATAGCCGGCGCGGTGCACGGATTCGTCCAGGCGCTCGATTTCCTTTTTGTGCAGAAGCAGCTTGCGAATGCGCTTTGGCGCATGTCCAAAGCGATTGGCAAACGCGTACTCGCTAATCTGCATCTGTTGCAAAAATGCTTCGCCGTTTGTGACCGTGGCATAGGCATCGCCAAGCTCGGCCCGACCGGCGCGCAGAGATTTGACCTCGGATCCGAGCAGAGCAATTCCTGCTTCCAGGGTGTCCTCGATGAAATAATCATGGCGGGCGCGCTTGTTGCGAAGCAGCACTTTGTTGCCGCCATCCGCTTTGTCAGGCTTTTTTGCCGTGGACATGGCTGCTTTACACTTTCAAGCCAAAACCCGCAGCCGAACTTTGCCGCCCTCGTTGAGAGTGGCCACATAGCCCGGCATATCCGGAACTCGACTGGTCAGAGGTTTTTCAAACTCGGGCAGATCCAGCGGCCGGCCTTTGGCGTAGACCGGATGGCGACCGTGGGTTTTGTACCATTCCGCAACGGTGGCGTTGGCCAGCATCTGTTCTACGATGTTACGCCAGCCGACCCCGGTGTTGTAGGCGCAAAAGCTGATCTCACCCATTTGCGTGCCGTAGGGAATGATGCACATCTCG
Source organism: uncultured Myxococcales bacterium (assembly GCA_964460115.1). Taxonomy (GTDB): domain Bacteria; phylum Myxococcota_A; class Polyangia; order Palsa-1104; family JAEUJZ01; genus JAEUJZ01. The sequence continues at coordinate 38,751 of CAYWPR010000043.1, forward strand.
GTACGGCGAAAATCGTAATTAAAAAGGTCCTGAAACCACATACCGGCGACGAATAGCACCCGCCATTCGAATTGCTCGGCATCGGATTCAAATTCGCCGGGGCGGCTGCCGCGGTTGCCGGTCTGCGATAGGAATTGCCGAAACAGCTCGGCCGCAGTATAGCCAGGCGGGGCTTTCTCGGGCCGAAAGTTGCGCAAAAGGGCCATGGCGGTCTCGGCCAGCGCCAATTGCCGCGGCATGTTGCCGTCCGTGATCACGGTGATGTCCTTCAGAAGCTGATCGACATTCAGAAATTCCAGCAAGGGCACCATCTGCTTGGTCTTTTTGTTGACAAAAAGGATGGTTCCGATGCCGCAATTGGGATGGCAGCCGCAGTTCAAAGTGCCAAAACGCGCCTCGGGGCCAAGCAGCATATCGCCCAGATTGGAAAACGGTCCCATGGCCGACAGCGGAAACCAGTCGCGCAGCGGCTCAGTAGTGCCAAGCTGAGCTTTGACATCGTGCGCCAAGTGGGACAGCGTGTAGCGCTGCTTGGCCCGCGTCGCATCGTCAATGTCTTCGTCGCGGCCGGTAAACGACACCGGCTGAAAACTAACCACGGTAATCTTGTCGCTGTTTTCGACGGCAAAGCGCAGAATCGGACCAATTTGGTCGTTGTTTACGCCATTGACGACGGTGACGACCAAAATGACGTCGATGCCGGCGCTGGAAAGCTCTTCAATGGCGCGTAGCTTCACATCGAAAAGATTTTTGATCTTGCGATGCTCGTTGGACTGGTTGCTGACGCCGTCAAACTGCAGATAGGCCATGCGCAGCCCGGCTTCTTTGGCTTTTTGCGCAAAGCCGGGCTCCTGCGCAAAACGCAGGCCGTTGGTCGCGCATTGCACGGCGAAATATCCACAGGTGCGAGCATAGCGAATGGCCTCGAGAAAATGCGGCGACAAGGTCGGCTCGCCGCCCGAAAACTGAATGCTCATCTGCCGACGCGGCTTGACCTGCAAGCTGTCATCCAGAATCTTTTTGATCTCCTCCCAGGACAGTTCATGAACAAAGCCCACTTGATTGGCATCCATGAAACAGGGATCGCACATCATATTGCAGCGATTGGTCAGATCCACGGTCAGAACCGCGCCGCGGCCGTAGCGTATCGTCGAACTGCCGTGCATGCGCAAGGGAGTCTCTTCGCCCTTAAAATCTCGGCCGGGGTATAGACTTTCGATGCGCGCCATAAATTGTGGATCAACAGACATTACGTCGCTGGTTACGCCGTGTTTGGCGCATTCCTTTTCCATCAAAATCTGTCCGTCGCGTTCGACAATATGGGCGCGCACCTCGCCAGGTTTGCCCGTGGTCAGCTCGGACAGGTCTTTGCGACCAGACAATATATCTGTTCGTACTTCCTTTACGCATTTGGGGCACAGCGAGTCGGTTTGGCGAGGCCAGCCGAGCGTCGGCATCGTGCGCTCACGCGATTTGATAAGCGCCCCGGGGGCCCAGGTGGGCTTGGCAGATGGACGTTCAAATCGCCGATTCAGCGTCTTGACAAGCGGCCAGGTCGTCCGAGCGGCGTAGACGGCAGCGCGTGTAGATAGATTCGAAATTTGGTGTTTCAGGTTCATGACATCTCCACAGAGACGAAAGTTAAGCAAGTAGGTCGCACGAAGAGGTAACCCTACCACACTCGAATCTTAGACGCTTGTCAGCGTGATTATCTGGGGGCGGCGGCGCAGACCCGCAGGCCGCCAGCGGGATCGCGAAAACTAGGAGCAACCGCCATGCGATTGGTGGTGCGGTCGGTCATCGAGGCCAAAAAGAATCCGCCGCTGCGCACTACGTGTTCACGCGGATCGATCGTAGAGCGGACGATTTCGGCGACATTGCCGGCCATATCATGCAATCCAAAAGGACTGACCGAAAGCGGATGGGCCCCGACTTCATCCGGACCGACCATGGCGGGATCTTTGTCATAGGTCTCGTCATAATTCGCATCATCGGGCTCCAGAACTTCGCCATGAGGAAATTCCCGCGCGTCCGCGCCTTTGGCCGCCCGTTCCCATTCCTCTTCGCTACAGATATGCGCCCCCTGCAGACGCCCGGTGTTTGCCAGCCAGGCGATGTAGGCATCGGCGTCATCCTGGGTGATGCCACCCGCCGGCAGCTGCAGCCAATTCTGAATGACTCGGCGCTTTCTTTTTTTGTAGACGAGCTTCTCATCGCTAGGAACGCGATATTCACTGTCGCCGACTTTCATCGTCAGCAGCCATTTTCCATGTCCTAAGTCGCGCAATCCGACCGATCCGGCGATTCCGCCCTGGTCGGCAACCACGCTCCGTTTGGCACGCTCGGCAGCCGGCAGATCGCTTAGATACTCGATCCATTCTTCATAGGTCAGTTCAAATCGGCCGATGAGGTACGCATCGGTATGCACTTCGTGCACAGGCACGTCGGTCAAAAAGCCGCGCCGCAAGTCTTCATCGGCAGCGGTGCCAAAAAGGAATCGGCCTGGCGGAATGTAGACAAAGCGCGGCGGTATTTTTCGTTCATCCGGCAGATCGAGGTTCAATTTCAATGTCTCGCCCCGCCGCGTCAAAATGGGATAGCGGACTTCCACCCGTCCTGGCGCCTGCAGCGTCAATAGATAGGATCCCGGAGCCAGCTCCAGATTGGCGATGGGCGTGGTTCCGAGTTTTCTTTCTTCGACGAGCTCCAGCCGTTTGCGCTTGGTCGCTTGATAGCGCGCCACGCTGACGGCTGCGTCACTTGGATTGCTGCCAAGCTCTATATGCGCCGGTGCATTCCAGCGCTTTATACGCTGACCAGTGAGGTCATAAATCACCAAACGCGCGAGCAAATCCTTAAGCCGCGAGCCATTTCGATCCCGTTCCGCCAAAAGCGCCCGTTCGTAGAGCAAATCGGCCAATTGCGCGCGTATGTCTTCGCGTCTGCCATCCAGGGTCAATGCGGCGTCCAGGGCCTGCGCGGCCCGGCCGTAGGTGTCATCCGCCTCTGCGGATTTTTCCAAAATGACCGTCCATTTCGCTTCGCCTTCGTCCCGCTTCTGTTGATCAAAAGCGGCAAAGGCCTGCTTGCGCAGTTTTTCCACTTCCTGATTCTGGTTGCGGGCCTTTTCTAGCGCGATGTGAAATTCGCGAATTTGCGCTTCTATACGCATGTTTAAATCGCGGCGCTGCTTGATCTGGTATCCCGCATACACGATGACCATGGACAAAGGAATCAGTACAAAAAGCGCGCGGCGGGCTTGCTGCCGACGCCGCAGCGCCCGATGCGAAGCGGCGATGAACAGCGCATCGCGCGGTCCGATTTCTGCTTCCTCTAGCAATTTTACTTCCGTAAGCTGCTGCACGCCCCACAGCACATCGCTCGATTTGTTCAAACGCAGCCATTCGGCACTTGACGATTCCAAACGATGACGCACCGCCAGGCTTTCTTGATACTCCTCCAGCCAGCGGCGCAGCGTTCCCCAACCGCGAATCAGGGCCTCGTGCGCGACCTCATAAATCGGTCCTTCGGCGGTCTGGCGCACGACCAGCAATCGACTGCGCACCAAAGCCTCTAGCACATCGCGGGCGGCGGGTCCGCGGCGCAAAAGCTCCTCCTGATTGCGCCGGGCGCGCGTTCCTTCCAAGGTAACCAGGGCCAAAAGCATGCGCCGGGCAGTGGTGCGCTGCTCGGTCGGCAGACGGCCAAGAACCATGTCAGCATGACGGGCCAGCGCGCCTTCGACCCCCCCCATCGCATCCAAAGCCCGCGCGGTAATCACCCCGCCGACTCGCATTTCCCACAGCTCGGTCAAGGCGAATTGCAAAAGCGGCAGACCGCTGTCCGTATGCGAGGTCGATTCGACGAGCTTGGCGACAAGTTCATCCGATTCAAAAGCCACGCCTTTGCGCCGGGCCGGTCCGACAATGACCTCGCGCAGCCGTTCTCCGGCCAAGGGACGTAACAGGTAAAAGGCGCGCGTGATCTCTTCGCCCAAGCCCGGCAGCGTCCCAAGCCGCGACAAATAATCAGCGCGCGCGGTCATCAGCAAACGAAAACCGCTGACGCTTCCGTGCAGGGAACCCAGCGCTTCAGCCACCCAGGCGGCTTCTTGCGGAGCGCTCAAGGTCACGAGCTCTTCAAGCTGATCGACAAATAAGACGGCGCCCTTGTTTGCGCCCACAAGCTGCGCCAAAGCTCGGCCGATTTGCCGCGGATCTTGATCGGCCTTTTCGAAAATTGTGCTCGCCGGAACTCCCAGCAACTCGGACAGCGCCGACTGTAACGCCGCCTGAGGATGGCGGCCGGGGACAATGGTCGCTTGCCGCCAAGTGCGCGCCGGTTCCAGCACGCCTTCACACAGCGCCGGAATCACGCCGGCGCGAATCAGCGAAGACTTGCCAATTCCGGAATCGGCAACCACCAGAATCGAAGGCTCGGTACGTAATCTTTCGACCAAGGTGCCGATCTCGGCCTGGCGACCAAAAAAGAGGCTGCGGTGTTCCGCTTCAAAAGGCAAAAGGCCGCGGTAGGGATTGCCTTCGGGAAGCTGCGCACCGCGCGGACTATCGTGCAGTTCTTCAAGGGCCTCACGCAGCTCTTCTGCCGATGCAAAGCGCTGTTCCGCATCACGGCGCAGACAACGATCGATGATGGCGGCAAAGGCCGGATCGACATCCGGGGCCACTTTGCGCAGCGGTGGGGCATCGCTTTCGTTGGCGACTCGAACCAAGTCCGGAAATGGCAAGCCGCGAAACGGCGGGCCTTTGCTGCACAGCGCAAACAAGAGCGCCCCCAAGGAATAGACATCTGAGCGCTTGGTGGCCATCTCGCCCCGCAGCACCTCAGGGGCCATGTAGATAGGCGTGCCCTTTAGGTTGCTCAAATTGCTGTCGGGAATTTCGCTGCGCTTGCTGCTTAGCGGAGTCGGCGGCGAAGAAGGCGGCGCCACCTGGGAGTTCGAGGCACTGGACATCGGTCGCACCGGCAGCGGCGTTAGCGGCCGAGAAGGAGTAACCGGCGTTATGTTTTGCGGCAAAGCCATGGCATAGGCGGCGCGCACGGCGGCGCTGGCCGAGGAAGTGTCCACGGTCAGAGATTGCTCCATCTGCTCCCAGGCGCCTTCGTCCAGCGTCGTCTCATCCGCGGGAGGCAGCGTCGGCCATTCTTCAAGCACCTCACTGACTTTGGCCAAACCAAAATCCAGAAGTTTGACCTCGCCGTCAGGGCCCTGAATGGCATTGGAGGGTTTCAGATCGCGATGCAGAATGCCGCGCCGATGAGCAGCAGCGAGGCCCCGCGACAGACCGATTCCTAGGTCCAAAACGCGCTTCCACGGCATCGGCCGCGGCACTCGATCGAGGCTTTGGCCGCGTATGTATTCCGAAACGATGTAGGGTTGGCCGCCGGTCTCGCCTACGCGATAGATGCTGACAACATTAGGATGCTGCAACCGGCCCGCCGCCCGCGCTTCGTTTAAAAACATATCGCGGGCCCCGACATGCGCGCCATAGATGAACTTGATGGCCACCGGGCGGTCTAATAAAGTGTCATGGCCAAGATACACGGCCCCCATGCCACCGCGCCCCAGCAATCCCTGCACTCGATACCCATCAAAATCTAGCGGCGGGGTCCAATTGTCGGGCGAAGACTCTTCCACACAATAAGGATCGGTACATTGGCCCTGCTACGTCAAGTCACGAGGTCAGGACCCTCAATAATCGATGCCGTCTCCGCTTAGGTAGGCTTTGTCGACATTCAAGCTCGGCAGGTAGTCTTCTTTGTCCCAAAGGAAGACATAGTGAGCATAGATGTCGAGCAGCTTCTTCATGTATTCACGCGTCTCACTGTAGGGACAAAGTTCGATGAATTCATCAAGAGGCCGATCGCCACTGCGTCCGAGCCAGCGCACCATGGCGGCCGGACCGGCATTGAAGCTGCCCGCGCCCAACGCCACCTGCCCTTTGAATTTTTTAAGCAGCCGGCCAATGTACCAAGCGCCAAACTGAATGTTGCCTTCCGGATCGTAAAGCACGTCATCGGTGTACGGACGGCCGATGTGCCGTGCCACTTTGCGGCTCGTCGGCGGAATCATCTGCAAAAGCCCGATGGCATCGGCAAAGGAAACGTCATAGGGGTTATACGCCGATTCCTTCTGCATGATTGCGTACAAGTAACGCATCGGATTTTCGCCCGTCGGCGCATACTTCTCGATAAATTCACGGTACGCCAAAGGATATTTGGCTTCCCAGAATGGTCGCGCCGCCACGACGCGATGCGGATCGCGATGCAGCGCCACCGCGCCATAACTATCGGCCAGCAAATGCGGACGTCGAAACTGCTGCGCTCGATTGTACAGTTGAACAAGAAGCGGCAGTGTCCGCGCGGCGCCGTATTCCTTCATCAGGTCGGATTCAATGCGCCGCAATTCCTGTCCGGCTTCCGCGAGCAGTCCGACAGCAATCAGTTCTTCTATGGGCCGAAGCCGCGCATCGGCTTGCAGGCGCTGGCTTTCGGCATCTGCTTTCTCGGTTTTGCTCGTCGGTGCGGCACTGTCTAGCCACTGCGGCAAACCGTCTTGGGTCTGAGTAACGTCGCCAAAGGGCCCGACCTGAATGCCAAGCTCGCGCAGACGGATGCGTGACAGCATCGAATAATAAGTCAGCGGATGCGTCTCGTTAAGCTTGCGCCAGCGATTTTGCGCAGCTTCTTTATGGCCCAGGCGCAGCTCGGCAAGGCCGGCAAAATAACTACCCTTTTGGCCCAGCATGCCCGATCGATGGCTGAGTTGCTCGAAGTCGGACAGCGCCGCGCTGTCTTCCTTCAAAAAGTAATGCGACAGACCTATATACCAGCGCGCGTCGTCGGCGTACCGCCCCGAGAAACGCTTGACGGTTTCCGCAAGACTGGAAATCGCCTCTGGATAACGACCGCGGTTCCAATCCAGCCAGCCGATTAGAAACGAAGCTTCCGCCGCGTAGCGCGAGCCCGGATGCGCTTTGACCACGGCGCGATATCCGGCGATTGCGGCGTCGTCCTGTTCGGCACGCGACAGCGCGCGCGCGCCATGAAACATCGCCTCGGCTTGCTCTTCGCCTTTTTTGCGCGGCGCCACGGCCAAAAGCTTTTCGGCGGCGATGGCGTAGTTGCGGCGCATGCGGTACATGCTGGTTCCTAGCAAGTACTCGACTTCGTCACGCACATTCGCTGGCAAATCCTTGGGAACTTTGCCGAGTTCGAAAAGCGCATCGGCAAAACGACGGCTGGCCAGAAGATTTTTGGCCCGCGCAATGTGTTCGCTAGGGTCTAGCTTCGCGGTGGCATCACTCTCTAAAAACCGCGACAAAGCCGGCTCGGCCAGCGGGTGCAAAGGAAAATCGATGTACAAGCGTCGAAACAAATCGCGCGCTTCGGATTTTTTGCCGGCGCGGGCAGCGATTTCGGCCAAGCGAAAACGCAGCGCGGCGGCATCCACATCGCTACGCCCGGTAGAAAGCGCTGCGCGATAGCTGGCTGCGGCCGGACCATCATTTCGACCATCGGGAGCCAGCTTCAGCAAACAATCGGCGCCGCGCACCCGCGCGAGCAGACTTAAAGCGCTGCTCGCGGTTTTCTCAACGGCGCCAAGGTGCAGCACGGCGTTTTGCCACAGCCGCCGTCCGGCGGCCTCGCCCAGTTCGTCGCCGAGCAGCGCCTCGCTTTCGCCCAAGACGAAAAGCACGTAGTCCGAAATGCGCAGACCGCTGAGCGCACCTTTATCAGCCAGCACCCCGAGGGTTTTGTGAGCCAAAGCATAGTCGCCGGCCTGAAACGCCTGCACCCCCTTGTGCACCGCTTCCAAGGTATGCGCTTCTTTGGACTTGGACTTGGCTTTGGCCAGCGCCGTCCGCGAATTCCAAAGGCTCGACGAAAAAATAAGCAAAAGAAGCCCCAAAAAGAAGCGGGGCCAGCTCCATCTATTCCAAGCGGTCGAAATCACAGCGCCGAATCACCTGACGCCATTGTAACTGCTGCTAGGGACGCTGCCCAATGGCCGCGGAAATCATCTGCATAAATGTCGATTCGTCTCCGCTGCCGGCGATCGCGTAGCCTAGACCGCGGTCGCGAAAAAATGCGACATGGTAGCCGCTTGTGGCCTCGATAAGCACTTCGCGATTGCCGATCATCCGCCGAACCGGTGCGTGCAGCCGCAAAGGGGTGGCAATGCCCTGCGCGTCAAAGACAAAGACGGTAATTTTCTGCCCATTTTGATCGTATTGCAAAAGCGCTGCCTCGCGGCTGCCCAAGTGGCTGAGCCGACCGCCGCGCAGCGCACAGCTTGGTCCAAGCTTTGGCATCGAGACGGCAAATGGCACTTTGCCGTCAAACCAGCTTTGCACTTTTTCTGGACCTCCGGTCACTTCCAGAGGCAGGTTGCGCTGGTGTTTGCCTATCGAGTCGGTGATGAGCGGTTCCACGGTTTCGACATAGCCCAGAACCAAAGCCAGCGCCGCCACCACCGGAACCAGCACCCCGACCGAGGCCCGCAAAAGCGGCCGCGCCGTTTCCAAATACCACCGCCAGCCGCCTCGTCCGTCGCTGCGATCCAGGGCGCTGTGCACCCGGTGCAAAAGCTCGGCAGAACCCGGCAGCGGCGCGCTTTCCTGCATAGTCTGCTTCAGCAGCGTTTTGACCTGGCACTGCTGCTTTAGATGCGTACGGCAAGCGGCGCAGTCGGTCAGATGATTTTCGACCTCGCGCTGTTCTGGAGCGGCCAATTCGCCGTCGATGAAGCAGCTAAGATCGCGTTCAAGATCCTCGCAGCGCATGGGAGTTTATTGCTTTCGCCCGGCCGCGCGCAGCGGAATGATTTGGGCCCCGGCGTCCTCATCTTCGGCAGACGCCTCGGCAGCCAACAAGGAAGTTTTTCCGCTCACTTGGCCATCGTCTTTGACGATTCCAGCCCGTACCGCATGCTCGCGCAGCGTCGACTGCAAAAGCTTGCGGCCGCGGTGCAGCCGGCTCATGACCGTACCGACGGGACATTCCATAATGTCGGCAATCTCGCGATAGGAAAATTCCTCGATATCACACAGGACCACCGTCAAACGAAACTCCTCGGGCAAGGCGGAAAGGGCGCGCTGTATCGATTCGCCCATCAGTGCAAAATCGAGCATCTCTTCGGCATCGCGCGCCGCACGCACCCCCCCGGCAGAGATAAGCCCGGTCGCGCCTTCGCGCTGCATGCCTTGTGCGACTGTGTATTCCAGCATGCGCCGACGGTACTTATTGATGAAGGTATTGGTCAGGATTTTGAACAACCAGGCTTTGCATTGGCTGCCCGGTTGAAATTGCTCAAACGATCGATAGGCGGCAAGCAGGGTGTCTTGCACCAGGTCTTCGGCATCGCGCTGATTGTGCGTCAGCCGCAGTGCCGTCCCCAAAAGCGCATTGAAATGAATAAGTCCGACCCGTTCAAACTCGGCGCGCTTTTCCGCCAGCGTCTTTTTGCCCCGGTTAAACATAGCTAGATAACAGCATACCCTACCGACCTATTCCTTCTATGGTAGCTTTGTGCGATGAATGACAGTGTAGGCAATAAAGTTGTCCTTATCACCGGAGCCAGTGCCGGCATCGGCGCTGCCCTGGCGCACGAGCTGGCCAGTCGGCACAGCCGCCTATTGCTTGTCGCGCGGCGGCAAGATCGCTTGCAGGTACTTGCCGAGAAGCTGCGCGCCGGCGGGGCCCAGGTAGAAATTTGCGTCGGCGATGTCAGCCGCGATGGCGACATGGAGCAGGCCGTAAAGCACGCTCATGCGACCTTTGGTGCACTTGACATCGTGATTGCCAACGCCGGCTTTAGCATTGCGGGCCCCATGGCCAAGTTTGGTCTGGACGATTTTCGCCGCCAAATGGAAACAAACCTATTTGGCGTGCTGCGCACCTACATCGCCACGCGCGACGATCTTTTGGCCCAGCGCGGACGCCTGGTCGTGATCGGCAGCGTCAATGGGTATGTGGCGCTGCCCGGCGTCGGGCCCTACTCGATGAGCAAATACGCCGTTCGCTCTTTTTGCGACATCCTGCGCCAGGAGCTGCGCCCGGCGGGTGTCGCGGTCACGCACATCGTTCCCGGATTTATCGAAAGCGAAATTCGGCAAATCGACAATCGCGGCGTTTTGCATCCAAATAGAAAGGATCCGGTGCCGCGCATTTTGCTGATGCCGGCGGCCCAAGCGGCCCGCGAAACCGCCGATGCTATCGAGCGCCGCGCCGCAGAGTGCATTTTGACTCGCCACGGCCAACTGGGCGTGCTTTTGGGACGGCATGCGCCGTCGGTGCTCGAAACGCTATTGAAGCTGACTGGAATCAAGTGGAGCAAAGAGCGGCTAAAGCATAAAAAGTAGTTTGCAGCGCCACCTCGAGCTGCGAGCAAAAAATTGCGCCAAGACGTATAGGGTGATAGCTCGGTATTATGTCGCACGCGCATTTTCACCACTCAGGCTCCGACGATGGTCAGTTGTCACTGCTTGGCCTCGTCGAAGTCGAATCGACGACCACGTCCCCTGCCACCGACGCGGAACCTAGCTCCGATGGCGATACCGAGCGCGCTGAAAAACGCTACCGTCGCTTGCTTTTGCGCAAAGAACGAATGGGCGATCTGTCGGGAATGGCCGCCTGTTATATACGGCTCGGCGATGTCTTTTTGGCACGCGGCGACAGTGAGCAGGCCGGCGATATGTATCGAAAATCTCTGAAGCTGGCCCGCGCGGCCAGCAGCGCCGGACAAGGCCTTCCCCCTCGCGACCTGCTTTGATCCATGAGTTTTTCCGCCGTCGATTACTTGCATCTCGACGAGCTGCTCAGCGATGAAGAGCGCCTGGTCCAGGCCACTTTTCGCCGATTTGTCAGCGAAGAAATTTTGCCGATTATCGGCCGCCATTTTCGCGACGGCAGCTTTGATCGGCGCTGGCCGCGGCGCCTCGGCCAGCTTGGCGCACTTGGCGCAAATCTTAACGGCTACGGCTGCTCGGGCCTTGGATCTGTCGCCTACGGACTTATTATGCAGGAGCTTGAGCGCGGCGATTCCGGGCTGCGCTCGTTTGCCTCGGTGCAAGGCTCGCTGGCGATGTATCCCATTTTTGCCTACGGCAGCGAGGAGCAGAAGCAGCGATTTTTGCCGGGAATGGCCCAAGGCGAGCTCATCGGCTGTTTTGGACTGACCGAACCCGACTTCGGCAGCAACCCCGGCGGCATGCGCACCACCGCCCGCAAAGAAGGCGATCACTACGTCCTTTCCGGCAGCAAACGCTGGATCACCTCGGGCAGCATTGCCGACGTCGCGGTGGTTTGGGCCAAGACCGATGAAGGCAACACCGAAGGGCCGCTTGACGCCCGCAGCGTCCGCGGCTTTCTCATCGAACGCGGCACCCCTGGCTTTACGGCGCATGATCTGCTCGGCAAGTTTTCCTTGCGCGCCTCGATTACTTCGGAGCTTGTTTTTGAAGACTGCGTGGTTCCAGCCAGCGCCATGCTGCCGGGGGTCAAGGGCTTGCGCGGACCTTTGTCTTGTCTGAACCAGGCGCGCTTCGGCATTGCCTTTGGCGCCATTGGCGCGGCCATGGCTTGCTACGACGAAGCCCTGCGCTACACCAAAGAACGGGCGCAGTTTCGTCGGCCGCTGGCCGGACATCAACTGGTGCAGGCCAAGCTCGTCGACATGCTCGAAGAGATTACCAAAGCGCAGCTTATCGCTTGGCGCATTGGCCGGCTGAAGGAAGCGGGGCAATTGCGGCCGGCGCAGGTCTCTTTGGCCAAGCGCAACAACGTACGCGTCGCGCTAAATTGCGCTCGCGCTGCCCGCGATCTGCTTGGGGCCAATGGAATCACCGACGAATATCAAAGCGGCCGGCACATGTGCAACTTAGAATCGGTCTTCACGTATGAAGGCACCGATCACATTCACACCCTGGTCATCGGCGAAGACATCACCGGCTTGCCAGCATTTGAGTAAGAGCACCGCTTCTTCAAGATCCAATCTGCCAGTAGGTGCATCCTTGCGATAGGATAGAGAGATGCTTCAGCGGCTGGCTGGGCTGGTAGATCGCTTTTGGGCCTCGATATTTCGAGTACTCATCGGGGCTGTTGAGCAGCTTGGTGCCCACCTATTACTTCTGTCTAACGTCGTGCGATGGGCGATACGTCGGCCTTATCGGCCGGCAGTGCTTCTGGACGCGATGGTATTTATCGGGGTGGAATCGCTGCCCATCGTCCTTTTGATCAGCTTGTTTGTCGGAGCCGTGTTCGCGCTGCAACTAAGCTCGGCGCTGCGCACCTTTCAGGCTGAGGCGTTCACGGGAGCCACCGTCGGTCTGGCCCTGACTCGCGAACTGGCCCCGGTTTTTACATCCATCGTCATCGCGGCGCGAGCCGGCGCGGGCATGGCCACCGAGCTCGGTTCGATGCGCATCACCGAGCAAATTGATGCCTTGGCGACGATGGCCGTCAATCCTTTGCAATACCTCATCGTGCCCCGGGTCGTGGCCGGAACATTGATGGTTCCGATGCTGACCATGGTCTTTAACTGCGTCGGTATGGTCGGGGCGTACATTGTCGCGGTGAATTTGCAAAACGTCGATCGCGGCGTATTTATCGAAAATGCGCGCTGGCTGCTAGATCCCAACGATCTATCGCAAGGGATCATCAAAGCGGTGGTATTTGGCTGCGCGCTGACCATTATCGCCTGCCAACAGGGCTATAACGCCTCAGGCGGCGCCAAAGGCGTGGGCGTGGCGACGACCCGCTCGGTGGTTGGCAGTTTCGTGACCATTTTGGTACTAGATTATTTTCTGACCGATATCTGGCTGACCTTTTTCGCCAAGGGGGTCAGCAAGTAGTTCCGCATGCCTTGGACGCCGCCGACACAGGACAATCTCAGCGCCGCCAGCCCGAATTGGCACATTCGCGTGCGGGGCTTGCAAAAAACATTTGGCGTCCACCATGTGCTACGCGGCGTCGATCTGGACATCGCCCGCGGCAAAATCAACGTCATCATCGGCGGCTCGGGCCAGGGCAAGTCGGTCATCATGAAACACCTGATGGGGCTTTTAAAGCCCGATGAAGGTCAGATCTTTGTCGATGGCCAAGACATCGTGCCGCTGAACGACTTTGCACTGAATCACATGCGTAAAAAATTCGGCATGCTGTTTCAGTATGCCGCCTTGTTTGATTCTCTGACGGTGGAAGAAAACATCGTATTTCCGCTGGTCGAACACGGCGATCCCACCACTCCGGCCACTTATGACGACGGACGCAAGCGCAAAGCACGGCGCTATAGCAAGCGTGAGCTTCACGAAATCGCCGTCGAGCAGCTTGACAAGCTGCATCTGCCGCAAGTGCTTTTGGGCAAGATTCCGTCCGAGCTT
>CAYWPR010000044.1:0-50995 GCA_964460115.1 uncultured Myxococcales bacterium
GCCGCGCCGCGCTATTCGCGTCGAGCGCTTGTGACTCCGGAAAACGAACTGTCCACAGTGCCGCAGCTTTTGGGAACCACCGCCGACAAGCTTTGGGGCGATCATCTGGAAATCAGCGAAAGCTTTGGCGCGGCAGGGCTTGGCCTGTCGGGCACTGGTCATGGCGGCGGCGGCATGGCGATGGGCGGAATCGGCAAAATCGGCTCTTTGGAGGCCAGCAAGAACAGCGATGCGCAAAGCTCGCTGCTACAAGTCGGCAATCTGGCCGCGGTGGCGCAAACCACAGGCGTGGAAACCGGCGCGCTTTTTACTTATTCCTTTCAGGAACCGCTCGATCTGCGGGCCCATGCCTCGGCGCTTTTGCCTTTTGCCAATGAGTCCATCGAGGCCGAAGTGATCACTTGGATGGACAAAGCCGATGCCGTGGCGCGCATTGGCGTGCGTTTGCAAAACAGCACTCGTCAGACCTTGCCCGCCGGTCCGCTAGCGGTTTACGGCGAGGGTGGCTTGGCCGGTGAATCGGCGCTGGATCGCTTAAAACCCGGCGAGCGGCGTTTTATTCAGTACGGTCACGATCTGGATGTAGAGCTCGTCACCTCGCGCAGCATGCACAAAAAGGAACCGCAGCGGCTTAGCTTTGAGCACGACACCTTGGAAGAGCACTTCCTAAGTCGCCGCGATGTCATCTACCGCGTCGTCAACCGCAGTGGTCTGCCGCGCACGCTCTATCTAGGTCTGGGCGTCGGAGCGAATGCGCGCGTACAAGGGGCCGATCGTTTGGATTTTGATTCGGTCAAAAAGCATGCGGTGGGCATCTTTGAGCTGCCCGGTCAAAGCCGCGTTGATCGAACGGTTTCGACCGTCGAGGGCTTGCAACATCACACCTCGATTCGGCGCCTGCAGACGACTTATCTGTCGGAGCTAGCCACCGCCACGACGCTTCCTACCGGAGAACGAGCGATCATTCAGGAAGCTTTGGCCCGGCAAAAGGAACTGGAAGAATCCGGCAAAGAAATCGACAAGACCAAAACCGAGATCAGCAAAACCGAAAAGGAACTGGAGCGGCTGCGCGAGCATCTAAAAGCCATGGGACATGAAACGGCCGCCGGCGCGGCGCAAAATCCCATGCTCAAGCGCATGCTGGATGCCGAGGATCGGCTGACCGCCTTTCAAAAAAAGGTGGATACTTTGGAAGCGACGCAGGAACAGCGCTACGAGGCCATTCGGCGGATTTTGGAGAAACTGCCCAAAAAACCCGACAAGCCCACGGCTTCATAGCTGCGCGCGAGCCAAGTACACCTTGTTGTTGCTGTCATCGACCACTTCCAGACTTTTGCGCGCGGCTTCAGGCAGCAGGCTGCGCAATGATTCCAGGCGGTGGCGCTCGATCAGAAAAAAGATGCGCCGGCCGCGATGGTTTTGCAGATAGGTCTGCAGCTTCTCGGCATTGCGCTCGCCCAAAAATACGGTTTTTTCGTCGGCAGGAAGACGGTGATCGTAGATCTGGTTGCAGGTGTATAGGGTTTCGCCACGCCAGTACATCATCCAAGCGACCACCGGCTCTGTGGCGTCTTTGCGCAGGCGGTAGTACGTGGCAAAGACGTGTTTTTGGCTCCAGTGCGGCGACAGATCGATCAGAAATCGATCCAAAATGAAGCTCGTGGTGACGACGCCGCAAAGGGCCATGGCCACGGCTCCGATGGGCAGCCGCGTGCCGCGGCCGCTGGCATAGCGTCGCAATAGGAAAATCAGCCAAATGCCGGCGGCGGCCAAAGGTACTAGAAAGGCAAAGCGCAGGTCGGCGGGCAGCACGGTGGAGGTCGGCAGTTTGGAACTGGAAAATGCCGAGACGCGCTCCATCGCCGGACCGGCGGCGATTCCGATTCCCAAAAGGACGATGAAGGCCAATCCGTACAGCCATTGCCGATTGGCGGGCGCGCTTGGCGGCGATGGCGAATTTTGTGCAGTGAAATTCGCAGACGCGGATTGCGCCGCGCTTGGGCGCAGCGCCAAAAGCAATGTTCCAAGCGTCGCAAAAAGCACCAGCCCATAAATCGCCGTGCCGTACTCATAGCGTTCGCCGTACATGGCGGTAAGCGGCCAAGGGCGTCCTGTTCCGGGCACGTTGACGTAGTCATAGTTAAACAGCCAACCGATGCGCGCCGGAAAATTGGCCAAATCGCGTCCGCATAAAAATACGAGCGGCACTCCCAGTAACAAAAGCGCGGTGCGCGCCGCAGTCGCCGACTGTTTTGGCGATTGGTTTTCTGGCGCAATCGATTGCGGCAAAGCCTCGGCACAAACTTCTTCCATCAAAAGCCCTGCCAGCACCCCGAGCGCCGGAAGCGCCGGAAGGATGTAGTGATGGAATTTGGTATTGACCAGCGTCACGATGGCAAAATCCACCACGAACCAGGACAGGCACAAAGCGACTAGTTGTCGTCGCGAAGTGCTTAGGTCGCCGGCGCGCATCCAGCGGCCGACCTGCATGACCGCCGCCACCACTACGCCGGACCAGGGAAATAGCCCCGAGCCAAGCTGGCGCAGATAGTACTCGAATGTGCCGCGGTCTCCGTGTCGGCCTTGCGCGCGGTGCACATAGTTGTCGCCGATAAGTTCCATCCAAAAGGGCGCTCCATGGCGCGCTACCATCGCTACATACCAGGGCGCTCCCACGCAGAAAAAGATGAGAGTGCCGCGAACGAGCTCTAGGCCATCCTGAAGCAGTCCGCCTTCGCGATTTCTGCCGCCCCAGATTTCGTCCATACGCCCGGTGATCAAAAGAAAGATGAGCACCACCAGAATCGGCATGGCGATTCCCGCTGGTCCTTTGGCCAAGGTGGCCAGCGCTCCCATGAGGTACGCGATCCACAAATAGATCGAACGCCGCGTGCGAGCTTGCGTCGAATAATAAAGCGACAAGCCAAAAGCCAGCACAAAGGGCAGCACCGCGGCGGCGCCGGCGACGCGATAAGTATGTCCAAAAAGCGGTACAGAGAAAGTTTCAAGCTGCACCAAATTCACAAGCAATTGCGGAATGACGCACAGCGCATACAGCGTCAAAAAGCCATAAAAGGCTTTGGCATGGGGCCAGGACAAGCGCAGCGGTCCCTTGTGCAGGCTGCGTCGCGGCAGCGGCGCTTCCATGGCGTCCTCGAAAGAGGATTCGTCCGTGCGCCGGCGGTGCGGAATCAGTGCCAGCCCGGCAAAAGCCACAGCCACGGTCATCGGAACCACAAAAGGCATATCGGTCATTGCCTGCCGGCTGATAAGCGCCCACTGCGCGCTTGTGCCGAGCACCACCGCCGACCACAGCGCGGCGCGGCGCGAGGCCAGCCGCAGCACCAGATGATAAGTTGCCCAGATTCCCAAAATGCCGAGCAGGATAAACGGCAGCCGCAGCGCCCACTCGGCGCGCCAGCCGACGACCATTTCATGAAATTGCGCGGGATCGCTGTGGCCCAGCCCAAAAAGCTTCAGCGACAAAGCCATGAGCCAGAAGGACAAAACCGGCTTAGACCAAAAGACGCCGCTGGCCGGATCCTGCGGCGAGCCTGGCCACCACAAGCTAATCCAGTCATTGCGCGCTGCCATCTGCCGCGCGACTTCGCCATAGTGCGTTTCCCACGGATCCCACAATCCGTAGTTTCCGGCGAAGGGCACGTACAAAAGACACAGAAAGCCAAGCACTGCCAAAAGCGAAAGGCGCAGCGCCCGAACGTAACTGGCGTCGTCGCTATATGCAGGGCGCAAAAAATCCGAAGGAAGTGAAGAAGACAACATCGCGTAGGTAGGTTGGACCATGCCGCAAGCAGGCAGCTCGAAGCAACAACAATGCTTGTGCTAAAGCAGGCGCAGCCCGGCGGGCAGAGTGTCGCCAAAGGCGAAGCGTTCCTCACGCTCTTCTCTGGGAACGGCTTCCTGCACGATGCGGCAAAGATGTTCGCCTTCCGGGCCGCTGACAAGACCTCGCAGTCGTTCGGCCAGCCGCTTTTGCGCGGCCTCGGACAGATCGCGCACGCGATCGCCGGTCAGACGACCTAACTCAGCCGCGGCTTGCGCGACCAGATAGTCTTCTTCGGCTTTGCCGGCGACCTCGCGTCCGCCGCGGGTCTCGCTAGGTCGCAGCAATTGATCGATCCAGCGCTCGGCGATGCTAGGCGGAATCACGTTGTCTATGGGGCCGTAAAGCGGCATGCGGCTGCCGAGGCGCCCAAGCGCCCACAGCCCGTACTCGCTGCGCCGTTTTTCAAGCTGCCCGAGAAGCGTTGCGCCAAGCTCGGCTTTTTTCTTCCATTCGATGCGTTCGCAAGCTGCAATGGCGCGCCAGATTTCCGCTGCTTCCTGCGGACTCGGCGGCTTTTTGTCGACGCGCCGCGCCTGCGGCAAGACAAGCGGAGCGGTCCGCTTCCACAGCTCGTCCTGCTGGGTGCGCGACAGCCCTCCGGCGATGCGCCGCCACAGGATCCACCACTCTAGCTTGCAGGTTTCGTCGCGTTCGAAGCAAAGTCCGCTGTTAAAAACCCGCCAGACTTCCTTCATGCGCCAGTCATCCAGCGGAAAGCCAAAACCCGGACGCAGGCAAAATCCGCTTAGATTGAGCCAGCGCGCTTCATGAATGGCACTGCGACTGCGCGTTTCGCGATGGAGTTTCAATTCTTCCCAAAGTCCGCGCAGCGTCGCGGTAGACCAGCCGTCGCGCGGGCCCAGCACAGCGACAAGCTGGCGCATAAGCCCGGCCGCAGGGGCGTCTTTGGCAAAAGCATCGCGGATGTGCTCGGCGGCGGCGGCGCCAAGGCCGGTGGCGGGGCCGGTCTCAAGCGGTGCGGCTTCCGGCGACAGGGCGGTATCGACGGCCGCGCCCTCGCTGCTGCGCAAGTCGAACTGCAAACGCCAACGCAGCGGCGGTCCGGCGTTTCCCTCGGGCGCGGCGGATTCTTTGGCCAGGGCCCATAAATCGAGCGTGCCTATTTCGGTCAGCCGCGCGCACAGCGACACGGCAATCGGCCGCTCTTGCGAGGTCTTGGGATGGCGCAGGACGGTGTAGACGGGCGGCAGCTCGGTCAATTCATCGTCGGTCGCGCGAATCACGTCGCCGGGTTTGTCGCCTTCGCGCTGCGCCGAAGAAAACAGCCGAAATCGTACCGGGCGGTTGGTCAATAGCTCCAGCGGCCGTTCGCGCAGGTCTACTTCCGCCCCTTCTTCAAGCCCGCGCGGCGTCAAGCAGACATAGCTGGAGGCGCTTTTTTCGCCATCAGCGCCGGCCTGAACCTCGATGTAGTAGGCGCGCGCGGCGCCGCCGCTTATGCGCAGGCCTTCGCCCCGCCGCGACAGAGCATAGTAGGCGGCCCCGCGGGCCACGGCCAGATCCGGAACTTCATTGGTGAGCAGTCGTGGAGTTTGCCCGCAAAGCTCGGTCAGCGCCGCAAGCAGCCGCTCGCGAATCGCGGCGGCGCGCAAAACCCCGCCATTAAACAGCACTGTGGTCGGCTGTGCGTGATGCTGGCGCAAAAAAGCGGCGATATAGCGAGTAATCGCCGGATCTGTGGCGTAAGGCAGTCCAAATTCGGTCAAACCGCCACGGCTTTTGGTCGGTTCGGCATCAAGGCCGATGCGCGGAAAAAAACCGTCTAAAAGGACTTGCTCGACTTCGGCGCGAAGTAGCTCGGCGCGCAGTCCGCCGCCGATGAGCTTGCTGCCGCGGCCGGCGACGTGCAGGCTGTAGCGCTCGGGCGGCGCGCTATCGAGCAATTTTTCTTTGGCCAGCCGGCAGGCTTGCACGAGGCCGGCAAAAAGATGCGCGCCCAAGCGACCGCTGCTTTGTACTTGTTGCTCGACTCGGCGGGCCAGCGCCAGATCCATATTGTCGCCGCCTAAAAGGATGTGATCTCCGACGGCGGTGCGCTGAAATCCGATCTTTTTTTCGCTGCTGCGCGCGCCGCTTTGCTTGTGCACCTTTATCAGCGTGAAATCAGTGGTGCCGCCGCCGATGTCGCAGACGAAAATCAGATCTTCGGCTTCAACCTCTTCGCCCAGTCGCGCGTGCTCGGCCAGCCAGTGATAAAACGCGGCCTGCGGTTCTTCAAGCAGCGTCAGATGCTGCATTTCGAGCCCGGCGCGCCGAGCCGCCTCGACGGTCAGTTCGCGCGCGACCTCGTCAAAAGAGGCGGGTACAGTCAAAACCACTTCGCATTCGGCAAGCGTGCAGCTTCGCGCCTGACAAAATGCGTCCAGCATATGACGCAGATAACGCGCCGACGCCTCGACCGGCGAAATGCGCGGCACATCCGCGACCGCGCCCCAGGGCAAGATGTCGGCCAGCCTGTCGACGCGCGGATGGCACAGCCAACTTTTGGCCGAGGTGATGCAGCGTCCCGGTACCGCCTGCGTCTGCAAGCGGGCCAGTTCACCGATTACATAACTTGGCGCAGCGGTCCCCGGCGCCTGCCAGGGCAATCGCGTGGCGTCTGCGGGCAGCTCGTGCTCCCCGACGTGATGATGCAAAGAGGCCAGCGTGGGCCGAGCCGCCACATCCGCGGGTCCAATGAGTTGCGGAATGGGAAAATCGTGCAGCACCCGCGGACGTTCGGCGATGTCGAGATACGCGAGCGCCGAATTGGTCGTTCCCAGATCAATGCCAACCAGATACCGCACGGACAATGCTACGTTTCCTCTCCGTCTTCGATTTGAATCTCTAACTCATCCTCTTCCCAGTTCGCGAACTCTTCGGGGGGCGCCTCGCTGCCGGGAATGCCGGCGGGGCGTTCGCGAACGTTATATTCGAGCTTCCAGCGGCGCCCGCTGTCACGCGCTACGCACCAAAGCTCCAGCACCCCGACTTCCGACAGGTGGCTGGACAGCCGCACCGGCACGAGCGCTCCGGCCGGGGCTCCTTCGCCGGCGGGCAAAACCGTCTCGACGGGGGCAAGCTCAGTGATGCCGGTGTCGGCGGTCACCTCTTCGATGAAGTCGCCGACTTCATCGCCTTTGCGCAGCGACGAGGACAAAAAGCGAAAAACTACAGGCTCGCCGACGCGCAGACCAAACTCGCGGCCTTTGGCCTCGGCGCTGGTGCCTTCTTCCATGCCGCGCCGGGCCACGCACAAAGCGTGTAGTTCCGGTTCCATGCCGGGCACCGCGGGCATCGAGGCCTCGACGCCAATGTAGTAGGCGCGAGCCGTGCCGCCGCGAATGCGCAAACCGTGTCCGCGCCGCACCAAACCATAAGAGGCGGCGCCCAAGGCCACGCCGCGATCAAAATCAGCCCCGGGCAGGGCGCGCAGCCGCTCGGCGCCGGCAAAGGTTCCAAGAACTTCTTCGATCCGCTGACGCAGCGGATTGCCTTTCATCACGCCGCCGTTGAACAGTACCGCGGTCGGCAGACGATGATCGCCGACAAACTTGGCCAAGTGACGGGTGATGCCCGGATCGGCGGCGAAGGGCAGGCCGATTTCTTGCAAACCGCCGCGCCGCGCTTTTTGCGGTCGCGCATCTTTTTCCACTCGCGGAAAAAAACCATCCAGCAGAAAACGCTCCACGTCGCTGCGCAAAAGCTCGGTTTTTAGCGAACCGCCGATGACTTTGCTGCCGCGGCCTAAGACCACCACGGGGGCGGCGTCGCGCGCGTCCGTAGCGGCCAGCAGATCTTCTTTGGCCTGACGGCAACTGTGCAAAAGGGCGCGCCGTTGCCAGGCTTCCAGTTTGTGGCCTTCGCGCTCTAAGCGTTTATGCAGACCGACGGCCAAAGCCAGATCCATATTGTCGCCGCCGAGCAGAATGTGATCGCCGACGGCAATGCGTTCTAGAACCAGATTGCCTTGCTGCTCGCCGACTGCAATCAGCGAAAAATCGGTGGTGCCGCCGCCGATGTCGCAGACCAGCACCGTGTCGCCAACTTTGAGCATTTGGCGCCAAGAGGCAGCATGACGGCCGAGCCAGGCGTAAAAAGCGGCCTGCGGCTCTTCCAGCAGCGTCACTTTGCCAAGGCCGGCGGCCTGCGCCGCGCGCACGGTCAGCTCGCGGGCGACGGCATCAAAAGACGCCGGGACGGTTAGCAAAACTTCCTGCTCGGCCAATCGCGCTGTCGGGTCGGATGCGGCAAAATGCGCATCCCAGGCGTCGCGCAGGTGCAGCAGATAGCGCGCTGAGGCTTCGACCGGGCTGATTTTGGCCACCGCGTCTGGGCCTTCATCAGGGGAACCGTGCGGTAAAATGGCCGCGGTTCGATCCACCCCGTCGTGACCCAGCCACGATTTGGCCGACGAGACCAGCCGCAAAGGGACCTGCGCGCCATGCTGCCGGGCAAGTTCGCCAACGACGTAGTCGCGATTTTGCCCCGAGGTCCAGGGCAAATCGAGCGCGCCTTTGGGAAAATCAGTCGAAGCGGCCAGATAAAGAAAGGAAGGCAGCAGCAGCCGCGGCTCGATTTGCCCCGGCTGTACCACTTGCGGCACCGCAAACAAAGTGGGCGTCGGCGCTGCCGCCGCATCGTCCAGTTTGTGAGTATCAAGATAAGCGGCCACGGTGTGCGTCGTGCCGAGGTCAATCCCGACGATATAGCGGCTGCGAGTGCTCATGCGCCAAGCTCGACCTCGGCTGGGCAAATGACCGATGGGTCATGACCGGCCGGTATGTCAGACAGGTTGATTTCGCCGCTGCGCCAGCCGTGGTGGCGTAGCGTTCCTTCAAACGGCGGCCGGCCGCTGATTCGGCCGATCAGGCGAATCTGCGACGGATCGTATCCTTCCGCGATGCGCACAACGGCCTCATCGGGTTCAGCGCGGATGGCGCGAATTTTCAAGTGTTCGATCAGTGCTTTGCGGCAGCCGCGATGGATGTCGCGCACTGCGGCGCCGATTTGCGCGTCGCTATAGCCGTCGATTTGTTCCATCAGGAAATCGAGCAAGCGGCCCTCGCGCTGCAGTACGCCAAGAAGCTGCACCGCGCCGCGATGGCAGGCTAAAAGGCGCTCTTGCGAAGCCAGCGGCGATGCGGTAGGCGCTAAAACCGCCGCGACCTCCGGCGGTTCTGGGCTCTTGGGCGCCGCCGGCGCGGGCACGACGGCAGGGGGCGCTACCGGTGGTGGCGGCAGCGCTACCGGTGGTGGCGGCAGCGCTGGCGGCTCGGGCTTTTCAAACGCCGGATAAAGCAGCGCGGCATCCGGAGCGGTGAGTGGACGCCGCAAAAGCACCGCGAAGAAGCAACGCAGCGCAAGAAGAAATCGAGTCATTATAGTTCACGATGTAGCTATCTCAGGCTACCGTGTCAAGATTCGCGCTTCGCGGAAGCCTTAGGATAGCGGCACTAGCGTAGCTGAATCGGCAGCGTGCGCTGCAAATGGGCAACGACGCGGTCGTGGGCTTTTTGCACTTCCTCGTCCGTGAGGGTGCGTTCGTCAGAGCGATACATCAAGCCAAAGAGCAGCCCTTTTTTGTTTGGCGGCACTTTGCCGGGCTCGCGGTAGTCCTCAAGGACTTGGCTGTGCAAAAGCAGCGGCTCGCCGGCGTGATGAAGCGCCGCAAAGACGGCGCCTGCCGGAGTGTCCTTGTCGAGAAAGAACGATAAATCGCGGGTCACGGCCGGAAAGCGCGATGGCGCTTGGTAAAGCCGCGCTGGTTTTTGAGAGAGCTGCGGCGAAATGTCGAGCTCAAAACAAAAAGCCGGTACGGCAATCTCTAGGCGCTGGCGCAGGTCGGGGTGGACCTCGCCAAAATCGCCGAGGATTTGTCCGCTCGCGGTAGCGACTAGAACCGCCGCGACGCCGGGATGCAGCCATGGGGTCTCTTCGGGTTTGGCCGGACGGATCAGAACTTGATTTGCGGTGGTCCCCGCTTCGCTGCGCGCCGACTCGACCAAAACATATCCCAGGCCGCTAAGCAGTTCCTCGACAAGGCCACGCACGTCGGCGACATCCAGCGCATCGGCGGGACTTGTGCGCAAAAAAGCCGGACGGTGGCCACACAGAACGCTGGCGACTCGACAACGCTCTTCAGGGAGTTCGGCGGCGCCGCGTCCGAAAAATACCTCGCCGACCTCAAACAAGCGCACGTCGCTTGTGCCGCGGTTGAGGTTGCCGCTAAGCGCCTCCAGCAAGCCGGGCAGTAGCTGCGTGCGCAGCGCCGAGAGCTCTTCGCGCAGGGGATTTTCCAAAAGCAGGGGCGGACGGCTGGCGACGCCGGCAACTTGGTGCAGCTTGTCAGGTCCAGTCATCGAAAAAAGCTGCACTTCATCTAAGCCGAGCGCCGCGCACAAGTCGCGGGCGCGCTCGGCATTGTGCCGCCGCGCTAAATCGAACCAGGATTCCGGCGAGCGACTCATTCGCAAAGCTGGCAGCCGCGGCGGTACATTGTCGTAGCCGCAAAGCCGGCCGACTTCCTCGATCAAGTCGATTTCTCGAAGGAGGTCGGGACGAAACGTCGGCACGGTGACGGCCAGCGTGCTGTGGTTGTGCGCATCGACGGCAAGTCCGAGAGCCGTCAAATGTTCCGCCTGCCGCGGTGCGGACACATCAATGCCCAGAATCTGGCTGGTGCGCGCCGGGCGCAGCTCGATGACTTTGGGATTTTTGGAATGGGGATACACATCGATGCAGCCGTGCAAAAGCTGCCCGCCGCCTTGCTCGAGCATAAGCTGCAAGCAATAGCGCGCTGCGCGATCCAGACCGGCATTGGGATCCACACCACGTTCAAAGCGGTGCGAGGCTTCGGTATGAAGTTTGTGGCGGCGCGCCGTACGCCGTATCGAGCTTGGATCGAAATACGCACTTTCCAAAAGCACGTCGGTTGTGTCGGATTTGACTTCGCTGTCTTGTCCGCCCAAAACGCCGGCAAGCGCCACGGGACCTTCGGCATCGGCGATGACCAGGTCGTCGGGCGCAAGCGTACGCGTCGCGCCGTCTAGGGTCTGCAGCGATTCGCCGGCGCGGGCGCGCCGAACAATGACTTTGTGGCCGCTCAGCCGATTTAAATCAAAGGCGTGCAGCGGTTGACCAAAAGCCAGAAGCGCCAGATTTGTGGCGTCGACAAGATTGCTGATCGAACGCGAGCCCAGCCGGCTTAGCAAAAGGCGCTGCTTGAGCGGACTTTTTGCGACGCGCATGCCAATCAAAACGTGGCCGAGGTAGCGCGGACAGGCGGCTTCATCGGCGATGACGATGGTGGCGGCCTGCGTGGCTTTTCTCTCATGCGAAAAGCGCACTAGGTCGGGGTCGGGCAAGGTCAAGCGGGCGCCGTCTTGACGATAGATTGCCGCCAGCTCGCGAGCGACTCCGACATGTCCAAGCAGATCTGGCCGGTTGGCAGTGATGTCGAGCTCTAAAATATGATCGGGCAGACCGACTGCGGTTGCAAAGTCACTGCCGATGTCCACGCCGTCTGCGGCTTCTAGCAGCAAAATGCCACCATGGTCGGTGGATAGGCCTAGTTCATCCTCGGCGCACAGCATGCCGGGGGAAGCGATGCCGCGCACTTCGCGCACCGATAGGGAAAGTCCGGACGGGAGCCGTGCACCCGGCCGCGCCCAAGCGACACGCGGCGAATTGCCGGAAGCGCCAGGCTCGGGCACGTTGGGCGCACCGCAGACGACCTGGGTCACTTCCTTGCCGTCAAAGACATCCACCAAAGTCAGCTTGTCGGCTTTGGGATGCGGGCGCTTGCCGCGAATCTCAGCGACGACAACGCCGGACAGCCCGACGCCAACCGGAGTGACCGCATCGACGGCGACGCCGACCGCCGCCAGGCGCAATGCGGCTTCATAAGGACCAATACCTTCGTCGAGCTTGACGAGCTCGCGCAGCCAGTTCCACGAGACCTTCATCGATTATCCTTAGCGGAATTGCTGAGTAAAACGAGCATCTCCGGCAAACAGCAGACGCAGATCCGGAATGCCGTAGCGCAACATGGCCATGCGGTCGATGCCGGTGCCGAAGGCGAAGCCGGTATGACGATCGGGGTCATAGGCCCGCGGCAGCCCGGCGGCCTCGCGCGCGTCATCGACCTGGCGAAACACTTCGGGATCGACCATGCCGCAGCCGAGTATTTCGATGTAGCCCGTGCCCTTGCACATGCGGCAGCCTTGACGCGCACAAAAGATGCAGTCGATGTCCATCTCGGCGCTGGGCTCGGTGAATGGAAAAAAGGAGGGCCGCAGCCGCATTCCCACTTCAGCCCCAAAAAAACGCTGCACAAAATAAAGCAGCGTTCCTTTAAGGTCGGCAAAGCTCAGCCCTTCATCGACGACCAGTCCCTCAATCTGGTTGAACATGGGAGAATGCGTCGGGTCGTCGTCTTTGCGGTAGACTTTGCCCGGCGCGACAATGCGCACCGGCGGCGGCTGCGCCAGCATGGTGCGAATTTGCACGGGCGAGGTATGCGTGCGCAAAAGGAGCTGCGGACCATTTTGGCTGACCCCGGCAACCTGCGAGGTGCGCAAATAGAAGGTGTCCTGCATGTCGCGCGCTGGATGATCCTTGGGCATGGCCAGCGCTTCGAAATTGTAAAAATCGGTTTCTACTTGCGGCCCTGAAGCCACCGTAAAACCGATGCTGGCGAAGATGTTTTCCAGCTCGCGTCGCACTTGGGTCAAAAGATGCAGCCCGCCCAGGCGCCTAGGGCGGCCGGGCAGGGTGACATCGACGTGACGGGCCAAATCGGCTTGCCGCGCGGCATCATGCAGAGCCGAAAGGCGGTCGGCAAACAAAGCCTCGCCGCGTTCCATCGCGGCGTTGCCGGCTTGACCGACGAGGCGCTTTTCGGGACCCGGCGCGGCCTTCAAAGCCTCTGCCAGGCGCTTGCGAATCTCGCCTTCTTTGCCAAGATAGCGGGCGTGAACCACGCGCAAGGCGGGTTCATTGTCCGCGCCACCGAGGTCGCTTTGGTAGCGTTCGAGCAGAGCTGCAAAAATCGACCCCAGCTCACCCGGGGCGGCGGACGACGCGCTCATTTCACGCTGCTCAAGCCGCTTTGGCGACTTTCAAACCGGCCTGCGTCAGAATCGCGCGAAAAGCCGTTGGGTCGCTGATGGCCAGATCGGCAAGAATCTTGCGGTCAATGCCGATGTTGGCGGTGTTTAGGGCGTGAAAAAGTTTCGAGTAGCTTACGCCTAGCTGACGGGCCGCCGCATTGATGCGAATGATCCACAGCTTGCGAAAATCGCGCTTGCGCTCGCGACGGTGCCAAGTGGCGAAACGCCACGCATGGCGCACCGTTTCGACCATCGCTTTCCACAGGGTAGAGCGACCTCCGCGGTAACCGCTTGCTACGGCTTTGATGCGGTTGCGGCGACGCCGCGCTTTAAACCCTCGTTTTGCTCGAGCCATCTATCGTCTCTCCGTATTGTGACCGGCTGTCGGGGTGCACCTGAACATCGGCGCAGCTTTTCACCCTGAGCCAGATCCGAACTAGCTGTTTCCAAGCAGCCAGACACTTTAGGCAAGATTTTGAAAGCAAAGAACTTTTTTTGCGCCTTTGGTGGCGCTTCTGCGTAAAAATTTAAAGGATTGATCGTCCGACCAATTCGTGCATGAAACTTAAAAAAGCCGCAAAGTCAGTCCAAGCTGCGTCGAAATCGCCGCGGCGCGCGGCAGGTGATCGTAGCCAATGGCGAAAGTCACCGCGGCCTTGCCCATCCATAAATCAACGCCGAGGCGCGGACTTAAATACAGGCCGACGGCGTAACTTTGGTCACAGGGCGAGCCGTCGCCACCAGTCGTTCCGTCTTGCCCCAAAACTCCGGTGCGCAGCGCCATCCACGGTGACCACCAAGAGCCGTCTTGACTATTGTTAAAGTCAAAGCGCATTCCCAAAAACGCGCCCAGCGCATTTGGCCGCCGACTTGGCGCTTGTTCACAGATCGAAACGGAAAACGGCGCCAAATAGCCGACGCTGCCCATGGCGATGGAAAATAGTCCGGATACGCGCACGGCGATCTCGGCATCGATTGGTACGTAGGCTACAAAATGGCGCTGTGCCGCCGCGTCTTCGGGCAGCGAAAATGCGGCACCCGACAAAAGTTGAAAGCGCCCAGAAAAGCGCAACGCGGAGTCTCGCTTTGGGCGCTGGGCCAACGCCTCATCGGCTGGAGCGACGATCATCGCGATCGTAAACCCCAGGCCTGCAAGGAACATTGCCCGCGCCGACATGGCGGCAGCCTAGCAGAGTTTCGAGGCCAATCGTCAAAGCAGAGATTGCTGCTGTCAGAGCTGTTTGCTATACACTGCGCAATTGTTGAGTTATTAAGGAGACGGCACATGGCAAACGAGAAAAAAGAAGAAGGGCGAATCAGCCGCAGCGAGCGCGAAAGCGCCTTGGAAGCAGTCACCAGCACCATTGAAAAGCAGTACGGCAAAGGTGCGATCATGCGCCTTGGGGAAGATGTCACACTGCCTGAAGTGCAGGTCATTCCCTCGGGCTCGCTGGCGCTGGACATTGCGCTAGGCTGCGGCGGTTTTCCGCGCGGGCGTATTTTAGAAATTTACGGCCCAGAATCTTCCGGCAAAACCACGCTGGCGCTTTCGGCGATTGCGGAAGCGCAAAAGCGCGGCGGCATTTGCGCCTTTGTCGATGCCGAGCATGCTCTGGACGTAAGCTACGCCAAAAAATTGGGAGTGCGCACGGATGATCTATTGGTATCGCAGCCCGATAACGGCGAGCAGGCCCTTGAGATCACCGAAATGCTGGTGCGTTCGGGGGCTGTTGATATCGTCGTAGTCGACTCGGTGGCGGCGCTAGTTCCCAAGGCCGAAATCGAAGGTGAAATGGGCGATCAGCACGTTGGCCTGCAAGCGCGGCTGATGTCGCAAGCCCTGCGCAAGCTGACCGGCACCATCAACAAATCGAATACGCTGGTGGTTTTCATCAACCAGATTCGTATGAAGATAGGCGTCATGTTCGGCAGCCCCGAGACGACGACCGGAGGCAATGCTTTGAAGTTTTACGCTTCTTTGCGGCTGGACATACGGCGCGTCGGCGCCATCAAGCAAGGCGAAAAAGTCGTCGGCAATCGCACCAAGGTCAAAGTGGTCAAAAACAAGTTGGCCCCGCCGTTTCGCGAAATCGAATTTGACATCATGTACGGCGAGGGAATCAGCAAAGAAGGGGACCTTGTGGATCTCGGCTCAGAGTGCGGTGTCATCGAGAAATCCGGCGCCTGGTTTGCCTTTGGTGGGGAACGCATTGGTCAAGGGCGCGAAAATGCCAAGGAGTATCTGCGCTCGCATCCCGAAGTCGCACAGGCCATTGAGTCGGGCGTTTTGCTGAAACATGGAGTCAATCGCATTGGCATTGAGGCCCATTCATCGGCCTCGGCGGCGGCGCCAAGCGAAGCTGCCCCGCCAACGACCGGTCGGCGCAAAGCTGCCGAGCCCGCTCGCGCTTAGTTCATCAGGGTACAAAAGCTGCAAATTCGCCATCGCCGGAATCAGCGGTCGCCGTCTCCGCAGGAGTATAATAGAATGGCCTCCTTGCCCGTGAGGCCCCTATGGAAAACTCCCAAGCTGCTCAAAATACGGATGATTCGGCGGTGGTGCAAAGCCAACTGCAAAACCGCATGATGTGGCGTGGCCAGCCCGGCCACTACGAGGTCTGGTACCTGACGCTGAATCATCGCGCCTCGCGCAGCGGATTTTGGATACGCTATACGATTGAGGCGCCGAACACTGCGCACGGCCAACCTTATGCCCAGTTGTGGTTCTGCTACTGCGACGGTCGGGCTAGCGAAAATACATTTGCCATCAACAAGCGTTTTTCCATTTCAGCTTTTTCGCACAGCGAAAGCCCGGTGTCGGTACGCATTGGCGACTCGCGAATGACCCACGACGGCATGAGCGGCACATTGAGCGGCCATGGGCGCAAAGTCAGTTGGGATCTGCACTGGCAGCCGTCGCCGCGTACTCATCTTTATTTGCCGCAGTCTCTATACGGCGGTGGCTTTGCCGAAACTCTAGTCCTATCGCCGAACTTAAGCGTCGCCGTTCATGGCGTCATCGAAATCGACGGGCAGCGCTATGAACTAAACGGCGAACCCGGCGGCCAGACGCATGTTTGGGGACGAAAGCACGCCTATGGTTGGGCTTGGGGACACTGCAATGATTTTGTGCATGCAGAAGCGGACGCAAGCTCTACAGCGGTTTTAGAGTCCCTTTCTGTACGCATGCGCCGCGGCCCAGTGGTGGTGCCGCTGACCCTGTTTGCCGTGTATCCCGATGGGCTCACCGGCGAGGCGCTTTGCTTCACCGAATGGCTGAATCTGCCATTTGGCCGTTCCGATTACCGCACTGGCTACTATGCTTTGTCCGGCGAGAATCTGTACCGCAAAGCGACGGCGGTTTTTTCCTGTGAGCCCGATGAAATGGTGCGTACCGAATATCTGGACCCCGACGGCACGCCGGCCTATTGCCATTTTACCGGGACGGCCAATTGCCAACTGACGCTATGGCGACGGTCCTTCCCCGGTGCCAAATGGGAACCCTGGCAAAGCTTGCGCACCGAAAAAGGGGCGCAGTTTGAATGGGGCGGGCGCGCCGGCGATTCGCTGGTGAAAAAGCGCCATCAGCTAGTCGAAGGAGATTAGCCGGCCTTGGTCATTTGTGACCGCCTCATACGCGTCATGATGTCACGCGTCGTGCACTTTCTAGCGGTGCTGGCGCTTTTTAGCAGCGCGCGCTGGGCTTTTGCTCAGCCGCCGGCTTTGGCCCCGGGGCAAAATTCCGCGATGGCTTCATCGTCGGCGCCTGCGTCGCAAGACGAAGCATTTTCTGGCCGCGGCGTATATTTTTTTGTCGGTCGAGTGCGGGCGCCGTTGGCTGGTATAGGCAACCGCGGCGATTTTCACAGCAACCGTTTGGCCCTTGATGACGAGCACTCCCAGGTAAGCATCGAGCGTTCTGCCGGCCGCATTCGATTTGTCAATCGCAATAGCTACGAGCACAAGCAGCTAGTCGGCGATCTGCTGTTCCTCGGAACCGGATTTACCGCCGCCGGAACCTCGGCGCCGGTCGGGGTACACCTGAAGCTGGAAAAAAAGGGCAATCGGTTTATCGCCAGTGCGCATGCCCATCCAACGGTGCGCGAAAAAATGGTGCGGGCGGAATTTGAACCATTTTCCGTGCTTGTTAGCGATGGACAAAGCGAAACTCTGGTGCTGACCAAAGAGGAAGCGCTAAAAACGATTGCCGAGCCCAGCATCGGACTGCGCTTGGCCAGCAAGCTCATCGAAGCCTGGGACAATTTGGAAGGGGTGGCGCAGGATCCCAGCCAGCCCGGGTACGTGCTTGTTGATGTCTCATTTGGCCTGGGCATCGGCGGACTTAGCAAAAAATTGCTGCGCATTCAGATTGTCTCGCTTTTAGGCGGCAATTTTCCCCTCATTGCCAAGGGCGTGCTCGGCGATATGCTGCGGCAGGGAAGCTGGGAATTGCGCCTGCGCGCGCTGTCGGGTCTAGACGGCGAACATTTTGCGCGCGATCTGTTTCTGATTGGAATTGACGGACTGCCGCTGCTACAGGCGCTTTCGCGAGATGGCATGGAAAAGGACGACATGCTGACCATTCGTTTGCGCAACGGCCATGGCACCGTCTTTTTGGGCAAAAATGGGCAGCCGCTGCCAAGCGCGCCGCTCGTCGCGCGCAACTATCTAGAGTTTAACGCCCTTGGTGCGATCATCGCCCACCAAGTCGAAGTGCGCCATTTTCGGCGATGAGTCCAAAACAGAAGTGTTAGCGTGAAAAGATGGAGAAGTACGAGGTGGCGCAACGCCTTCGGCAGGGCCTTTTCCTTGGCCAAAAGTGGTTCGCGGATGCCGTGCATCACGTCCGCGCCTTGGAAGAGGATCTAAAAGCGCGTCGCGAAATCGATGTCGCCGGAATGGTTGCCGGACTGCGCGCTCGCCTTTTCGAACAGCTCAAGCTGGAAGCACTGCCGATCGCTTCTGACCTTGCCGATCGAGAGCTGCCAAGGGGACTTGGTCGAGTGCGCGCCGAGGCCTGGCGCAGCGACCGCCTGCGCAAAATCGTGCTTAGCCACTTCGCCGTTCCGGGAATCATCGAAGGCTTGGCGCTGACGGCGTTGCCCAAAAGTGAGCTGGCCGCGCCCTGCTTTGCCGCTGATTTTTTGGCGTTGCCCTGGCGGCTTTCGGTGCATGCAGATGTCTATGGAACAAAGGCCCAGACCCGCGACGCGTTGCGCGGTATGCACACGACTTTTGTGAAACTTGGCAGCGGCAGCGGACCTGCGTGGGCCCAGTCTCTTGGGTCTGGTCACGGGCTACATGCCAAGCTGCGGCCGCGGCAGGTGGAAGAAGGGTTCGCCGCGCTCAGTCAAGGGATGTATGCCTATCTTGTCGAACTTGCCGACTGTGCAGCCGGCGACTGCACCGAGGCACAGCAGCAATTTTTTCAAGCGTTTCATGAATTTGGACCGCGTCGCGGCATGCTGCGGCGCCTATTTGGCGACGCCTGGGCCGAGCGCTACAGCCGGCTGGTTTTTGAGTGAAATATCCTTCGCTTGGGCGCGCTTGCGCTGTCGTGTGCTATTCGCCGCTGCTTTGGCTGCTTGCCGCCTGTCAAGGGCCGTCCCTGAGCCTGACGGATGTCGCGTCGGATGGTGCTCCGAAGCCGCCAAGCGTTGCTTTTGACGAATATCTGATTCGCGTGCCCTCCGCGCGGCAAAACCTTGCCGCCATGGATGCGCTGAGCAGCTTGCTGCCCCGCTATGGCGCAGCGCAAAAGTATCGCTACAGCGAACGCGTTGGCTTGGCCGATACCATCAGCGTTCGCATAGACCCGCAGCGTCTGTCGGAACTTTTGGCCGATTGGCCCGAGCTTGACGCGCAGCCGGCGGTCTTGCGCTATTTGGCCGACTGCGGCGATACAGTATGCAGTTTCGACGAGGCACCTAAAGAGAGCCGCACCAGCACTTGCAGCTACGACTGCGGGGTGCCGCCGCAGCATGCCCTGCGCGGAGAACTTTTGAACTGTCCGCAATGCGACACGGTGCATGCCGCGGAGCTATGGCCGCAGGCGCGCGGCCGAGGCGTTCAGGTTTGCGTGATTGATTCCGGCTACGATTTGGGAAAGGCTTCCGAGCACCCCGATTTGCCGCAGCATATCGTCGGTGGTTACAGTTTTCCGGATCACAGTCCGGACTTTGTGAGCACTTCTATACACGGCACTCATGTTGCCGGCATCATCGCCGCGCCGGAAAACGGCGTCGGCACCGTCGGTATCGCCGCGGATGCCGACTTGCGCATCTACAATGTGTTTTCCTCGCGCTATGGACAGCCCGCAGCGACTGACGCCGATGTCATCGCGGCGCTCGACGCGGCGATAAAAGACGGCTGCCAAATCGTCAACATGAGCTTTGGCGGTGGCCCAAGCGAACTTGAGTACCAAGCCATAAAGCGTGCCTACGCCGCTGGCCTATTGCTGATTGCCGCCGCCGGCAATGCCGAAGACGCGACCCACGGAATCATTCGCACCGCGCGCTACTATCCCGCAGCGTATCCCGAGGTGGTTGCGGTGGGTGCTACTACGATCTACGGCGAAATCGCTACGTTTTCATCGACGGGACCGGCCGTGTCTTTGACCGCCCCCGGTGTGGCCATTTATTCTTCGGTGCCGGTCGGCCGCGGCGATGTCGAGGTCGGGCTGAGCTGCCGGTTCGAAAGCGGCGGCGCTTTTGCACTTGCGGCATATGCTCCGGCGGGCGGCTCGAACACGCCCATTTATAACGTTTCGCTGCGCGACTGCGGCTTTGGCAGCCTAGAGGAAACGGCGGCCTGCGCGCCGCTTGGCCACCTGGCCCTTATTGAACGTGGGCCGGCGGCTGGGCCCACGCCTGCCGTGCCCTTTGCGCAAAAGATTCACAACGCCCGCCTGCAGGGAGCCGTCGGCATTCTCCTTTATAACCACCGCGCCGGCGATTTGGCGCAGGCCGGAGGTCTGCTGACCGATATTGACATTGGAGGTGCGGTGCCGGTGCCGGTGGCGACGCTAGCCGCCGGAGACGGCGAGTTTTTGCGCGACCGCTTGCGCAGCGGGCAAAAGCTTCGCTGCAGTCAGGTCCTTTTTTCCACGGCTTGGACCAACCTAGATGGCACCAGCATGGCGGCGCCGGTGGTCAGCGGCGTCGCGGCGCTGCTGTGGTCGGCGGCGCCGCTGGCTGGTCTTAGCAATGTGGCGCTGCGCCAATTGCTTTTGGAAAGTGCCGTGGACTTGGGCGCACCGGGACGAGATGATACGTTTGGCGCGGGTGCGGTGAATGCCGCGCAGGCGCTATCGCAAGCCGCGCCACGCGCCCGTTGTGGCGATGGCCGTATAGATCGCGGCAGCGAAATATGTGACGGAGTTGCCGTTGATGGCGCCGATTGTCAGGATTTTGGCTTTGATGACGTGCTCGGCAGCGCGGTGGTCTGCAACGCGCAATGCAGCGGACTAGATGCCGGCGGCTGCGGCTGCGCCCCGAACCGGCAGCCTTTTTCTCTGCAGCTGAGTCTTTTGCACGACTACATCCAAGCCGGTAGAACCGGAACCTTGGCGTTTTATCAGGTCTTTTTAAACGATCGGCCGGTACGCGGCGCGTATGCTCGCGTAAGTCTGCGAACCGCCGGGCAAACCGTGCGCCAAAAAACGCTGGGTCCAAGTGGCATGGATGGCAGCATCGCTCATTTTCTGCCCGAACAAGGCAATGGCCTGCCGGCTGGAAGCTATGAAGTGATTGCAGTAATTACCAAAGGCAATGGGCAATGCCGCGACGACCAGACAATGCCGCCATTTCCCGTCGTGCTTCGTAACTAGCTGTCTATGATGAGGGAACCGGCGCTATCACGCGCCAAAACGCGGCCGATGGAGTGGGCCGATACTCCGGCATCGGCCAGCGCCCGCAGCGCATCCGGGGCTTGCGCCGCGGGCAGTGCGCAAAGCAGGCCACCCGATGTCTGCGGATCGTAAAGCAGCTCTTCTTCGGCCAAAGACAGGACCTTGGACAGGGCAACGCGCTGCTTGTAGGCGGCGCGGTTGGCGCGCGCTCCGGCGCAGCTTAGGCCGAGCGCGGCCAGCTCGCGGGCGCCGGGGTACACCGGAAGTGCCGCAAAATCGATGCGCAGCGATACCTCGGCAGCCATGCCGAGGGCATGGCCAATAAGGCCAAAACCGGTTATATCGGTGGCTGCGGAAACCGCAAAGCGACCAAGGACGAGCGCTGCGCGGAAATTGGGCTGGGCCATCGTTTGGGCGCAGAAGCTTTGCGCTTCGGCATTGGCAAGGCCGCGCCGCGCGCCGCTGACAAGAAGGCCGCTGCCTAAGGGCCGTGTCAGAATCAGTACATCTTCGGGACGGGCGCCAACGTTGCGCCAAATGTGCGCCGGATTCACCAAACCGGTGACGCTTAGCCCGAAAAATAGTTGCTCGCTGCGCACCGTATGCCCACCGACAAGGGCTGCGCCTACCTCGGATAGTACGGTGCGTGCGCCGTCGAGTATTTCACGCGCCACCGTCCGATCGAGCGCATCGGGAAACATGCAAAGGTTCAGCGCGCAAAGCGGCGTTCCCCCCATGGCGTAGACGTCCGAAAGCGCATTGGCGGCGGCGATGCGTCCATAGCCATGCGGATCGTCAAAAGGCGGCGTAATAAAGTCAGCGGTGGTCACGATGCCGGCCGGCGCTGGCCCAGAAAGCAGATACACGCCGGCGTCGTCGCCCGTCTCAAGGCCAACAAGGACTCGAGAATCGCGAGAAGTCTCGGCGGAGTTTCCAAGCAGTGCGCGTAGGTCGCCCGGACCTACTTTGGCGGCTCAACCACCCGATGAAGCAAAGCGGGTGATAGCGCGCGGATCCGGCTTTGGTTCTGGCGACGAAAAATTGTTCATTTCGCTGCGCAGGCTAGCACATGATAGTTTCAAGCAAAGAAGGAGTGACGCGCATGCCCAAGGTAGAAATTAGCCACAACCACAAGGTCGCCGCCGATGAAGCGCGCAAGCGTATAGATTCTTTGAACCAGGAGCTCGGCGCGCAGTACGGTTTGTCGTCACGCTGGCTTTCGGACACGGAAGCCCGTTTCGAGCGCACCGGAGCCACCGGAACCATTCGCATCGAGCCTCACCGCATTCACGTCCATTTGGATCTGTCTTTGGCGATGCTTCCCATCAAAGGGGCTATCGAAAAGCGCATCAAGGACGAGCTGGCGAAGCGGTTTACGGAATAGTCACCACCTGCACCAAAGAACGCGGTCCGCGCACTCCGCGTCGATCATAGGCGGCAACGGCGTAGGTATAGCGCTGGCCGCCCAGCACTTCGGTGTCTAAAAACGTCGGGGTGGCGGCGCGTACCATGGCGTGATGCGGCAGCGCGGAAGCTGCAACTTCGCCTTCGGCGCGAAAGATCTCGTAGCCGTAGATTTCTCGAGCATCTTCGACGTCTTCGGCATTTTGGGCGCGCTGCCAGGTCAAGCGGACGCGACCGCGTTCGTAGTGGGCGCAAAGCGCGGCGCCGCCTTCCGGCCAGCGTGGCGCTTCCGCTGTCCAAGGACGCAAGGTCTCGGGGGCGTGCAGGGCGTCTTTGGGCCAAAGCGTACAGCGCACGCGTTGAAAATTTTCATCAAGTGCTTTGCAGACATTGCCGTATTCGCAATAGATGATGGCGTCGGCGTGACCATCGCGTACTTTGCGCGGCCAGTCAGGGTCGGCCAAAAGCTGCCGGGCCATGCCGACTAGATCGACGGAGCCGTGCACCAGCTTTTCCGCGTGCTCGGGGCGCCAAATCTTGCCCGTGCCGACGACGCGCACGGCGGACAAGCCGTGCTGCAAAAGCGCCGCTTTGATGCCTTCCGCCAGATACAGATTATAGCCATCCGGATAAAGCCGGCTGGGCATACAGCGATCCCCCGAGTAGCCGGTATATGGATAAAGCGGGACGCCGGGCTTGTGCACGGCATCTTCGAATTTGCCGCCGGCGGAAATCGACAAATAATGCGCACCTTCGGTGGCCAAACGCAGGGCAATTTGCTGCGCATCACGCAGCGTATAGCCATCGGTAATGCACTCCTCGCCGTCAAAGCGTACGCCGATCAGAAAATCATCGCCGACGGCGGCGCGGACGGCGCGTAGCACTTGGGTAGGGACGCGCAGGCGGTTTTCCAGCGAGCCGCCCCATTCATCGCGGCGGCGATTGTGGCGCGATAGGAAGGACGACAATGTATAGGCGTGGGCCATGTGTAGCTCGACGCCGTCAAAACCCGCCTGCCGAGCGCGGACGGCGGCTTGCGCAAAAAGTCCAACAATCTCGCGTATATCGCCGACGGAAAGATCATGGATGGTCTGACGCCAACCGCTGCGCGAAATTTTCAGAAAGTGAATGATTTGCGGCACCACTTTGCCTGGAGAAATTTCGTGCAGACCGTCGGCCAGACGCTTTAGACCCGGCAGATATGCATCGCTCGCTATGCGCAAAAGCGGTCCGGATTTGGACTGGCTTACGGCCATGGCTTCGATGACAAGAAGGCCGGGCTGGCCTTGGGCGTAGCGCCTATAACGGTCTTCGATGTCTTGGTTTACGTGCCCATCTTCAGACGACAGCCTCGTGACCATGGCGGGCAAAACGATGCGATTGGGCAGCGTCGTTTTACCTACGCAAATGGGTTCAAAAAGCTTCAGCCCCATGATTTGCAGATCTTAGCGTATACTGATTGAGCTCTTGGCATGTCTTCTGTTGAGTCGTTTCCTCTGGCCCCTAGCGATTTCGAAAATAACGCTGACCTCGATGATCCCAAAAGCGGCGAGCGCGGCGATGACGGTGCAGTTTTAGCCCCCCATCTGCGATTGTTAGACGCACTGGGTCGGGCTACGCCCAAGACCGCGGCGGATCCGCCGCGCATTCATCGCGTCTTTGTGAATCGCACGGTGCGTATGGACCAAATCGAAGTGATTGGCTTCGATATGGACTATACGCTGGCGCTTTATCATCAGCCGCGCATTGAAGCGCTTTCGGCTTTGTGCACGCTGCGCAAAATGGTCGAGCAGCGCGGCTATTCCGAAGAATTTCTAAATCTGCCTTACGATGCGCGCTTTGCCATTCGCGGTTTGGTCGTAGATAAAAAAAGTGGCAATTTGCTGAAAATGGACCGCTACGGCTTTGTCGGCCGCGGCTACCATGGAACGCAACCGCTTAGCCGTTTTGAACGGATGCGGCTTTATCGAGAACAGCAGGTGCGGCTGACTCCATCGCGCTATGCTTGGATCGATACGCTATTTGCGCTGCCGGAGGCCGTGCTTTATGCGCAGGGTGTCGATCTGCTAGATCGCGATAGTGCATTTGCGACTTCCTCGGACGAAGTGCGAGCAGCGCGCTATACACAACTTTGGACAGATATACGCGAATGCATTGATGAAGCGCATCATGATGATTCAATAAAGCGTGAAATTACTGCACATTTAGACGAATATATTGTCAAAGATACCGAGCTGGCGGCGACATTGCATTTGTTTCGCTCGGCTGGCAAACGGCTGTTTATAGTGACCAATAGCGGGTACGCTTACACAGATACCGTGATGACATATTTGTTAAATGGAAGGCTGCCCAATTATCCAAACTGGCGCGATTA
The DNA here is from genome assembly GCA_964460115.1 of uncultured Myxococcales bacterium. Taxonomy (GTDB): domain Bacteria; phylum Myxococcota_A; class Polyangia; order Palsa-1104; family JAEUJZ01; genus JAEUJZ01. The sequence continues at coordinate 24,588 of CAYWPR010000044.1, forward strand.
TTTTGATGCCGTCGTCGTAGATGCCAAAAAGCCGCGGTTTTTTGTAGAAGATCTACCGCTCGTGGCTTTACAACCCGCTGTCGCAACGGATACGGGTCAGGCGGCGGGGGCGCCGATTTATCAAGGCGGCAATGTGCGCGCTCTTAGCGAGCTACTAGCATTGCCCGGCGACCGCGTTCTGTATATCGGGGATCATATCTATGGGGATATGCTGCGCGCCAAACGATCTTCGGTTTGGCGCACCGCGATGATTGTGCAAGAGCTGGAACAAGAGCTTTTGCGCCATGAACAAGTGGAAGAGTCGCTCAAGCAGCTTGAAGCGCTAGACCGCCGGCGCCATCGCCTAGACGCCGAATTGCGTTATCAGCAACTGCTATTGCATCAGCTGGAGCGCATCTTTACGGCGCAGCCTCTGCCGGCCGCGCTGAATCTGCCGCTGCTTGGGTTCGAACAAGATGCGTCGCCAAGCCGCGGTGGCGATGACAAGAGCGAAGGTGTCACCTCGGCCCGCCAAGACGAAAAATCCTACGCGGCGGTACCGGCATCGGTCCTCGACGCGGCGCGGCAAGCGCTGCTTTCGCGCATTGACGAGCTGCGCACGAACCTGCGCGACACCTTCAGCAAAATCGACAAGCTGGAAAAAGCCATCGAGCACACGTTTAATCCCTTCTGGGGACCGCTCCTTAAAGAAAGCACTGAAAACTCGCGTCTGGGGCAGCAGGTAGAAGACTTTGCCTGCCTTTACACAAGCCGAGTATCAAACTTTCTGGCATACTCGCCGTTTCAGTATTTTCGATCGCCGCGTGATCATCTTCCGCACGAACGTGTATATTGACCTCAGAAACAGAAAAAATTGGCATCTCGCACTGGACGTGTCAGGTGCCTAGATCATAGGATTGGGCCCCTAGGCTCATAAAAACCAGATCAAAGGAGCATCTAATGAAGTTCTTTAACACCGTTTCTAAGACTGCCTTGGCCATGACTTTCGGCGCCGCCCTGCTCAACATGGGCGCCTGTGACAAGGAAGAGCTCGACAAGACCAAAGAGCAGCTTGCCAAAGCCTCTTCGGAGCGCGATCTGCTCAAGGGTCAAGTCACGACCATGCAGGCGTCGATCGATTCGATGAAAAAGGATCTGGACGATGCCAAGGCCCAGGTTGCCAAGTGCCAGGCGCCTGCTGCCACGACCGAGCCGACGACCCCGCCGCCCGCTGAGCCGGCTGGCAAGGGCCATACCGCTCGTAAGGACAAGGGCGCCAAGCCAGCCCCTACTCCTGCCGCCCCGCCTGCCGCTCCCGCCGCGCCGCCCGTTGATACGAGCAAGCCGGTTGGCTCGGCTGAGAATCCCGCAGCGGCGCCCACCCGTCGTGGCGCCCGCTAAAACTTAACCTAAAAGGAGTAAGAGATGAAACGGAAGGAACTTAGTTTATTCAGCGCACTTCTGCTCGCGACCCTGGCCTCTGTGGGCTGTGGCGGCGAAGACCTATTTGGCACCAAGTGCCCGGCCGACGGCCACGCGCTGGCGGCGAAAAAATACACCTCGGTCACCGTGACCTCGGCCTCGGATAGCTGCGATTCAACCGTGACCACCACTGCGGTTCAGGCGGATTTGACGTCGATCACCGTCGAAAACGACACGACGAACATGATGTGCGTCATCACCGTCAAGGGTGCTGGCGGCGGCGAGCTTGGCCATGGCGCAATCAGCAATAACTCTGGCGTTCTGACCTTCTCGCAGATGGAAAGCGATACTGTATCAGGCTGCCAGTACCAGGCGACGCTGAGCGCCGCGGTCACGGTAACCGCTGACAACACCTTTCAGCTTACCTTTACGGAAATCGACGACGGTTACCAAAGTCTCGCCGGAAAAAGCTGCAATAAAAACGGCAAGACCTGCACGTTCACGTATACCGCTAACGTTCAGTAGTTAGTCTTCGGCTATACGCGTAGCTTTTTCCAAAAAGCTAAAAATCCTCGAAGGCGAAGTTTCAACGCTTGCCTTCGAGGATTTTTTTTTGCGGCGTTGGGACCGCGCCGCTGGCTTTTGTCGCACCATCCTTGCGTTGTCGCGCGAATTCAGGCAAAAAAGAGGGCAAAGTAGTAGGCTTACCCATGACCGCTGCTCCCCGATTGACTCCGGAGGCCGTGCAAGAAGCGCTGACCGATCCATCGCTACGCGGCTGGACCGTACGTGAGGGCAAGCTGCATCGCGAATATCGCTTTGCCAGCTTTGTGGAAGCTTTTGGCTTCATGTCGAGTGTGGCTCTACATGCCGAAGCCATGAAACACCATCCCGAGTGGACCAACGTCTACGACCGGGTGAGCGTGCTGCTTTCTACGCATGAAAGCGGCGGCCTGACCGAACGTGACCTCTTATTGGCCCGCCAAATGGAGCGCTTGGCCATTGGACGCGTAAATTCCTAAGCACAGCGAATTCATGCGACGAGGTGTTGCCAAATTCGCTGTCTCCATACTGTTCGGTCTTTTGGGCCTTTGGGCAGTCGCGTCGGTGGCCCAGGCGGCTGAAGCCGAACCAGCGGAAGCCAGCCAACCGCGTATCGTCCTTGATGGGGTTGGGGCGGTCACGCTACAGCGCAGCAGCGTCTTTGACAGCCCGCGTGCCACCTCGGCGGTGGAAACAAGTGAGCTGCGTTTTGCTCCGCCGCGCTCAGTCGGCGACGCCCTGCGCAACGAAGAAGCCGTCTTTGTGCAGCAGCCGAGCTACGGCTTTCAAAGTCCGAATCTGCGCGGCCTCGGTGAAGGTCGGGTACAGATTTATGTCGATGGCATCCGCCTAAATACCACCATTACCAGCACGGTAGCTGGCGGCCTTAGCAATTTGAATTTGGTGGATCCGTACATCGTACGCGGCATCGAAGTTGTGCGCGGCCCCGGGCTTAATACCTATGGCGATGGAGGGCTTGGCGGAACCATCTACTTGCGGACCATGCGCCCAAACCCTATCGCCGGCAGCAACGTCGAGCTGACAGCCGACGTACGCGGTGCCTACGCCAGCCCCGATCAAGGCGCGCAGGGCAGCCTGAGCGGTGGCGGACGCTGGAGCCGGTTCGCGCTGGATACGGCATTTAGCGTTCGGCGTTTTCAGGATGTGGTCGGAGGTTCACAGGGCGGCGTTCAGCCGCTGACCGGCTATAGCGAAGGCGGGCTGTACATCGGCGCGGGGGTGGACCTCGGCGCCGGCAGCATCATCCTCGTCTATCAGGGCATGCGGCAGTACGACGGCCTGCGCAGCGAGCGCAGCCAACCCGGTGACCTGTATGCGCTCCCTGAAGTCGCCCGCGATCTGGGCTATCTGCGCTATGAGCGCGGCTTTGAAGTCCGCGGTCAAACCGTTGCGGTTAGCGCCACGCTGTCCTATCAGCGGCAGGCCGAGTCGGTGGCGCGGCAAGAGCTTTTGGCCGACAGCATTTTGAAATTGGCCAATCGCGTCGACGTATTCGGCGCCATGCTCAACGCCCGCGCCGATCTAGGCCGCGCCGGGCGCCTGGCGCTGGGCATCGAAGGTCAGTTCGAATGGGTGGACAGCCTGGCCACGCGCAGCGTGCTGCACGAGGGCGCTGTTCCGTCCGCATTGCTTAGTCCTGGCGAAGCTCGCTACCCTGAAGGCAGTCGCGCCCAAACCTTGGCGGTTTTTCTGCAAGACGACATCGATCTAGAGCGTCTGGTCCGCGGCAGTGAAGGCGACCGGCCGGGGCGGCTGCGGGCTCTTGTGGGAGCTCGCGCCGGCGCCAACCTGCTACATATAGGCCACGATGATCGGGTGCAAAAGTTGCTGGGTAGCTTGCAGGCGGATGAACTGCCCGAGCGCCAATTCAGCAGCCCAATTTATGGCGGTTCGCTGCACCTGCGTTACGAACTTTTTTCGGGCCTGGCTTTGACCGCCGGGGCCATGACCGGAATGCGCGTGCCGAATCTGGATGATTATGCGCGCCTCGACGGTGGGCGACCGGGGCTGTTATTGCCGACGTCTGGGCCCCTGCGCTCCGAGGCGGCGCATGCCGGCGAATTCGGTTTGCGCACTGCCTATAGGCGCCTTGAGGCGGCGGCGTATTATGCGCTGACCTATCTGGACAGTCCGATCGTGGTCGTGCCGGTCAGCATCGGCAGCCAAAGCTGCCGTGTCGAAGGTGCCAGGCAAGGCTGCGAGCGGTTTTTAAGCCGCGCCAACGGCGACTCGGCCCTGATGCATTCTGTGGAGGCTTCTCTACGCGTCTACATGTTTCGCGGGCTGTCGGCGCTGGCCTCCGTAAACTACAACTATATGGACGGCCAGAGCGACGGGGCGCCTACGGTGGGACGGGTTCCGCCGGTACATGGTTTGGCGGCCCTGGAATTTAGCCGCCCGCGCGCCGTGTTCAGCTTTGCGCAGCTCGTATTGCGCTGGGCCGGGCCGCAGCGCCGATTGGCGCCTGAGGATTTGCTGGATTCGACGGTTTGCCTGCCGAATCTGCCGCCGGGTATGTGCAATGGCACGGCGGGATTTTTTGTGCTGTCACTGCGCAGCGCGCTTGAGCTAAAACGCCAAATTCATCTGACCGGCGTTCTCGACAACATCACCAACAATAGCTACCGCTTTCACGGCTCGGGGGTCGATGGTTCGGGGGTTGGGGTGCATGTGGCGGTCGAAGCTACTTATTAGCTGACTTGGCCGGAGCCTTTCGCGCGCCCAAGGGAAGTGTCTTCCCGCTGCCTGTCGTGATGTAACAAAACCGCCGAATAGGCCGGATTTCCCGCGCACGGCGGATGCAACTTGCGAACCTCTAGCGCGATGTCGGCATGCGGCCAGCGCGTCGCAATGGCTTTGACGAGCGCTCCGGCCAGCCCCTCTAGCAAGCGATATGTCTTTTGGGTGGCGGCGCTGATGAGCAAATCAGACAGCTCCTGATAGTCGATGGCATCGTTCAGGCGGTCGGTGGCGGCGGCGCGAGTCAGATCAAGCTGTAAAGACACGTCAATTTCGAAGCGGCGCGGTGTTCGACGCTCCGCCGCCGTCGCCCCATGGCAGGCCTGAAAGGCAATTCCTTTAAGTGCAACCGTTCCTCGCATATCCAAGGCTTATCACACGCCTTGGCCGCCTACAGTTTTCGAAATTCCTGATTTTTGCCGGCTGCCTGCGCCGCCCGGAGCATTTGGAAAGGGTTGACAAAACAGGTCGGGTGGCTGTGCAATGCCGCTTGTCAAGCCTTTGGATACATTGTGGCCAAATAGGCGATCCTATCGCATCTTCGATTGCTCAAATCGAGGATTTGCTTTGCCCATGGCCCATGAGCGGATTTGGAAGGAGCTTCTTCGAAATGCGGCGACGCAGCACACTAAAAGCCTGTTTGCGACAATTGCAAATCGTCGGGGCTATTTCCTGTCTCACTTTTGTCGGCTCATGCACCGATTATCTGAGCGGGCAGGATCCCGAGCCGCCCGGACCGCTTTTGGTGACGCGAATGACCCTAAGCGATCCGAGTGGCGACACCACCGCCGGCGAGCCAGTATTTAGCGACACCAGTGCGCCGCTGAACTGTGCCGCAGACGCAGTGAAGGATACGCCAGGGTGTGTGAATGATCCGTTTAAGGACATGTACAGCTTGTCCAAGAGTCCGCCGACCCCGGATTCGGCGACGAAACTGCGCGTCATTTTTAACAAGATTCCCCTCAAGGCAGGCGGTTTTGATATCGAGCATGTACCCGATGAAGGACTGGCGCAAAAGGGGAAGGATTTAAGACTGATCGATTCGAGCATTATTCAACTGAGCTGCGATGGCGAATCTTGCGGAGTTCCGGCGTCCTACAATTCTTTGCAGGCCACTGGTACGGGGCTCAGTCCGGACCCGACCACTTTTGATTATGGTCCGGCGCTGCAAATGGAGGTATTGCCCGCCTACGATTCCGAGCAAGTCGGTACGGACAGCACGGGCAGTGTCCTTATTCCCGATGATCCGGTGCGCGCCCTAGAACCGAACACGGTCTATCACGTTGTGCTAAATCCGACTTTGTCGGGGCGCAATCCACAGGATGTTCTGCGCCTGGATGCGCCGACCAAAGTGCTGCTCACTTTCGCGACGCAACCGTTTACGCCGATTCGCATCGGCATCGGCGACCAAAAAACCAAGGCCACAGAGGCAGGAGACAGCGCTTCGGACCGCTTCCTGTCCGATAAATGCATACGTGGCAGCGGCACGGGAAATGATCCTTTTATCGCCGCCGCCGCAGATGATGACTGCAATTACGTAGAGATGGCCAACGACGGCGTCTTTGCCGTGTACATGAACGCGCCCGTGGATGAGCAATCTTTGCAAGCGGATACGGCCCGCGCGACGCTTAAGATCACGGGAACACCTGCCGAACCCTCTGCGCCGATTGACGTCGTCCTGCAGAATGGCGTTGGCGATGTCCAAAAGCCGGAAAGCGGCTGCAACCGCGGCAACAAGCGCGTGCTTTATATTGCACCTGCTCACGGCCTTTGGGCTTTGGGGCTAGGCGCCGACCAGGTCGCAGTGGTGACGGTGGCGCTGCGTGGGTCTGATATACGCGATGTCTCGCAGCGGGCGGGACATCCGCCGGGGACGGGGCGCAACACGATTTCCGGCGATATGGTGCTGCGGGCGAGCATCAAACCGCAAAACTCGCGGCTCGATGGACAATCTGCGGCCAACGTGCTTGTTTGCGCGACAGCGCCTACGGTTTTGGCGCGGCCGCGGAGATTGTGATGAGGATGCCAGCCCTACGACGCTGCAAGCTGAAATCGTCGCGCTTGGCCATAAAATGCGCGCAGAAACTTTGGCTGCTTTTGGGGCTGTGCGCCTTGCTCGGACAAAGTTCCGTGGCTTTTGGCCAAGCCCAATTGGCTGCCATTCAGGGCGTGGTCACGGCCGAGGAAACTGGTCGACCATTGTCCTCGGTCACGGTTGTCGTAAGCGGTCCAGCGCTTCAGGAATTTCAATCCGAGGTCACCGATGCCTCCGGGCGCTATGTGATTACCCAACTGCCGCCCGGCGATGAGTACCAGGTTAATTTTTACTTTGGCGCCGATGACAAGCCGCGCATTGTGCGACCCGGCATCCGCTTGTCTTTGGGCAAGACGGTCACGGTCAGCGTGACCCTGCGCATGAGCGCCGGCCGGCGCGAAGTCAAAGTGATCAAAGAAGCGGCGCCCAACGTCGACACCGCCAGCGCCAATACTGGTGTCGAGATCAACCAAGAGCTGCTGCGCAACACTCCCGTCCGCGGCCGTACCTTCGAAAGCATCATTGCCTTGGCACCCGGTGCCTCGGATGTCGCGCCGCGGGCTTTTAGCAGCACGGGCGGCGGCCCCAGCGCCGGCAGCGAAGTGGGCGTCTCAGTCTCGGGATCAAGCGGCAACGAAAACAACTACATCGTCGATGGCATAAATACGACCGATCCCAGCTTGGGCATTATCGGCAGCGAGCTGTCGCAATACTTCATCAAAGAAGTAAACATCATCACCGGCGGCTATCAGGCGGAATTCGGACGTGCCACCGGCGGTGTGGTCATCGTCGCCACCAAGTCGGGAGGAAACGAGTTTCACGGCAGCGTATTTGGGTCCATACAGCCTTATCAGCTAACTCCGATGGCCGTCGCACGCCTCGGCGATGCCATTGCCACCCGTAGCAAGATGCAGTCGCTGTTCGACTTTGGCTTCGATCTGGGCGGTTATCTGCTAAAGGACCGCGTTTGGTTTTACGTCGGCTTTGCTCCGACGTTTACAAACCAGACGGTCCATCGCACTTTGCGTCAGCAATTTTATGACCCAACCACCGGCAGCGCCGAGGTGGATCCAAGCTATCAGTGCCCGGGCTATCTGCGCACTTCGCAGTATTGTCTAGGGGCCGGCGTCGCGGCGCGCCGCACGGAGGACATCGCCGGTAGCAGCCAGGACCTCCTGCGCAAAAAGCGACTTTATAACTGGATTGCCAAGTTTCAGTTCAACATAAATCCCGACCACAACATCACGCTTGGCTACATCGGCTCGCCGTCCACCTACGACGACTACGCCAACATCGGAGATTCCGCGAGAAACTACGAAGTAGCGTCGCAAAAGTATACGCGTACCGATCAGATTCATGATGTTTCCGCGCGGTACATCGGAAAGCTTTTAAACCGTCGCCTGCAGCTTGATTTGCTGTACGGCTACCACTACCAAAGCACCGATGAGCAGCCGGCGCAAAACGGCTCTTTGGCCGATCAACAGACCATTTACCACGCCGGCGGCGACAATCCCTACGGCTTGGCGGACTTTGAAGACGTGCCAAGCTGCTTGCGGCAGCGGCAGACCTACCGCGGCCTGCCGACGACCTTTAATCCCTGTCCGCTTACCGACTATAGGCAGGGTTTTGGGCGCTACCACAACCAGGTTTTGCAGCGCCATATGCTGGTCAGTTCGGCGACGGCTTTTATTCATGTGACGCAGAAGTGGAATCCGCTGCGCGGCGTGCATGCCATCAAGCTGGGTTTTGATTTTGAGCAAATCTTTACGCAAAACACTCGCAGCTTTACCGGCAGTACTTTGGTGCAGGACAATCCGAGCGGCGCTTACGATCCAAACGGCCACAAAGTCTACGAGACAAACGGCAGCGGCGATGAGGTTCAGGTCGCCAGTCAGTTTGGTCAGGTCAATCCGTTTACAGGTCGCAAAGTGCTTTTGGACCAATTCAGCGGTTTGACGCAGACTCGCAACTACTCGGTGTATCTGCGAGATAGCTGGCAAATCGATTGGGCGCCGGGCCTGGTTCTAAACCTCGGGGTGCGTTGGGAAGGGCAGGAGATCTACGGAATGGATCTGGCCTCTGATCCCGCCAATCCGCAAATCGGCGAAAAGGCCATTGCCATTTACGACAACTGGGCCCCGCGTTTGGGATTGGCTTATGACTTTACACAGCTCACCAAGCATCCCGGCCGTTCCAAACTCTTTTTCAACTATGGTCGGTTTTATGAGTCGATTCCCACCGACATCAACGACCGGCAGTTTACCGGCGAGGGACTTTATTCCTCGAAGTTCAGCGCCACCTGCGGCGACCTAGGACCGCGCGATCCGCTGCGCAATGCCGCCGGCCGGTCGGTTATAAATCCGCGCGATGCCGCGTGCGCCTATCCGCGAGGCTCGTTAAACGGAGGCAGCTACGGCGAAGTCGCGCCTGGTCTGCAAGGGCAGTACGTCAACGAAGTGGTGGTGGGGCTGAATTACGATGTCGGGCTCGACATCGTTTTGGGGATTAGCTACATCCATCGCGATCTGGGCAACATCATCGAAGATTTGTCGACGGACGGCGGCAACTACTACATGATCGCCAATCCCGGTCAGCCGGCGGATTCCAATCAAGTCAAGGCGCTTAAAGACGAGATAAGCCGCCTGCAGATGACTGCCAGTCAGAATCCCGACGATGCTCGCGCCGCCGAGGCTTTGGACAATGCGCAAAAACGGCTGAGCGCTTATCAAGCCGTCGGAACGATTTTTCCGCGGGCCATTCGCAACTACAACGCTTTGGTCCTGACCCTAAACAAGCGGCTGTCGAACCGCTTCAGCGTCATCAGCAGCTACAGCTATTCGCGAACCATCGGCAATTACCCGGGCACCTTCAGCGCATCCAACGGCCAACTGGATCCCAACATATCGTCTCAGTTCGATTTGACCGACCTTTTGGCCAATCGCAACGGACCCTTGCCAAATGATCGCCCGCACAACTTCAAAGCCTCGGGTTTTTACGAACAACCGCTCGGCGACAAAGCCAAACTGACCCTGGGCCTGACTTTTACCGCGGTCTCTGGACGGCCTATCGAAGTGCTGGGCCAGAATCTTTATTACGGCTCGGGCGAAGTCTACATCCTGCCGCGTGGCTCGGGTGGACGCACCCCGTCGGTGACGCAGTTTGACGTGCACATCAGCTACGACCACAAGCTGACGCGAATGATCAGCCTGAATCTGTTCGCTGATGTCATTAATCTTTTGAATCAGCGCACACCGACCAATGTCGATGACAACTACACCTTCGATGTGGTGGGAGCGCTTATCAACGGGCAGCCCCAGGATCTAAAGCACCTCAAGCGTGCCGATGGCAGCGGACCTCCGACGCCCAACAGCAATTACGGGCAGCCGACCGCCTACCAGGCGCCGCTCACGTTTCGTTTGGGCGGACGCCTCAGTTTTTAGCGTCTTTGGCACTGCGCTGCTTTTGTGACTCGCTGCGCCGGTGAAGCGGCTCGGAGCATTGCGCCCAGGGGGGCAAGAACTTATCATTTGTCCAGCGTATATAACGCGGAGGATTCAATGGGTCTCATCGATTTTGTCAAGGCTGGAGTCAAAGAACTGGCGATCGCGCGGCCCGATGCCCGCAAGGGAGCGCTTGTGTACAAGCACCCCGATCCCACCATTCCCAACAAGGCCCAGCTTACCGTCGGTACCGACGAAGTAGCCCTGTTTTTCAAGGATGGCCAGTTCATCGGCCAGATCGGCCCCGGGCGGCACACCCTTGAAAGTTCGAACATCATGTTTTTAAACCGCCTGATCGACAAATTTACCGGCGGAGATGTTTTTAAAGCAGAAGTTTGGTTCATCACCACCCGCGAAGTGGCCGGCTTTAAGTTTGGCGGTCGCATCGGCGACGTCGAAGACCCCAAAAGCGGCTTGGCCATCGGCACCATGGTGCACGGCGAGTTTTCCATTCAAGCCACTGATCCGACTCAGGTTATTCAATTTTTCGGACAGCGTTCCTTTGCCAGTGACGATGAATTTAGCGGCTGGTTTCGTCAGCAACTCCTAAAGACCATTCGCGATCGCATTGCCTCGCTGCTAGTTGTCAAAAAGCTGCCGCTTCTCGATGTGACTAGCGGCGCCCTGACCGAGGAAATCGAAGAAGAAGTACTGCAAGCCGTCAATCGCTCGCACTTGCAGGGCTACGGCATGCGCATTGTGCGCCTGGGCAATTTCGTCGTCTCCATTAAAGAAGAGGACGAGCAAACGCTCAAGCAAATGTATAAGGACGCAGCGCAGTTGCGCATGGCCGGTAACAATGCCGGCAACTTGGCAGCTTTTCAGCAGTACGCCGCCAGCAAAGCAATGATGTCCGCCGGCGAAGGCATGGCCCAAGGCGGCGGCAATAGCGCGGTGGCCACGGGCGCGGGCCTGGGCATCGGCATGGCCATGGCCAATATGTTCAACCAATCGAATCAGCCGCATGCGCCGCAAGCTCCGCAGGCTGCGCCGCCTGTTGCTGCAGCGCCCACGCTAGAAGAACGTCTGAAGAAGCTCAAATCGCTGAAGGAAGCCGGGCTTTTAGACGATGCTGAATATCAAGCCAAGCGCGCCGAAATCCTAAAAGACATCTAAGACTGCACCTTCCCTCGAAAAACCTGACTCCTTTGATCTTGGCGCGGATTTGACACTGCGCCCTTGGGCATGCTACCCAAACAGCCACCACTTTCTAACCCCTGTACAAGGAGTACGACATGGCCGTAACCCCCAAGTCCGCTTCCGAGCTCTTCGATACGCTTTTGCCTGCCAGCATTGCTCAGAACCCCGATGCTGCAAAAGCAATCGGCGCTGTTTACGTATTCAAGATCGGAGGCGAAGGTGGCGGCGAGTGGACGATCGATTTGGCCTCGTCAAGCCCGTCCGTCGTCAAGGGGGTACAGCCAGGGGCGCAGTGCACGATCGAAGTGCTAAATTCCGATTTTGTCAGCATGCTGCAAAATCCCGCTCTGGGCATGGGGCTATTCATGCAAGGCAAGCTGCGCGTAACCGGCGATCCCATGCTGGCTATGAAGCTGCAGAAGATCTTCAGCTTGAACCATCCCCATCCCCACGGCCATAACCACTCCTAAACAGCTTCGCACGGTCCCGTCATCATGCGCCCTCTTGAAGGCGTACGGGTCCTTGACCTCTCGCGCCTGCTTCCCGGTCCTTTCTGTACGCTGATTCTCTCTGACTTGGGCGCCCGCGTTGACAAGGTTGAGGATCCGCACGTCGGCGACTATCTTCGGCTGTTTCCGCCGCTTGTCTCCGTGCCGCGTTCTGACGGGCAGGGGGCCATGCGTATGTCCGGGCGTTTTGCCGCAATCAATCGCGACAAGCGGTCCTTGTGTCTGGACCTAAAGCAGGACGCGGCCCGGCAGGCATTTTTGAAACTGCTGCCGCGCTACGATGTTCTGGTCGAAAGTTTTCGGCCCGGTGTGCTCGACCGGCTGGGTCTTGGCGTTTCTGTCCTTTTGGCGGCAAATCCGCGGCTGGTGGTTTGTTCGATCAGCGGCTATGGCCAGGACGGACCCTATCGTGACCGTGCCGGTCATGATTTGAACTATGTTGGGTTGGCCGGCGTGCTTGGCTTGTGTGGGCAAAACGCCGAGACGCCGCCGCATCCCTTGCCCATTCAGTTGGCTGACCTGGGCGCGGGAGCTTTGTGGCCGGCGGTACAAATTCTGGCCGCGCTGCGTGTTGCCGAACGCAGTGGTCAGGGCAGCCATCTGGACGTGGCCATGTGTGAAGGAGCCCTGAGCTTTCTCATTCCCGACCTAGGCAACCTGGCGGCCCAAGGCAGTACGCCACCGCGCGGTTTGGACCTGCTTACCGGCGGCGCCGCCTGCTACGGAGTCTATCAAACCGCGGACAAACGCTATCTTTCCGTCGGTGCGCTTGAGCCTAAGTTTTGGCTGGCCTTTAACGCGGTGCTTGGCCGCGTCGGCGATACCAGCGAGCTTGTCGCCCCACCCGCCGAGCAAGTTCGCATTCGTCAAGAAATTCAGGCAATCCTTGGTCAAAAGACGCGCGAGCAGTGGCTGGAGCGCTTTGCCAGCACCGATGCCTGTGTCGAGCCGGTGTTAGAACTCGATGAACTGGCGCAACATCCGCAGCATCAGGCGCGTTCGTTATTTTTCGACCTCCCCTCCGCAGACGGCAGCCAGCCACTGCCGCAGGTGCGCACGCCGGCGCTACGCCGCAATGAAGTGAACATGGTTCGTCCGCCTCCCGGCCTTGGTGAGCACAGCTTGCAAATTCTGCGCGAAGCCGGACTTAGCGAACAGGAAGTGGCGCAACTTCTGAAAAGCGGCGCCACCGCTGCTGGCCCGCTGGGCTGCGCGCAGGCTTGAAGCACCATGCTCGGCCGCGTTCTGCCCCTGCTTTTTGCGTTGGCGCTGGGCCTTTTTTCGCTTGGTTGTCATCAGCCCCTGCACCGAACCGCCACTGCCGCGCCGCCTGTGTATAGCGCGCCACCGGCGCCACCGCCATCGCTTGCTGTTGTGGCCGCCAAGGTCGATAAGCCGCCGTCGCTTGATGTGATTGTATCCAAAGATCGACGCATTGCCCTGCCCGGGGGCGCGCAACTGCTTTTTGAGCCCGACCGTCTGGCCAATACCGTCGCGATGACCGTATTTATGGCAGTCGGCTCCGCGGACGAGCCGCAGCCCGGAACTCGCCACTTGCTGGAACGCCTGCTTTTAGATGGCCAAGCTCCTTGGGGAACTTTCGTGGCGCGGCTGCGCGCGCGCGGCAGCCAGGTAGTGTCGTTTACAGCGCCCGATTATACGGTTTATCAAGTGGTGACGCCGCGGCCCTTATGGACCTTTGCCCTCGAACTTTTGCGTCAGCTATTTGCTGAGCTTCCCGCGTCCGCCGCCGTTGCGCCGGCATTTATGTCACAGCGCCAGCAAGTTCTTTTGGAGCTGGCCGACCCCAAAAAAGACGGCCCGGCGCTACGAAAGCTTTTGGGAACCATGTATCCGGGGCATCCTTATCAGCCCTCGCTGCTCGGAACCGCGGAAAGCCTAAACCGCCTGCAAGCGGAAGATCTGCGTGCTTTTCATCGACTTCACTACCAGCCGGCGCGTTTGACCGTGGTCGTGGTTGGTGATTTGGATGAGCCAGAGGTGGTCGGCCGTTTGTCCGCGCAGCTTGCCGCGCTGCCAGCTATAGGCTCCAGTGCTTCGCTCGGCCCGCAAAGTACCGCCGCACCCAGAAGCTACATCGAGCTCGCCCAAAAACCTGCGCCCGGACCGCAAGTGACTATCGTTGAGGATCCTGCCGCAGCGCCGCAGGGCTTGCTGGGATTTCGTTTGCCGCCGCAAAGCGCCGCCGATCTTCCGGCCCTGGAAGCTGCCATGATCTTGCTTGGCGAAAATCCGCCAGCCGCCCTACATGCTGGCGCGCCCCGCCGAAGTTTTTTGGTAAACGGTCGCGCGCCCGGGATTTTTGTCGTGCAGGCCGTTGCGCCGAGTTCGTCCTCTGTAAACGCGGTGATGCAGTCGGCTCTGGCGGCGGCGCTGCGACTTGGCCAGCATCAGGTTCGTCCCATCGATTTGGTATCCGCCCAGCACCAGCTTCTAAATATGGTGGCGCAGCGCAACGAAACACCGGCCAGCCGATCTCTGCGCCTTGGTTCGTTGGCCATGCTGGGGCTGGATGAGTCCGCCTATGAAGCGGCCCTGCGGCAGCTAAGCCCACACAGCCTGCAGGCGGTGCTGCACCGTTTTTTGACCCCCGCCAATCTGTCTGTGCTTTTGACCGGGCCAAGCCGCGGGGCCCTTGAAGACGCAAGGCGGCATCTTTTGGCCCAAGCAACTGCTTTGGCGGCTGTGCCGTCTTCGCCACAAGCCGTCGTCAACCCTGCCGCACCGGCGGTGCTGTACCAAATGCACAACGGCGCACGGTTGGTGATTTTGCCCGAGCCTCATAAAAAAGCCGTGGCCATCGCTGCCTTGTGGCCCGGCGGAATTGGGCTTGAAGATGCGCGCAACGCCGGGCTGCATGAACTTCTTTGCCGTGTGTGGCCGCGCAGCGAACAGCGTCGCATGCACGGCGCCTTAAACATCGATCTTGAGCCGCACAGCGAATCAAACAGCTTTGGTCTGCGCCTAAAGTCCACAAGCGCCGATTTGCCCTTGGTTTTGTCGCGTCTGCGCGATGTGCTGAGCCAGCCCTTTCTAAACGATGGCGATCTTGAAGAGGCCCGCCAAACTCTGCTTCTGGAACTTGGCGCGAAGACGCATGATGCGGCCTATAAGGAGGCCGAGGCCGCCCGCGCTGCCTGGCGTCTATTTGCCGCGACCGAACTTGGTCGCCATGGCGACCGATTCTTGCCAACCGAGCAGTCGCTAGGTGCTTTGACGACGCGCCGTTTGCTGGATTTTTACCGCCATCATTACGACCCAAAGCAACTGGTGCTGGCCTTTGTCGGCGATGTTTCGGTGGCCGAAGTGCTTGCCGAACTGGAACCCTGGCTGGGCCAGGCGCAGCCGCTGCCCTTTGCGCATTCCGCGTCTACCGAGGTCCTCGGCGCCGCTTCGCTCAAGGATCAGCTTTCGGCACCGGCCCAGGCCTTTCAGTTCGCGCCGACTGAGCACGCGCATCTGGTGCTTGGTTTTCCCGCGCCCGGCCGAAACGCTTTCGAGCGCTCGGCTGTGGAAGTACTGCTCGAGCTTTTGGTCGGCGAAGAAGGACGGCTCAGGCAGACTTTGCTGTTTCGGCGCGGGCTGGCGTATACGCTTTTAGGCCAGTTGAGCCCAGGACCTGGGCCGGGCTACCTGGCGTTTGTTCTGACCGCAGCGCCTTCTCAACTAGAGAGCTTGGACGTCACCCTGCGCGACGAGCTGCACAAGCTTATCGATCACCCGGCGAATCGCGAAGAAGTTGCAGCAGCGCGCGACCGCGTGCTCAGCCGTCATTTGCTGCGCAATCCCCGGCCTGTGGATCTGGCTTGGCGTTTGGCCAAGGCCGTTGCCTTGCAACTTGCAGATCGCGCGCTTTGGAATAAAGCTTCCGATGCCGAGACGCAGCTTTTGGCCGTAGATGCCGCCGCCGTGCAAGCGGCTGCCGAAAAAGTGCTGCGCTTTGAAAAGCTGGTGAGTGCCGCGGTGCTGCCGGAAGCTTTGGCTCCGGCGATTGGACGCATCCCCGCGACGCGCCGGCCGCTTTTTGGTATTCTGCCCCCAGTCTGGCCAATCCCTACGAGGTACCTTACAAATGCCACGGATGTCATTTCGCGAAGCGCTGAACCTGGCAATGACCGAGGAAATGGAACGCGACCCAAACGTCTTTCTAATGGGCGAGGAGGTCGGCCATTATCAGGGCGCCTACAAAGTGTCTCAAGGCATGCTGCAGCGCTTCGGCGAGAAGCGCGTCGTTGACACCCCGATTGCCGAATGCGGTTTTGTCGGGATCGGCGTTGGAGCGGCGATGGTCGGCATGCGACCGATCATCGAGCTTATGACTTGGAATTTTTCGCTGGTGGCGATCGACCAAATCATCAATAACGCTGCCAAAATTCGGCAAATGTCCGGCGGACAGTTTCGCGTGCCGCTGTGCATTCGCGGTCCCGGCGGTGCTGCGCATCAGCTTGGGGCACAGCATAGCAGCAGCTTTGAAGCGATCTACTGCAACACGCCTGGACTCAAAGTGGTGATGCCCTCGACGCCGGCGGATGCCAAAGGGCTGCTTAAAAGCGCGATTCGCGATGACGACCCGGTGGTATTTATCGAAGCCGAGCTGCTTTATGGCGAACAGGGCGAGGTGCCCGAAGGCGAGTATCTGATTCCGCTTGGCAAGGGCGACATCAAACGGCCCGGCACCGACTGCACCATCGTGGCGTATAGCAAGATGGTCGGCTTGGCGCTGGAGGCGGCCAAGCTCTTGGAAAAAGAAGGCATCTCCGTCGAAATTATCGATCCGCGAACACTGCGGCCGCTCGACGATGAGCTTATTTTCCAGTCGGTGCGCAAAACCAACCGCTGCGTCATTGTGCAGGAAGCGCCGCCGCATAGTTCATTTGGCGGCGAAGTGGCCCTGCGTGTGCAAAAAGTCTGCTTTGACGATTTGGATGCGCCCATCGAACGGGTTGCCGCCGAAGATTTTCCGGTGCCCTATGCGCTGAACCTAGAGGCCATTGTTTTGCCCGATGTCGCGCGGGTGGTAAAAGCCGTCAAGCGCACGATGTACTTGGAGTAAGGAGAGCAAAAAATGGCGAACGTCATCGTGATGCCGCGCCTGTCGCCGACCATGGAGGAAGGCGTTCTGGCCAAATGGTTAAAGCAGGAAGGTGACAAAATTGCCCCTGGCGACATCATCGCCGAGGTCGAGACCGACAAGGCCAATATGGATTTTCCTCTCGAAGATGAGGGGGTCATCCTCAAACAATTGGCCAAGCCCGGCGATACCGTCAAATTGGGGGCGCCGGTGGCGATTTTGGGAGATGCCGGCGAGGATATTTCCGAATTGCTGGCCGAAGTAGGCGGCGCGGCCAAGCCGCAAGCCGCTGCGGAAACCGAAACCAGTGACGCTGTAGCCAAAGCGGCCCCGCCCAAAGCCGCTGTATCTAAAACGGCACAGCCCAAAGCGGCACAGCCCAAAGCGGCCGAATTCGAATCCGCCGAATTCGAAGCCACCGAATTCGAAGCCACCGAACTGAAAGAAGATGAAGCCGGGGCCGCGACCCCCAGGCGAATTCTGGCATCGCCACTGGCTCGTCGATTGGCGGATGAGGCGTCGCTCGATATAAAAACCATCGTCGGTTCTGGCCCGGGCGGAAGAATCGTCAAGCGCGACATCGAACGCGCCGCCGCGCAGGCCAAGTCGGCAGCACCGGCCCGCGCTCCTGAGGCAGCACCGGCCCGAAGTGCCGAGAGTGCGCCTCAGCACCGGCCCGCCGCCGCGGTCGCCGCCCCGGCTGTCACTGCCGCACCCGCTGCATCCGCTGCGCCACGTGCCGAGTTTGGAGCACAGGACGAACAGGTGGCGTTGCCGATGATTCGGCGTATCGCGGCGCGTCGGCTTGTCGAAGCCAAACAGACGGTGCCCCACATTTATCTGACCAGCGACGCCGCCGTCGATAAGCTGTGGCAGTTTCGCGAAGAGCTCAATCAAGCGGCAGCCAAGTCTGGGGGCGACAAGGTCTCGTTCAACGATTTGGTGCTAAAAGCTTTGGCCCGCGCCCTGCGGGTTGTGCCGGCCGCCAATAGTTCCTTTGGCCCCGACGAAAAAAGCGCCACTTTGCACCACCGTGTAGACATCAGCGTCGCCGTGGCCCTGGCCGATGGCGAGGGACTTATCACCCCAGTGGTGCGCAACGCCGATACCAAGTCGGTAGGCGCCATCTCTAGAGAAGTTCGCGAATTGGCCGAGCGTGGTCGCGAAAAGAAGCTGCGCCCCGAAGAATATACCGGCGGCACTTTCAGCCTGACCAATCTCGGCATGTACGGCGTTCGCGAGTTCTGTGCCATCGTCAACCCGCCCGAGTCCGGCATTTTGGCCGTCGGACGTATCGAAAAGCGGGCCGTAGTTGTCGAGAAGGACGGACAAGATGAAGTGCGGGCCGAGCGGCGAATGACCCTGACTCTGTCTTGCGACCATCGCATACTCGACGGGGCGCTTGGCGCGCGGCTGCTCAGTGAGGTGGTCGTAGGTCTGGAACAACCGCTGCTGTTGGTGCTGTGATGGCGGCGTCCTCAGCAAGCAGGGAAGCGCGAAAAGCAAATTCTGGCGGCGCCTTGAACTTGATTGTCGTGGGCGGCGGACCGGGCGGCTATGTCGCTGCGATACGCGCGGCGCAGCTTGGTTTAAAAGTAGCCGTCGTCGAAAAAGAAGCGCTGGGTGGCATTTGCGCCAACTGGGGCTGCATTCCGACCAAGGCGCTTTTGCGCAGCGCTGAACTTTATGCCGCGCTCAAACACGGCGCGGCGCTAGGCATCGAGGGCCAGGGCATCCGCTTTAACTACGCCAAGGCGGTGGCTCATAGCCGCAAAGTCGCCGACAACCAACAAAAAGGCGTGGCCTTTTTGTTCAAGAAAAACGGCATCGAATGGATTCGCGGCTCGGCCACCATTCGACGGAGCAACTCCGGCGTCTCCCTTTTTGTTGCCGGCCGCGAGCTTTCGGCCGCGCATATACTGCTTGCTACAGGCGCTCGGCCGCGGGTGCTGCCCGGTATAGAACCCGACGGCAAACACATCCTGACCTACTTTGAGGCGATGAATCTGCCGGCGCAGCCGCAGGCGCTGTGCATCGTCGGCGCGGGCGCAATTGGCGTCGAGTTTGCGTATTTTTATAACGCCATCGGCACGCGAGTGACTCTGCTTGAGGCGATGCCGAACATCCTGCCGATCGAAGATCGCGAAATCTCGACGCTGCTACGCAAAAGCCTGAACGACCAAGGCATTGCCATTCATACCGGCGCGCAGGTGCAAGAAGTGCGCACCGGACAGGGCGAAGTCGAAGTTCGTTTCAACAGCGAGGGCGGCCACAGCATGGTGGTACGCGCCGAGAAGATGCTTTCCGCGGTAGGCGTGCGCGGCAACAGCGATGGATTGGGACTTGAGGCGCTAAAGGCCAAAATCGAACGCAGCTTTGTGCGCGTAGACGACGCATATCGCGTCCTTTCTGAACAAGAAAAACCCATCGCTGGGCTTTATGCCATCGGCGACCTCGTCGGAGGCCCGCTGCTTGCTCATAAGGCCTCGGCCGAGGGCATTGCTTGCGTCGAACGCATTGCCGGGGTGGCCGAGCGCGAGCAGCGTCGCGTGGATCTTCAGACGATGCCTGGAGCAACCTTCTGCCGGCCCGAGGTCGCTTCGATGGGCCTTACCGAAGAAAAAGCGCGCGAAAGCGGGCGCTCCATCCGCATCGGGCGCTTTCCGTTTCGTGCCTCGGGCAAAGCGCAGGCCACGGCTGAAACCGAGGGACTGTGCAAAGTTATCTTGGATGAGCAAAGCGGTGAGATTCTGGGGGCCCACATTCTGGGCGGCAACGCCAGCGATATGATTGCCACGCTGACGCTGGCGCGTTCGGCGGAGCTGTCGGCCACCGAAATTCTACACACCGTCTTTGCGCATCCGACGTTCGCCGAAACGATCAAAGGCGCGGTCGAATCCGCCTATGACGAAGCCATAGACCTATAGCGCCTACCAATATCGACTCGGTCGCCGGTATTGGTAGGGACTCTTAATGCAGCGGTTCGCCGCTGCATCCTTTTAAAGCGCAGGCTGCGCCGGAGACGGAGCTATTCGCTTTGCGGCAGCGCTGCCGGCATGCCGCTGCCGCGAACGACAGGCGGCTTGGCGCCGCGCAAGCGCATCTCATCCAGATGCAGTTGCACGTGCTCTCGAATGCCCTCTTTGAAACGCACGTTGCCCGAGGCGATTTCGCGCAAACTGGTAACGGCCGCTTTGTTGTCGCATTCGACAAGCGGCCGAGAGCGCCTAGAAAGCATGCGGGCTCGCTCGGCAGCAAGAATGACCAGGGCGAAGCGGTTTCCGATTTTTTCTAGACAATCTTCGACGGTAACGCGGGCCAAAGGATCCTCCTCGGAGAAAAGGCAGAAAGGACTGCTCGGGCGAAGGTAGATTTCAAAGCAGCCGAATAAGTTGTATAAAGCGAATTGATTCGCGCTGTCAATTCTCCGCCGGGGGCGGATCTTTGACTGGCGCCGGCCCGGGCGCCTGAGCAGAGTCTTTGACCGGGGGCGGGTCTTTGACGGGGCTTGTGTCTTTGATGGGGGCCGGGGGCGCGTCCTTAGGCGGCTCAGATTTGGCCGCTGCATCCTTGTCTGCGCTTTTGGCAGGTTCGGCTGGCTGGCTGTTTTCTGCGGGCCGTCCTTCGCTGAGGGCAGAGTTTGGCGCGGCCGTTGGCGCTGGTGATGGAGCACTTATAGGCGCGGCTGTGTCTTCCTCATCGCTCGACCTATCACGGCCGGTACTGCGTAGCTTGATGTCGACGACTAGGCTGGTCGCGCCCTTCCATTTGAGGCGTTTGCGGAATTTTTTAAAACCCGCCAGTCGCAGCTCGTACTTTATATCCTTGTCGAGGGGCAAATCGCCGAGCATAAACGGAGTCGTGCCGACGAGCAGCTTGTTGACATACACTTCGGCGCCGGCAGGAGTGGTGCTGAACTGAACCTGGCCGCGTCTCGCCCGTGCCGCTGACTCGAAACCCGTATCGCTTTTCGCCGGCGTCAATGCATAAGAGGACGCTGGCGGAGCTGCCAGCGCTGCCGGCACGGCAGGGGAGGGTTCTACATCCGGTACATCAAACACCTGGAGCGACGGACCAGCCTTTCTAACAGCCGCGGCGCCGTCCAGCGATTCTGCTCCATGCGCATTTGGTTGCGTCTGACGGTGCTGTCCGATGGTAATTTGCCAAGTCAAAATCGCGGAAATCAGCGTGGCGCCTAGGCCAGCCACAGCATAAAGAAAGCGTCCGCGGCTGCCTCCGGTCACTGGGGGCACCGATGTCAATGAATCCGCTTTGGAAAGAAAAGCGGACGCGTGACCCGGATCCTGGAGAGGGGTGCCATGCGCTAGCGCTTTAGGCCGCTGCCGTTGCGAATGCTCCGCTGCGTGGAAAGCAACGCGGTTTAAAGACGGGGCTACGGGCTTGGGAGGCTTGCTCTTGGGGTTTCGTTTGGGAGCTGGGGGAGCAGGCTCGTCGGGCAGCGCGATTTGTTGCAGGCGGGCATAGTTGTCATCGCTAAGGATCATCTCGAACGAGGAAGCCGAGGGCTCGGGTGGCGCCGATTCAAAGACCAGCGGCCGATCCTGATCATTAAAATCATCCGTCAAAATATCGGCAGATGCTGCCAAATAATGGGCCTGCGCCGACTGCATATCGATGGCCGGAAGCTGCATCGAGACGCGGGCCAGCGCCGCGGTCTCTATGGGCCGCGGTGCCGTCGGAGAATCGTGCTGTTCATCGGCCACCGAGCCCACTGGAATCGCCCGAATGGCGTGCACCGGTGCCACGACATCATGAGAAACCGTTGGAAGCTCGTGCGCTTCATCGGATGCCGAACCGATTTGGCCGGAGGTCGGCGGGACGAAATGCCGACGGGGGGTACGCAGTACATCGGACCGCAGGGGTCCTTTGCGCTTGGGGCTCAGCTGGGGCGCAAACTCATCGGAGCTTTTGCCCTCGCTATCGTCAAAAAAGCCGCTTGGATCCGAATCGGGATAGGTATGTTCTAAAAGCTCTGGATCGACTTCCGTCTTTTTATGGAGCAGCCCCTGCTGCGACTTGGGCTTGGCCGCATCCACGGCGCGGCTGTATAAAAGGCCGCTCTGCTCGGCCCGGTCGCGAGCGGCTTGCTCCACCCCTTGCAGCAGTGCCTGCAGCTTTTCTGCCGGCTGGTAGATCAGGCTGTTTTCGTCGCGTATGCCCAGGCCGTCGACCTGATCGTTGGTCAGCCCAACGGTAGGACTTTCGTCATCATCTAGCACCGGTGCTATTTGCAGGGTCGGCGCTTGGCCGCGACGGGTGCGATTGCGCGGCGCGTCCATGACCCGCATCGCGAAGATTCCCACGTCGTCAGCACTATAGTCAGGCGCAAATTCGCGCATAAATGCGTCCAGCGCCTGGCCGTATTCTTCTGCGGTTTGAAAGCGCTCATCCGGCCTTTTGCGCAGCGCTTTCATGACGATGGCTTCCAGCGCCGGCGGTATATCGCGGCGGCGCTTGGACGGCGGCGAAATGTCGGCGCGGCGTACCATCGCCAAAAGCTTGTCGAGGTTGTCGTCGTAATAAAGCATCTCACCGACGAGCATTTCGTAAAGCAGAATGCCGGCGGCGAAGAGATCGGTGCGCCCATCGACAAAGCGTCCGGCGGCCTGCTCCGGGCTCATGTAGTAATACTTGCCCTTGATGATTCCGATTTGGGTCTGCTCGGCGCGGTGCGCGACCTTGGCGATGCCAAAGTCGGTCAGTTTGACATCTCCCTCGAAAGAAATCAGCACGTTCTGCGGCGAGATATCACGGTGCACGACGTGCAGCGCCCGTCCCGAGGCATCCTTCAGTCGATGTACAAAGTGCAGGGCCCGGGTGATCTCGCGCGTTACATAGACGCCAAGCGCGATGGGAAAGGCCAGGCGTTTGATCGCGGCGCGTTGCTGCACCTTGAACAGATCCGCGCCGTCCAGAAACTCCATGACGATGTAGTACTCGTCGGTTTCGCGGCCCAGGTCGTAGGTGCGAATGATGTTGGGGTGATCCAGTTGCACCGCCAGCTTGGCTTCGTCCAAAAGCATGCGGACAAAATCTGGATCCGTGGCATTTTGCGGATGAATGACCTTGATGGCAACGCGGCGGGCATCGGGCTCATCGCCAAGCGCGGCCAGATAAATCTCGGCCATGCCCCCAACTGCAATTTGTCGGAGCAGCGTGTAGGGCCCTAGCCGCCCCGACAGCACCTAGCCCTTCTCCCCCTTCTGTATCGCGGTCGCTGCGGCACCAGGACCTGTGGGTCCATGAGCCGGAACCCCTGGGTACAGAAAAATCGACATCGCCCGCAGCGGCGTTCGCGTTCCGCAATCGAAGGTGCACACCACTTCGGTGGCCATCCCCGGGGCGATGTTGACCACATAGTGAGTCGCCGCGTTGGCAATTAGGTAGATGCCAAGGCCAGCGCCGTATTCTTTGCGATCGATTTGCTCTCCGCTGCGCAGGCACTTTTCAATGAAGCGAAGAACGTGCTGTTTTTCTAGCCGACCAAAGCGATCGCGTACCGACACCGCAAACAGCCCATTGTGCACGGCGTAGCGTATGGAAACCGGCTTGGGCGTGGCCATTTTCACGCGATCGGCGGCTTTGATGTCTTCAAAGATCATACGGCCGTCGGCATCAACCGGAGCATCGTAAAGCGCATTCATCAGCAATTCCTCGCTGACGCTGCCGATTTTGTTGCAAACCATCGGCCGCACCCCGGACTTGCTGGCGTATTCCAAGACTTCATCGATCGCTTTTTTGCGACCCTCGTAGTCGCGCATGCGAGTCAGTTGCACGGCCGCGCCCTTGGGCAGGTACTTTTCGATGCCGAATAAATCCCCCGAGACAAATTTGGCAATCGTGACTTCCAAAAGCCAAATACCGCGTTCGTCGCCGCAAAGTACATGATTGCAATGTGAATCATGCAGCAGCGCCACCTGCTCGGCAAGTCCGCGGGGCGGAATCACGGCCACAAGTTGGGCGGAATCGCGCAAGCGGCTGACTAGCGCGCGCATGGCGGGTAAGTTGCCGTCCCACGCGAAGACCACCAGCCGATGCGGTACTTGCGGACCTTCAACGGCAGCTAGGCCGGCAGCCCGTATAGGAATGCCGCCGCCCCGCTGGACCGCGTCCGCGAGCTTCTCGCGCAAGCCAGGGTCTTCGGCGACGACCAGGATACGCTGGCTGGGCACCGGGGGCTGCAGAGGTAACTCCACACTAACGAGGATAGCAATACGCCTGTCGAACCAGCGTAACGAAATTCATACCGATGTCAATGACTTTGCCCACTTTCAGCGTTCTTTCAAGAGGGGGAGCATAGAAAGCATGGGCAACGTGGGTCGACGCTCGCCAACATCTGGCACATTCGAGCACATTTAGCATATTCGAGCCGCTCTTATCACGACGCTAGGGGCTACAAAAGAGCCGCCCTTTGGCCGCAGCTATTGTTTGCCGGGGGTGGATGGCGCTATTCTGCGCGTAGTTTGGGTTTTGGTCGTCATGCATGAAACTGGCGTCGGTGCGTCCCTGGACGAGCCTTCTTCTGTAGAAAAATTGGAAGAAGGAAGCCTAGAGGCCCGATTATATGACTGGTTTGCACAGCATTTGGCCCAGCTTATGGGTCCGGCGCTGCTTGGAATCGTCTGTACGCGTCTTGGCGTGGTTTTCGCCGACGTCGCGCCGCCGCATTTGCCGCTCGCCGAGCGGGTACAGCGGCTCCTTGCTTATCTAGTTCAGACGCACAAACGCATTCCGGAAAATCCGCATTCGATAGACGGGCTTTGCGCGCTTTGCCAGGCGCTGCTAACCGATGAGGCCACTGCCGCAGGAGTGATCGAGCACGGTCTGCCCGAGCTTTTGGGCCTGAGTACTGACTTTGCCGCGGTTCATGAATCCGGGGCTGCGCTCGATCAAAGCTACGCCCTGGTCTTGGAACTATCCATGGCGACGGCACGTACGGACGCGCGCCCGTCTTTGCCCTGGGCGTGCATTTGCCAGCCGCTGCCCGCGCCTCCGGCGTGGCTTGGCCGCGATGCTGAGCTTGGCGCCCTTGACGCCCATTTGCGTACCGGGGCGAAGGTGGTGTTTTTGCGCGGAGTCTCCGGCGCCGGCAAAAGCACGCTCATCGGCAGGTGGTTGCGGGAGTTGACGGTGGCCTCGGCAGTCTGGCAGGAAGCCGGCTTTGATGGCGTCCTTTATTGGAGCTTTGCCCACGATCCAGATGTACACGCCTTTTTTCGCACTGCCGCCGACTATGTGTGGGGGCTAAAGCCGGGTGCGGTCAACGAACCTTCATTTTCGCGCGGCAGCGATGAGGATTCTGCCTGCCGTTATCATCTAGATCGGCTGCTCGCGGGGCTGTCTAGGCGTCCTGGTCCGACGCTTCTTGTGCTAGACGGGCTGGAACGTTTGCCGACGCATCCGCAGCTCGTTTCGCTGCTTTTGGCGCTGGTCCTTGGAACGGCGCGCGGCGCGGTCGTTGCCACCCTGCACGCCCCCATGGCTGGGCTTTTGCCCTGGCTTGGAACCCGCTATATCGAAATCGAAGTGCCCCCGCTAAGCCCCAGCGAAGGGGCCGAGCTTTTGCGCTACAGCGGCGTCATAGAAGGCGACGCAATCGATGTTCAGCAGCGCAGCGTCGAACACGACGGCCATGCGCTGACCTTGCATCTACTCGGCCGGTATTTGCATGCCTACTTTCAGGGGGATGGGCGGGCTGTCAGCCGGGGCGAGCTGCCCACATCGGACACCGGAATTAGCAGCGGCGATCCGCGCGATCTGATTACGCGCACGAGCCTACGCCAAGTGCTGCGCGCGCACCTGTTGGCGCTTTCGGAACCGGCCAGGCGGCTTTTGGATCTGTGTGTGCTATTGCCGGGTTTGGTGCGCATTTCGGCGCTGCAAGCTCTGCTAAAGCAAGTGCAGCAGGGCGACGGCATCGGCCCGCAGTATCCGATTCCAGCCGCTTGGGCGGCGCCGGCGGCGGCCAGTTTTCGCGCGCCGACTCCACCGGCCGTGCTCTTGCCCGATTCGACCTGGCTGCAAGGTGTTGCGGGTTTGGTCGAGCGCCTGGCCGAGCTGGAACTTTTGGGCCTGCTACACCTTGTGCCGCTTTCCGATGGCGAGGAAGCCATCGAGATACATCCTCTGGTGCGCGAACCGATTTATCGCGAATGGCTGGCGGGCCGCGGCGGCTTTTGGACCACGCCCGGCCAGGACTTGGCAGACGTCTGCGGTCATATTCCGCGCGGCGAGCAAGCGCTGGAGCTTCTAGAGCAACTGGTCAATCTGCTGCTTGCCGCCGGGCAGCCTGATGTTGCCTACGCCGTGCTGGAGCATCGGCTGGGCGGATATCTTTACCATGTGCACTACTTGGGTCGGGCTCGGCGCTTTCTGTTTCTTATCCGCCAGCTTTACCCAATAGTGGC
>CAYWPR010000045.1:0-47146 GCA_964460115.1 uncultured Myxococcales bacterium
GGAAACCTACCGGCGAGAGCCGGCAAGGCGCCGGGCGCCCACCTTACGCCACAAGCATCTCGTCGCGACATGAGGGACAGCGGACGCGGGCGAAGCCGTGGCGGAGGATGCCGCAGCGCAAGTAGCGCTCGAATTCCTGGGAGATGAAGGCCGGGAGGTCGCCGCTGGGGTAGCGATCGGCAGCATCGGCCAGAAACGTGGCGAGGTTTTCGCGGACAATGCGGTGGAGCCGCGTCTTTTCCGGTTCGCGACGCTGGGAACGGAAGGGCGAGCCGGCCGAGCAGTCTTTAGGAGCCTTTGGACCCGATGCCAAAGCGAGCACCGGCGCGTGCGAATCACATCACATGCCAGGGTCAGTCTACGTCGCTGAGTCGTGAAACCCGTGCGGCCAATCATCGCACGCCTTGTCCGGTTCTCGGACAGCATCCGGTTCTCGGACAGCGCCATCTTGAGTTCGATGATGCCGAGCGCACAGCCAGATCGCTCCGCAAAGTGGGTTTGTTCCTCAATCCCGTACTCTGTACCGGAGCACTCCGGATGCGGGCGCCAGAATTCCCATTAGATCGGGAGGCTGCGATGCCTAGTTTGTAAATCCCCGATTAAGGATTGGCGGTGCTGTGTACGACCAAGCGATAAGGCGCGTCGAAACAAGTTTTGTGCTCGCGATTTTGTACGCGAACCAGCGCTTCGCTGCGCGCCCGCAAGAAAAGCGTGGCGGTTCCGGCGTCGGCATCCGGCAAGCGTTCCACACCGGGGCTGCTCACCCAGTCGAGGGTGGCGCGGCAATCCGATCCGGCTCCGGGCAGGGCCAGCTGAATCGCCAGCCGGCGCGGAGTGTCGGCGGCATGGATGCGATAGCAGTCCACGTCACCCGGCCACAAAAATCCGGCGATGCTGGCCTCGGCGGTGCCGGATTTGGACGAAACAGCAACTAGATTGCTGTGTTCGAGGCTGCATTCATCGTTGGGTTCGCTTTCGGCATCCTCCAGCGGAGGTTCAACGCTGAGCCGCAGTTGATAGCGCGGGCTCAATGTCCCTTTAAAAACCGGTGGACTTGGTGTTCGCACACCAATAAATGCTCGAGCGGTTCCAGCGGGCAGCCCAATGTTGCGCAGGCGCAGCTCTGTCGTTCCTTTGGGGGCGCTTAGATCCAACAGGAACTTGAGTTTGCGAAAGGCTGAAGTGCCGGCGCTGGACGCATCCGCAGAAGATTGCGCTTCTGGTTCCAGTAGAATGCGCAGGGACGGCGAAACGCCCGGAGTTTTTAGTTCGACGCGCAAAATGGCATCGGATTTTAGGCCGGTTGGTGCTTCTCCCGGCAGTGTCCCTGTCGGGCGGCGATAGAGCGCTGCGTCCAGATTTAGCACCCAGAAGTCTTCGTCTCCGCGCCAGGGCAGGGTTCCGGACAGATCCGGCCCTGTCGCCGCGTTCGCCTGCTCGGGGGTGTCGTTGGGTTCGCTTTCACTGCCAAAAGGAGCTGCTGCCAAAGACAGCACCAATTGATAGTTGAAGGCGGCAAGTTCCGGGGCGCTAGTGGCCACATTGCCGCGGACGCGCAGCAGCAGCTCCTGCTGCGCGCGGACTCCCAGAATAGCCTGTTCCGCTTCGCCTCGACCGTGATCATCCATGTGCCCAAAGGCCTTGAGGCTGCCGGGGCGGCTGCGGTCGTAAAGATCGAGCTGCAAATCTGCTTCCGGACCGCTTGCAAGTTCAATACGCAACTGCTGCACGGCCGGGCCCGCAGGAGTGGTCAGCGTATACCAATCATCAGCGCCTTTTCCGGCACCAAGTGCAGTCGGCGGAGCCAGCGAGCCGCGCAACCCACGGCTGCCGCCAAAAATAAGCGGAATGGGCTGCGCATGGTCGGCGTCGTCGTTGGGTTCATGTTCATCGATAAATGAAACCGCCGCTGCCTGTAGCACCTTCACGCCGCTTTTGTTTGGGCTTTGGGCGTCCGGACGTCCCTGCAAAATTTCTACGGGGGGGCCGGCATCGCGTTCACGCGGCAGCGGCTTGCGCCAGTTGCAGCCCGGCTGGCAAGAAAAGCCATAGGCCAGCGCCAGTCCTGGCAAAATCTGCCTGACATTCATAGCGACTCAGCGGCCTCGGCCGTGTCTGGAAGCTCAGTGCCATCGCCGCTTTCGTTACTGGGCAGCGTGGCAATGTACTCGGCCTCTGCGGCGACTTGATCTCCGACGATTGCTTGACCGCGAAATTTCCAGATTTTTCCTCGGCCGCGCAAAAGCGTCGAATGCAGCATAAGCTGGTCGCCGGGAATGACGGGGCGGCGAAATTTTGCGCGATCAATCGCAATCAAATACACGATTTGCTCGCCTTCTAAGTGGCCGCGCCGCAGCCGCGCATGCAGAGCCGAAGTCTGGGCCATCGCTTCCAGCATAAGCACCCCGGGCATGACCGGGTGGCCTGGAAAGTGACCGACGAAAAACGGTTCGTTGATGGTCACATTCTTGAAGGCGACACAGCGGTCTCCATCCGCGCTGTACTCAATTAGTCGATCGACCAGCAAAAATGGATAGCGATGCGGCAGAAGCCGCTGAATGGCAACCGCGTCAAGCGGCAGCGTAATTTCCGCGGCAGAGGATGGCATCAGCAATTATTTCGGAGGGGTCGGACCTGGAGCGGGAGCCGGTGCCGCAGGCGTCTTGATTTCGTTGGCTTTGCGAATCACTTCGTTGGTGATGTCCAGTTCGCTTTGCTGCGGCCAAACCACAGCATCGGCGCGCAGCACCAGGGTGAAGCGTTCGCGCGCAGCGATTTGCGAAATCGCCGTGACTACTTTTTGCTGAATCGGCTGCGTGACCTTGAACTGCTTTTGCTGAAATTCCTGCTCGGTCCGCATCACCGTGTCTTGAAACTGCATCGCCTTTTGCTCAAGCTCTTGCCGGCGTTTTTGCGCAACGTCGGGCTTCAGCACAGACTCTTGCTTTTGCAGCTCTTCGCTGAGCTTTTTGAGCTCATCGCGCTTTTGTTCCAGCTCTTTTTTCTTGCGATCGGCTTCGCCCTGCAAGTTGGTCAGAATGGACTTCCCTTCGGTCGTCCCTTCCACAGCGCGTTGCATATCGACGATGGCGACTCGCGACTGCGCACGAGCATTGCCAGTGTATCCGATGATGGCGGTCGCGGTGCACAAACCCACCGCGATGAATACTCCCATTCCACGACGAGACATTCTACTGAGCTCCTTCTGGCGATTAAGTGACAACGGCCAGGCTTACTTGTTCGGCGATGAAAAGTCAACTGAGGGCGGCTTATATCGATAATGAATGTTGGCGCAGCCATAGCTCGACATTCAGGGCTTTCCACAGGGTGTGGCTGTTTAGAGCCTCTGCGCTGTGCGCTTGTTCATAGTGTCGCCGCATTGCTTGATAGTCGAACAGCCCAGCAAGCGCTTGCTGGCCGGGCGGCGCGTATAGCACATCGAGCACCAAAGGCCGCAGCGGACCCTGCAAAAAGCGAGCTTCTGGCGCCGCAAATCCGATTTTATCGCGCCGATTGCGTACAAGCGGCGGCAACTGCGGACCTAAGGCCCGGCGCAGCAGCAGTTTTGTCGTCTGCGAATCGGCCAAATCGGTCGCGGTGCGGCCTAGACAGTGCTCGACCACGCGGTGATCCAAAAACGGGGCGCGGGCCTCGACTGAAGCCGCCATGCTGTTGCGGTCTTCATATCGCAGTATCGTCCCCAGCGAGGAGCCGCAAAGTAGCGAGTAGAGATAGCCGTGCAGCAGGCTGCGCTTTGTAAACTGCGCCAAATAGGGCGGTGGCGCCGGTAGCGGCGGAGCCGGACCTAGCTTTGACAAACGAAAGTAGCGATTGTCGGCAAAAGCCATTTGCCAGCGCAGGCTGGACCATGCGCGATCGAAGACCAGAGGCAAGCTGCGGCGCAACAAATGGCGCAGCGCTGATCTTAGGGCGCCTCTGCCGATCCATTGGCCGCGTCGCAAAAGTTCCGCCAAAAGCGCCGGATGCGTGCCGCGATAGCCGGTCAGACACTCGTCCGCACCTTGACCGGAAATGGCGACGCGAACTCCAAAGGTCGCCATCAAGCGATAGACGGCGTGTTGCGCAAAGACGCTGGCGCCACCTATGGGTTCGTCGTGGTGCTGCAAAAAAGCGGCAAAATTGCTTGGCTGCAGCAGCGTTTGCGGGTTGATGCGGGTATTTGGCAGCCCAAGATGCGCAACTACGGCATCGATATAAGCGCGCTCATCACAGGGGTCATTTTTTTGATGGATCGCGGAAAATGTCTCCAATGTGCTGTTTTTTCCCAAAAGGTCCGTCGCCAAACAGACCAAAGAAGAACTATCCAGCCCGCCTGACAAGCAGGCGCCGACCTTTACATCGCTGCGCAAGCGCAGCCGCAGACTGTCGCTCAAAAGTTCGACAAAGCGTTCGTCGTTAGCAGCAGCGCCACCGCTACCGAATGATGGGGCGCAGCGCTCGGGCGAAAGTTCATAGTAACGATGCTTTCGCAATGTCAGGCGGCAAGACATATCCGCGTCGATGCGCAAAAGTTCGCCGGGCTGTACGCGCGAAATGGCGCCAAAGAAGGTCGCCTCTCCGACTTCGTACTCCGCATCGGCCAGATAACATGCCAGAACATCGAGGCGGGCGCGGACCAAAAGCCTCAGGCGTCGTGCCGCATGTAGCACCGCTTTGATTTCAGAGGCGACGATGCATAGTGAACGCTCGCGATCCAAAAGATAGTACAGCGGCTTTTCACCGAAGCGGTCGCGCGCCAGCCACAAGCAACGCTGCCGTTTGTCCCATAGAGCAAAGGCGAACATGCCGTTGACTTCGTCTAGGGCCTGCGGCAAACCGCGCTGTTCCAAAAGCGCCAGCAGCACATCCACATCGCCGCGGCTGTGCCAGTGCAGGGTAGGGTGCGCGGCGGCAAGTTCAGCGCGCTTCTCTAAGTAGTTATAGAACTCGCCGTTGTAAGAGATGGACAAGGGACCGCGGTGCATTGGCTGCGCCGCCGCTGTCGATAGATCCAAAATGGCCAGCCGGCGGTGACCCAAGGTGATGCCAGCCTCGAAATCGGCATCGAAGCCCAAGGCGGCGCTGAAAATTCCCGCTCCGTCCGGGCCTCGATGCGCAAGCAGGGCGCACATTTCCGAAACAATCGCCTCTCGCTGCGCTATAGGCAGCGGGCCAAGCACGGCGGCGATTCCGCACATTACAAAGTGCCTGCGGCCTGGGCTAGGCGTTTAGCCGCGAGTGCTTTCGTCCGTACCCAAAGTAGACAAGAAGACCGATGCACATCCAGCCTAGAAAGTTCAGCTTGGTGAAGCTGTCGAGCCCAAACATCATGAACAGACAGATGAGCACGCCGAGCGGTCCCACAAGCCACGCCGCCGGGGTTCGAAACGGCCGGGCCGTCTGCGGATCGGCGACGCGTAGTACGAGCACCCCGACGCAAACCAGCACGAATGCGAACAGCGTACCCATTGAAGTAAGCTGTCCGGCGATATCGACGTTGAGCGTCGATGCGAAAGTGGCCACGACGATGCCGGTCACCATGGTGGCTCGATGCGGCGTCTGAAAACGCGGATGCACTTTGCTGATTCCAGCGGGCAAAAGTCCATCGCGGCTCATCGCCATAAATACCCGCGGCTGGCCCATCATCATGACAAGGACGACGCTGCCGAGTCCGGCCAGGGCCCCTAGCGTGACTAGATAAGCGCCCCAGTGAACGCCCGTATTTAGCAGTGCCACCGTCACCGCAGCGGCATCATCAAGTTGCTTGTAAGGCAGAATTCCGGTCAGTACGGCAGCGACGGCAATATAGAGCCCCGTACAAATGAATAGGGAGGAGAGGATGCCAATCGGCAGGTCGCGCTGCGGCTGTTTTACTTCTTCAGACATCGTGGTGACGGCGTCAAAGCCGATGTAGGCGAAGAAAATGACTCCGGCGCCTTTGACGATGCCCATCCAGCCGAAAGGCAAAAACGGCGACCAGTTGTCAGGTTTGACAAAGCGCGCGCCGATGGCCAAAAAGGCCAAGACGACGATGACTTTGATGACGACGATGATGCCGGTGGCGCGGGCGCTTTCTTTGACTCCAACGATAAGCAGCGCGGTGATGGCCGCTACAAGCAAGATGGCCGGCAGGTTGATAATGCCGTGCGGATGAAAGACGCCGACGCTATCGGTAAAGCTGGCAAAATAGCCGTTGCAAAAAGCCAAAGGCACATCGATGTGCAGACCGTGCATCAGCTTTACAAAGTAGCTCGACCACGAAATGGCGACGGTAATTGCGCCGACGGCATACTCCAGCACCAAACCCCAGCCGATGAGCCAGGCCAATAATTCACCCAGCGTCGCGAAGGCGTAAGTATAGGCGCTGCCGGCCACGGGAATCATCGCGGCCATTTCTGCATAACACAGACCCGCGCAAGCGCAGCCAAGTGCCGACAGGACAAATGACAGCATGATGGCCGGTCCGGCCTTCGTCGCTGCCGCGGGTCCAGTAATGGTGAAAATACCGGCACCGATGATCGCGCCGATACCGATAAGGGTCAGATCCAGTGCGGACAGAGAACGCCGCAGCCGCCCTTGACCGGATTCGGCTTCCGCAAGGACTTGCTTAACTGTCTTTCGGCGAAACAGGGGGCTAGCCACGGGG
Organism: uncultured Myxococcales bacterium; assembly: GCA_964460115.1. Classification (GTDB taxonomy): domain Bacteria; phylum Myxococcota_A; class Polyangia; order Palsa-1104; family JAEUJZ01; genus JAEUJZ01. The sequence continues at coordinate 6,647 of CAYWPR010000045.1, forward strand.
CCTCCTTATAGTAGGCAGCAACGGTTTACCTTACACGATTCATCGGACATCGTGAAGGAATCGTCACATTAGGCAAACTCTTCGAAGTCAAGGTTTCGACTATAGGTTTCTTGCAAACCGTGCAGTGCCAGAAAAGCGCCTCCCAGGCAGACCACGGCCAGGATGGTTGCTGCTTCTATCGGGCCCACTTGACCGGGAGCGCTAAAGGCAAAGGGAAAAGTCCGCCGCGGCCCGCTGTGCAAAAGCTGCTGAAAGGCGAAACTTAAAGGAATGACGGAGGCGCGAATAAAATTCGGCACGCTCGTAGCAACGGTGGCGCGCAGATTTGTGCCAAAGTGCTCGGCAGCGCAGGTGATAAGCACGGCCCAGTAGCCGGTGCCTATGCCGAGCGCGAAACACAGCGCGTAGAAGGTAAGGGGCGCGACGTGAAAAGCGCGCAAAAATAGCGCCAACTGCAAGCTCAGTAGTATAAGAAATATCAAAATCGCTTGCTTGCGGCGGCCTAGAAGCTGGCTCAAAAGACCGCTTAAAAAATCGCCCAGAACCACACCCATATAAGAACACAGCACCGCGCGGGCTGCCGTTACGCCGGGGACGCCCAGCGCTCGCGCAAATTCTGGCGAAAACACCATCAAAATTCCTGCCACAAACCAGATCGGTACGCCGCACAGCAAAAGCCGCAGATAAATTCCGCGGCGGCGGCTGCTGCGAATCAGCAGCAAAAACTGATGGATGAAAAAGCTCCAAGGGGTATCGCTGCGTGTCGAAGATCGGCGCGCTGCGTGCAAAAATAGCGGCGATTCTAAAAGCTGTACGCGCAGAATCAGCAAGCCCAGGCCCAAAAATCCGCCGATGGCGTAGCAGGTGCGCCAATCTAGCACCTCGGCCATGCCGGCGGCGGCCACTCCGCCGCAAAGTCCAAAGCCGGCCACGACCATCGTCCCAAGACCACGTCGTGCCGTCGGCAATGTTTCGCTGACCAAAGTGACGGCGGCGCCAAGTTCGCCGCTAAGCCCTAGGCCCGCCAAAAAACGGCATGCGGCATAAGCCGGAAGCGAGGTTACAAAGGCATTGGCCAGGGTGGACAGCGAATACAGCAAGATCGAGCCATAAAGGGCACGCACCCGGCCGTAGCGATCGCCAAGTGCGCCCCAAAAGAAGCATCCGAAAAGCAGCCCAGCCATTTGCCAGTTGAGTAGCGTGGCGCCAGCCGACAAAAATTGCGGCGGGGCGACGCCGACGCCTTCCAGGCTGGGCACGCGCAGCACGCTAAACAAAAACAGATCCAGAATATCCACGAAGTAGCCGAGGGCCGAAATGGCTACGACCTTCGGCAAAATTCCATGCAGATTTCTGGGCGAACCCTCTTGCATGGCCGCAGTATCTTGCAGACTGCTAAAAGGGCGCTATGGAATTACGCGAAGTAAAATGGCCGTGGTGTTGTCTACGCCGCCATTGCTAAGCGCGGCACGAATGAGCGAGTCGGCGGCTTCGTCCAAGTTGGTGGCGTTGGCAGCATCGGACATGACTTCGCGCAATATCCAATCGTCCACCATGTCGGTAAGCCCGTCACAGCACAATAGGTAGATATCGCCGGGCTGCAGCGTCTCTCGCCGATATTCGACTTCGACGGCATCGTGAAGGCCGACGGCGCGGACGATGACGTTGTCATTGGGGGGGCCGTAGCGACGGGCGAGCTCGGGATTGTCTTCGTAAAGGTTTACAAGCGAGTGATCGCGCGTCACCTGAATCAAATCGCCGCTGTGGTACGATAGCCGGTAGATACGGCTATCTCCGACGTGACACATGTGAAGCACATTGCCTTCTTGCCGAACCCCGACCACGGTCGTGCCCATGTTGTGCAAGCTGGGATCGCTGCGCGCCTGGTTGAAAATCGCCAGATTGGCGGATTTGATGGCCGTGACCAGCACCTCGCCCTCCGCGGCAGAGGGAATGCGGCCACTGCGGATCACGTAATCGATGGTCTTAACGGCAAGCTGCGAGGCGACCTGGCCTCCGACGTGGCCGCCCATGCCGTCACATACCACCCAAAGCCCCAAATCCGGGCTGAGGAGCATAGAATCTTCGTTCTTTTCGCGCACCAGCCCTACGTGAGTCCGACCCGCTTGTTCCAGACGCATCATGGAGTATTTTCGACGATATTCCGATACAAGGTGCCCTGTCAATGCGAGCTCAGCGGCTAAACATTTTGCCGTCGACAATTCTCAATCCGACGACGGATCAGGATGTAGGAGAGCCTGCGCCGCTCGGCGTTTTTTCCGTGCATTTTGAAGGGGGCCGCTGCCGCGTGCGCTGTCCTTTTTGTTATCTGGGTCAACGCGCTGGGGCCGTAACGCCCGCCATGCCATCTGCACGGCTGCCGGTTTTAGGCCAGCTTGCCGCGCCTTCGCCAAGCAATTTGACGTCGGAGCTTGATGTGGACTTGGTCGTGGAAGCGCTCGGTTTACTCAACTACCGCGAGCTTGCCGTGACGCTCAGCGAGCCGATCGCGCCGCTGCTCATGCCGCTGTCGCGGCTTAGCGCTGCGGCGGCGCAGCGCGGTCGCCCTGTGGCGATCACTACGACGCTTTCTGTCTGCCGCGAACTTTTGGGTAGCGGAATGGATGTGCTCGACGGTGTTTCGCGTTTGAACCTATCTATCGATCCGTGGAAAGGGCAATGGGCGGCGGCGCCCGGGCAGGTCGAGGTTTCTGATATTGCCGCGGCACTTTCGGCGCTGCGTCAGCGGTTTGCGGCCGAGCGAGTGCTCATCCTTACCCTAAGTACGCCGCGTTTTGCCGCAGAGCTTTTTGATGGACTGTTGGCCGCGCTCTTGCAACTGCCCGATGTCGATCGGCTGGCACTAAATGCCTTAAAGCCGCCGCCACCCTGGTGTGATCGAGATTTTTGGTTGCGCGGTCTTTCGGCTCTGCAACCACTGCTGCGTCAGCATCTCGATCGGCGGCTCTTTTTGGATTGCTATGTCGCGGCTCGCATTCTAAAGCTCGGCGGTTGTCCGGCACGTCCGGATTTGTCCCCGGCCCCAGGCCAAAAAGGGGTGGCTTTTCGCAGTTGCGTGTACCAGCCGGATATCGATTTTTTAACCGAGTCGAGCCAGGATTTGAGCCAGCGCCTGCGCAGTTTCGTCGCGCCGGCCGTTTGCCCATTTCCCATACGCTAGTCCCCTGCGCTAACGATTGGGAATGGTGTTAGCAAATGTACACTTCGCCTGAAAAGAAGTGCACATTTGTTAACACCGTCCCCAATCGGCGGCATAGTAGCGGCCATGGAAAAAGCGATTTTGGTAGCTGCAGGAATGGGACGGCGCCTCGGCCCCTATACGGAAGATCGTCCGAAGTGTCTAGTCGAGGTCGCGGGCCGCTCGATGATCCGTCGCGCTTTGGATGCGCTGCGCAGCGTCGGAGTTCAAAAGTTTGTCATCGTGCGAGGATATATGGGTGAGCGACTGGCGCAGGCCCTTGCCGATGAACCCGGGGTGACATTTGTGGAAAACCCTGATTATCAGCGCAACAACATCCTGCTTTCTTTAATGTGTGCCGAGTCGGCGATGGCCGATGGCTTTTTTTGCAGCTATGCCGACATCGTGTTTCGGCCGGAGGTGGTCGAGGCACTGGCGGCAAGTCGACACGATCTTTCCCTGGTCGTCGATTCGTATTGGGCTGATTCTTATGACGGACGCAGTGAGCATCCGATTGCCGAGGCCGAGCTTTGTGCGGCTGGCGTGGCTGGTGAGCCCACTCGAATTCGCCGCGTCGGCAAGCAAGCCGTGCCCGTGGCCGAAGCCTGTGGCGAGTTTATTGGACTGTGGCGCGCCTCGGCCACCGGCGCCGGCTGGCTGCGCGAGCTTTATCATCGCCGTCGCGCCGAAATCTCCCTGGAAAAGCCCTACGGTCGCGCGCCGCGCTTCGAAGTTGCCTACATCACGGATCTATTCAATGACCTGATTGCCGAGGGCTATCCGCTGCACACCGTACAAATTGCCAAGCCGCGCTCGTGGCGCGAAATTGACACTGTGCAAGATTTGCAGCGCGCCGCACAGGTCATCAACTGGTAGTCATTTTTTCTTATGCGGCGCTTGTCATTGTTGCCCTAGGCGGCGTTTTTCACTTTTGCTGAAAACAGAAGCGTTCTGCGCCGCACAAGCTTGCATGCACCAGCCCGCCATCTGGACCAGCGCATTCCATGGTGTGTAAACACCAATAGACCGAGGTGCTTCCATCTCCTTTTTGCCAATAAAGCGGTTTTCCCTCGGCATTGCGCAGCGGCAAAAAAGCCATCTTGGTACGCAGCTTTTCGCATACGGCGGGTACTTCCGCCTCGCCGTGCAGTTGCGCTTCGCGGCTGATTTTAAGTTCTCGAGTCGTTGGCAGCGCTTCACGAGACATATTCGACCTCCGGCCGGCCTTATTTAAGCAGTTCAAAGGCGGCCAGCTGCAAAAGCCCCTGACACAATGCCACCTTGTAGTGGTTTTTGCGAAGCGGTGTCGCGCCTTCTACGGCCGCTTGCCCCACTTTGCGCAGGCTTTCGGCATCGACTTGCCGCAGCGCCAAAAGTGCCGCTTCCGCGCTTTTGGCCCGCCAGGGAATCGGCGCAACAGCGCCCAGCACGATTTTGGCAGCGGATACAAGCGGGCTGCCGCGGCGTATCGAAATGGCTACCTCGGCCAGCGGCCAGTCAAAGCTTTGCTTCTGCTTGACCTTTTGATAGATGTTGCGCTCGTCGGGCCCCGGCACCGGTACATAGACGCTGGTTAGCAATTCGTCCGAGCTTAGGCGGTTTTCGCGATGTACATCGCCGCCTGGCTGGCTCGGTGCAACCAGCAGGGCGCCGATACGCTGATAACGCGTTCCTTTTTGGCTGCGGACTTCCACCACGGCATCTAGTGCCAGCAAGGCAGTGGCGGTTGCCGAAGGATGCACAGCGGCACAAGGCCGATTGTCAAAAATGGCGTGAAAATCATTTTCGCCATCCAGGGCAAAACATTCTTCACCGCCCTTTTTGCGGCAGACAAAATCGTGGCTGCGAAAATACCAGCAGCGCGGCCGTTGCAAAAGATTGCCCCCAAGGGTGGCCACTTGACGTATTTGCGGGGTGGCGACACCGTGCGCGGCGTCCGACAAGGCCGGCAAGGCGCGGCCGATTTGCGTATGCTCAGCAAGCTGGCGCAGCGAAACCAGCGCGCCGATGCGCAGACAGTCCCGCGGCTCCGGGGCGACACCGGGCTTTAGGCTTGGCAACAAGGCAACCACCTCAGCCGGCAGGGCCGCGGCTTTGACCTCGGTAATTTCGCCCATGCCGCTTTGTGCACTCTCGGCACGTCGCAGATTGATTAGGCGCTGCGGCGCATCCAGACCTTCTTTGAGGCGATCGAGCACATCGATGCCTCCGGCTTTGAGCAGGGCCGGGCCGCCGCGCTGCATCGCTAGCTGCGCCACCGCCTGTTCGGGCGTATACACATCGATCCATATAAACGGGTTCATGGCGTCGTCCTTCCCGATTCGGCAGTGCTTTTGGCCAGCGCCTCGAGCACGCGCGCCGGAGTAAGCGGCAGCTCGCGCAAGCGGACGCCAATGGCGTTATAAACGGCATTGGCTATGGCGGCAGCGGTGGGCACCGTGGCTGGCTCGCCGATGCCGCGAGCATCCGTCGAGGTTCGACCATGCAGCTCCTCAAATAGGATCGTGTCGATGCGCGGTACATCCAGCGCGCCGGCAATTTTATATTGCTCGAGGTTGGCGTTTAGCATCTGGCCGCGCTTGCGGTCCATGTGACGCTCTTCGAATAGAGCGTAAGAGACACCTTGAATGACACCGCCCTGAATCTGGCTTTCGGTCAAAAGCGGGTTTATCGGTCGTCCGCAATCGTGCGCTGCGACGATGCGCTCGACGTGGATGACTCCGGTCAGGGTGTTCACGGTGACTTCGGCGAACTGCACCCCGCCAAGTGTGCCGAACGCTTTTTTGCCCTCGGCGCCGTAGTCCGCCTGGCGTGAGGCGGTGCCGACCACTTGCTCTTTGCGCAGCTTGGCCGCGGCTTGCTTGAAGCTAAGCTGGGTGGTTTTGCCGGCGACATCGACCGTTAGGCTGCCGTCCGGGTTTTTGCGCACGGTCACCGGCTTACTTGGCGCCCCAAAGGCCGTTTCCAATTCTTTGAGCAAGGCCCGATGTGCGGCATAGGCGGCATCGCGCACCGGCGGGGTCAACGACGCAGTGGTAACGCTGCCGCCCGAGGCCGGTCCTACCGGAAGTCGAGTGTCGCCGATGGTCAGCTTGATGCTGGAAAGCGGCACGCCCAGTTCCTCGGCGACCACCTGGGCAATGGCCGTGCGTATGCCTCCGCCAATTTCTTGCACGCCAGTCAGAAGCTCGACGGTGCCATCGCGATGAATGCGTACCTCGGCGTTGGCGTCTTCACTCCACAAGTAATACCAGACGCCCTGGGCCATTCCCAGACCGCGGCGTATATGTCCGAGGCTGCCTTCGGGGGCTGCGCGTCCGGCCGGTTTTCGTCGCGACCAGCCAAAGACCTCGGCGCCGCGCTGGCGTTCCGCGCGGCGGGCTGGATGAGAATCGTTGCGCTGCCGTAGCTCTAACGGGTCGAGGCCGAGTTTTTCAGCCAATTCATCCATCGCCTGTTCCAGCGCAAAAGCGCCCTGCGGATGCCCCGGAGCGCGAAACGCGGCGAGCGGACCTGTGTGCGTAAATACGTCGAATTCTTCCGTATAGATGGCGGCGCAGTCATAAAGATTTGTCGCCGGTCCGGCAAAGCCGGCCCCTGCACCGGCGCCGCCGCTGCCCCAGCCATGTACTTCGATGGCGACTAGCTTGCCGGCTTCGTTTGCGGCCAGCGTGAGGTTTTGTTTCGAGCCAGGGCGGTTGCCGACGGCCAGATGTTCTTCGCGCCGGTCCAGGCAAACCCGTACCGGGGCGCCTGCCTTTTTGGCGAGCAGAGCCCCGAGTACACCATAGTTGCCGGCGCCAAATTTGGCGCCAAAGCCGCCACCGCAGTAGTCGGTGATGACGCGAACTTTGGCCTTCGGCATGTCTAGATACGCGGCCAGTTCATCGCGCACCGAATAAATGCCCTGCGTCGAAGCCCAAACCGTCAGCTCGTCGCCTTTCCATTCGGCTGTCAGGCCGTGCGTTTCCATCGCCGAATGCGTCTGAACTTGGGTGCGATAGGTGGCATGCAAAACCGTGTGCGCGGTCTTTTGCGCCGCTGCCACCGCTTCCTGCATTTTGGCCGCATCGCGCCCGCGCGGTGCACCGCGCTTGGGACCGCGCATATTGCCGTGCTGTGGCAGAGCGCCGCCGCCGCCACCGCCGCCGGCCGAACCGGACATGGTAACTGGCGCGGAAAAAACCAAGGGCGCATCGGGCTTTTGCGCGGCATCGGGATCGACGACGTGCGGCAAGGCCTCGAAGTCCACTTTGATGCGCAATAAGGCCGCCTCGGCCTGCGCCGCCGTCGTCGCCGCGACTGCGGCAATTGGCTGGCCGGCATAGCGAACGATGGGAACCAGCCGAGTATTTTTGTCCTCGCCAGCTTGGTGGGCGCCGCCGACAAGATGCGGCAGTACCACCACGGCCTTGACCCCGGGCATGGACTCGGCATCCGCGGTGTTTATGCCGTGAACCCGGGCGTGCGCATGGGGCGAGCGCAAAATGCGTCCAATCAGCAATCCCTGGCGTTTGACATCTGGCGTGTAAAGCGCGTGACCTGTGACCTTGTCGGCGCCATCGACGCGCAAAATGGGCCGGCCGACCTGGGTCAGCGTCCGGCTTTCGCGCCATGGCGGCGGGGTGCCATCGGGAAGTTCGCGCTTTTCTAAATGGGCATCGACCCCGACGATTCCAATCAAAGATTCGATCTGGGTGCTCATGGGGTTTTTCCGACTGGGGTTTTGCCATGCGCAACCGCCAAAGTGGCGGCAATGACGTGCGGATAACTGCCGCAGCGGCACAGGTTGCCAGCGACGGCCTCGCGGACGGCGGATTCATCCAGGCTAGCGAGCTGGCCGGCGGTGCGCTTTTGCTCGTACAGGGCGGCGCAGCTCATCACCATTCCGGGCGTACAAAATCCGCACTGCAGGGCGTCGTGATCGACAAATGCCTGCTGAATCGGATGCAGTTTTGCGTTTGCTCCTGCGGCGAGGCCTTCGATGGTGGTGATCGAGCGGGCCGTGCGTTTATTGCCCACGCCGGCGACGTCGAGCGCTAGCGTCATGCAGGAAGGGGTTGGCGCTCCGTCAATGAAGACCGTGCAGGCGCCGCAAGCGCCGCGATCACAGCCGATTTTGGTGCCGGTGAGGCCAAGCTGCTCGCGCAGGACCTGAACCAGGGTGTCGCGCGGTTCTATGCGCGCTTGCAGCATCTTGCCATTGACCAATAGCTGAACCGGCAGGGCCCCGGGACCAAGCTCTTGCGGCGGGGCGGCAGTGGGGGCCGCCGGCGCCGCTGCGCCGCGATTTGGAGTCAGCAAAATCGCGGTTCCCGCAGCGCTGCCGCTGGTTTTCAGAAAATCGCGCCGCGAAGGACTTTCTTCGGGGCTGGCCATGATCTCTAAAGGATTCTGTTTTTCGCGATCCGGTCCCATGGTTTTGGACCATAGGCCGGTTGGCGCATCCCGGCAAGGGGCAATCCGTAGCGGTCAGCGGCCGTCGCGCCACGGAGGCGGCAGAATGGGTGGGCGCTCGGAGGAATGCTGCGCCCGCTGCAGTTCGATTTCTGTGAAAAGCACGGCCGGGGCCACGGTGGACACGGGAACCATGCCGGATTCGGCGCCGCAGTAGCCGTTGAATACGCCGACGGTATTCGATGTCGCGACGATTTTGGCCATGCTGGAAAGCGGAGTTCCGACCATTTCGACGCCGCGCACCAGGCTTTCTTCGCCGGTTTGAGCGTCTACGCGATAGACCATGGTCGGTTGCCCGCGAAAGGTCTGGCTGCCGTAGTTCTGCGTATTGGTAGAGCCGCCGAGAATATCGCGAATGATGAGGCCGTAAGGTTTGCCCTGGCGGCGGACTTCGCTAAGAAGCTGGGCCTTTAATTGGGAAAGCGGCACGCTGCGGGTGCTTTTGACGATCAAGTTGGCCATGCGACCAATGGGATCGGCGGTGCCGTCGGCCCGGCCATGGCCATTGCTGCGCAAGGAACCTAAAACCGGGGTGCGCGACTTCAGATAATCGCGCAAAATGCCTGATTCAATAAGGGGCACTGCGCGGGCCAGCACCCCCTCGTCGTCATAGCGATAGTAGCCGTTGAGCAGTATCGTCGATGGCTCTTCCGGAATGGCGTTTGCCGAAATGCGATCGGTCGTCGGATCGTCGTAGACGGACAAAAACTCGGGCAGTACGCGCTTGTTTATCTGGCCTTTGAAGGTTCGACCTTCCTGCTCGTTGACCTGGCGCTCGCCTTCCAGCCTGTGGCCGATGGTTTCGTGAAAAAAGACGCCGGCGGCTTCCTCCATCAAAATGGCGGGCCCGGTGTAGGGGTCAAGCGTCGGGGCGGTTTGCAGCCGCAAAAGATCTTGGACCAGGCCATCCACCTGTTTGGTCAGCACTGCGACGGATGGCAGGTGGCGACTTTCGGGGCCGTAATGATCGCGCGAGTTGCTGATGAGCATGCCGTCTTTGGCCCGTGTTTGGGCCATCAGGTGGGCGCTCCATAGGGTATGGTGCTCGACGACTTCTGCCCCTTCGCTGGAGACAAAATAGCGACTAGAACGATCGGCGCTGATTTTGACTTCGCCGTCTAAAACCGGCGCCTGCTTCAGGCGCACACCGGCCTGGCGCACAGCCAGTTCCATGGCCCGTTCATCCACGGCAAAAGGCGGCGGCGTCTCGAAATGCCGCTGGGCCGGTTCGCGCGAAAAGCTCGGCAGCTTGTCTTCTGGATCGACATTTTTGACGCCGCGAGCCCGTTTGCGGGCGTAAGCCCCAAGAGCCTGCTTGTACTTGTAATCGGTCAGCAGCCACAGGGCGCCGCGCAGCGCATCCAGATCATTATCAAGCGGCGCATCTTTGGAGACTTCGCTGAGGCTGATCATTAGATCCCCTTCGGCATCCGACTCCTCGGCGCTGGTATTGTCTAGTTCGTAGCTGCCGACGCGAACTTCGACGCGCAGGGCTCGTTTTTGATCGTGGGTTTTGTCAAAGACGGCGCCAAACTTGCCCACGACTTCATGCACCTCGGCATCGCGCAGCGTGTAACTTATAAAATAAGGAGCTTCATAGCCGCGCAGGCGCAGCCGCGACATCGAACGCGAAAGCTCTTGTTTGAGCGCGGAGAGAAGGCGCGGCGTGGCATCTTCTCCGGCGGCCGCTTGCCGATCGGGGGCCTGTGTCGGCATAGGTGCCGGCGCTGGTGCGAATACAGGCCCAGGCGCGGGGGCAGGGGGCTGGGCATGGGCCTGGGCAAGTCCGCGCAGTTGGCCGTAAAAAATAAAAAGCGCGGCCACTAGCCCGCCTATAAGCAGCGATCTCCGTCGCTGGGCGCGGGAAAATCTGCGGAACCCGAACAAAAAAACTCGCGACATCACAATTCCTGACATTTTTTCCTTGGCAGAGAAAACCCTCTGACCTAGATTGTTGGCGCTTCGGTGAGTGTAGCTCAGCTGGTAGAGCATCGGACTGTGGATCCGACTGTCGAGGGTTCAATCCCCTTCACTCACCCCTTTTTCGCCGCCGGGGCCCGGTTGTCAGGCCGCTTGGCAACGCGGGCTTTTTTCGCGCGCTGACAGCGCGTTTTTGCTGATGCGCTCTTTTGCCAAGATACTTGCTTCTGCCGCTTTGGGCCTGTGCGGCCTTGTGGTCGTAGGTTGCCGTCCGCCTGACGTCTGTGCTTTGACGAACGGCAGTTGTTTGATTCTGACGGTGAAGGCCGATGGGCCCTTTGATTTGCTGCGCGTTTCGTTTTTGCGCAATCCCGACGATGGCCGCGAGCGCAGCTTTGAGTCCGGCGGAGTTCGCGGCATGCCAGTGACCCTACCCGGAGTTTTGCGAATCGTACCGCCGACGAATGTTTCGGCTTCGCAAATCGCGGCGCTTAGCGTGCAGGGGCTGCGCGAGCGCCAAGTCGTGGCGGACGGCCGCACCGATGAAAGTTTTGCGTGGGCGGACGATAGCCATGCCGAAACCACGGTTTATTTGACGCCTCGTTCGATGCCGCCCAAACCTCTGCAAGATTTGGCAGTCCCAGCGGATGCCGCTTCTACCGATCAAGCCAAGTCGGATCTTTAGCGCCAGCGGACAAACCGGCGCCCGAGTTTTTTAAAGTCAATATGGCCGGTATCACCCAAAAGGAATTTCCGGCGGCGGAAGTGAATTCCGCGGCTATGCCCAATTCATCGCTGCCGATTGGCCCATCTCAGCCTCAAGCTGCTTCTGAGATGGAGGGCCGTAGTCAGGCGGCAAGTGAAAAAGCCCTGCGATATGCGGCGCTTTTGGCGGTGGCGGCGATTCTTTATATCGCTCAGCCCATGGGCATCGGCGTCCTACTTGGCACGCTGACTGCTTTTTCGTTTTTGCCGCTATATTTGCGGCTGGCCAATCGTTGGCAGCGGCCCGTGCCGGCCGCTTTGTTTTGCGTCGGACTTGCGACTTTGGGCGTGGCGGTGGCTTTTGTCGGCTTTAGCTATTTGCTGGTCGGCCGGGGCATGGGGCTTTTGCGCAGCCTGGTGGCGATTTTACAGCCCGACGGCGCGGCGCGAAATTTTGTCGAGGCCCTCAATTCACGATTGCCGCTTTTGGGCGTACGTCCGGGATCTATTGCCCAGCACATCGGCAACGCCGCAACGGATATTTCCGTGCGACTGGCGGCCATCGCCTCGCTAGTGGCTGGGGCGACTGTCTCGGGACTTTTGGGACTCTTTTTTCTACTGATTACTACTTACTTTGTTCTGCAAAACTGGAACTCGCTTGTGCGCCGTGCAGAAATCATGCTGCCGCTGAATCCGCGCGATACGCGTATGCTGTTTGACGAATTTCGTCGAGTCGGACGCAGCGTACTTTTGGGGACGCTTTTAACCGGTATGGCGCAAGGAGTTTTGGCGGGTATCGGGTACTATTTGACGCGCATTCCTGAATCGGCATTTTTTGGCGCCCTGACCGCTGTCGCTTCACTTTTGCCAGGGGTAGGCACGCTGCTTGTATGGGTGCCTTTGGGGGTATACCTGCTTGTGACCGGTCATCTGGGTCTAGGCATTGTCGAGCTTTTATACGGAGTGCTTATCGTTGTGGGACTGTCTGATTATGTGCTGCGGCCCAAACTAGTCGGTGCCGATAGCAGCATGCCGCTGCTTTTGACATTCATTGCTTTGTTTGGCGGCCTAGAGGTATTTGGGCTTATCGGACTCATCCTCGGTCCTGTGATCATGTCGCTGGCGATCGCGATTTTGCGGATTTATGAAAAGGAAGCGACTCGACTGCGTGCGTTAGAAACATCGGCGAGCGGTGGAAATCTGCATAAAACTTTGTAACTGAAGTAGGCTGTCGCCATGTTGCAGATGCGCCAGGTGCCAAATCGCTTGTTGCGAATTTACAAAGGGTGGCTTGGCTGTACCGCCGGCCTTTTGCTGGTTGGATGTACGGATTCGCCGATCACGCCGCCGTTACCGCCACCGATCTCTTGCAATGGCCGGGTGGAGAATTGCCAGCGCCGCTACGATCAGGTGACTTTCGCCGCAACCCATAACGCCTTTACATATGCGACAGGTGGCCCGGTCAGCTACACAGTTCCCAATCAAGATCTACCGATTAGCAATCAATTGGAAAGCGGCATTCGCGGCTTGGGAATTCGTCCCTGTCCTTCTTATAATTCAGACCCGGCCGAGGCCGAACGGGTCTATGTCACGCACAATTTCGCACTAAAAGGGGCTTTGGGAATGGAGCCGCTTTTAAATATCCTTCAGGAAGTGCGCACATTTCTAGAGCGGAATCCCGTCGAAGTTGTCACTCTGTTTGCAGAAAGCGATGTTACCCCGGCCGCCATTGCCGCGACCTTCGCCGAGGCTGGCTTATTGCCCTATCTTTATGTGCATGATGCCAAAGCGGGTTGGCCAACGCTTGGCGAGATGGCCGAGCGCAATACTCGGCTTGTTGTCTTTAATGACAGTGAGGATCCTATGCGGCCGCCCTGGCAGCATTATCTATGGAATTTCATCGTCGATACTGACTACAACATTACTGATATCAAGCAGTTTCGATGCGATTTTAACCGCGGTACGGCACAAAATCCGCTCTACTTTTTGAACCAGTTCATCTATCTGGACTTGGGAGGCGGCGTTGTTATCGCGGATCGAGACCTATCACAGCAGGCCAATGATCCTACATTTATCGTGAACCGCGCCAAAAGCTGCTGGCAACAAACCGGACGTATTCCGAACTTTATCTATGTAGATTGGTACGGACAAGGGGACGTCGTCGGAGCCGTTGAGACTCTTAATCAGATCGCTAGGTAATCTGCCATCATTCGCAGCCTGCCTTTCAATCGTCAGCGTAAATATCCTTCCGCTGAGGATCGAAAGGCAGCACTGGCCCAATTCCTTTTTTAGCTCTTTGGTGCTTCCGGTACCTTGCCGCCCTCTGCGCGTGCTTCGCTGAGGCCGATGGCAATGGCCTGTTTGCGGCTTTTCACTTTCTCGCCCGAACGACTAGAGCGCAGCGTGCCCTCCTTCAGCTCCTCCATTGCCTTTTTTACTTTGCGCGATGCCAGCGAACCGTACCGGCGTTCGCCGCGCTTGGCGCTGGAAGCTTTGCGACGGCTGCTGGTTGATTTCTTGGCCGTCGACGATTTGGCTGCGGTTTTGCCGGTTGTACGTTTGCGCGCGACTTTGGATGCTGCTTTTTTGGTTTTGCGTACCGATCGGCCCTTTTTCAGGGTGCGAGTTGTCGTAGCCATGTCATCTCCTTTTGCCGATCGAAGGCTCGCTTACTGCGTAGCCGAATGGACACTTCTGCGTCCGATAGGCGAATTCCGAGAAATACCCTCCCTCGGCTGCCATTCGACGCAGAAGCGGCGAGCTCAATTGTGAATGCGTTTGCTGCTGCCTTGTCCAGCGGGCATAGAAATCGCGCCGGACTTGCTTTCTTTGCTGCTGGTCAGCATGTCCTCAGCGGTATCCGGGCTGCGGCTGCGTTTTAGCTTCAGGCGATTGTCCACTTCCGAAACGCCGAAGCAGTCTTCGATAAGGTCTTCAGCCAAACGGCGGTCCTGTTTTGAGGCAACCGTGCCCTGCAGGATGACCTCGCCGTCTTTTACCGTCACTTCAATGTCGCTCGCGTCTAGGTAGCCATGCGACAATCGTTGTGACACTTCTTCCTGAATGTTTGCATCAGATCGCGAGTACCCCTTTGGGCCTTTGCCGATAAATTCCTTATGGCGGGGCAGGGCACTTAGCTGCCATCCGTTTAGTTCTCGAGTGCGCCAAATGTCGCGATCGTTCCAATCCTGCCGCTCCAGGGGCAGGTCATCAGGATAGCCACGGCTCTGACGATTCTCGAAACGATCATTCAAATCGCCACGGTCGGCGCGTACGTCTCGATCGTAACGACCCTGGCGATTTGCGAAACGATCATTCCAGTCACCGCAGTCAGCGCGTAGGTCTCGATCATAACGACCTTGCGCTCCAAACTCGCTTTGCTGGCCACGATCGCCATTTTCCAGATAGCGTGGAGCATTGCGGCGGAAATCGGTGCGGTTTGGTGCCCAATGCTCGGGCGAAGCAGCACGATTGTCGTTGGTCATGCGACGCGGCTGATTCGTGCTCTCAGGATTCCTGTCTCGGTGATCGCCAAACGAGGAACCATAATGCCTGCCCCAGTCGCTCATCCGATGAACTTCTTCATCAGTCGGAAATGATTCATTTCGTTCCGGTTGCTCGTGTTGAAACGGCCCAGAAGCGCGACGCTGTTGCTTGGGATTGTAGTTTTGCTGTTTGCCGTAGTGCCTTGTGTTGGGGTGCATGGTTTTCTCCTCTTATACGGGTCCCCTCGGCGAGCACCAGAACGCTGGCAATGTCGTGAGGACCATGCATAACCGCCTGAGATACTTTGCATAGTCCATGCCATGCCTACACAACTCATCAGTACTTCTCTGCAGAGCGGCACAGGCTTATGACAAAAAAATCCCCGTCCGAAGCGGATACGCAGTACGGACAGGGATTGGTGAGTGTGAAGTCGATGAAAAGGACCGCTTCAACTGGATACTTTTTTGGCGACTGTAAAGCCAAAGATCAAAAAGACCAGACCCAGGGCCAGAAACAGTCCGAACAGGATCTTGGCAATTCCTGCTGCCTCATGCGCGACGCCTGTGTACCCAAATAGCGCCGCAATCAGCGAGATCAACGCAAAGATTAGGGCCCAACGCAGCATAACAACCTCCTAGATTCGCGAAAGGGAGCCGAAGAATTTTATCGAGCCTGCGTGTCCAGCTAACACTTCGCAGGACTTCAGGATCGAGTAACTTTCAATTCGAGATACATATCTTGTGCCAAAGCTATATTGGCCAGCTTCTGGCGAGAGCCACCAGAATTCACCCTGAAGAGGAGGATTCGAAAGGAGATCGTGAGCGGACTGTGGTGTGCTCTAAAGCCCACTGTGACCTATGGGCGCGCTCAGTGGTTTAGCTGGGCATTCCGCGCCTTTTTTTTAGTTCTTTGACGACTGCATGCGCAGCTTTGTGGGTCATTCGAATTTGGCCTTGGCGAGAGCTTGCAGCGGGGGCTGAATCCGCAACTGCTTCGGGCGGTGCCTCGTGCTGAGTCGCCATTTCGAGAAACTGGCGGTGCAGATCCTCAAGTTCTTTGTCGGAAAGGTGTTCCAGATCGATCATTGTGTTGTGGGCGCTGTCTATCGCCCGAATCAGCTCGTCGAGTTTTAGATGTATCGACTTGGCATCGCGGTTCTGCGTATTTTGAATCAGGAATACCATCAGAAATGTAATGATCGTCGTCCCCGTGTTAATCACAAGCTGCCAAGTGTCAGAAAAATGGAAGAGTGGACCGCTTGTGGCCCAGACGAGAATGAGTGCCAAAGCGCTCAGAAATGCGCCGGGGCTGCCGACCCTTTCAGCGACGCCGGATGCATATTTGCGAAAGATTTCATTCATCGCGTGAACCTAACATGAAGCGGTGATCCGTGGGCGGAGCCGTAACCATCACAGAGAACCGCCGATTGCAACCCCGTAGCCATCGTTTGTGCGAAATGGGAGTACTCGCAACGCGAATCCTTCGCGCGGCGCCGTCAGGCGCAAATTTCCGTTGAGATAGTCTTGCCACTGCCGAATTGCCGCGGTTGGGCGGGTGGCGATCATGATTTCTCCCAAAGTGATGCCAATGGTGGTGTTAATTGCCGCGGAGTCGGGACGCTCTAAGGCGTACCCCAGCACGAGGCCTAGACCGATGGTGGTCAAGAAGCTAAAAATGTGCGCCTTGGCGCTGCGTGCGCTCGTTTCGCTGTTTGCGGCATGCTGTAAAAGCAGCTCGGCTTTGTGCAGGACCGTGCAGTCTTTTAGCGCAGACGGCTGCTTGACGAGCGCTTCCATTCGGCGGTGATCGCGAACGACGAGCAGCGGATCAATAAGCACCTGAAGGGAGGCGAAAAGCGAAGTCGCGGAATTCCACGCAGACGCTTTGCGCTGGCCTTGGGGATCATCGGAAAACGGCAAAAGGGTCCAGGTTCCCGCCGCGAATCCTATATAGGTCAGGTTCCAGCCGATGGCGTAACGGCGCTCTAGGCGAGCGGTTTCACGCAGACTGGCGCGTAGGAATTGCAGCCGCGCCGAAATGTCCTGCGGCTGCAGGGGCAAACCAGCGGCGTCTGTGCATTCTCCGGCCTCGGCATTGGCTGAGCGTAGCAAAAGTAGCCAGGTTGTCAGAAAAAGCGCAGCGGCCAAGTATCCTTTGCCGCCGCACTGCCCAAATCGAGGACGCGCGGGCTGCATCTTTTTGTCGCGATAAGATCGATCAGTTACTTTGCGGGGTTTTGTCCATAGGCGCTGTAAAATCATGCCATTCTCGATTGGTCCAAAGGATTGTGCCCAGTAGCAACGCAAGCGAATTGAGAGTTGCAAAAAACAAAGCGGCAAAATAGGGGAAAAAGTATACCGGCGGCGATGGCACAGGGAAGTCCAGATGCCAGCCGTAGAGCATGGGATGCATGCTGCAAAGCAGGGTTCCAATTCCGGAAAGCAGCGTCAAGTCCCAAATCAAGGCGCGCAGAGAGTGCCGCAAGAGCAAATGCAAACCCAAGCCGCTTAAGCCAATCATTAGCCCAAGTCCCGCCGTAAATCGTATAAAGCCATGCCGATTGTTAATCGAGCTCATGTCAAAGCTGCCGCGCAATTCGACTTGTAAACCATAGGCCGCGGCCAAGCAACCTACCGTCCATAGGAGCCCAAATAGAAAGCCGTTTAGGGTCCGCTCTTGGTCGCCGTGTCGAGTATGGCTGTGAAAGTGCAGGGCCATAAGCAGCCCCGCTAGTAGCAGCATGGGAATGGCCAGCACCAGCCGATATCGGCCGGTTGTGGCATAAAAGGCGGTCCAGCTACCGGCGCTTTGCGGCAGCCATGCAGCAAGCTGGGCCCGATTGGCGATGCGAAAATATTCAACCGCCAAGCGCCGCTCGGACAAGTAAGATGCTGGAAGCTGATTCGGGTCGGCAATCGTCCATAGGTTGTCCAGATCATCGTCTCCGGCCCGCATCCCGCTGGGAAAAGGAATTCCTAAAAGCAGGGACAATGCCGGCCCGAGGCTCGTCATGCGCAACGTGCCAATCTCGAATTCTTTTTGAACTCCGATGCCAGCAAAGCAAGTAAGCACATGCGCAACTCGATCTTGTGCACCGCCGTGTCCGCCACCTAGCGAATGTCCATGATCGGCAGTGAAGATGATAAGATCCTGTTTCAGGTCCAAAGTGTCTAAAAAGCCCAGGAGCTCATCATCGGCACGGGCCACCGCGGCGCGGTAGGCATCGGAATCGGCGCCGTCCTTGTGTCCTGTCTCATCCACATAAAGTGGATGGATAAGCGCTAGGTCCGCAGGTGGGGCCAAGCGAAAGTAGTTGGCGCTGCGCGGCGGCATCAAATAGGTCCCAAAGCCGCGCGGAAAAAGTTCCTTCCACCAGTAAAGCTCACTCACCGCGGCAACCGAAAAGCCGGCGGCACGCGCCAGTTCCCAGACCGACTGCGCGGCATGGGGGGCGGTGGCGTCATTGCTTAAGGGGCCGCCGCGATCTTGCTCGACACCTGTGGAAAGGACTCCGTAGACCGGCCGCGACATGGGCAGCGAGCCAACCGCGGTTTTGCGGCATTGGCCACGCTGGCGCAGCAAATGCGTGACCCGCATTCCCAATGCTTCTTTGTAGCCTAGTCCGTCGACAACAACCACGGCGGCTTTGCGCGGGCGCCGTCCTATGGCCGTCCCATGTATCTGATCAGTAACAGTGACGGAATAAAGCGCTTGGCGGGTGGACAGGCGGTCCGTATACGTATACCCGAGTGCGAAAGGCACAGTAAGACCGATGAGGCCAAAGGCGTGTAAAATTAAAAGCGACTGACGAAGATTCATAATCGGCAAACTCGCTTTCGCCTAACACGAACAATCCATCTCAAACGCCGTTATATTTAGATGCGCTTAGGCGCTGGCTTGAGTTCCGCTTTTTCGCGGCGTCTTGCGCCGCGGGCCGCTAGTCTTGTTTGGCTCTTTAGGCGGCATCTTGGCCGATTTTGATATTTCGGGGGCAATGCTGTCTAGTGATTCGTCCTTGGTTTTTTCGGCCGGCGACGCTTGCGCTGCGCGTTTCAAGGGTTTTTCCGCGTCGGACGACGGCGCACTTACCGCTTTCGAAGCTGCGGATGTAAAAGGGGCGTTTGCCTCCAATACTAGCTCGCTATTTCGAACGGTATCTAGCGCAATCTTTTCGTGGGCCGTTCCTTCGCCTTGATAAGGACGTCCGGTAAGTACCGATTTGGCGATGTGAAAAAGCGCCACGGTTTTGCCCGATGGAGTATCCCAATACTCGGCATGATCGACGGTCACTTGCAAAAGTCCAAGGTCTGGATCGACAAGACCCTTGGGAAACCAGGCTTTGATGAGAGGACTCCACAGCTCCTGCATCTTATTTCGATCGCGCACGAGCTTGGCCCGCCCACTGACCGAGACGTAGCGGTTGGTGCTCGGGTCGGCATAGCTAATGTTGACTTCACTTTTGCTTGCAACTTCGTCGCATTTTTCAGAATTCATGGCGGTAAAAAACCACAAGGTCCGCTCAAATTGCTTTCCTTGCGTAATCATCGGACAGCTATGCAGCGACCCGTCTTGTTGACGAGTGGTCAGCATGGCGACCTTGATGTTTTTAATCATCTCGCTAAGCTTGCTCATCACTGCCGCATCATGAGCATTGCCTTGCGGCTCTTTGCGAAACTCTTCGAGCATCTTTTTGCAAAATGCCGAAAGATCCTGCGGTCCGCGGCTGGTCACTAGACCGCGATCGCAAACCACCGCTTCATCGACCCATTCCGCTCCGGCATTGCTTAGATCCGTCTTGATGCTGGCCCACGAAGTCAGACGGCGTCCCGAGACCACTTGGGCGTCGATGAGCGTCCAGGGCCCGTGACAAATTGCCGCGACCGGTTTTCCGACGGCAAAAAAGTGCCGTACGAATTCTAGGACCAAAGGATTGCGCCGCAATGCATCCGGATTATGGACGCCCCCGGGCAAAAGGAGCGCGACATATGATTCAGGGCGGGCTTTGCCAATGGCTACGTCAATGGGAAACGCGTCCGCCTTTTCCTGGTGATGAAATCCCTGCACCTGGCTGCCGCTGTTTGGCGAGACAATCTCTACCGCAAAACCATCTGCCAAAAGGGCCTTTAGGGGCGTAGTGAGTTCGACCTGTTCGAAGCCATCGGCGACGACGATTGCTACCTTGGGCGAAGTAGCAGCACGTGAGTTTTGTTGACCCTTTGATGCAGAGGACATCGCGGCTCCTTGGTGTGGTTACACGCACAGAAATTTCCATATGATTTGTTGCACCAGTTGTGCCGTGCCAGATGAATCGTTGCGAATCCGCCCAGCCGCTAGGCCGTCGAAAGATCTTTGGAATGCAGCAGAATGAAGACTTGCCTACTGCGTCACCTTGACGCACTGAGCGTTTTGGCACACCCCACCTTTGCATCAACATTGGAAAATTTATCGCAAGAGGGAGGGTTTTTTGCAGAAACGGTGTTCCACGGACGATCGAATCCTGCGCCAAATTCCGCTGCCGCCTCGCGCCTGAGGCTTTCGATAATCGTCGGAAAGTCGGCGACTCCAATGACTTTGCCGCGACTTATCGGAATCGGGAAAGGATCGGGAATCCAGTCGGTAAATTCGAAGTCTATCGATACAATGTCGGTGATTTTTAGATCGCCAAGCCGTTCGGGAAGCTCCAAAGACAGCGGCAGCAAGTGACGTCGGCACAGATTTATAAGACGCGGATCGACCTTGGATTGAATCAGTTCATCGGGAAGCACCCACGGAGAAAGCGGTGGAGAAATATCCAAATTGCGATGCAGTACCAACTGATATTCTGGAACCGCTCTTTTGGAATCCCACCACAGGCCGTCTAGCGCATTCATGGCGATTCGTCCGTCTTGACGCGAAACGACGCCAAGCCGCTTCAGCGCAACACGAATCCAGGCATCCATCGATTGATCGTAAGAATCGCGAGACAGAGCCCCTTTGTGCAAAATCACCCCACCAGCCAGCTTGATGCCAAGGAGGTTCGAATAAAGATCCTCTGGAGAGAACGCCGATTCTTTTTCGGAAAAACCCTTGATCGTTTCAAAACCGTACCAGGTGATGATCTCATGCCAAATGGATAGCTTATACGTCGCCCATTGGGCCAAAAGGGTCGCTGTGCGCCAGCGTCCAAGGCGTTCTAAAAGGCTTTTGGAAACCGGCTGCACGACCACTCGCAATTGGGTTCCTTCGTCCGGCATGACCACCGTAATCGCTGCCGGCAGGGCTCGCGCAATCTGCATCGTCAGATAAAGCATTCGGTCGGCATAGTCGCGAATGTGCGATGTGTCGATAAAGCCGCCGCGGCAGGTATAAAGAAGGCCGTTATTCTCGCGAACCATACGTCCGCTGCGATCCGTGCTGAAAGAAACGGTGCCATTGTCGTAGCCGTGAGGCCCAAGCTCTTCCAGCGAAATAATATTTCCAATTTCATAACCGGGAACAATGGCCAGCCCGACCTTGGCTTTTAGATCCATGCCAAAGGCACAGCAGGGACGCAGCCGCTTAGGAGGATCGAAAAAGGGAACAGATGCAGGATCAAATGTCTCCATATATTTAAGTTCCAGCGGATCATTTAGGACCGTCGCAACTTGCCGGCTGGTGACGAACATCCCATTTCCGGCGCGCCAGCTAGGCCCCGTGCAGGCGCAAAAGCCAATAAGAATACTTAATGCAAGCGGCAGGACCGGCGCTGTGCGGCAGCGCCGAACGGAATTGCGAGGATGACTGGTCATGAGGCCTCACTTGTTGGGGGGTTAAGACGGCAAGACTCTGTTGCCGGAAGCCGTATCGCTAGAAATTGCAGAACGGCCAAGCAAATTTTCGGCCAGTGACAAATGCGCGCAATGTGGCTTTAGCGCACAGCACAAGCGCAACAGAAATTGCCTTTTGAGTCAGCGGTCTAGAAAGCTACGGCGACGGAATTCGAATTGGCCCATGTTTTGCTGGCTGTTTTAATAGCAAGCGAACAAAACCGTAGCGAGCAGGCGCGAGGGCGCCCGCGCGCAGCGGCCTACGGGCCCAAGATATTAAAGCGCACGGACGAACTCGTGATTGGGACGCGCAGTAGGTTTGGTTCGTTTGCTCTAAGGCACGTGGGAAGGAGAGAACATGAGACAAGTTCTTTATGCTCTATTTAAGGAACCCGGCGAAGCTGAAGCCGCTCTGGAAGAGCTTTCTCGCATCGCTATTCCCAAAGAAGAATGCCAAATTTTCGTGCACCGAAAGAAGCTGAACCAGGACTTGCGAACCTCGGAAAGCGATTTGCGTCGAGGGCTGCTGGTTGGCTTGTGTACGGGTGCATTGGGCGGCGCTTTTATGGGATGGCTTCTGGCGGGCCCTCTATCTGTCCTGCAGCTTCCGCTTTACGCCGCCATCGGTTTTCTGATGTTTCTAGGCGCCGTCTGCGGAATGATCGGCGGCGGACTTAGTGGCAATGGCTTTGTGCACACCAAGCTGAACGATTTGCTGGCATCGTTTCGGCCTGGAGAGACGCTGGTCACTGCAGAGATCGACGGCGAGCAGTGGACAGACATGGTGTATCGAATTTTCAAGATGCACGGAGCCATTGAAGTCTACGCCTGAGAGGTCCTAAGTCGGCAGGTTTCGAAAAGAGTTTTGCGCATCTCTGGAGCCGAGCTCTTGGGCTCGGCCGAGCAGCGCCACGCGCAAATCGCTCGATTCCTGAAACCGATGGGCTGCCGAAAAAATGAAGTCGATTTAGGCAGTTAGGACGTTTCAGGATAGAAATAGGTGTTTATGTCAAACAAACAGCAACTGGGGGTAATGCACAAGCTGTAAGAGCTTCGGAAGACGAAAGGAGAGCTCATGGAAACGCTAAAGCTTGGCTATCTTTGTTCGGCCTGCGCGGTGCTAGTCGCTTGTGGCGGTACCAGTGCCAAAGCGCCAGGCTCAGCAGAGGCTGAGTTCGACAGCCTCGTCAATCCGACGCAAGCCGCCAACTCAACCTACTTTACGATTCATGCGGATGCGCAAAACTGCCCCCAGACCTCCTGCACAGGGTACTCCGTGGAGCGCGTAAATCGCCGTTACACATTCTGCGATGACGGCCAAGCGCGTGAATCCTGCTACGTGGCGCAACTCGATTTGAAGCTGCTTGGACTTGATGCGATGAGTGAAGCATCTCTACGCGCTCATATCGATACGGCGCTACTACGTGGAGCCATTACTTCGGAAAAACTCTCGGAAACCAAAACCGCTACATCCTTGCATGTAGAAGAAGCCTGGCTGGGCCATGCCTATACCAATCCTACAGGTACAGTGCTGCGTGTGAAAAGCTCGAACCTGTCGTGCGTGACCGAGCCTTGCGAGCGTTATACGGCAGAGCGGCTAAATTCCGATCAGCCGAAGGTTCCCGCTATTGCGCTGACTTTTGATGCCATAGAGGACAGCGGCAGCAAAGCCCAGAGCCAGTTTAATAAGGCGGCGGGGGTGATGGTCGTTGCCGAACTTTCGACCACTACTGGGCCGGCCGGAATCTCCCCTTTGCTAAAAGCCACGGAATACTATCTGCCCGTAGGCCCAAAAGGATTGCTTGAAGAAGGAGCAGACTGCGGCAAGCCGGGTTTGGCTTCGTGTCCGGTGGGGCAGTTCTGTAAATTTGCACCGGAAGCGGCTTGCGGTCGGCTGGACAAAGCCGGAGTCTGTGAGATTCCGCCGGAGGCCTGTCCGGAAGTTTACAAACCGGTCTGCGGCTGCGACTCCGTTACCTATAGCAACGAGTGTGTGGCCGCCAGCAATGGGGTCAGCGTACAACGGGAAGGGGAATGCATCACCATCCTATAAATGGACATAGGCAGATGTACTCCCTAAGAGTCGAGACCTGAAACCAAAGATCGCGCCGCGGATGTCGAAAAAGCTCGATACTGCGCCGCGGTCTTTGTGCATATTGCTTCGCGAGATGCGTCGCGCCACACGGCCAAAATCGTCATGATCAGGATGAAAGCGATGCCACTTCTTGATAAAATTCCGCGGCCAGCCAGAGACTTTTTTCGAACCGCAGGGACTCTTTTTCGAAAAACAGTTGATTCCTGGCTGGATGACAACGCGCCCCGCTTGGGCGCAGCCATTGCTTTTTATACGGTATCGTCTCTGGCGCCGCTTTTGATCATTGCCATTGGATTTGCGGCGCTGTTTTTTGGAGAAAAAGCGGCGGAAGGCCGAATTGTCGTCGAGATGCAAAACCTCGTCGGAAAAAGCGGGGCAGAAGCGCTACAGACGATGCTCGCCGGGGCGCGCCAGCATTCTTCGGGATTTTTTCCTTCGCTGCTCGGGATTCTCACATTGCTTGTGACTTCGACGGGATTGTTTGTGGAATTGCAGAGCTCTTTGAATTCAATCTGGAATGTTCGGCCCGATCCCGGTGCCAACACGCTCCTTTTGCAGCTTAAAAGTCGGCTTTTGTCGTTTGGCCTGGTTCTGGGAGTCGGCTTTTTGTTGCTGGTTTCTCTTTTGGTAAGCGCCGTCATTTCGGCCGTGGGCGAGACGCTGCGGAGCTTTGTTCCGGACTCGCCCTGGCTGCTGCAATTCAACAATCAGCTTTTGTCTTTTGGCATCATCACATTGCTGTTTGCAATGATGTACAAGGTTCTTCCCGACGTGCAAATTCGCTGGCGAGACGTTTGGGTGGGCGCTGCCGTCACCGCGGTTCTGTTTACGCTGGGGAAATTTCTGATTGGCCTGTATCTAGGCCGCAGCAGCGTGACCTCGGCCTACGGCGCGGCTGGCTCTTTTGTGATCGTTTTGCTGTGGATTTACTATTCTGCACTCATCTTTTTCTTTGGCGCCGAATTTACAAAGAGCTATGTGCAAAGACATGGCGCCAGCCGTCCCCCAAAGCCGGCCGCCGTCGTTGCGAACGACCTGGCAAGCAATTCAGCTACGCCGGCTGTCGCCCAGGGAGAATTAGGATTTTGAGGGATTCTGTGCTGTGCTGGAATCGCTGCTGGGCAATTGCGGGGCCCGTACGGTAAGTACCGGACATTGCGCCGTGCGCACTACGTACTCGGCCACCGAGCCAAGCAGAAAGTGCTTAAATCCTGTACGTCCATGCGTTCCCATGACGATCAGATCGATGTTCTGGTTTTGCGCCGTTGCCACAATCACATCCTTGGCAACGCCTTCTAGTGCAATGGTCTCGGCCGAAATGCCGACTTCTGCAGCGCGCTTTTGCACTCGATCGAGGGCGCGCACCGTGTCCTGTTGCAAGCGCTGCAAGAGCTCAATCGGCAGCCCATAGGCGTCTCCGAATGCGCCTATGTACATTGGAGGCAGGTAGACGTTTAGAAGCACAAGCTGCGCTCCAAACTCCTTGGTCATCTCAAACGCCAGCTTGGTAGCTGCTTCTACCTCGTTGGAAAAATCAGTCGGATGGAGAATTCTGCGTATCGTTTTCATAATCACCTCGCGCGGCAGCTAGTTTCTAGAAAATAATCTAGCAGAAATCAGGCCAACCGAGGCAGCCTCTATCAAACGACTTGTACGCGAACGGACTAGCTAGTTTTCGTAACCAATTTGTCTACAGCGTGAATCGGCGCGTCCGCGCCTTTCATCAGGTCGGTCAGGACGCTATACACCATGCGTTGCTGCTCTAGCATCGATTTGCCGGCAAACACTGCCGCCATAACCGTAATGGTATAGTGACCGCCGCCGCCGGCCACCTCAGCGCGGGCGCCGGGAATGGAATTTTCAAGAAGCGTTCGAACGTGGCCCACAAAATCCGAACCGGTGTAGCGCGAGGGATGCTCACTCATGGGCTGGCAGGCTAGCTTAGTTGGTGCAGGCTGTCACGTCATCTTGCTTTCCTTTTTCTGCACTCTGAGTTATCCGATTTAGATGAGCACAAAAACGACTTGTCCCCTGTCTCGCGCTGATTTTCTTGCCAAGGCCGAGCCGCTGAAGATCGATATCAATGGATTTCCCATGATTGCCGAGCCGCGTGAATTTTCGACGGGCAGCTTTGGCTGGTACGTCAACGGCAAGGCCACTCAGACCATCGATGGCAAAAATATTTCGGTTCAGGTGGGCATGAACTTGATTGTCGTGGGCAGCAAGGAATCCAAATAAAGCCTTGTAGATGCGGCCAGCACTAGGCGTTCGCCTATTCGGCAATCTAGCGCCATGGTTTTGCCTAGCAAAACTGCTGCGAAAGCTCCAACGAGCCACCAAGCCGGCCGATTCAACTTTCGAGTCGTTTCCAGTAAATGATTTCGGTAATGCCGGCGCAAGCGAACTCCGGAAGCTGTCCGACACGGAGGTAGCCGCGGCGCTCGTAGAAACGCTGTGCGCCCTGATTGAAATCGGAGGCCAACAGAAATAGATCCGAGCAGCGCTGGCCGACTCGCTGTTCAACCGCATCCAGAAGCAAATGTCCGATGCCCCGGCCGGTATAGCCGGGGCGCAGCGCGATAAGCTTTAGATAGGCGCCGCGGCCGAATTGACCGCCGCTGCCCCCGTGCTGTAAGCGCGCCAGGCCGATCGGCAACTCTTCTGCGCCGTCGGTTTCGGCCAGCAGCAGATCTTGCTCACGACCGTCTATAGGCTGGCTGGCCAAGCTGCGCAGTTCCTCTGCCAATCGCGCTGGGCTTGTACCGTAGCGCCGCAACAAGGGCAAGGTCGCCACTTGTTCGCCAAGCTTGTAAACCCGCTCGGCATCCTGCGCAGATGCGCGATGTACGAAAAATTCTGTCGCGGCGGGCTTCATGGGGCATTGCGCGGCCGTACCTGGATGGCCGCCGGTGTCGTCGGGCAATAGTATTCACAGATTCCGCAGCCGGTGCAGTCGGTGGTGACACGTGGTCGTCCATTGGGGTCGGCGTGCAGGGCGCCAGAGACGGCGCAATGTTCCATGCAGGCGCTGCAGCTTTGCTGCTGCCAACTCAAACAGCGGCCGACATCCAGAACCGCCAGTCCCATGCGTACGTCTTTGACTGCGTGTACCCGTCGCAGCGCACCACTTGGGCAAACTGTTGTACACAAGAGTCCGCTACATAAAACACAAGGGGCCTGCCGCGCGACGATATGAGGAGTTCCGGCGGCGTAATCGTCTGCGAGCGGCTTTATGGCTTGGCGCGGGCAGACGTCGATACAAGCTCCGCAGCGGACACAGGTATCGGCGATGAATTCTTCGTCAATTGCTCCGGGCGGGCGCAGCGGCCAGCGCTTGTTCCCGTGGCCCGCAAAAGAATTGCGAAATAAGCCAAACAGGTCACGGCGCGAAAGCGAACTGGCCATGTTATATGGTGACCTTGTCGATGAAGGACTGCCGATTGTTTGAAACTCGATTTGGCCCGGCCTTAGCGTGCGCGGAGAAAACCGCCTTAGGCGCCAGTTTTGCCAGTTTTGCCAGCTTTGTTCGTTGGTCCATCGCGCTTGGGTTTCTCATCGCGCTTGTTCTGAGCGAGGCCTGTGCGCCCGGTGATAGCAAAGATGTTATGGTGGCCTGGTCCTTATTTGATGGCCGGCCGTGCACCGACACCGCTATTGCAAAAGTCAATCTGCACCTAGAGGGGGGGGCGCAGGTGGGCACCACCGCCAGCGATATCTGCCATGCTCTGGCTGGCGCCAATCGCATCCCCCTGCATGGGGTCCGCGCTGGGGCGCAATTGCAGGCCCAGGCGCTGTCCGCCGAACAAGCCGTCTTATATCGTGCAGAGCTGACCATTCCCGACCCGGTTCCCGCGCTGATTTCGCTACCACTTTACTACACGGGCGGTGATTAGGCAGTGTTCGACGAACAAAGGTTTGCCATAAACACAGCGTCTGATGTAAGCTGCGGGTCGCCTTGCGTCCCGATGGAATTGCCAATAATCAGGCAATACAGGGAATCAATAGCATCAGGCATCTGTTATCTAGCTCACTAAATACCTTCCAAGACGGAGTTCTTTCAAAGAGGTTTGCGCATGAACAAGACCACCGCCATCCTGGGCACGCTCGGCGCCCTGATCATCGGCTTCTTTATCGGGAAGGCGACGATCACGGAGCAGGGCACTGAGAATAAAAATGTCGGAGTGAGCAGCGCGGTAAAATCCGCGGCGCCTGACTCTTCGGTAGAGCGCTTTAAGGTGCCGGTCGGAAACGGCGCAGCCACCGGTCCCGCCGGGGCCAAAGTGACGATTATCGAATTTTCCGACTATCAGTGCCCGTTTTGTTCGCGCGTCGAGCCAACCATCGATCAGATCAAGCGCACCTACCCTAAAGATGTGCGTGTGGTGTTTAAACACAATCCGCTGCCCTTTCATCCGAACGCCGGCCCGGCCGCGCGCGCAGCGATGGCAGCTCGTGAGCAAGGCATCGACAAATTCTGGGCCTTTCACAGAAAGCTGTTTGAGAATCAGCAGCAGCTTGACGACGCGCATTATGAGCAGTTCGCGCGGGAAATCGGCTTGAATGTCGATCAGTTCAATCAGAACCGTACCGCCAACCAGGCCAAGTACGAAGCGCAGATTCAGGCGGATCAAGCCGAGGCGGCAAAGTTTGGCGCACGTGGAACTCCGGCTTTCTTTATCAACGGACGGCTGCTTTCAGGCGCTGTGCCCTTTGATAACTTCCAAAAGATTATCGACGAAGAAATTGTCGCTGCCGACAAAGCGCTGCGCGCCGGTGTACGCCCCGAGCAGCTATATGCCACGCTAACTCAGAACGGCAAGGCGCAGGCATCGGGCCCCGAGCCGCAAAAGCCCGCTCCTTTCCAGCTTCCCGATCCCAAAGTCGTCTACAAAATTCCCACGGGTGGAGCGCCGCAAAAAGGACCGAGCACCGCCAAGGTGACTATCGTCGAGTATTCTGACTTTCAGTGCCCGTTCTGTTCGCGAGTCGGACCGACGATAAAGAAGCTTGAGGAAACCTACGGAAACGACGTCCGCATCCTCTTTAAGCACAACCCGTTGTCGTTTCACGACAAAGCGCATTTGGCGGCGGAAGCGGCGGCAGCGGCGCAAGAGCAGGGCAAGTTCTGGGAAATGCACGACAAGCTGTTTGATAATCAGCGTGCCCTCGATCGCAGCAATTTGGAGCAATACGCCGGCGAGCTCGGCCTGGATATGGCCAAGTTCAAAAGCGCTTTGGATACGGGACGGTTTAAGGCCAAGGTCGATGCCGAGCTGGCCGAAGCCGCCAAGTTCGGTGCTCGCGGCACTCCCAGCTTCTTTATCAATGGCAAGCCGTTTCGCGGCGCGCAGCCCTTTGAGAACTTCAAGAAGGTCGTGGACAGCGAAATTGAATTCGCCAACGCCAAACTCAATAGCGGTGTGGCCCCAAGCGCGCTTTATGCCGAGCTGACCAAGGATGGAATGGAAAAAGCCGCCGAGCCGCCGCCGCGTCCGAATGCCCCCGCCGAGGCGCAGGACAACGTGGTTTATAAGGCGCTGCTTGGCGATGCTCCGATTAAAGGTGCCAAGGACGCCAAGGTCACCATCGTCATGTGGTCGGATTTTCAGTGTCCGTTCTGCTCGCGCGTCGAGCCGACCGTCAACAAGGTTCTTGAAACCTATCCCAAGGATGTGCGGGTCGCCTTCAAACAACTGCCTCTGCCGTTTCACGACAAGGCGCATTTGGCCGCCGAAGCCTCGCTGGCTGCCAAAGAGCAGGGCAAATTCTGGGAAATGCACGCCAAATTGTTTGAGAACCAGCGGGCTTTGGATCGCGCTGATCTAGAGAAGTATGCGGCGGCGCTGGGTTTAAACCTGGCGAAGTTCAAGGCGGCTCTAGACACCGGCAAGTTCAAAGCCAAAGTCGATGCGGAACTGGCCGAGGGAAACAAGATTGGCGCCAATGGCACTCCGGCTTTCTTTATCAATGGCCGCAGCCTTTCTGGGGCGCAGCCCTTTGAAGCCTTTAAGGCCAAGATCGACGCCGCGATTGTTGAAGTGGATGCACTTCTGAAAAAGAAGCGTATGCCGCTGCGTGCCGTCTATGACGAGCTGATGAAAGATGCCAAAGATTCGGCCGCCGCTCCGCCCAGCCGCGGTGGTGCTGAGCCAGAAGACAAGACCGTCTACAAGGTCGATCCGGGCAATGGCCCCAGTTGGGGCGCGACCAGTGCTCCGATCACCATCGTCGAGTTTTCCGACTTTCAATGTCCGTTCTGCTCGCGCGTTTTGCCGACGGTCAAGCAGATCAAGGACACCTACCCGGGCAAAGTGCGCATCGTGTGGCGCAACTATCCACTGCCGTTTCACGCCCAGGCGCCGCTGGCGGCCGAAGCGGCGCTTGCCGCCCATGCGCAAGGCAAGTTTTGGGAGATGCACGACAAGATGTTCGAAAACCAGCGGGCGCTGGATCGTCCATCTCTCGAGAAGTATGCCAGCGATATAGGGCTTGATATGGCGCGCTTTAAGGCGGACCTCGATTCAGGTCGGCATAAGGCTGCGGTCAACGCGGATGTGCAGTACGGCAACTCTTTGCCGGGCGGAGGAATCGGCACGCCGACCTTCTTTATCAACGGTCGCAAGCTGGCCGGCGCCTATCCCTTCGAGGAATTCGACAAGATCATCAAAGCCGCTCTGGCTGAGAAGCGCTAAGCTCAAAAACGCTCTTTTGCTAACAAAGTTTTTTGGCAACCTTACACGCCCTCCGTATACTGGGGGGCGTGCAGCTCCCGCCGAGAAGCTTCGGAAGTTCAACCCCGACCACCCATCGCGCCGCACGGATTCTATCTTTTTACGCCATGGTTACCGCCGCAGCGGTGCTGTGGGGGGCTCTGCGCGGCCATCCCAACATTTTAGTATGTGAGCCAGTTGGATTACGTCCAACTGATCACGCCGCCCAGTTTGTTAGCAGCGGCGCCATTGGCGTGGCGATGGGGCTCATGCTGGTGCTGCTCACGCGCCTTTTGCAAGAGCGCTACGCTTGGGCGCGCGTGCTGCATAACGAATTTCACGACCTTCTTGGTCCACTCAGCGAGCGGGAAATTCTGCTTTTGGCCGCGGCCTCGGCAATTGGCGAAGAATGCCTTTTTCGTGGCGCCCTGCTTTTGCATTTGAAGGCGCTTGTGCCCGGGGCGGCGGGTTATTTGCTGGCCGTCTTGGGGTCCGCCTTGGTCTTTGCTCTGCTGCACATTGGACCGGGGGCGCGCTTTTTGCCTTGGACCGTGTCGGCGTGGCTTATGGGACTGCTTCTCGGAATCGTTTTTGTGGCCATGGGCGACCTGCTGGCCGCTATCGCCATTCACTTCACAGTGAACCTGCTAAACCTCAAAGACATCGTCCGCCGCACGATTCCTTTAAGCCATACAGCAGATAGCAGTTCCTAAAGACTGACGCCTGGTCGGTTTGTACAAATTCGTTCGTGGCCTAAGGCTCGATCGAAAAGGAGCGTGCTCCCTCTGCCCGCCGCTCTTTTTCGCAGAAGAAACCCTACGGGACTTATCGCACCCAAACTCACCGACGAGAAAAACTGCCTTTCAGGAAACCGGAATCCGCTCGCGCCCTGCTTTAGCGCTTCGATTCACCGCGCAGACATGAGCATACTTTTGTGTTCACAATTCCAATTGAAGGATAGTAGGCGCATCCCTCCTACACTATGTACATATACAGTCTCGCTAGATAACATCGTCAGATGTCTTTGTCCAAAGATGCTTGGGGGGAGCGTCTGCCACGCAGCCTGGGCTTGCTCAGCGCGCTCTGCGTTCTTGTCGGCACATCCATTGGCAGTGGCATCTTCCGAGTGCCGGCGCTTGTCGCCCAGCACATTCAGGACACCTCTTTGTTCACACTCGCCTGGCTCCTCGGCGGCGTGGTCGCACTCTGCGGCGCCCTCTCCCTCGCCGAGCTGGCGACTGCGATGCCGCGCAGTGGAGGCGTCTATGTCTATATTCGCAAGGCGTTTGGAGACTGGCCAGCATTTCTCTACGGATGGTGTGAGCTCATTGTCCTCCGTCCTTCGGCCTATGGCGCGTTGGCCATCACTGCGTCGGAGTATCTCTGGAAGGTGCTGAGTCTGGACGGCGCGCTGCAGCTCGGTCCGCTGCCAGTCTCTCGCGCTCAGCTGACCGCGGCGCTGATGATCCTGACCCTGGGGGCGATCAATGCCCACCGTATGAGTCTGAGCGCTGCGCTGCAGAACCTCAGCACGCTCTTCAAGCTCGCCGCACTTCTTGGACTCGTCGTGCTCGGACTCGTCCTGACCCCGGCCCAGCCACCTGCGAGTGTCGTTTCAGTGGGGGCCGGGACTTCTTGGATGGGGTTTGGCCTCGCGATGGTATCGATTCTGTGGACCTACGAGGGTTGGAGCAACGTCGGCCATTTGGCAGGTGAGATACGCGCCCCGCATCGAGTGTTGCCGCGTGTGTTCATCCTTGGCACGAGCATCATCATCGCCTTGTATCTGGTCGTAAACGCGCTCTACGTTCACGTCATCTCTCTGGCCGCGATGCCGCGCTCCTCGCTGATTGCTGCCGATGTGGCCACGACGCTTTTGGGCCCCATAGGCGCCAAGGTAGTCTCGGCCGCCGTGATGATCAGCACCTTCGGCGCTCTAAACGGCGTGATCATGGCAGGCCCCCGCGTCTGCTTCGCGCTGGCCGAAGATCGCCTATTTTTTCAACGCTTCGCCATGATCCACCCAGTACACGGAACGCCGACTGCCGCCATCGCCTTCTCGTCCTTCCTGGGCGTTTGCTACGTCGCCTCGCGTACCTTTGCCGAGCTCACGAATAGCTTCATCATCGGCATCTGGCCCTTTTACATCCTGGCGGTCCTTGCCGTGTTCCGCTTGCGTCAGCAACACCCGAAGCTCGAGCGGCCCTACCGCGTCGTGGGCTATCCGGTGACGCCGCTCCTTTTTATCGCCGCATCCGTCTCTCTGCTCCTAAACTATGCGGTTCATGAGACGCGCATGTTCGTCATCGACGTGGCTATAATCGCCTCGGGAATTCCGATCTATTGGCTCGTGCGACGTGCACGGCGCGCTGAACATGCGCTGGCTTAGGCAGCGACATCTTCGGTCTTGCGTCTATTTCTGAGGTCTCGCTTCGATGGAACGCAGCGTTCCGTACTCCATCGTGGCGATGCGGTCGGCGCAGTAGAAGTATCGATCGTCGTGAGTAACAACGAGGACGGCCTTGCCGCGGCGCTTGAGCTCCGGCAGGAGCTCTTCGTAAAAGTACCTGCGAAAGGGAGGATCTTGATCCGCCGCCCATTCGTCAAATGCATAGACGGCGCGATCTTCCAGAAGCGCCACGATCAGGGCGAGTCGCTTCCGCTGACCGGTCGAAAGCGATACATCGGTAAAGTAGTTCTCGGCGAAAGAGGTCTTGCGCTCGAGCTGCATGCGCTCCAGCAGCTTAAAAACGGCCGCCGCATCGACTTCATCAAGGCCATAGAGCTTTTTGAAGATATGGAAGTCGGTGAAAATCGCCGAGACCATTTCGCGATAAGCCTGCAGATTCGTCGGCTGAACGGCGACGCCGTTAACTCGCAGCGTGCCGGCAGTCGCCGGGTAGATGCCCGTCAGAACCTTGAGCAGCGTCGACTTTCCGCTGCCATTGCCGCCCACGATAAACAGGATCTCTCCCGGCCCCACGGTCAGGCTTACCGGCCCGATATGAAAGGACTGCTCTTCATTTTGCCGGCGATATCGATACTCTATGTTCTGCGCCTCGATCGTTTTGAGCTGTCCACTCCACGGATCGGACCCTCTGTCCGCGTTCTTCTTGAGACTCGCGTCGAGCTTCTGCTCGAGCTGTTGGATGTTTTCCAGGGCCACATTCGCACGTATGGACGCAGGTGCATTGGCCATGAAACTGTTGATGGGCGAAAAGATATATAGCGCCAGTGTAATGAGAAAACTCGTAACCGAGCTTTGCTGCTGGACGAACTGCGGCAGGACAAAGGCCAGGATCCCTAGAAGCGCGAACATGTTAATGGACGGAATCAGAGAGTTATCCTCGAGAATGAGCGTCGCCTGCAGGGTACTGGTTTGCACCTCGTCCGCTATCCGCGAGATTTCCTCTTGCAGTTCTTTGCTGCGCCGCTGGCTGAACTTGACCTCTTGAAATCCGTGCAACAGGTCGGTGAGAGCATCGAAGAAAAATAGGCGCTTTTGCCCGGCTTTGCGTATATGCTTTTGAGCGAAACGAGCATTGTTTAAATACAGGCTTATGAATATATAGAATGTCAAAACTACTAATATAAAAGAAGGCACCGATAGGCTAAACAAAAAGAATCCCCCAAATATGACCATGAAAAACGCGCGCAATAGAACTGACAGGGAAGTTGCCGCGTCTGAGATTGAAGTCAGGTTTTCTGTAACCCGATCGTAGATCTCGGCGGTGCCAATCTGCTCGAGCCCTTCATATTCGATTCGCCGTAACTTATCAGTAATTCGCAATTTGTTTTTGTAGAGAGCGCGTTCAAGCAGAATGGCGATTTGTTTATTGCTATAGCGAGCGAAAAAAACGAACATCAAAATAGAAATGATGAATATAATAAATAGGATAATAGGAGAACTATTCGGGGATTTTACAGCTACATTGACACAAGCCAGGATTGCCGTGTTGGCGATTCCCGCGAACACCCCGCCAAGGATGATCCCGCTCCGCTTTTCTGCGGCCTCCTGACTGACTAATTCGATGAGTTTTTTCATCGCTTACGATCTTTATGGTCGATCTATTTGCTTATCGTCTGTAAAGCAGAAATTGCTGAATCCTGCCGTCGCCGGAGCGATGAAGGACGGCCTTTGCTCTGGCCGCTTTGAAGGTGAAGCCCAGAGTGGCCCACTCGACCCCTCCCACCTGTCTCAGATCCTCCACGTCGATGCGCACGGGCTCACCAAGGGACTTGAGCCGTGCCGCCGCTGCGCGGACCTTATCCGCGCTCAGGTAGTGATCAAACTCTGGTCCTATTCCACTCCGATCGACCGTACCTTCTTGCATCTTTCGAAAGAATTCTCGAGCGACCTCCTGCGGAGACGGTCCTGCAATTAGACTGCGAGGGTATTCGTCGAGCAAAAGCGCGAGGATGCCGCGAAAGAACGGACGGATCTCCAACTGGTCGCTATTTGTCAGCACGATGAGCGCGGAGCGGGTGCGTGGAATGAGCACATTGCATCCGCAGAACCCGTAGGGAGCGCCGACCTGAAACAGGACGGATTCACCCTGAATGATGGCCGGCTGAAATGCGCAGGCGAAGCTCGACGACTTGCCGCGCGGCAGGGTTCGCGTAGTGGTCAGGATCCTATGTGAAGCGGGCGTGAGCAGCGTGCCATCCATGAGTGCGCCGCTCCATCGCGCCAGGTCGGAAGCAGTCGTGTAGATCCCAGATGAGGAGAATGTCCAGCCGCTCGCCTCTGGCTCTGCGGGCTCGAGATCGCCCAGGGCAAAGGACGAGTACCCGGTGGCGAACTCGGGGCGGTCGAGACTGGGATCACAGAAGCTGTGCTCCATTCCCAGCGGTTTGAAGATGCGCCGCGTCAGAAACTCACCGAAGGGCTCTCCGCTCAGCTTTTCTACGACCCGGCCAAGGATGTAGTAACCGGTGCTTCCATATGAGCAGCGCGCGCCGGGCTCGTATTCGAGTGGCTGCCCGGCATACTCCGCGATGAGCGCATCGGGCGCAATCGGCTGCGCATTTTTCTTCGACAGGAAATCAAAGAGGTGAAAGTCGCGATAGCCCGAAGCGCGGGACATGAGATCGTAGAGATTGATATCGCTGGCTCTGGTGAGGTTAGGATAGTACTTGCCGATGGCATCTTGCAAAGATAGCTTGCCTTCCTCTGCAAGGAGAAGGATGCAAGCGCAAGTAAACTGCTTGGTAATGGATCCGACGGCAAACACCGTCTCGGAATCGATCGGGACGGAAGACTTCAGACTCCGGACTCCGCAGTTTTTTTCGAAGACCGTTTTGCCTTCGTGCAGAACGACTACGGAAAGCCCCACATAATCTTTCGCCCTGAAGTTTTGGGTTACGTAGTCATCAATCGCCTTCACATCAAAGGCGGGTGTGGGCGCTCCCTCGGAGGTGAACGTCGACTGGAGATAACTCATCAGGTCTCGCAGGGTGGGGTCTTTACGCGTACGTTTTACCGCCCTTTCCTTGGCAGCATCAACAAAAAATAGGGAAGATTTTCACGCCTTGACTCTTCACTTTGATTGGGTTACCAAGGCCTCTCGATGAGGCTATCTACCAGGGAAGTCTCCCCGATAGCAATGATGCAGTCTGATCGGCCGGCGATGGATCTCACGGCGTATTTCCAGGCCTGCTTCGTCGACTCTCTGGCGCCGGAAGAAACTGCGATAGGCATCGAGTCAGAATTTCCCCTTATCGATCTTAAGACCGGCCGAGCGGTATCTCCTGCGGTCACGCATGACATCTTTCAGGAATTTATCAAGTTCGGATGGACCCCGGTCTTCGACCAAGGCACCGGAGCCCTGGTCAGCGTCGCGAAAAAATACAATGATTTCAATGTCGAATTTGGGTCGGATGTGGGACGGAGCATTATTGAAATATCTTATCCCCCAGTCAGAAATTTATGGCAGATTCTGGATTACGAGAAGCAGATACTCGAACCTATAAAAGCAAGCGTTGCCAAACGCGGAGCGGCCCTTCTGGGTTACGGCATCTTGCCTCTGGAAAAGCCGCATCGCAGCCTAATCGCAGAAAAGGGAAGATATCGTTTTTTTGAAAAAGATAGCAGCAATACCTTTGTAACGCCCGAAGATGGGGTGGATTTGCATGTATTTGCGCTCACTGCCTCTGCGCAGACGCATATACAAGTCACGAAAGCAAAGGCCATCCGGCTGCTCAATGTAATGAACAGTCTCTCTGGTTTATTTATTTTACTGGGCGCCAATGCTCCGGTCTGGGGAGGGGCAAGGGACGCCGAACAGTGTCGAGCGGTTCGAGAGCGGCTCTGGGAGGTCGGATGGCCGACTCGAGCGAATCAGGTTGCCATTTTGCGACCGATGAGTTCTTTCGATGATTACGTGAATACGATATTGAGTTTTCGACCACAGATGCTCAAACGCAATGAGTATCTGTGCGTGCGTCAGGCCGGCTTTTCCAATCAGGAATTGTTTGAAAAAAGATTCGTGATTGCCGAAAATGTCAAAGGCGAAAAGATCCCAATCGAAATGAAGGTGGAAGACATCGTCTTTATGGGCAGCTTTGCCTGGTACAATGCCCGACTCAGTCGATATGGGACCGTGGAAAGTCGGGTGATTTGCCAACAGCCGCCGAAAGAAGCGCATGCGATGTCGGCGCTGGTTCTAGGTTTGGCAATTGCACTTGATGAAACGGAAGCGCTGGTAAATAAAAAAGCGCCCACCGGCTGGCGGCAATTCCGACTTTCCGCGATGTATAATGGATTTCATGATATGTCCGGTATCGAACTTGCCGAAAAAGCATTGGATATTGCTGCGCAAGGGTTGAAAAGACGCGGCTTCGGCGAGGAGATATTTCTAGAATCTGTGCAGGCGCGCCTGCAGCAGCGGCAGGCGCCCACGGAAAAGATTTTGCAGGCATTCGAAGAGAAGGGCATAGACGAACTGATCGCGCGTTCCATCATCTAAAATCCCTGTTCGAACCGTAGCATTGGAAAGGCATTTAGCGTTGAAAGAGCGCAGACGCTGACGGCGATGTTCCATCCTAAACGGAGTCTAATAGGGATGGCCATATTGCCAGAGCTGTGGCGACAAAAGAAAACTAAAGAGAGTCAACGATGAAAGTGGTCAAATTTGAGATATTGAAATTGGCGCTGCCGATGGTGCATAGCTTTGAGAGTAGTCTTGGGCGGCTATCACACAAAGAAACAATCATTACCAAGCTCTATGCGGATAACGGGCTAGTGGGCTACGGCGAATCTTCATCTTTTTTTGCGCCATACTATAACCATGAAACGGTTGATACTTGCTATTACATCCAAGAGAATTTTATTGCGCCGCAGGTTGTTGGTAAAGAATTCGCTAGCACCGAAGAATTTCGGTCGACTTATGGCAATATTGTAGGCAACAAGATTGCCAAAACCGGTCCAGAGTGTGCCTTTTGGCATTTACTCGCCCAAGAGCAAGGTGTATCGCTTAAGAAGCTTGTCGGTGGAGTAAGAGCAGAGGTGCCGGTAGGCGAAAGTATCGGCATTAAACCAACTATTCAGGACACTTTGGATGAAATTGACCAATGTCTCAAAAAAGGCTATATTCGAATAAAGGTCAAGATTAAGCCTGGCTGGGACATAAAGCTGATAGAGGCTATTCGAGCCAAGCACTCCACCATGGACCTAACGGTTGATGGGAACTCTGCTTATTCTTTGGCCGAGCACGCCAATATCTTGGCGCAGCTTGACCAATTTGATTTAACCATGCTGGAACAGCCTCTGGGCGCTGATGACATTATTGACCATGCTAGGCTGGCCAAAAAGATTAAGACGCCTATTTGTCTAGATGAAAGTATTGAAAGCGTCGAAGACGCCCGGAAAGCGATTGAAATTGGCGCATGCAGCATTATCAATATCAAACCAGGTCGCGTCGGCGGGCTGGTTGAAAGTATAAAAATACACGACTTGTGTGAAGAAAAAGGCATCAGCGTGTGGTGCGGCGGCTTGCTAGAAACTGGTATTGGCCGGGCATTTAATATTGCCATGGCATCCAAATCTGGGTTTCACCTGGCGGCCGATATGTCACCATTTAATTCTTTCTATGTAGAAGATTTAATTGACCCAAGTTACACTGTGAAGCTCAATGGACATATTGACGTACCGACCGATTCGGGCCTAGGGTACAATATACGTGATGGAAAAATCAAAGAATTTACTATACAACACAAGGTCATAGGGGCCTAAACAGTAATGCCGGCGCGCGCCTAGATCTTAATGTGCCGATAGGCCGGCTCCCCTTCGGCAACGGCCAACTGCGGTACAGTGATGCCGTGCCGAAGAGCCGATGAGGTCAGGCGATTGCGTTTCATCTGACAGGGGTTCGCAAGCGTCCCGCGAAGAAGTAAGCTGAAGCCACGGGCGCGTGCTCGCTGGTTCCACCTTCATGACCGACATTCAGATTCGCGATCTCCATACCATCGAAGAATTTCGCCAGGTCGTCGAGCTCGAGCGTGAGATCTGGGGCTTCACCGACGCTTTCGACATGGTCGGAGCACCGATGTTCATCTGCACGGTCCACTGCGGCGCCATCCTGGTCGGAGCGTTTGAGACGTCAGGACGCATGGTCGGCTTCGCCTACGTCATCTTCGGCAGGAAGGCCAGCCGGCCGATGATGTGGTCGCACATGACCGGTGTGCTGCCGGAGTATCGCGGCGGCCTGGGCTATCGCTTGAAGCTGGCGGTGCGTGATCGGGCGATGGCGCAGGGCTACGACCTGATCGAGTGGACCTTCGATCCAATGCAGGCGATGAACGCGCACTTCAACTTCGCCAAACTGGGCGGCGTCGTAGAGGAATACGCGCAGAATTTCTACGGTGAATCGGCGAGCCCCCTGCACCGAGGCACGCCGACCGATCGCGTCGTCCTTAGCTGGCGGATCACCACGCCGCACGTGGTGCGCCGCCTCGAAGCGAGATCGGCGATGCGAATGACATCAAACGAGGTCGGCGAAGCGCCGGTCGCGAACGCCGTCGTCGTGGATGGCGGCTGGCGCAAGAACACGGCAATCGATCTGGGCCTCACCGCGCGCCGTGTCTGGATCGAGATTCCAACGGGCTTCAACGAGATGATGCAGCAGGCGCCCGAGCGCGCGCTGGCGTGGCGGATGGAGCTGCGGCAGATGTTCGAGGCATACCTGGCGAAGGGCTATCGGGCGGTGGATTTCGCGCTGCAGCGGGAAGCGGGCTTCGGAAGGTATCTGCTGGCTAAAGATTAGGTCCAGCTAAAGCCGGCCCTCCACAGGGGTTGTGATCCGGGGGGCCAGGTCAACGTTTGGCCGCCGAGGACGTGCAGGTGCATGTGAAACACCGTTTGATCTGCCTGCGCAAGTTTAAGAAAAAGGAAGCGTGTTCGGCATGGCGGCGATGAAATCAAGTGATTCGATGCTTGCGTCGCCATTCTATCGGCGTACATCCAAACCAGTGCCGAAATGCTCGGAAAAAGGAACTTGGCTCGCGAAACCCCACGAGCCCCGCAATCTCGTATGTCGAAGTCGTCGGATCGACGATATGCTGCAACGTCAAATCCTTCCGCACTTGGTCGAGTATGTTATCAAAAGTCGTCCCCTCAGCTGCCAGCCGGCGCTGAAGAGTGCGCGTCGACATGCCCATAGCCCGCGCCACGACCGAGATCTTCGGCGCGGTCAGGTGCATCGACTGCAACAATCGCTGACGCAGGCTTGCTCCCACGACCGAAAGCCCGGCAATGGGGTCGATGTGGGCCAGAATCAAATCCAGCACTCGGCGGTACTTGAGCTTGTCCGGCTCGAGCAGCGGCGAGTCGAGTGTGTCCTGCGTGAAAATAATCTCGTCCGCCGGCATTCCGAATTGAACCCGCACCCCGAAGTATTCTTCATGCTCATCGGGATCACCCCTTGGCTGATGGCGCAAGGATACGCGAAGGGGCTTGATTCGTTTGCCGGTCAAATGCCGCGCGAGCGCGAGCAATACAGTCAGCGGCGCCTCGGGCCTCGATGGCACAGCCAGATAATCATCATGCGTTGCGACCGTCGGATGAAGATCGACGGTCATTCGAATTCCATCGGGCACGCGTGCGATTTGCGTTTGATGAATATTTCCGGTCAAGTTTTGGTAGCG
>CAYWPR010000046.1:0-14318 GCA_964460115.1 uncultured Myxococcales bacterium
GCAAGCCGACCTATCTACCGGCTACCGGCTACCGGCTACCGGCTACCGGCTACCGGCTACCGGTTACTCGCTTACGGAAGGAGAGGAGCCATGTGCTCGCTCACATCACTCCGTGCGCGTCGGCGCCTATGGCGAAATCACCGACGCGTAATGGGGCTTGGATCATGCTTTGCGTTTCTGCTCTGCGGTTTGTCGCCAGCGGCAAATGTGCCGGCCTGTGACACACTCGCCGAGCCCACAGCCGTCGTGCAATGTGCACTTTTGGCCAGTCCCGAGCTCGGACAAAAAGAGCAGGAAATTCGAATTCTACTTGGCGAGCGGCTGCGTGCCCGCTCCCTTTTACCGGCGCATCCTACCCTACAAGTCAGCTTTGCTGGCCGGCGCCCTCTCACGGCCGTGACGGCCAATGAATCTAGGACTACGTTCAACTGGTATGTCTCTTTGTCGCAAGAAATTGAGATTGCCGGCCAGCGCGGTGCGCGAGTTCGAGCGGCCGATGCGGCGCTTAGTGCGCAAGAGCAGCGTGTCTTTGTTACCGCGCAAGAGATCGCGAGCGCCGCGCTTTTGACATACTACGAGCTTCTGGCGGCGCGCGAAGCTGCGGAGCTTGGCCGCGAGCTTTCTGGCATCGCCGCGCAGCTTGCAAACGTCGGTGTGGCCCGCGCGCAGGCTGCGCTAGCGGCCCCAGTGGACGCGCATGCCGCGCAGGCCGAGTCTGCAAGATTGGCGACTCTGCACTTTGAAGCCGAGCGCAAAGAGGAAGATCTGCGCATCGCTATGGCCACCCAGCTTGGCATTTCCCAACTGAAAGGAATAAGCGGATCGCTCGATGCTTTGCCTGATGCGCAAATTCCCGAAGAGACAATGCCAACTGAGGACTTGATTGAACAAGCGCTGCGGTTGCGCGCTGACGTTGCGGTCGCAAGGCTTGAACAAGAAGTCCGCGCAGCTCGGGTGCAAGTCTTGCGGCGCGAGCGAGTTCCCAATCTCACCCTGTCGTTTTTGGCGCAGCGCGATGGCTTTGATGAGCAAGTGTTTGGCGGTGGGTTCTCGCTGCCGCTGCCGCTGCCCGCGCCCCTTGGACCAAGCCGGGCCGGCGAAATCGTCGCGGCGCAAGCGCAGGTTATGCAGGCGGGGCTCGCCATCGAGCGCGTGCGCAGGCAGGTACGTGCGGAAGTCCTGCATGCGCAAAAGCGCGAGCAGAGCTACGCCGCGCAGGCTCGCATGTTTTCCGCCGAGCTGGCGACCCAAGCGCGCGCCGATCTCGCGGCGCTTTCGCAGGCGCTCAGCGCTCGCACGATTTCGCCACGCGATGCACTGCTCCTAGAGCGCAGCCTGGTCGAGTTTCTGCTAAGCCGCGTCGAAATCCGTCGCAGCCTGGCGCTGTCGCGCATCGAACGATTGCGCGCTGCCGGTCAACCCCTTGTGCCCCCTAGCTACCGAGGTCAGCCATGAACAA
The DNA here is from genome assembly GCA_964460115.1 of uncultured Myxococcales bacterium. Taxonomy (GTDB): domain Bacteria; phylum Myxococcota_A; class Polyangia; order Palsa-1104; family JAEUJZ01; genus JAEUJZ01. Next base: position 1,460 of record CAYWPR010000046.1, read on the forward strand.
GTACCGCTTACTTTCGCAGGTCGCGGCGCTGATTCTGCTTCTGGCTTGTCAGAAAAAGGAAGCGGCGACTTCGATGTCTGAATCGCCTCCACGCGCCGACGCAGCTGCGCAGGAAAAAAAATCTTCGCACAAAGAGGAGGCCAATTTCGAAGGCCGACCGGCTCACAAAGATGAGTCGGAGCACGCGGCTTTGCCAAGTCGTATACGCCTTGCGCCTTCCGTCGTTGCTGCCGCCAAGATTCGCACCCATAAGGCGCTTGTCAAGGCGCTGCCGCTGACTCTGGAAGTGCCCGGTGAAATCGGAGCCGATCCCGATCGCTCGGCGCGAATCGCCGCACGAGTGCCTGGACGCATCAGCGCCGTCTACTTCAAGGAAGGCACGCAGGTGCAATCGGGGGCCCTGCTTGCAGTGATTGAATCCGCCGAGCTGGCGCGAACTGCGGCGACCTACAGCGCTGCCTTTTCGCGCGGGCAAGCCGCGCAAAGAAATGCTGCGCGAATCGAGAGTCTTTTCGGCAGCGGTTTGGCCGCCAATCAGGAACTGCTCGATGCCAAAGCGCATGCCAGCTCGCTTTTTGCGGAAGCGCAAGCGGCACGACGCGCGCTGCTCGCGATTGGCATCAGTGAAGCGCAGCTTGCCAGCACAGGCGCCCACTTCGAGCTGCGTGCACCGTTTGCTGGCTACACGCTAAGCCGCAACGCCATCCTTGGACAGACTGTTTCCGCCGAGCACATCCTCTGCGACCTCATTGATTTTGAAAAGGCCTACTTCATTGGGCGCCTGTACGAGAAAAACCTCGCCCAGGTGCACGTCGGCCAGCTCGCAGAAGTGCGGCTTAACGCCTATCCCGATATCGTGTTTTTGGGAAGCGTCGAAACTGTCGGCAAGCAGCTCGATCCAACTGCGCGCACGGTGGTTACGCGCATCGCGGTCACCAACAAAGCCGATCTGCTAAAGGCCGGCTTATTCGGAAAAGCGCGGGTGACGCTTGGCAATCAGACAACGCAGCCGCGCGCCCTTGTCGTATCGCTAAGCGCCGTGACACGCATCGCGGATCGAGACGTGGTGTTCGTGCGCCAGCCCGACGACGACTTCGAGGTACATCCCGTGACTCTAGGACCCTCTGGCTCGGGCGAGGTTTCTGTCCTATCGGGGCTTCGTGAAGGGGAAGAAGTCGTAACCGAAGGACTATACACGATAAAAGGAGCCATTTTGAAGAGCACCTTTGCCGAGGAGGAATGACATGGAGTTCCTAAGTACCATCGTCAACTTCTCGCTACGGCATCGCGCTGTGGTTCTGGCCGCTACTGTGCTTCTGATCATTTTGGGAGTTCGCGCCGCGCAGCGTTTGCCCATTGATGCAGTTCCGGACGTAACCAACGTTCAGGTGCAAATCATCACGGCCGCGCCAGCGCTATCGCCAACGGAGATCGAGCAGTACGTGACCATTCCCATAGAGCGCGCCATGTCCGGTACTCCAGGGCTTGCAGAGGTGCGTTCGCTGTCCAAATATGGAGTTTCCGTTGTAACCGTCGTCTTTCGCGAAGATACGCCGCTTTATCTGGCGCGTCAGCTCATCGCGGAACGCATGCGCGAAGCCGAAAACGCCGTTCCGCCCGAGTACGGCAAGCCCGAGATGGGGCCGATCTCATCCGGTCTTGGCGAAATCTATCAATTCGTGGTGCGCGGCGAGGGCCGCACGCTGATGGAGCTAGAAGAAAGCTTGGACTGGTACATCGGCCCGCAACTTCGTACCGTGCCCGGCATCGTTGAGGTCAATAGCTTCGGAGGCGAAAATCGCGAATATCAAATCGTGCTTGATCCAAGTCGTCTGCAAGCCAGCGGACTGTCGGTGCGCGAGGTCATGGAAGCGCTACAGCGCAGCAATCGCAACGCCGGCGGCGGCTATATCGAGCACGCTGGCGAGCAGATCGTCATCGGCACAAAGGGTTTGATTCGCAGCCTGGAGGATCTAAAGACCGTTGTGGTCGGTGCAACGCCGCAAGGAACCTCTATCACCATTGCCCACTTGGGCGAGGCGCGCTTCGGTCCGAAACTGCGTCGCGGGGCTGCCACCATGGACGGGAAGGGAGAGGTCGCGATTGGTGTCGCGATGATGCTTATTGGCGAAAACTCGCGCACTGTTACGGCGGCTGTGCAGGCCAAAATAGATGCGCTTAGGCCCTCGCTGCCGTCCGGCGTGCGAATCGAGCCCTTCTACGATCGCGCCGCCCTTGTAGACCGCACCATCGCGACTGTTCTGCGCAATCTTGCCGAAGGGGCAGCGCTTGTGATTCTGGTCCTTTTTCTCTTGCTGCGCGATTTGCGCGCCGGGCTTATTGTCGCCTGCGCCATTCCGCTGTCGATGCTGGGCGCGGTCCTCATCATGAATTCGCGCGGTATCTCGGGAAATCTGATGAGTCTGGGAGCAATCGACTTCGGACTTATAGTCGATAGCGCGGTGATCATCGTCGAAAATGCCGTGCGGCGCTTGAATGAAGCGCGGCAAGAGCGCCGCCGAGAGCTATCCGCGGACGAGCGCCTTGAAGTCGTACGCGACGCAACGATGGAAGTTCGCAGCGCAACCGTGTTCGGCGAAGCGATCATTGCCATCGTGTACTTTCCGATTCTGGCGCTCCAAGGAATCGAAGGAAAGCTGTTTGGGCCCATGGCGTTGACGGTCCTTTATGCGCTGGGAACAACGTTCATCCTATCGCTGACGCTGATTCCTGTGTTGTGCAGTGTGTTCTTGCGTCCCACTATGTCCGGACATAGCGGTAGGCTCTTTGATCGGTTCCAAAAAGCCTATGCCCGCCTCCTTTCTCGTAGCGAAGTCAGCGTCCGCACGCGCTTGCTCACGCTTTCTTTCGGAATCATCCTTCTTGTCGGTGGACTCGGACTTGCGACCCGTCTTGGGGCAGAGTTTATTCCACAACTTGATGAGGGCGATCTGCTCCTGGAAGTGAGGCGGCTGCCCGGCATCGCCCTCAGCGAGTCTGTGCGTGTCGATCTGCGCATGCAGAGCGCACTTTTGCAGATTCCCGAGATCGAGCATGCAGTGGCGCGCGCTGGCTCGCCCGAGCTGGCCAATGATCCGATGGGAATCGAGCAAAGCGATGTGTATCTGATGCTGAAGCCTCGCGAAAAGTGGCGAAAAGGGATGACCAAACAAGCGCTAGGGAGCGAAATAAAAGCGCGCTTAGAGAAAGAAATCCCTGAGGCTGCCGTCGCGCTCTCGCAGCCGATTCAGATGCGCACAAACGAGCTTTTAGGGGGCGTGCGCTCCGATGTTGCCGCGATGGTCTACGGCCCAGACCTTCACAAGCTCAATGAGCTCGGCACGCGCGTTTCTAGCGTGCTGCAAAACCTGCCCGGTGCAGTCGATGTACGCATCGAGCAGATCGCCGGTCTGCGCTATCTGCGTGTCCACCCCGACCGCGAAAAGCTTGCTCGATACGGACTGACCGTGGAAGACGTGAACCAGCTTGCGCAGACGCTGGCCGTCGGCTGTTTCGCTGGAGTGGTCCTCGAAGGGGAACGCCGCTTCGACCTCATGGTGCGGCTCGATACGCATTACGACGGAACCCTAGATGCGCTGCGGGCGCTGCCGCTAAAGGCCACGACTGGCCAGCTTGTACCGCTTGGCGATGTCGCAGAGCTCGGCATCGAGGAAGGCCCGCTTGCCGTCAACCGCGATCAGCAATCGCGCCGCTTGCTCGTCGAGTGGAACGTGCGCGGCCAGGATCTAGTATCTACGGTGCAGGCAGCGCAGGCGGCAGTTTCGCGCGCTGTTCCGCTGCCCTCGGGATATCGAGTGGAATGGGGCGGACAGTTTCGGCACTATCTAGAGGCGCGCGAGAGGCTGGCGGTGGTCATTCCGATCGCGCTCGGCCTCATCCTTTTTCTGCTTTGGCTGGCCTTCTCTGCGGTGCGCCCGGCACTGCTTATCTTCGTGAATATACCGCTTTCCGCGGTCGGCGGCATCTTTGCGCTGTGGCTGCGCAGCATCCCTTTTAGCATCTCAGCCGGCGTCGGGTTTATTGCCTTGTTCGGGGTTGCTGTTCTAAACGGGCTCGTCCTTGTCTCATTTAGTCGGCGCTTAGAAGAGCAAGGCTTGCCCCCCATAAAAGCCATCTCGCAGGCCGCCCACCTGCGACTGCGTCCCGTCTTAATGACCGCCCTTGTCGCCTCGCTTGGCTTTCTGCCCATGGCGCTGTCCAAAGCCCCGGGTAGCGAAGTTCAGCGCCCGCTGGCTACCGTCGTCATCGGCGGACTTTTCACCGCGACCCTGCTGACCCTCTTGCTATTTCCCGCAGTCTACGGCCTGCTGTCGAAAGCTCGAGCGAGAGACAATCGCCCGTAGTCGGTGCCGCTTCGCCTTGCAGATGGCGCTGCGTCATCGACTGCCGCCGCTGGTGCATCCCGCTGCAATCGCAGGATGCCCTCACGAGTCCCCGTTGAGATAGGATAGAAATAGAAGGCCATGATGCGATCCTGCGCCGCCTCGAGCGTGCGGCAGAGACGGCTGCGGTGACCAAGTCCCAGCGAGCGCGCACTGTACAGCTAGTATCGAAGGAGCCACTCGGCAGGCAGCTACGTCGGCTGCTCCCATAGCTGCTGCAGATCCTCCTTGAGCAGATACACGCTGATGATGCGTCTGGTATGCCAAAAGCGGTTGCTCAAGATGGTTCTTGCCTTCGAGGGCCTGTTCAACGGTAAAACGGTTCCGCAGCAGCAGATATCGCCCGCCTTTAGGTCCTTTTTGCCCTCGGCTGCCAGGCGGTTTTGCTCGCTGCGTCGTACCTGGTCCTGCGCCTTGTTCATCAGCTTCATGATGTGAAAGCAGTCGTGATACGACGTACATGGCGCAGGCAAGGGCGGTCTTTGCACTCTTGCAGGTTCTCGACCAGGATCTGCTTGCATAGATGCCAATCGAGAAAAAGGTGCTGCGCCGGTGGACAGCGACATCTCATAGCAAAGGTCGAGCACCAACTGGGACAGGGTTAAAGGTGTAGCTTCTGCGAGACAGCGCGATGTCGCAAGCTTCCCGCCGCAGCGTGCCGCAACTCAGACAACGAACCCGATGCAGGTGCAAGATCACTTGACCTTGTGAGGCAAGCAGCGCAGGTCGGCGTTGTGAGATGGGGTATGCTGACATTTTGTAGTTTTGCTCATCTTGGGCTCCAATCCGTTTCTTTAGCATGGCCAAGGCCCGGTCAGCTTTCGGCTGAGGCAAAACAACTCTGGCGACACTTTTACCGATACCTAATGTAACATCAAAAAAAGTTTGCGGAGGTCATTGCCTACACTCGCTTACCATACGTACATTCAAAAAATGGCGAGCAGGCACCGTGCAAGAGATGGCGCGGACTTTACCGGCACATCCCTGGGACATGAGGTTTGTGAGTACTGAAACGCGGTCGCCGTATCGTAGATGTGGCCATGTAGAAGAATTTGAAATCAGTTTCAGTAACTATCCAAGATGTGGCATGCAGCCCGATTGATATAGCCACGACCGAATCCGTCTCAGACAGATGGGAGATCCGATCGGTAAAGGATGTAGGACGTGCAAGATTTGCGAAAACCCCTCGGGCAGTATGGTGAGGAAGATGGTTTCTGACTTAGAAAAATACATACACCTCAAAGTACAATTTGAGTTTCGGCCTTGGCCAATGCCTATCAAATTTTATAGGCTGGAAACATCGTGTTTGCAGATGCAAATAAGGTTTTAATTTAGTGTAGGTTCATTCAAAGAGGACGCCAATGTCATTAATCGACAACGAACAGACAGGGACAATGTCCAGTCCGGGAGTAAGTTCGAGCCTGGGAGTAAGTTCTTGGAGCAGTGGTATCCAGTCCAGTGTATCCACATCGTCATCTACCGGAAACCTATCTGCTCATGGTTCGTTAAGTGTTCCTCCGGCTATACCTAGCAGTCAACCTTCATCAGGTTCATTTACCCTGCCTCATGACCTCGCTGCGACGCATATGGCTGACTCAGTCAGTCCCAGTATTATCGCAGCACAACAGAGCGCCACAGCAGGGCAGATCGCAGGATCGGCCTCGTCCGGACCGACTCATCCTGGGAACCCGAATGGCAACGCTGCACCGCAGGCAGACCAAACGCCTCATCCTACGCCAGATAGTTCATCCGGTACTGGTAAGAATGAGAGCCGATGGGGCTGGAGTTGGAAGGATCTGAGCAAAAAAGCGCTGACAGAGGCAGCGCGGATGGCCGGTATCGATGCCGGCTCGCTTGTCGCCGAGCTTAGTAAGCACTCTGAAACGATTGAAGCATTAATTAAACATCCTGGACAATTTGTAAGTAATTTAATACATGCCATAGTTAGTGGTTTTCGTAATTTTGCAGCGCATTTTTTGCCACATTTAGAAAAAGGATTTGTGGGCTGGCTCGGTGGCATTTCAGGGGAAGCTGGCATCACCATCCCCAGTACTCTGGATGCCGCGGGAATTTTTTCACTAATTTCGCAAGTTCTCAGCCTGACCAAGGAGATGCTGAAGCAGCGAGTTCTGAAGCATCTTGGGTTGACCGATCAACCTGGAGCTGGGACCAGAGTCGTAAAGTTTTTTGAGCAAACCTGGCACTCTATCGAAGCATTGCTATCCGGAGGTTGGGCAGGTCTGTGGGAACATTTGAAGGAATTCGCGGGGAATCTGAAGGATGAAGTAATCAACACGATTCAGCAGTGGCTGCTCGGCAATGTTGTCACTTCGGCGGTACTTAAAATTGCCAGCATGTTTACACCCGCCGGAGCCTTGGTACAACTAGTTACCACTCTATGGAACATATTCCAATTCCTGCGTGACCAAGGACAGCGAATAAGTGGCTTACTGTCCGGTGTTACAGATTCATTGCACGACATCGCGTCAAGCAAAGTTGAAGGTGCCGTATCTCACATTGAACGCTCCTTGGCGGATGTTTTGCCCGTCGCCCTGCAATTCCTTGCAGCGTTCGCTGGTATCGGCGGTGTTGGCCAAAAGGTCCGTCAGATCATCGAGCGAGTCAGAGATAGAGTGCTTAGTGCCCTTGACAAACTGATTGAGAAGGTAGTGGTCCGGTTCAAACCACTTTTCCAAAAGAATAAAGGCCATGAAGATTCTCATTCCCATGACGCGAGCAAGGAGCATCCAGCGGGACATGAAAATCATCCCCCAGATGGCAAATCGGTAAGCTCAGAGAAAAATAATTCTGCCGCTTCAAAAAATGAATCCAAGCACGCCGCGGGACCGCCTCCGATGGGTTGGCAATCTCAAGTTGTCTCTAGAATCGCTTCAGAAAAAGTCATCGGGGATGATCCTGGGCATACGTATCATCTACTCAAAGATGGCAGAGGTGTGGCTACCAGCACGCCTCGCCTGCTCTCCTCAGACATCGTCACTCGACTGCCTCACCATCTTGACGTCTCTCCTGCCGAGGAAGCAGAAATCAGACGCCGGGCCGGTCGAGATGCTCATGAGGGGCATGATACCGATACGAATCAGAAAGACCAGACCAAGGATAAGGCGCTTGTAAACAAGGGAACCAATTCCCTCGCTCATAACCCCGCTTTTGAGCGTGCGGCACTGGCTTTCGAAATCAAGCTTGGCAGTAAAGCGAATCGGCATGATGCATCAAGGAATGTTGCAAAGATTATGTGCGAAAAAGCCAAAGGTTATATCATGGCGAGGGCTGGCGCACGCTGGGATGCTGCCGATGAGAATCTAAAAGCCCTATTAATCAAAACAGGCTCTGGCGATGTGACTTGGAGCGGATCCGTGGGACATGAGATCCATCATTTGATGGACGTATTCGACCACGGCAGTCTTTCAGAGCGGATGGCCCATCTAGAGACATTTTTCACGGAAATTCTAGGTGCGGGACTTCTGGAAGCAAATGGCCTAAATCAAGTTTTAGCTGCGATTGACAATGCTCGCATGGCTGATAACACGGCCGTGGATATGAATAAAGCGCGCATCATAGCTGACGGTACTCAGATGAGAGATGCAATTTCGGCGGGCGAAACAAAGCGAATGGCTAGGAAGATTATTTTTCAGCCACCAGCCGATTCACCCGTGAATGATCAATGGCACACACGTGCTGCGCGTCCCGTGCATGAATATGAAAATCTGCCCAGAAATAATGTTCAAGAGTTAGGGATGGATATGAGTAATCGCGAGCATGATTTCGCTCGTACAAAAGATCCCGAATGGAGGGAAAATGCACCTGTTAAATGGCTAGAGGGTGCACGAAAGTGGATTATAAATGAACGCGATAAATGGGTTTATGCTCAACGCCGTATGAGCTTGCCATTAGCGGCCGGGCCTTCTGGCACAACAAATAAGATTATGAGTCTCGCAAAGATTCTTAATGTAAATCTCTATGATACCAGGTTGGCTTGCATGGGTTATATGTTGGCCAAGCGGGATCACTCCTTAGTAGAAATCATGTCAGCAGCAGCTCCCCATGGCTGCTCTTTTACACATTCACAGAAAATGTATCGAGATATTAAGCCGCTTCTTCCGAATGAATTATTAGAATGCGGCGGCGGACACTTCCCCGACGAAACCCCTAGTGATGATCGGCACACCGAAGGCCGCCGTCATACGTGATTACTCAACAGATCAAGCAACCCTGGGGATACAGATGAATCCGACGCTTCGCTATTGCCGTGATAACCCGCAAATGGTCGGCCTAGATGGAGAGGGCTGGCTTTCCACAAATCCGATTGATTACGATTGGAACAATTATCAACCTTCGATTGGTTGCAATAATCTGTACTGTATGAAATGTAATGCTCAAGTCCGATGGCGGCTACGAATTGGCGTGGCAGATTGGTCGCGCTTTCGGACGGAGGAGATTTATATTTTAGACGACTGGCTTGCGCATCCCGCCATGGGCCCCGAGAAAGCTGGATGGATTCGTTTCTACCTATGTAGGTGCAGCTTCTGGCCGGCCATTACAACATTGCCTACTGACGATTCTGAGGAGCAAGGTCCGCATTTGCCCTGGCAGTGCGCTGGACATCCAAAACCTCAGCTCCCCATCGAACTCGACGGCATTCATGTAGATGTGGATACGGATTTTGCAACGCTAGCGCGCCGAACGTTACCGCGATACTGGCCTGCGGCTTTTGGGGAACTAAAAGTTGATGGATACGCTTTCTGGTTGCGCCGACTCTATCACTTGTTGCCTGAGCCTTCGCAACAGCAAGCACTCAGTAAGGCCGTGGCCGATATGCTAACCGACCCATTGCCCGAGCTGCGTTCAGCCGCCCTGCGGTTCTTTCAATTTGGTGTAAACATTCCTAATGCCGAACGCTTGGTGTATGTGCTAATGCATCATCGCGATTTGTATGCTGGTGTTCTCGATCCGCTGCTTGCTGGAGCGCCGTTGGACGAACAGCTTGTCGAAATGGTGGGAACACTTACCGCTTTTCGTAATCCTCAAGGACAACCTCTTTATGCAGATGCAGAGACGATGGTGCGAGAAGAGATGTTATTGGGACGCTGTCCACCTGCATACATACATCGCATCAGCAGGATGGATTTACCTTGGCTTGTTCAACATGCAGCAGAAATTGCGAAAGTGGCACCGCAATTAGTATCTCATCTTATATTTGCTCTCAACAAAGTCTCTGCAGATCAGCTTATTCCTATAATACGTGAGTTCGCGACAATTCAAAGCATTTCATGGTCGGATATTTGCAGTTACACCGAACAGAATCTTCCTGCCGAAACATACGCAAAAGTCATGTCTGTCCTCAATAAGGAAGCATGATCGAGAGTCAGGACTCACGGCAACTCCAGAGTTCTCATTGCCTGCGGCGATGATCACGGCAGGGCGAAGCTTCTTTGAGGCGCAGCTCGTGCGTCAAGCGCGTGATCAAGGGAGTGACACTTGATGCGAGCTAGATGACGCAACTTTGCGAGCTATTGGCCGATATATTTTTAGAATTGATCAGAGAACTTTGCAGAGCTTGCTGCTCTCTATCAAGTAAACAAAAAACTTTGTGTTTTTCGAATTTTCTGTCCGGCGCAACAAAAAACCAACTGTCGAGGGGATTATGGCGGATTTTTCAACTGATACAAAAAATTCACACGAAAATGGCGCCAATCATGAGCGAAAATCGGCGGATGGGCCTTTTGGTGTGCGATCTTATATGGAAATACAGGCAGCTGTAGAATTAGACCGACAGTCACTCCCTGAGCAGCCAAATAGAAATTCCGAAAATCTCCCGCAAGGTCAAGATAATTCTCAATATGAAGTCTGGCTTCGTAAAAAAATGGCCGAAATTGAAAAGGAAAAATCGACAGAAGCTTGGGCAATTCAAGAACTCAAGAGCATTGATTTAGATATCAATAAAATTACTTCGGATACTCCAGATTATATTGCCACGAATTATCGAATGTATAAAAAAATTATTGAGAATAAACTCTTAAAAGCAAGAACTGGATATCAACGAGCACGCGAAAAATTCGAATATGTCAAGATGCTACAGGCGCAAAGTGGACAGGCTGGAGCAATCAACAACCCCCTCTTGCTAGACATGAAGGCGATCGCCGAAACCGCCAGCCTGATCTTTGGTGCACTAGACCACTGGCGCCCAGATAAGAAGGCCGTTCATACCGCTTTAGCTGGTAAAAGTCCAACCGAGCTCGCAGCGATTCGGGCCAGTTATAAAGACCAATTCGACGGGCACGACCTGGACTCGGATATTATCAACAAATTATCAGGCGCCGACAGGGAGGAGGCCGAAGCCCAGCTAAGCGGCAATCCCATCAAAGCCGCCGCTGCCGCGTTGAAAAATGCGGCAGCCGGATTGGGAACCGATGAGGCCAAAATCCACGAGACCTTGGCCCAAATCAATAAGCTCTGCGCGAAGGACCCGAACGCTCGTCATGAAGTAGAAAAGGAGTTTCAGGCACGAACCGGTAAAAGCCTTGCGACCATGCTTGATGAAGAACTATCTGGAAGTGAATTCAAGGTCGCGCAGAAAGAAGCACTAGGGGACAAAGCTGGGGCGGAAGCAATTAAATTGGATGATGCGCTGCACAATACATTTTGGAAAAACGCCACACGCGACACTCTTCTAGAAGTGCTCGTCGGACCGATCGGTACCGATAAGGATGCAGTCTATACGGCGTTAGAAGGATGTAAGACACAGAAAGAACGCGATGATCTCGTAAAGGCATATAAAGACAAGACGGGCAAAGATCTGAAACAGGATGTGACCGTCGAAATGGACGGACGAGCTCAGGAGCTGAGTCTGGCCTTGCTCGATGCTGACAAGACACGGGCGGCAGTGGCAAGACTGGAACTCGCATCAGAGGGCGCCGGGACCGATGAGGGTGCGATTTTCAAACAATTTGAAGGAGTCAAGGGCACCGATCGCGAGGCAATCCTTAAAGCCTATGAGGGCAAGCACGGAATAGGCAGCTTCAAGGCAATGCTCAAGGATGAACTAGATGATACCGATGCGGAACGAGCCCTCCAGCTAGCTGAGCAGGGAGAAATGTCCCGCGCCTTTGCTCTGCAATATGCGATGAAAGGTCTAGGCACCGATGAGGGAATGATTCGAGCAACCCTGAAGAAATGCAAGACAAAGAATGAAATCGAGGAGCTCATAAAGGCCTATGCACAAATTACCAATGGCGGAATCTTGAAAAACGATCTGCATGGTGAATTGAGCGGCCGAGACGATTTTGAAGTGGGTCAACTGCTGCAAGGCTCTAACTGCAAAGATCAAAAGCCCGAAGAACGAGCTGCCTTTGCCAATGCCGCCTATGAGTTTGAAAGAGGGAAGCAAGCAGGCCTAATTGGAAACTGGGCGATGGATCTAGTGAGCGACACCGGACATATGTTGAAAGTTCAGCACGAACGGATGGCGGTGCTGAACAAGAAATTAAAGGCAGGCGAAGAGCTGACTCTCAAAGAGCAAGAACAACTGGAAACGCTGAGCGACTACCACAGGCTGGCAGTCGAAAATTACCAAGCCGCCAAGGATGGATTTACCAATCTCGCGGCACTAGGTGGAACGGCGATTATTGGATTGGCAGCAACGATAGTCACCTGGGGTGGCTCAGGGCCAGCGGTGGCGATGATGCTTGGCGCGTTGGCTGGCGGAGCAGCAGGGATGGGAATCAAAAGAGGGCTACAAGGTGATAACTATCCCATGGATGCCTTTGCCCAGGATCTGGCCATGACGCTAGTGACAGCAGCGTCAGCAGGCTTGGCTGGGCCCTTTTCGCAAATTGCATTGCAAGTGTCAGCAGTGGCCAAAACCGCGCCGGCGCTGCGGTTTCTGATTGTGCAGGGACTGACTGGAGCGCAAATGGGACTGACCAGTGGAGTCGCCCTGGGTCTGCTGGATGAGAATACCTGGAGGGGCTCAGGAGATGGGTTGACTAACTTCCTACATCATGCAGGACAGCAAACCCTGATGGGCGGCATGACGGGAATGGTGGCCGGAGGAACGGGAAGGCTGCTTGGCAATGTGGAAGGCGCAAGCACCGTCCGAAAGGCAGTGGCCAGCGGACTGGGTGCAGCCACAGGAGGGACAGCAAACACGCTAATGAGCGTTGATATAGAAAATCCAGAATTTAGTTCATCCTTGGCGACTAGCTCTCTTTTGGGCTTTGTGCAAGCTGGGGCGATGGCGAATCTTCCGCAGACACCCGCCAAGGGTCCAAAATTTGGCCCCGCCCAGGGAATGGCAGCAGCCAAGCCTGGGGCCTCCAATGCGGGTGCATTTGAGTGGCAACAATATATCAACGAAGAGGCGGCACCTACGGCATTGGGAGCCAGCAAGAAGGCGCCAGGACCGCAACTGCATACAGCCGCAGATCTAGGGACTATGC
>CAYWPR010000046.1:14418-46620 GCA_964460115.1 uncultured Myxococcales bacterium
CAACAGGGGAATATCCAGCCGTTTCCCCACCCGCTGATGTTCAATCAGCACCCACTAAGATCTTCGCCAAATCTTCTCAAAACGCTGGAGCTCACGATTTCGGAACTATGCCAACAGGGGAATATCCAGCCGTTTCCCCACCCGCTGATGTTCAATCAGCACCCACCAAGGTCTTCGTCAACCCTTCTGCTTTAAAGGCGTCGGCTTACAATTATGCTACAGGGGAATACCCTGTCGTTTCTGCGCAGGGACAGTCCCCCAAGCCTGGAGCAGCTCCTTCTGCAACACAACCGTCTACGGCCGGAAAATCGCAAACGCAGGCGCTAACCGGTGGAACAGTTGTAGCTGGACAGCAATCGAAGTCAAACAATCCGAAGGTATCCGTTCCAGCTGATCATACAGCAGAGATGAAGCAGGGCTACGATAGCCTTCACCATATGCTCGACTATGAATCAGCTATCGAAAGGTTCGCAGCGGAGCGACAAGCTCTCGTCCAAGGCAATCGAGAAGGTCCAGGTGATGTATATAAATTAAGTAAGGAACGCCTTGCCAAAGCGAGTGCGTTTCTCTCATCACCCAAAGGACAGGCAATTCCTGATGAACATCTCTTTGCGTTGAAAGGTTATACAGGGGATGATTATACGGAATTGAACGATCATATTGATAAAGGAGCACATCCCCTGTTGAGTCGATATGTTAATATGGTCCGACAGGGGCTAAGAGCACTTCCCGACAATCCAGGGAAGGTTTATCGTGCCTCAAAGATGAATGCAGAGCGCTGGAATCGGCTTCAATCGGCTTTTAAATCAGGAGAAGCTTGGTCCGAAAACCAATTCCTTTCCTCTTCCGACGAAGAAAGGGTCGCGCGAGACTTTTTAGCACACAAAGCACGGGGTGTCTCTGATCAAGCACGTCAGGAGAATGGGGAAACATTGGTTTTCTTCAAAATTCAATCAAAACACGGAAAAGATATTACTGCATTTTCTCAATGGAAAGGTGAATGTGAAATCCTTTTCGAAGACAAGACAAAGTTTAAGCCTATCAGCATCGAAGAAAAAAACCAAGGTTTTAAATTTATGGAAGTAACTTTGGTTGAGATCGATCCAAATATCCCAGAGGGAATGCAATGAGTGACCCTAAAATAACGAATACAGAGCCACACACACTCGAAGAGGTGCCCCAAAATGCGCAATCATCCGAAAATCTTTCCTTGTTGCCCGAGGTGATGACGAATTTGGCGAAAAAGTGGGATTCGCCACCCGGCATGAATAAGCAGGGAAAGTTTCAGAATACCTACAAATCTAGACCTGACGGTCGCTGGACCTTGGAAACAACTCTGGGGGAGTCAATTAAATTCCAATTTGATGACAGGTCCGAAACCGTGCGGCTTGTTGACACGCGTATTGGGTTGTCATTTGCCGTGCCAGGAAATCCCGAGCCCCTGGAAAATGATTTTGCTTCCACGCCGCGGCGGGAAGCAGGGATTAGAATGCAAACGCTTCCGTTAGAACTGGCTTATGAATGGATCACGCAGGGCGATGCTGTGTCATGTGCTGAAAATTTCGCGGCCGCACGAGCGGTAAGGTCTCCGGCGATACGTCCCATCAGCCCGCGCCTGCTAAGACGCGCGGGCGCCAAATCTGGAGTGATGGGTACTTATCAGCTTTTGCAGCGCGCGATTGAATCGCAAGATTCGCAAGATTCGCAAGCTGCAAATACCGAGTCGGTATGGACGCTTTCTACCGGAGACGGTGTAGCCCAACTTGCAGTTCGCTTTAATAATCAGAAGTTGGATGTCTATGGCTGGATAGCGATCGCTGGAGGCATTCTTGGCTCTCTCAAATTCACTAAAGGTGCAAACGAACCATTTGCATGGGCGATATGGCCTGAGAGCTACTGGCTGCAACCAAGTACTCCGCCTGTGCTGCGTATAGATGCGCACAAATTTATTGCTGAACTGCAACCTCAAATATCAACACTGAATGAACAAGCTACAAAAATATTGCGAACAATGGCCCTTATTGTTGAATCACCGTACGAACCCATCCTAGAAGAGGATCGTGCTACTTTACGACGAATCTTCTTAGAATTGCCAGAGCTAACATGGAAAGGCCTCATGCATAAAATTCACAACTGGCACGATTTACGCGGTTTCGTACTGGCTACATTGGCAGCAATGTCGGTGAATTGAACGTTAAGGCTCGCCGTCCCCCGTCGTGACTGCTGAAATTTAGACTGCGAGAGTTCGTGTCGCGCTTGGATGGTATCGACTCGCTCCGCTATCCCAAGACGGGCTACCGGAAACTGACGTACATGATGCTGGACCAAGACCTCGTCTGTGCCAGCCAGAGCGCGGTGTATCGCGTACTGCGCGAGGCGGACTTGCTGAGTCGCTGGAAGCGCTCCGCGCGCTCCTCGGGGGTGTACACCTTCGGGCCGACGGCACCGAATCAGCAGTGGCACACCGACGTAATGTACATCTGGGTCGGCTGCCGCCACTACTTCCTGCTGTCCTTTGTCGATGCCTTCAGCCGCTATGTCGTCCACCATCGCCTGCTTTTGGAGCTCAGCGGACGCGCCGTGGCCATCGAGCTCGAAGCTGCACTGGCAGGGTCTGGTACGGCCAAGCCGCGCATCGTGCACGACCACGGCAGCGAGTTCTGCAACACGGAGCTGCGCGCCGTCATCAAGGCGCATGACCTGCTCGATATCCGCACGCGAGCGCGCCATCCGGAATCCAACTGGATTGTCGAGCGCTTCAACGGCACGGTGCGCCAGGACAGCAACGACTACTACGGCGACAACTACCTGCAAGCCGAGCGGATCGTGGGGCGGCTGGTTGACGAGTACAATAACGTCCGCCTGCATGCCGCGCTGGGGTATCTGGAGCCGCGCGAGATGCACTTCGGGAATCCAGAACGCCGACGGGAGGCGCGAAGACAGAAGCTAGGCAAGGCCCGGCAAGAACGAAGAACCCAGAACCGCAGCCTGCTGGCTGCCTAACCGAGCTCGGCCATTACAATCTTGGGAATGGGAAAAAGTCCAACTTGACCTGAAGCGCAACACTGATGAGTCCATCGTGCGGACCGCCGCCCTGGATGCGCTCGAGACGACGCGAGATCCGGCCGCGGTCTCGGGGCTTATCAACCTCTTTCGACTGAACCGAGGCCAGGACGACGTGCTCGCTCAGATCGGTGCAGGTCAGGCGCTCATCAAGATCGGGGCGCCGGGCGTGCCGCAGTTGCTACAGGCATTAAGCGATTCCTCTGCATCAGTACGTCGAGGAGTTGTCGCGGTTTTGGGGCGAATCGGCCCCCCCGAAGTTGCCGATCGGATAGCTAGCCTGCAGGCCGATCCGGACCTAGTCGTTCAAGCGGCGGCAAAAGAAGCGCTGGCGACGCTAAAGGCCCCAAAGCCCTAGATTTTCGCCGGCCGCGCTTCCGTCGCATGAAGTAATCTGTCGCCACTCGATGGAACCGATTGCGAACCTGACAGACTGTTTGCCCGCGGACCTGCGCGAATCCTCCACCACCCTCACCCCAATCGCCGCCGGCCTCTCGGGCGCCGGCGTCTACCGCGTTGAGGCCGCCGACCAGGTGTACGTGCTGAAGATCTCGGGCGGGGACGAGGCGCCCACCGAGTGGCGCCACAAGTTGCAAATGCGGCAGCTCGCCGCCGCCGCCGGCCTGACGCCGCGCGTTATCCACGCCGACCAAGCACGGCGCGCAGTGGTAAGCGCTTTCGTCGTCGACCGCTCCTTTTCGGCCTTCTACGGCGACCCACGCACGCGCGAGGCGGCGCTTTTGCAGTTAGGCCAGACGCTGCGCCGCGTCCACGCGCTGCCGCTGCCGCCCGCAGCGACCGCTCGCGATCCGCGCGAGCTCTTGTCAACCATCTGGTCGAGTCTTTTGGCGCCGTTTACGCTGCCGGAATTCGTCGCTGACGCAGTTCGGCGCGTCCTTTTAGAAGCGGCGCCTGCGGCGGAACGCGCGCCGGTTTTTAGTCACAACGACGTGAACCCGACGAACCTCGTCTACGACGGCGAGCGCGTCCTTTTGCTCGACTGGGAGACCGCCGGGCCAAGCGAGCCCTTCTATGACCTCGCGGCAATCGCGGTCTTTCTGCGCATGGACGAGGCGACCTGTCTGCGGCTGCTCAGCGCCTACGACGGAACGCCGGTCGCGACGCTGCCGGCCCGCTTCGCCTATGACCGCCGGCTGGTGGCGGTGCTGTGCGGCGCTGCTTCGCTGCATCTGGCGCGTAATAGCGGCTACGCCGGCGCCACCGGCACAGAGACCCTTGACTCGGTGCTCCCACTTGGAGAGTTCTATCAGCAGCTGCGTACCGGGGCGCTGAGCCTGCGGACCGCAGAGGGGCAGTGGTGCTTCGGCCTCGCGCTGGTGAAGGCGAGCTTGTCACTTTGATCGTGCGCTTTCTGTCGATCTGGTCAGGAGTGGACGGCGGCTCGACGCGATGCGCCAGCTAGTCGAAAGCGCTCAGCTCGCCAAGCTTCACCGCAGTGCGGTAGTTGCGCCCAGTCACCGGCGAGCCTACAAGTCGATCGATAAGCGCCGGCGAAAGCTTAGATTGAGCAACCCCTGCGGCATAGTGTAACCACAACGCGCCATCGGTGAATTCGATGCGCTCGCCGTTTTTCGCCCGTTCACGTAGCGCGATGACAGCGTCTTTTTGCGGCGGTCGCTTGCTCAGGCACAAAAGCACTAGGTGCGGCTCCTTTTCACACGCGTCCAAAAACGGATTCTGGCGGATGAGATTCGGCCAGTCTTTGGCCGCGCGCACTAGCGTATCGACGGGAAAACCGAAGTGCTCGGCAATCGCACGCTCGAGTTTGGCTTCAAGCTCCGTCTCTTTTTCGCTGGCTGAAAAGATCACGTTGCCGCTTTGAATATAGGTCCTGACGTTGGCAAAGCCTAGCTCTTCACAAAGCGTACGCAGCTTCGCCATGGGAACTTTTTTGTGACCGCTAACGTTGATGCCGCGCAGAAGCGCGATGAAAGTCGCCATGCGCGATTCTTACTCGATTTTCGGCTGATTTGTCCCGTGGCAGCCGGCCGACGTGGCGTGGCAAAGAGCACGCTGACGACGTCGTTACAGCCGAGGCTGCACAGAATCGAGCGTTCGTCGGCTGGTGGTACGCTGAATCTGATAAACTCAATTGGCCAATAGAAGATATCCGGTTTGCGGTCATTTTCCCTTATGGACAAACCGAACCCTATCGATGACACCGTACTTTCTCCTGATGGCGACAGCAGCCTTGTCGCTGTCGCGACAAAGACATTTCCGATCGCCAACTGGGAGCGCTACGAATTCATTCGGCTGCTTGGCCAAGGCGGCATGGGCGCCGTCTACCTGGCACGCGATCCACGACTTGGACGCCTTATCGCCCTCAAGTTCATCCGCAACATCGATGCCCACACGACTCTGCGTTTCATGCAGGAGGCCCGTGCCCAAGCCCGCATCGATCATCCCGACATCTGCAAGATCTACGAAGTTGGTGAGATCTCCGGCCGGGCCTACATCGCCATGCAATTCATTGATGGGCTTTCTCTCGAGCAAGCGGCCAAGCAGATGTCTTTGCTCGACAAGGTGCAGGCCATCAAGGACGCCGCCAGCGCCCTTCACGCCGCCCACCAGCGCGGAATCATCCACCGCGATATCAAACCCGCCAACATCATGGTGGAGCGGGTACAGGATTCGGCAAGTGCAGTGAGCTACCGGCCGGTGGTGATGGACTTTGGACTAGCACGGGAGGTCAACGACACCCAAGGGCTTACGGAATCCGGCATGATGCTCGGAACGCCGGCGTACATGCCTCCGGAACAGGCACGTGGGCAGACGACGCGCATGGATCGCCGCTCGGATGTGTATAGCCTGGGCGCCACGCTTTACGAGCTTCTGACGGGCACGCCGCCTTTTGTGGCCGAGGGGCTCGTCTACATGCTGATGCAGATTCTGGAGCACCCGCCGCCCCGCCTGCGCCTGGCCCTTCCGGCAGCTCCTGAAGCCTTGGAAATCATCGTTGAAAAGTGCCTGCGCAAAGACCCCGACAGCCGCTATCAAAGCGCAAAAGATCTGGCCGATGATCTAGACCGCTTTTTGCGCGGCGAGCCGATTCTTGCCAAAAAGCTCAGTGTCTTTTCGCGGCTGCGCTATCGCGCGCGGCGCAACAAGCTGGCGACGGTGCTGCTTGTAAGCTTGCTTGTAAGCTTGCTTGGGCTTGGGGGTTTTTCGCTGCGCGTCCATGCTCAGAACCTGCGCAAAGTGCGGCAGCAGTCGGCGCTGGCGCAGAAACTTGGCCAGCATGTCGAGCGCATCGAATGGCAGATGCGCGCGGCCTACTTCTCGCCGCTGCATGACATTACGCAGGAAAAGGAAGCGGTGCGGGCGCGCTTGTCCGAAATCGATCGTGAGATGCGCGGCTACGGTGACATCGGCGTTGGGCTTGGTCACTATGTGCTTGGGCGCGGCCACTTGGCGCTGCACGATTTCGACAAGGCCGAGGAGCATCTGCAGCAAGCAGAGGAAGCGGGTGTGCGCGATCCGGAACTGGACTATGCGCTTGGCCGGGTGCTTGGCGAAAAGTATCGCAAAGCCATCGAAGAGGCGCGCCGTGGCGGAGATCGTAGCTTTTTCGCCCGGCGCAAAGCGGAACTCGACCAAGAGCTACTGGCGCCAAGCCTTGGTTATCTGCAGAAAAGTCACGCCCGAACCAAAGTATCTGCCAACTATATGCAGGGCCTGATTGACTTTTACAGCCATCGCTTCGATGCCGCGCTTTTGAATGCCTACTTCGCGCAACAACAGACTCCTTGGTTCTATGAAGCGATACAGCTAGAAGGTGATGTACATACAGCCCTGGCGCTGGAGCAGATGGCGCACGGTGATTATTCAAAATCCGAGGAAAACTTTCAGACTGCCATCAAGCGCTACGAGCGGGCGGCCGAATTCGGCCGCAGCGACCATCGTTTGTATGAGTCCATCGCCAAAGTCTGGAACATGCTGATGGTGCTCGACCGGACGCGCTTTCTATCTCCGCAGCAGCGGCTGGGCCACGCCCTATTGGCTGCCGAGCAATCCATTTCTGCAGCTCCGCACGAGTCACTTGGTCCTATGTATATTTCGCAGGCGCATCACACCGTTGCCCAGTACTTGCAGGCCGCTGACAGAAAGGAACGGCTGCCGGCCATCGAAAAGGCCATTGCCGCTGGGGCGCGTGCCGTGCTCGTGCGTCCGAACAATCCCGAGGCGTACCGCGGTCTGGCCAATGGCTACATTCTCAACGCCAAATACATCGCCAGATACGAACCGGAGCAGTCCGCGCGATTTGAAACAAGCGTCCAGAACGCCCATGAATATTTAAAAAAGGCGTCCCTGCTGAATTCTAAGGACCCCTCGGTGTTTTCTAGTATTGCGCACGTCTACCAGATGCAGGCTTCGTATTCGCTGGATTTGGGAAAAGATCCCAAAGAAGATATTTTGCTGAGTATTCAGTCAATTCGACGCGCGATCGAACTCGATGCCGAGCAGGCTGATTTTTATACTCAATTGTCGGTAAATTACTGGCTGTGGTCGCAGTTTAATTCCGAGTACGGGCGAAACTCTGAAGATCTGGTCCGCGCGTCTGCTGAAGTCGCGGCGACCTCGATGAAGATCAATCCGAACGGAGTTTTGGATCGGTCGTATCTGGGTTTGATCTATTGCTCGCAAGGCAAATATTGCTTGGATGCACGATGCGATGTGGAAGGGCTTACTGACAAGGCCATCAAACTGTTTCAAGACGCCATCGCCGCATCGCAAAAGCGTTCGCACCGGCCCTATCTTTTTTCTGCGCTGGCTTACGAGATTAGGGCCCGCGACGCGCTGCGTTTGGAACGCGACCCGGCACCGGCCATCGCCGACGGACTTGCGGCTGCGCAGGCCTGTGAACGGCTGGCGCCCGAGGAAGCCTACTGCCACACGCACCGCGCCTCGCTGCTGACCACGGAAGGCGAGTGGCGGAGCGCGCATGGCAAAAATCCGTTGCCTTCGTTTTATGCGGCGCTAGACTCGGCGCGGCGTGCCGTGCAGCTTTCCGGACGGCAGCAGGAGGCTGACGCTCGTATGGCGGTGGGCCGGGTGAGCAGGCAGTTGGCGCTATTTCAGCTGGCGCGAGCGCGAAACCATGCTGTCGGATCGGGGCTTAGCGCTATCATCGACGAGGGTCTGAACTCGTTAGATCGTGCTTTGCAGGTGCGGCGAGGACGGCCGCGAGCGCTGGCTTTACAAGGCGCGCTGCTGCTTTTGCATGCCAGAACCTCTGGCAACGCGGCAGAGCGTAGCGCGGCTGTACAAAAGGCGCGAAAGGCCCTGGCATTGGCAATCGTGGAAAATCCGCTGCTCAAGCTTCCTTATGAAAGCCTACTTGTGGAATCGGAAACGATTGCGACTGGAAAATAGCCGCGCCTTTTTCGGCGAGGAAGCGTGCTTCCTATTTGCGCTCGAAAGCGTTTCCTTTTGCAAAGTGCAAAGCATGACCTTCGTGCACACACTAAAAAATCCTGGTTGCAAAGACTTTCTCGGGGGAAATATAATGTTCCCACGCTGAATCCATTCAATTAGGAGTCGCTATATGCATCCAGACATTTCTCAGACTGCGCAGCACAGCACGCCCCCAATTCCTTCCGATGTACTGGCTAAGCTGCGTGCAGAGATTCGCGGCAGTGTCGCACTTCCTGGAGATCAAGAATATGATCAATGGCGCGGCATTTGGAACGCAATGATTGATCGGCGTCCGGCTTTGATCGTGCGCGCGGCCGGGGCTGCTGATGTGATTCAGGCTGTACACTTTGCGCGAAATCAAAAGCTTCAGCTTGCGATTCGCGGTGGCGGACATAATATCGCGGGCAATGCCGTTTGTACCGATGGCTTGATGCTGGACTTGTCCGCAATGAAGTCTGTGCGCATTGACGCGAAAAAGCGCACGGCACGGGTCGAGCCCGGAGTAACCCTTGGCGAATTTGATCGCGAAGCCCAGGCTTTCGGACTGGCCACTCCGACGGGTATCAACTCGACCACGGGCATTGCTGGACTGACTTTGGGGGGCGGATTTGGCTGGCTGAGCCGGCGCTTCGGACTGACCGCGGACAATCTGCTTTCTGCAGATGTGGTCACCGCGGATGGCCAGCTTCTTTCGGTCAGTGAGCACGAGCACTCGGATTTATTCTGGGCGCTGCGCGGCGGTGGCGGAAATTTCGGCGTGGTCACTTCCTTCAAATTCCGCTTGCATGAGGTGGGCCAAGAAGTGCTGGCTGGTTTGCTCGTGTACCCCTTGTCCGATGCCAAGTCGGTTTTGCAGGGATACCGCCAGGTCATGGCCAACGCGCCCGACGAGCTTAGCTGCTGGTTTGTAACCCGCAAAGCGCCTCCGCTGCCATTTTTGCCGTCGCATGTACACGGCACAGAAGTTTTGGTGCTCGCCGCTTGCTACAGCGGCGATTTAAGCAAGGGCCAAGCCGCGGTCGCGCCGTTACGCGCGCTCGGAACTCCCATCGCAGACGTCATCGGTAAAGCGCCTTATGCCGCTTGGCAGACTGCTTTTGATCCGCTGCTTGCCCCCGGTGCGCGCAATTATTGGAAATCTCACAACTTTACGACGCTATCCGATGCCGCCATCGACATGGTTCTGGCCGCTGTGACACAGCTTCCGTCGGCAGAATGTGAAATCTTCTGCGGACACCTTGGCGGAGCGATCAATCGAATCTCTGCCGAGGCCACGGCCTATCCGCACCGCGATGTCGAATTCGTAATGAACGTACATACGCGGTGGCGCGATTCGGCGGAAGATGCCAAGTGCATAAGCTGGGCCCGTGAACTGTTTGACCTCTTGCGCCCCGAGTCCACGGGCTGTGTCTATGTCAACTTCATGCCCGAGGATGAAGCGGAACGGGTACGTCTTGGTGCCTATGGCCCAAACTATAGCCGCCTGGCCCTGGTGAAAGCCAAGTACGATCCGCACAATTTCTTCCGGCTCAACCAGAATATCCGTCCTTCTCAGTAGCCTTTTCGGCAGCAATGCCGCGCTACACCACCTTGGGAACCGCGGCTGTTCGATTCAGCATCTTCGATAATCTTTGAAATAATCAATATTTATCCCCAAATACAGTTCAAGTAGTTCGCTAAATATCCAAACAAAATAATGAAATGATTCAATGATCCATTGTGGAACAAAAAATTTTCTGCAGCATGAAATTTTTTGTAGACAAGCCGTTTCAAGTTTTCTAAAGTCAAAACTATACCTAAGTGCGATCCGATTCACATAAAAATCGGACCGACTTTTGTATATTTAGACCTTATACGCCTGAACAGACATCGCTGCGCTTCTTCTTTCGGCGACCGTCAGCTTCGGATGGCAAAATCTAATATAGGATTTTGCCAAATCAAGTGACAGCGTTGGGTCGGTTTGTAATCGCAATCCAACTAGTTTTGCGTGAAGGCGGATTTGCGAAGTAATTGTGGACAGAATTCTTGTGCGGATGCCGATTGTTGTAATTTCGGCACGTTGTGCATATATGGACCATGCGCTACACGGCGTAGGTCGCTACAAAACGGAACAGAGGAGTCGTTCATGAACAAACTGTCTTTGTCCGCTCTGTTGGTATTTACTGTAATTGGCTGTGGCAATGCAGACTTAGATATGGAAGATGATAGCAATGGTCATTATTCTGATGACGTCGAACCAGCGGACACAGACGACGTGGCACAAAAAGAACTAGCTATTAGCAGCGGCGATGCCTTTGAATGTTTTGCCGTCGGCAAGTGTTCGGTGCCTTTGGCCAGTTCCAAGTATTGTAAGAAAGACCGCGACTACAGTACATCCGTAACCGAGCGCAGCGGCGACGTGGTGGTTGTATCCATTCACGGCGGACTCATAGAACCGCTGTCGTCTGAGGTGGCTGATACAATGGCCAGCAAATATGGCTGGAGCCGTTATGATTTCGATGCGCACGGCACATCTACCTGTCTTGGCAAGCTGAGCAATTTTGACAAGCTGCATATTACCGCGACCGGATTTGATGACCCGCAGGCGGTGAATCTAGTGTCACGGTATAAAAAAGCGGTCGCCATCCACGGTTACGACGACAGCCGTGGCAACAAAAAAGGAACGATCTGTGTCGGCGGCGCCAACAGCACCCAGATCCAGGCGTTTATCAGCGCCGTGAATCAGAATAAATCGCGGTTTACCGGGTACTCCCTAAATGCCGTGAACGCCGCCAGCGGCAAGGTCGGGGCTGGCGCGGATTGCACCGGACTCACCGGAACCGCTCGGCTGAATCTGGTCAACCGCGTTGCAGGCGGGCAGGGCGGTTTGCAGCTTGAGATGAGCAATGCCATAAAGGCCGATTTGCAAAACGGAAGTACGCAGTTCAGCGAACTGCGCAACGTCTTTTACGGCGCCGTTCGCTCGGCCATGAGCAAGTAGCAGCGGTTTTATTCTCGGCGACGCTCTTTTTTACACGCCTAAAAGCCCGCTGCAAGCGCCGCCGAGAGAACAACCAGGAACCGCGCGCCGGGGCTACTTTTTCAAAGGAAAGCCGCGGTCGCGCATCAATGCATCGGTATCGACGTCGCGTCCGCGAAATTGCTTGAACGCAACCTCTGGCGCTACCGAATTGCCGACGCTAAAGATCGTGCTGCGCAGCCGTCGTGAGGTGTTTGAGTCGTAGAGCCCACCCGCCTCGACGAACGCCTCGGCGGCGTCGGCGGTCAGCGTATCGGCCCAGATGTAGCTGTAGTAGCCTGCCGAGTACCCATCGCCGCCGAAGATATGACCAAATTGCGTGGGCCGGTGCCGCATCACGATTTCCGAAGGGGCTCCTATTTCCTTGGCCACCTGCTTTTCAAAGGCGCTGGCATCAATCGGCGGTACAGTAGGAGCCGTGTGTACCTTCATGTCGTAGATTGCCGAGTATAGATACTCTACGGTGTGAAAACCCTGGTTGAAGTTTTTCGCCTTTTGAATTTTGGCGACAAGCTCGGCCGGAATCGTTTTGCCAGTCTTATAGTGCAGCGCGAATTTGCTCAGCACCTCGGGCGTTGGCAAAAAGTGTTCAAGAAGCTGGCTCGGAAACTCGACGAAGTCGCGCAGCGTACTTGTGCCGGCCAGGCGCGGGTATTTCACATTCGAATTCAACCCATGCAGCGCGTGACCAAACTCGTGAAACAGCGTTTGCGCATCATCCCATGAGATGAGTACCGGAGTCCCCGGCGGCCCCTTCACGAAATTGGAATTGTTGGAAACGATCGGAGTCACCACCCCGGCAAATGTTTCCTGCTGCCGGTACTCATTCATCCACGCGCCCGAGTGTTTGCCTTCGCGCGCATAGGGATCAAAGTACCAAAGTCCGACGCGCTGCCCATCGCGCCGCACTTCATAAGCAGTCACGTCGGGATGATACACCGGCATGCCGCTTATCGGCCGAAACTCCAGACCAAAGCTCTGCTGCGCTACCCAGAACATCGCCTCGCGCATCTTGTCCAGTTGCAGATAGGACTTCACTTCATTTTGATCCAGATCGTACTTCGCTTTGCGCACTTTCTCGGCGTAAAAGCGGTAATCCCAGGGCTCTATCGAATGCCCCGCTTTTTCCGCATCGGCGACTTTTTGCATATCGGCGATTTCTTCTTTGGCGCGGGCCACCGCCGCTTTCCACACCCGCATCATGAGCGCCATCGCCGCGTCCGGAGTCCGCGCCATGTTGTCATCAAGGATCCAGTGCGCATGACTGGAAAATCCCAAAAGCTTGGCGCGCTCGGCCCGCAGCGACAGAATTTGCGCGATGATAGGTTTATTGTCTTTGGGCCCGGCGTGCTCGCCGCGGCTTGTCCACATGCGCCACACTTTTTCGCGCAGGGCGCGCTTAGTCGAGTACGTTAGAAATGGCTCGGCGGCGGAACGCGTATTGGCAATTCGCCACTTGCCCTTTAGCCCCTTGGCTTCCGCCGCGCTGCGCGCTGACGCCTTCAGCGATTCCGGCAGACCCGAAAGCTCTGCTGGGTCGCTTAGTGTCACTGCATCGTTGTCCTCATCGAAAAGCAGGTTCTGGCTAAAGTTTGTATACAGCGTCGCCAGCTCCTTGTTGATTTGCCGCAAGCGCAACTTTTGCGCCGCGCCCAGCGTCGCCCCGCGCCGCGCCAAATCGCGATAGATGACTTCGACCAGCCGATTTTCTTCGGCCGTCAGATGGGCCGTTTGGCGGGCCTCATACACAGTCTTGATGCGCGCAAACAGCGCTTCGTTTTGCGTGATCTCGTCTTCGAAAGCCGCCAGAATCGGCGCCAGATCTTTCTCTACGGCCTGCATCGCCGGGTCGTTCATCGTAGAGGTATAGACGCCAAGCAAAATGGTGGCTCGGCTGTAGGCGCGACCAGCATCCTCAAGCGCCGCGATCGTATTTTGAAAATTGGCGGGTTCTTTGCGACCCGTGATCATCGCCAGTTCGCGACGAAAATCATCCATCGCTTTGGCTATCGCGGGCTTAAAATCCGAAGCCCCAATCTTGTCAAAAGCGGGCCCGCCGCCATACGGTCCGGTATAGGGGGCAAGCAGCGGAACATAATCTACGGTTGTCGCCAAAGCTAGGGAGGCGCTGCCGAGCGGTACAAGCGCGGCCAGACACAGCAAACGTCGAAGCATGTTTCAGACCTTTCTTTTCCAAAAGAAGAGCCCAAAACTTAGCACCACAGCGCAAGATGCGCTTCTCATCCTCCATGGATGAGGCCGTCATATTTGCTCCTAAAAAGGAGCAGATCAAGAATTTTGCTCCTAAAAAGGAGCTATGCAGATGCTACGTAGGCCGATGTAGTGAAACCCGACCTGAATGCACCAAAGAGCAGTCAAGCTGGCGTCCGTCTGAAATGGGCACGCGCGCAGGCAAGGCTCACCATTCGCGAGCTTGCTAAGGCTGCCGGCGTTCCGAATTCGGCCATCACCGAGATAGAGCTAGGAAACCGGATACCAAGGGCGAACACACTGGAGAAGCTGGCCAATGCCTTGAAGATCGCGCCATGCTGGCTTGTGTTCGGGGATGGGCCGGTGCCGGATGGCTATGATCGGGCGGAGTCCGCGACGCGGATCTCTTGACAATTCCGGAGAGCACCACGATGCTTCCGTGGTTATAATACGCCTTACTCGACGAGAGAACCACTGCCTATGCCCTGGAAGATCACGCCAATAGAGCACAAGACCTTCGGCCGCAACCCGCTTGTGGTCGTTACTAGTCAATTACGCTTTCATCCAATTGTGCTCATAAAGCAAGGCAAGGGCATTGGAGATTTTCAGGATAAGCTTCGTCATAAATTTCCCGCTTATTCTGAAGTCGAAACTACAAATATTACAATTGGCCGCCCCCAGGGTGGAAGCGACGTCGCATTGGATACGCAACGTGAGAAACAATATATATTCGCAACAGAAAATGGAAAAACGCGCATTGTTCTTGGCTCCGCATCGCTCAGTATTGAAAATAAATCGCATGAACAAAGAGCACAATTGGTCGAAGAATTTCAATCGGCAATCAGTGCGTTAAGAGAGGTTTACGGAGAAATTAGCACATTGCGGATCGGCCTGCGTTATGTAAACGCCGTTAGCAAAGAGACTCTACAGCAAGATCTGGGAAGGACAGTAAATTGGACTGACATCATATCACATCAATTTATTCGACTGCCAGATCCGGCGGATACAGACGCCTTGTTTTATACGGAAATCACATCGCAGATAGGCCAAGATGGATTATTAACAATACGATATGGATTATTAAAAGACACGGACAACCAGGTAAGATTTCGTATTGATAGCGATAGATATCTTAATGCTCCGTATGATATATCGACAACGAAAGAAAAGCTAATTGCATTTTCCGATGACATTTTCTCCTTGTATATGATGGCAGCTGGACCTGCATTGCAGGAATGGATGTCCAACGGAAAAGGACAGTCATGACCTATCTATCAGCGTGGATATTGTCTGAGTTTTTGACGGCCTATGATATTTCACATGGAACTTCCTTTGTATCCAATAAAGTTGAGCGTATCTTGACTTCTCCAGATCAGACCACGTTGCCAGACGATGTCGAGTGGGTGTCGTCATACGGAGATCACCAACTAACTATGGTGGACAACCCACCGACTGAGATACTGCGTAAGTCTACCAAATATGTTCACGCGGCACTCCCCTTACTGCCAGTTACGGAAGAGGGCAATCGGTTCTTTGATGGGCTGATTGCTGAATGTGATGCATACATTAAAAAGCGGCCATTAGTAAAAAAATAGCGACCTGACCATGGCCAACGCATTCGACCCAACTAAGGACAGATGGCCTCCAATTTATGATGCAGATGACTTAAAGGCGACAATTGAAAAAATAGCATCTAATCCACATTTGTTATTTGCGAATTTTTATGTGAACGGTGCTCACATTAACTCTGATGAACGCTGCCAAGGGGACATAGTAGCGTTCGATAGCTCTATTCCATGTATAGACGAAAGTGGCGAGCCAGTTGCGTTAGATGCAGAGACATCATTTTGGATTGTCTTGGGTAATAGTTGTGACTTGGATCGACCAGTGGCAGATGTGGCATGGACATTGGTAATACCGATTAGAATTTATCCGGGGGCTGTCACTCCGGAAAAAATTAAGGCGTTAAAGAATTATGATTATGCTCGAGGCTTTTATGTGCCGCCCTGGTCGGACGATTGTAAGGGCAATATGTTTTTAGCTGATTTCTTGAGACCAGTGTCTGTGCACCGCAATGCGCTCATTACTGCTCCGGTTGTCGCGCGCATGGACTATTGCGGATGGATGCTATTCCATTGCTGTGTCGTTCGGTTCCTGGCTCGCGGTGATGGGCGTTTTGATTGACCTCGTCAAACGCTCCCCAACTCCCGATGCCGCCCGCGCCTACCTGGAATCCCTGCTCTGGCCCGTCGGCCCGGTGGTGTAGTAGATAATTCACACCTTGTCGCGCGACCTGTCTTTAGGCGGTTTGCCGAAGCCAGCCTTTCTTTTCTCTTTCGACCAGGCGGCGCGCTTCCATGGCAGCGCGCTCATGCGAGATTTCGCGGTGTACAAGCGCGTCCAGAATCTGCTCGGCGCGCCAGCGCCTGCGCACGGCGTCTACGGTGTCGAAGGCTTTTTCCACCGCGCGGGTCAAGGGACTACGGCGCTGCGCTTTGCCCGATTTCAGCGCTGCCTGACACCGCTCCGAGATTTGCTGTAACTGCGCGGCGATATGATTCAAATAATCTGCACTTCCGGAATTCCCAGCCAGTCGCACCGCGGCTGCGGCCACTGCTTTTGTCGCCAGCGCTGCGTCCAGCATGCCAAAGTCGCTGCGCGTCAAAAGCGCCGCGGCGATTTGCCGAGCTTCGACGTCGTCGGCTACATTCAAGCGCTCGACCAGCGCATGTACCTCATCATAGCGAATGAAACGATATACGAAATCAAGGCCGGTTCCTTTGATGTTTTGAATGCCCATCACCGTGGCATCGATGCCTGGCGGGCAGGACCCGGCAATGATATCGATGATCTGATCGCCGCTGGCATCTGAATTTTCGACGGCAATTACGAGCTCGGAAAACAGTTCGCGGTACAGCCGATCCTGACGCGGCCCCAGCGCTTGCTCGGCTTCGGCATTGCCGATGGCCAGCTCGGCCGCGCGCATCAAACTAGCCAGCAAGGCGCGGCGGGCAATGCTGCGACAGGCATAATCAATAAGACCCGCGCTGTCCTCGCCCCCAAGCGTTTCCAATGCTTGTGCCAGGGGCTGCGTTCGCAGTTTGTCGCGGATGCTGACTAGTGACTCCTGCGCGTCCGCCCAATTGGCGGCGGCGACAAGCGCTGCATCGACCACCGGCCCCAAAGCCCGCACATCCTGGCCGCTGCGCCAGCTCGAAATCTCGGCCAGGATCGCTTGTACGTCCGCCGTTCCAATGCGCAGGCGGTGATGCAGACGCTGCCGCCGCGCTTGCAAAAGTGCAGGCACGCGCGCCGGCGGATCCTCGCTGCGAAACAGCCGCAGCTCCGGCAAAAAGCTGGTCAGGGCCTCGTCTATATACACTCGCAGTCCCGCTAGATTGGTACCGATAAGAACGTGCCGCTCGGCAGAGGCATCGCGCACGATGATCTCGGCAAAAGCCTTAGAGCGTGCCACTCGATCGTAGCGGTTGTTGACGACCGTAACCACCCACCGCCCCGGCTGATCGGCGGCCCGTTCGCAGCCGGTGCGTTGCCAGTTCGACAGAAATCCCGTCCGTTCATTGGCGGACATTCCGTTGACAAAGGCCATGCGGCGGCCGCGGTGCACGCAAGTCGGATAGATTTTTAGGACTCCCAAGTCCGGAACCACATGATCGGCCATGTCCGCGGTCGCCAAATCGGGATCTAGCCCCAGCTCAACCGCCAGACGCCGCACCAGCGCAATATTGCGCGGATGCTCTCGATAGGGAAAGCGCGCCAGCAGATCCTCTCCCAAAAGCAAGTGCTCGCGCGCCCCGACGATGATCAGCCGCGCTTTTTTGCGCCGCGCTTCTTCGGCCAAAATCGGCAACATCTGCTCTTCGGTGGTGATGCAAGTGCCGCCACTGCGTATAAATGCCGCGATCGAGCGCGCCACGTCGTGCCCGGCTGGCCCCTGAATGTCTTCATGATCCGGATAAGCGTTGGTCAGCGTCTGCAAATCGTCATTCATCCACTCTTCCGAAAGGACGCGCACCAGCGGCTCGGACAGCGCCATGCATTCCCACAGAAAGACTCCAACCCGCAGCTTGGCCGCCTGGGATAGTAGATCGCGCTGCTCCCAAATCGTTGCTTTGTCGTACGAACGATGAATGAAGATTTCGGTCGGTCGACGTCCCGGTACGCCGTGAATGAACATGGCTTCGCAGCCGGTGGTTTTGACCAGTACATTTAGGTCCAAGGCATGCAGCATCGCCGCCTTCAGCCGTTCGGTGCCCGACTTGCCGCGCGTCCCCCAACCGCCGATGCAAAGCGGAATGGCGGCGCGATTGCGCCGTATCTGCGTGCGCTGCCGAATGTTGCCAAAAAGCATCGCAGCGCCAATAAGCGTCGCGGCAATGCCAAGCTGGGCCAGCGTATTTTCCGCCGGCGAGACCATGTAACGTACTAGCGCTCCCAAATCCGCGGGGTTGGCCAGAAGGGCCAGCGCTCCGGGCAAAAGTCCGGCATCCGAAACGCGGCTGCCAAACGGCGCGCTTCCCGCAGGTACAAGCGCCCCGGACTGACTGCGCGGCGGCGGATAGGGAATCAGCGCAATGCGAAAGCCGAGCGCTTCCAGCGATTCGATGTAGCGCGTGCTCTCCGACGGGTCGGCCGGATCCAAAGAGCGCAGACGCATTTCCGCAAATTCCGCATAGCGTCCACTTAGGCAAAGCCGCGCGTACAAGCGCGCGCGAAGCGTGCTTGGCGGCTCAATCTGGGTTCGCCCGCGTGAGCTAAAAAGTAGGATGGGCTCTGCACTGCTTACCGGCATCGACAGAAGGTCATCGACCATGGGCAGATGCTGCCCCCAGGTGCCGTCGCGCGGCGAAGTCAGCGGCTCGCCGGGCACGGCGGTGGTGGTGGCTTCGGCCAAAAGTCCGGAAGGGGCGCGCAAATGCCCTTGAAAATGCCGACCAATGGAGTGCAGCGCATCCTGCCGCTTGTAGGGCGTGTGTTTCACAAGTTCGTGCCAAAGCCGCCACGCGCGCCGCACAAAGCGCGCACCCCGCTCGACGCGATAGCCGCCGGGAATAGCATCGGCGTAATAGCCAAATCCATCACGCGCATGCCGAGCCAAAAGCCGGCCAAAGGTCAGCGGCGAGACTTTGGTGGTCAAAGTCGTCACCGCGCCCAGCGGCAGATTCGCCAAGCGCTGCGACAGCTCGCGCTGCGCTGCGGCAAATGAGACGTGCGCGACCGTGGCCAGCGCTTCGACGGCGCGCACCGCCGGTTCGGAAAGCTGAACCGCGGGGTTGCGATCCACCTGGGCCATGTACACCGCCGTCAGATCCGCGGCCTGCGCCGGCTGCAGCTTGTTGTCCGTTGCCAGCATTTCGATTTCTTCGGTGACGGTTTTGTAGACCAGCGGATCCGAATCCGCCAAAAGCCGTCCCAAGGCTGCCGCCGTATCCGCTTCACGGTCCCGCAATAGCGCGGCCAGCGCCATGGCTGTGGCCATGCGCACCCGCGGGCTTTCATCCCCCTTTTTGTTCGCAAAACTTACTCCGGCCAGCTCTTCTAAAAGTGGCACGGCCGCGGCGCCGCCGGTGGCCCGCAAGGCCGCGGGCCAGGCGATGCGCACATGCTCACTGGGATCGCCGTTTTGCACGTGGGCCGCAAGTTGCGCAAACGCCGCCGGAGATTTGGGACAAGAGGCCAAAAGTACGACAAAGTGCTGGCGCAACAGGAAGTCGTCCCCAGCGGCCGGAGCCAAAAGTCGCGCTCCCATGACTTCCATGGCCAGCGGCGGAACCGCCGCCATGCACAGCCGCGCCACGGCTGCCTGCACGCGCCTTGGCAATGTGCCATCGCGCAAAAGTTCGCACAGCGCCTGCCAGCGTTCATCCTGATTCTCGGGCTTGAAAATATGCTCCAAAAGCTCGGTCAAGGCCTCGGCGCAGGCGACTGCACATAGCGGCCGAGGCGGAGTATGCGGCGTCAGCAGAAAGTCAATCAGCCTGTCGATGATCATCGCCGCTTGCTCATGCGGAACGATGGCCGCCGCCGCGCGCAAGGCCAGCGAGGTATGCAGCTCCAACTGATGCAGATCGAGCTCGGCCCGCTCGGCCATGGCATCCATATCCAGCCAGCCGCGGCGCAGCGCCGAAAAGGCCCGCGCCGGTGCGTTTTCGCTATGCAGCTCCTGTGCGATGATCGCGGACTGCTCGGTGGCGGTCTGCGCCAGAGCATGGGCCTTTTGCAGCGCTGTAAGCCGCGCCCGCCGGGCCTTGGACTTGGCGGTGTACATTGCCGCCAACTGCAAAAATCCCGCTGGCGAGACATCTCCTATTTCTTGGGCGGTCTGCACCACCGCCGCCAAATCCTGCTTGCGCACCCGCTGCTCCAGGGCTGGCAAGTGCGAAGCAATCTGTTCTGTAAGCGCAGCGATTTCTGCCCAATCCATCATCGAAATGTCTCCTCTGGTCGCGCAAATCCGCGGCCGCGACCAAGTTGCTGAGGCAGGTTGATCTCGGGCGTTGAATAGTCATCAAGACCACGTCCGTGGCTGCCTTCCCAGAACCCGCCCACAATCCACGTCATGGCCCGCGAGCTTGCTTCGACGCTGGAGCTTAGACGTAGTCCTAGACGGTGATTGCGATTGAGCCAAATGGTCTGGCTCAGCTCTGTCATAATGCGATGCTGAAGCACTGACTTTTGCCGCGCATCGTCGATTCGGAAATATTCCAGTTCGTAAGAGGCGACAATTTCAGTGGTGTGAAACGCCATATCCAGGCCCAGGCGCCCCGAAACGGAATCCAATTGACGAACCGACTGATTGCTGGTCAGCCGCGCTCTGGCAAACGTGATGGTGTTGATGAACGGAACCCACCACAAAAGCATTTGTCCGTACAAACCAGTTTGGTGCGCGGCGTCATACAAATTGAAGACTTGCAGGTCTATTGGGGTCACTACCGCAGTGCTTGGGCCGGCATCGCCATCTGATCCGGGCAGCGCCGGACGGGCTTTTAAGGACTGGTAACTGGCGGTAAACCCGAAGCGCGGCAGGATGTACAGGTGGGGGATGATTTCAATGCTGCGTTCTAGGTAGCTGTGAAAGCCAATCGAGTATTCCTGATGCCCATTGACGGACTGCGTATAGGCTTGTAACTGCGCATAGGTGCGCAGTTCGATGACCGGAATGCGCCCGAACAGCATTCCTTCTCCGCCATAGGAAGGGGCCCCTTCGCGCAAGCGCAGATAACTGGCGCCGCGCAACCAGACCGGCAGATCGGCCAAGCGGCGCCGGTAGTAGATGGCGGTCTGCGCAAAGCTATCTCCCACCCGCAGGTCGGTGCGTCCAACGCTGCCGAACACGCCAGTCTGCTCGATTTGCAAAGTTCCAAGGGCGGCCTTGGCGTAGGACAAAGGAGGCCGAAGTTGCAAAAGCGCGGAATTCGCCGTGTCAAGCAGCGTTTCGTCGGCGGCCACATCTTTGGCATTTGGCGGGGACGGGCTGCGCAAATCTGCAAGGGCCGGTTCATCGTCAAATACCGCCAGCGCCGTGGCCATGCGCGTGGCGCCAAGCGGCGCCAGTTGTAGCTGATACGTACCGGCATCTAGAAGCGGCACCATCAATGTGCTGTGACAGTCATAGCCGGGCAGGGCTGCCAGGCTTTTTTGCTCGGCGGGCTGCGTGCAGACCGGATATACGCGCTTTTCCGCAGTCCGTCCGGGGGCCTCAAGCTCGATGGCCAGCGCTCGGCTTTCGAAACTGGGCGAAAACCACGCGTCTACGCGCAGCGCTGTCGGACCGTGCACGCGCAAGCGCACCGGCTGTTCGCGCAAGGCGACAAAACGCTGCACCGGAGGCGGAATGATGGGCATTGCGAAATCGCCTTCCGCATTCGGCCGTTCCGACGCAATTGGACGACTGGTCAGTAGGTGCACAAACGCCAGAGCCCCGGGTGACGCTCGATCGAGCGTCACCTGAATGCGGTGCTCGCCGCGACCAAAGTGGACTTCGGGGCTGCGGTCGCGCTGTCCCGGACGCAAAGAGCGAACTGCGGAGTCGCCGATGGGCGCGCCATCGATGGCGACGCGCACCTGGCACGGTGGCGCCACCGGATTTGGCTCGCCGGCATCGTCGCAAAGCGTTTCAACCCGCACTCCCATGGGAGCCGACAAGTGAAAGTCCGTTTCCGTGCTTTTGCCGGGCCGCACTTCCAGAAACAGACCGCTGTCCCAGGAAATGTCCGAAAGCGCGGCGCGCAGCGAAGGAGAGAGGACAGCCGGCTCGGCCACTCGAATGGACAGGCCCGAATCCGTACCGCGTACCGGCTGGGCGTGAGACAGGCGGCGTACTAGGCCGAGCGCCCGTGCGCCTTCCGAATCGCCGGCCTGCTCGGCGGCCGCCGCCAGCGCCAGCGCATACCGACCTGCTGGCCCGGCACCGCGCGCAAAAAAGCGCAGCGCCGCTTCTCGCGCCAGCGCCGGCACCGCGCGGCCGGTGGCACGCGTCTTTTGATAAGCGCTGGCGTAGTGCTGGGCTGCGCGGTCCAGACTGCCGCCGTTTTCTTCCATGAGCGCCGCGGCGTAGTTGCCCAGAATCGAATCACAGCCGGCTGCCGCCTGGCGGGCTGCCTCTGGTGCGGTCGCCCACTGCCGCAGTGCCGCATCGATGCACGGTTTATCGGTATTGGCGTCGGATGTATCGTCCGATAAATTGGCCCCAGCGGTCAAAATCAGCGCTGTTTCAGTACTCCGTGGCGCCGAAATCAGCGGCAGTTCGGTCAGCGCCGTGGAAAGGGCGCGGGCACGTTCTAGCAAGTCGACGTTTTTGGTGCCAAGCAGCACCCGTTCCACGTCCAGGCGGGCCAGCGTCACCGCTTGCAGGTCGGTCAGAATTTCGGCGCGGAGAAGCCGGGCCTGCGCCTGCGCCGTGCTGCCTTCTTCCGCTTGACGCACGGCGCGTGTGGCCTGCCGCAAGCGGGCGTATAGTTCCTCTTGTTTGTCGCGGTCTACTGTTGGCACACGCGGCGTCACCGGATTTTGCGCCGCCAGCGAGCGGCGCAGCAGCGTCCGCAAAAGGATGGGGGCGCCATCGTCCTCTCGAACGATATCGACATACTGGGTCGCGGCCGGCAGCGGTAGTACAACGACGATTGCCGGACCGGTAGAGAGTCCGACGACTTTATAGTCCACGCCATGGCCAGACACTTCGATGCGGGCGAATAGCCCTTGAGCCGTACGGACCAGCAGTTTTCCGGCCCGCAGCGTTGGACTGGGACGAATTTCCAGTCCGACAAAGGCGGCAATGCCCGGTTCCGGAATCACTGCATGTACCTGCGACCCGGCAGTGGCAAGTGAGCTGAAGTGATGCTCGACTAAAGAAGCATTCTGTGCGGCATCGCTAAGTAGCTTGCACGGAGCGAGCAAGCTGCCGCTCGGATCATTCAAAATCGCGGCCCGCAGCTTATGCGGTCCGGCGCCGAGCGCCAGGGCAATAGTCTGGCGCGGCCAAATAAGCGGCAAGCGCGCCGTCTGACCGTTCAGCGTCAGACTGGCCCAGCCAAGCCGCGGCACACCGGTGCGCAGGCTGATCAAATCAAAGCGGTGCAAGCTAGGCGGCGGCGCCAAATTTTTGGCTACAGACGCGGTCAATTCCTGATTGCCAAGCGGCGCAAATGCGCGCAGACCTTCTGCTGCGGCATCGGCGCAAGAAATCGGTTGCAGAGGCGGTGCCAAAAGCGAGACCGATTGCGCTCCGCCAAGCTCGGATCCTGGCAGCGCCGTCCAGCGCGTTCCGGTGTACCACTCGCGGTCGGCATAGTGGCGCAGCGCGGCATCTAGCGGCGACTGCCGCAGGGCTTGCTGGTACATCGGCAAGGCGCGCGCGCGCTGGCCCGGCAAGTAGCGCAAAAGCGGTCCAACGTGCGGCAGCATGTAGGGCAAAGCTTCGGGCGTCGCTTCCAAAAGCTGTATCGCGGCGGCCGGCGCGGCCTGTTTGGGCGCGGTCTTTGCAACCACGCGTATAAGCTGATCGGCGACTAGCACATGGCGCAAGCGCTGCGCTTCGGCGCTGGTTTCGGTTTTCAGCAGAGCCAGCGCCGATGCGCTCGTGCGTTCCGCTTGCGCGAAATCGAAATGCAAGGCACTAAGGCGCAGCAGCGCAAACGCCTGCACAAGTGGACTATGCGCCGCTTG
Source organism: uncultured Myxococcales bacterium (assembly GCA_964460115.1). Taxonomy (GTDB): domain Bacteria; phylum Myxococcota_A; class Polyangia; order Palsa-1104; family JAEUJZ01; genus JAEUJZ01. Next base: position 38,333 of record CAYWPR010000046.1, read on the forward strand.
CGCCACCGCGGCAAAGCCGGTACGGGCCGCGTCGTCATTCAAAGACAGGAAGTTCACTTCAGCCGTCAAAAGATCGGCCAAGACACCGGGCTTTGGCACGTGGACTTGAGACAGAAGCCGCGAAATGTCTTCAGAATGACTGGCCAGATCTTCGGCATGGATGGATCGGGTGTGGGAGTACACGCTGATCCATGCCGGGCCGCCCACGAGCTGCAAATCATAAGTATGACGGCCGGGCGCCGCCGTGATCAGAATGCGCCGCCGCGAAGAAATAAGTTGCGCACTGGCTTCTAGTTCCTGCGGCAGTTGAGGCAGCAGTTCTTCTGCGGCCAGCGCCAGCAGCCGACCTTGCGAGCGCAGCTGCAAGCGCAGCGGTGTCGGATGCGGCGAAGCGTTTTTTTCATAGCGCGTGCGCGCTTCGATGCGCAGCACGGCGGGGCCGTCTATCGAAATGCGCAGCGGCTCTTTGTCTGTGAGCTCGAACATGCGCTGATCTTCGATTTTCTGCACCGGCTTGGCCTGCGGCGTGGCGCGGGCGAGTTTGTCCGTCAATTCGTAGCGGCGAAAATAGGGAAATCGCAGCTCGCGGCCGGGGAGGTTGGCCAATAGGGCTTCGGCGCGTAGCAGCGCGGCCACGGCTTCGGGCGCGGAGGTCATCTCAGCGGCCGGCGCGGCGTTTATCGCGTCGGCGATAAGCTTCAGCCGCTCGACAAGAGGCTCGCCGGTCAGGTCGGGGGGGGCAGGGGGCGGGCCGCTTTGATGTTTGGCCCAGGCTTTGGCTTGTTCTTCCCACAGCTCCCAACGGAAGCCCGGACTTTGAATTCCGCCGCGCCAGATTTGGGCGCGCGGCGCCGCTTTTTCATGCGCGGCGCGGACAATGATGCCAAGCCGCGTTGGCGGTCCTGGCGGCGCGGTAAACAAAAAATCCCCCGGCGCGGGCTGTGCGGGCGTGGCCTCTTGCGCCACCATTCCTTCGATTCCGCCGCTTAGAAAAGCAAAACGGACCGCTTGCGCTTGCGGATCGCCATCTAAGTGTACCCACGCCACCTCGCCAGCGCGCAGTTGCGCCGCCAGCCAAGTTTGCGCCGACAGCCGGCGCGGGCGGCTGAGCGCAACGGATTTTTCGATTCCGGCAGCAGCATCCAAAATGTAACCTTCAAGGGGCGCGGTCCATGCCACTTCAGCGCCGCTGCTCGAAACCGGCGGTGCCGCCCAAATCGGCGCGACGCCGCCTAGACACAATAGGAAGGCCAGTACCGCCCTCACGGTACTTTGCCCTGTAGACCGGCGTCGGTGCCGATGACGGCTGCGGCAAAAGCGCGGCGCAGGGTGCTGTCGCTATGTAGCTGCATGCGCAGCGAATGGGAGATTTCTATATGCAAGAAGCTGGCGCCGCCGTTTGCCGCTACCGCCCGTCCCTGAAGGTTTTTGCGCGCGCCGTAACGCCGCGTGTCTTTGGGAAACAGCAAGACGCGGGAAGGGCCAAGCAGCATTCCAAGGCGCCCTGTCACTTGGGCGGCTTCTTGCGCGCCCGCGGCGGCCGCACCGGCACTTATGACCACTTGCGCCTGCGGACAGTCGGCCACGGCGCCATCGGCAAATCCGTGTATCTGAATCACTTGTACTCGCGGCAGCGTGGACAGCGCGGCCATTGTGAAACTTTGAAAAAAAGTAAATTCCTGATGCGCCAGGTCGGCCACGGCGCTTGAGGATTCATCTTCATCGATGTGAGGGGCTTTGCCGCCCTGGTAGCGATGGATGGTGTTTACAAACAGCGCGCGGGCCTGCGCAAGATCGGCCAATTCCAGGCCGATGGGCAGGGTTCCCATGTCAAAAAAGGAATGCGGAACTTGAATCAGTCGCTCGCGCGGAACCATTCCCAAGCGAAAGATATAAATGCCACCGCCGCGGCGGTAGGCCAGATCTTCGCGAACCGCAACGGCAGGGGCGCCGCCAAGCCAAGTCGGCAAAAGCGCGAAGTGGGCTCCGGCAAAGTGCTGATCCGCGAGGTGCATATGTGCACTGCGCGGATGCCGAAGCAGCATTTGTACCGCGGTGTAGCCCTGGCGCAACTCATCGGGCGGCGGAGGCAGATAGGGGCGATTGCGCTCGCGGGCTGAACGCAGAATCGCGGCCAAATCTTCGGGTTTTTCCTGCATCATGGAAAATTCTTTCTCTGCCTGCACGGCGCCGGCCAGCCAGCTTCCCAGCACGACCGACGTTCCTGCGCAAAGCCACGCGCGCCGCGTTCTCATTCCTCTACCTCACTTGGGATGCTAAGGTCGGTGGTGATCCATGATTCGGCGGTCGCGTGCTTGGCACGTCGGCCCTGTATCCAAAAGCGCGCCCAGTAGCGACCAGAGGACAATGCGCGCAGTGAAATGCGATGATGACCTTTGGGCAAATCGTCGCCAAGCTGCACCGCAGAGACCGCCACCTGGCTGAGCCCGTCGCCGGTATGGAGGCCGTGACTGGGCAGGCTGATGGGCGCAAATTGTAGCAACTGGGTGGTTTTGCCCAGGGTGGCGCTTGTCGAACTGCCCACTTGGCGCACGGGCTTGGCGCCATCGATGACAATCGCGAACTGGGCATCTTTGCGATGGGTGGCTTCGGAATAGATGGCGTAGTGCAAGCGCAGCGGATCTTTGCCGTGCCGACTGAGCTTGAGCTTGAGGCTATGACCGGGCGACATCTGATAGACGGTGCGCGGAATGCTGACGGCGCCTTTTTCCGGCCGCGCGGCAATGGTGCAGCGGGCTTGCGGCGCACCGTCCACTCGCACGCGATGAATTCCGGCCGAGGTATTGGCGCTAAGCCGCACGGTACTGGTTGAAATCGGTACGCTAGTCGCGCGCCGACCGTCAATGCGCAGGGTCAGCTCGCCTCCCAGCTGCTCGGCCAGATCACAGGTCACAACCACCCGCTGCGCGTTTTTGCCTTCGGCTTCAATGATGACTGCGGTGTCATGCTCGGTCGCGGCCAGAGTCTGGGCCTCTTGCCAAAGTATCGGATTTTGTGTCGGCTCGAGAATCTTTAGGTGGCGCACATCGCCCTGCGGTTCGACGCTGATCCACGGCCCAGTGGGCAGGTCGGAAATTTCTTCGATGCGCGGCGTACGGCGCAGGGCGGCATAAATCTGACGCTGTTCGCTTTGGCTGGCCAGCGGTCGCAGCATGACCCAGCGCGGACCGCGTACTGGAACATCCTGCCAGTGCAGATCCGAGCCAAGCGCTACGTCAAAGGGAGGCAGCGGTTCGGATTGGGCGGAGTCTTCCAATAGCGTGTCCACTTCCACGAGCGCGCGCGGACCGAAAAGCTCTAGCGCCGCCGCTTGCAGCGGTGGAGTCAGAAAGGTCTTGCTGGCCAGACCTAGGTCGTGATCGTTGCCCTCCATCACAAAGGAGGTAAACGGATCGTAGGTATTTTCAAGCGGCAGAGTTCCGGTCAATAGTTCCTTGCCCTTTTTGTCGACAAAGCGCCAGCGCAGCGCCGCACTTGTCAGCGGTGCGGCGTCTTCTTGGGGCAGCGCGCGGGCATTTAGCCGCATGGGACCCGGACGTATATCCTGCACATAAATGGGAAAGCGCAGCGCTTTGTCCGATTCAAGATGCCAGGCGCTGCCCGGGCGCATCGCCGGCTCGATTCTGGCTTCTTTGGGGCCAAGCGCGCGCAGATTCTGCGTCCAGACTTGCACGGTTTCGGTTTTTTCCTCAAACGGACGAATAATGACGCTGCTTGGGCCCTTTGGCAGCGAAACAGTGGCCCGTCCGGCTTTGGGAGTTTGCCGACCGCTGCCGCCCGGACCTAGATACTCAAGCTGAAAATTTCCGCCGTCCGAAGTTTCAGACAGCACGGTCAGCGTACCCGGCCCCACGACATTGTAAACCAGGGCGCGGTAGGGACCGATGCGCATAGGACCGACTTCAGCGTCGAGCTCTACGTCGACTTCCGACGGTGCGACGGCTGTCGCGGGTAGCTTGACGATACTCGTCTGCTCTAGCGTTGGCAGGGGCAGCCAGCCATGGGGCAGAAATCCCTGTACTTCATCCGGTGTAAACCAAGTAGCAGGAATGCCGCTGCGCAAAAGCACTGCCTCCTGCGTTCCGGTCTGAGGCAACAGCCGATTGGCATGCAAAAGGATGCGTCCATCCGGACTGCCAATGCGCAAAAGCGCGGCATCCGGTGGCGCCAGCAAGTGCAAAAGGCGCGACTGGGCCGCGGTCGTTCCATCTGGCAGCCGCAGCGCTGGAGTGGTCGTGGCGATGGGCAGCGTCACGACCCGTTTTTCGCGCAGCGAGCCGTCCGGCATCACAAAGGCCAGGCTCAGGGCATAGGAAGTTCGAACAGCGCCGTCTTTGGGAATGACGAAGTAGCTTGTGACGTGGATGTCGGTGGCGCCGCGGGCGACGAAATTTATGGACGCTCCGGCCGCCAAATCGTGCAGCCGGGGGCCCTGATGAACGGCGAGCCCAGCTTGTTTTAGAAGTACATATCCCCGCCAACAAAGCATACCAACCAATCCGATGATGACCAGGCTTTGTATCCAACGTTTCATGGTGCTTGTACCGCGATAATCGCGGCCCCCCGTGACTGTGCTTGTCGAATTTGCGATGTCACATCCTGTGTGCAGGAAATCTGTACGGTGTCGGAGTTCTGCGGACGCAGTGGAATGGCTACTGCGCCGCGTTTTCCGCTGATTGCCAAATAGCTTTCTTGACGACGAGTATCGTCGATGACGCTAAAGCTCAGCCGCTCGGCTTTGGCGCGTGCCGAAAGCCGGGTAATAAGCGCCGGATGGCGGGTCAGCGCAAAGCTTCGCGCATCGCTTAGCATCTCTTCCGGAATGTCAGAAGTAGAAGGTCCCGGCCGAGCTGAGCAAGACGCCGCCAGCAGATTTTCCAGCGGAATGCGAATGGCGGCAATGCCCAGGCGAGTAAACAGCAGAAGTTGCGCGACGCTTAAAGGCTCGGGACGGAAGCGTTCGCGCAGTTCCGGACTGACCTGCAAAGTCACAAAATCGCCACCAGCGCGAACGCGCAAAAGACTGACTAGACGACCGGGCGGCTCGATGCTGTCTTTTTCGTACTGGGTGCGCATCTCGGAGCTTATTCCCAAAGACTTCAGAGTTTGGGCCAGGCGGTTGGCCAGGGCTAAGGACGGTTCTCGCGCATTCACTACATCGGTGACGATGAGGCTTTGCGAAGTCGCCGCGCTCGCCGTACGTACCAGAATGACGGCGGGTAGCGGCGGAGTCAGCGCAAAAATCGGACCGGCGACGCGGCCAAGGGGTCCGGAGTCTTCCGCGCCCGGGGGGGAAACCGTCACAAGCAGCGCGTGCGCATCTTGCGAATCGAAGATTTCGGCAGCCAGCTCGGCCACGCCGCGGCGTCTGCTAATGACTTCAAGCAGCGGACCTTCGGCCGAGCCCGGGCAAAGGAGGAGTCCTTCACCATGGCCATAAAGGGCCAGTCGCGGCGTAGCGCCTTCGACGGTGGCGACCTTCAGCTTCAGCTCGTCGGCGGTGCCGGCGATGCGGCGGGCCAGATCGCCCAGATTGTCCGAAGCTTGGGCGCGCGCCAGGGGCCGAATGATTTGCTCGGCAAGCAGCATATCTTCAGACGGCAGATGGGGCGGCGGCGACAGATGAGGGGATACGACCGGCAGCGCGGCCAGCCAGCTTGCCGTGCTGGAAAAATGTCCGATGTCCGGAGTGAACGCGCTGCTTAGCACGGCTTCCTTTTGCTGCGGCAGATCCAGGCGCAGCGGGTGACTGGTCGCGGACAGGCGAAACACCGGACCGAGTTTTTTGAAAAGGGCCTGCGCAATTGGTCCTGAAATCGCGGCGCTCATAGCTGGCTGAGCAAATTCGCCGCTGCGCACGACAATGGGCAGTCCGCCAAGCGCCTTGACGGCGCGCTTTAAGGCTCCATCGCGGTCGTGCGCTACATCGCCGCGTCCGAGTTCGGGCTGGTCCAGACCACCGAGCACAATGGCGTCGGCTTCGATAAGCTCGTTAAGGGCGACGAGCGTGCTTAGATCCAAAAGGTCTTTAGCGGGTCTTTCGACGATCAGCACGACGCCGCTGTGCGGTCGTGCCGACACCGCAACCAGGCCAAATCCGCGCATGGCTTCCGGTTCCTCGGAAACTTCGCGCAGCGCATAATAAATTCTTCCTGAGGGCGATGTAGTCGTCTGCAGGCGCAGCCCCAGCTTCTGAGGCATGAGCTCGGTGGCAAGCTGGGCACAAGTGATGTTTTCCTGCGCAGCAGCCTTTTGCAGCCGCTGTATCATCGTCTGCCAAATCGGCAGTTCCCGCGGTGCTATGCGGGGCGCTGTGGCGCTGGGAGCGGTTTTTGCCACGCGGCTCGGGGCGCGGCGGACTTCGGATAGGAGGCTGACGCTTTGCGGGCAAACCATCTGTTTTTCCGCCAGGCCGGGCGCGCCAATGCGGGCTTGTACGCTTGCATCAAGAATCAGTGCGGCATAGCCGGCGAGCGATCCCAATCCGAATCCGACAAGCGACAAGTTCACCGCGGGAAGCAGCACGGTGGCCGGATTTTTGCGCTGCCAAATTTTGATGGCCAAAAGGCTGGGCAAAAGATAACCGATGCCGAAAAGCTCGGTGGCGGCAAAGCTCGGCAGAGCCACCCCAAATACGGCGACAGTAAATAGTTTCAGAAAATAGCCGATGCTAAACAGCATGACGATGCGCCGCGGTCCCTCGATATTCCAGTCGCGAACGCGCGGCAGACGGACAAAAAAGGATGCTGCAAGAGCGATGAGCATGGCTTCGGCCAAAGTGGCGAGAATGCGCGATGGAGCAAACCATCCCAAGCACAAAAGTCCGGGAATGACGACGCCGCTTGTGTCCCAGCCATAGCGCAGATTGGCGCGCGAAGCGACAAGAGCACCGACGACAAGCAGCAAATATGCCTTCGGGCTGGCGGTAAAATCCAGCGTCAGCCGATCGAAGCTTTCCATGACGTTCGCAAAGGACAGATTTGTGGCGTAAAGCAGACCGCGCAACAAAAAATAAGTGAGTGCGGTGCACAGGATCTGCTGCACCGTGCCGCGAATAAGTCCCGGTTTCCAACAAGCATTGGCGAGAAGCGGCACCAGAACGAGACCAATGCCGTAAAGGCCGAAGCTGTCTTGCAAATCCCAGCCGAAGCGGGTGCGCAATCGGACTTCGACAAAGGGAACGATGAGTCCCTCAATAAACACACGAATTCCGACGCTGGCGACCACAATCCAGATAAAGCGGTCGCGCCCAAACATCGGCGTTCCTATTTTGGTACGGGACAAAAGGAGCGACAGACCGCGTACCGCCATAAATGTCAGAAGGGCTTCCAAAATAATGACGACAGCGGAAGCCGGACGCAGCAGAATGACAGTGGCCAGATAGCCTGGAACGACCAATCCAGAGAAGACCCAGCCCAGCCACTCATTGAAGAAAAACCGAACATAAAGGCCGACTAGCACTGCCGTTAAAAGCGCATTGTCTAGTCCGTAAGCCGGAAATATTCTAAGTGGTTCTAACATTGCCCCCTTCCAAAGAATTCATATGAACGATTCGAACACCGACCGAAATGAACCGGCAGGTGTCCCCTTTTGTCACTGATTGCATTCCGCGCGGCGAAGGTTATGAAACGGACCGCAAGGTGTTTCTAACCTCGCTGTGCTGCCTTTGCCGCGGCCTCTAAAGGCTACCCGCGGATGAAATCGAAGCCGTTTGGCAAATTAGCCAGCTTCGTGGTTGCTACAGCTTGCAATGGCTCGTAAATCGTCACTCTTAACATTTGCTCAATCACTGCAAATAGATTGCTTTGCAAGGGTTGTACCAAGTCCAAAATCAGCGAATGTCGAGGAAAGTGCGAGATGGAGACCCTGTGCGAAATTGTCACAGGGTGGTTCTTGTGCCACACACAACTTGAGCGCTTTCGCGCATGGGGCACAAAGGTGCGAATGAAATGCTGGCGGCTTTGCCGATGCGACGAGCGTCAAAAAAATATAGGCAGGCTTGTAGGTCGAAGGGCGCTTCAGGCATTCCTAAGAATGTCCGGCTGTAGGGCGTGTTTGGAAATCTGAACCAAGCGAGCGCAATAGACTCCTTCCTGTCAAGCTAAGTTCTGCTCGAGCGCCGCACGCTTCCTGTGCCTAAACTTTGCAAGCTATGCTCCTTGTCTACAAAGTGCGGTTCGAGTACATTAGTACGATGCCGGTCAGCATCGGCCCCTAAGAGATCCCCTCATTATGTCGACGGAGCCGGGGATCAGACGATCGCGAAG
>CAYWPR010000047.1:0-46019 GCA_964460115.1 uncultured Myxococcales bacterium
GGTCGCGGTGCAAAACACCGCGCTGATGGATGTAAAGAAGCGCTCGAAACAGTTGCGCCAGAAGCCGAATTTTTCCATCAAGTGACTCTGTGTATGCGGCATGCAGAATGGTCTGCGGCTCAGACAAAAGCTCCATGGTAAAATAGGAGCCCCATTCATCGTCGAAGCCATAGCTTTGCACGCGAATGACATTGGGGTGATGCAGGGAGGCCAGGGTTTGAAATTCTCGCGCCAGGCTAAGTCGCAGCTCGGTGCCGACTGCAGTCATTTCCGGGGTGATGTAGCGCCGCCGACCGGCTACCAATTTGACGAGCTTTAACGCCACCTTAAGACCGCTGACAAGTTGCACCGCTCGATACACCGTACCCATACCGCCTTCTCCAAGATGCTCTTGCAATAGATAGCTGCGATCGACGGTGCTGGTGCTGGCGGCTGGCATGCCTGTATCATACCGCGCACACGGCTGGCTGAAAGACAATCCTGCACCTAGCTTGTTCTTGGTGGGCAAAAGATGGCATAATCTTTTTTGTACGGCCAAAGCCAAAGGGGCACACAAAGGGTGGAGCCGCTTATCAGGATGGAAGGGGTGACTCGCCTCTATCGCATGGGGGACGAGACAATCGTGGCGCTTGGGGGCATTAGCCTGCAAATTCATGCGGGCGAGCTTGTGGCAATCGTTGGTTCTTCCGGATCCGGCAAGACCACTCTGATGAACATCTTGGGGTGTCTAGACACCCCGTCAAGCGGCGCCTATTACTTGCATGGGCGGGCGGTGGCCGGGCTAAATGATGACGAATTGTCCCGTTTGCGGAATTTTGAAATTGGATTTGTTTTTCAAAATTTCCAGCTTCTGTCACGCGCGGCAGCGATCAAAAATGTGGAACTGCCGCTTGTCTATCGCAACATTGCGCGCGCCGAGCGCCGCGCGCGCGCGACAGCGATGCTACAGCGCGTCGGACTAGGCCATCGGCTGTCGCACAAAAGTCATGAACTGTCCGGCGGGCAACGGCAAAGGGTGGCCATCGCCCGCGCTTTGGTGGCCGAGCCTTCTTTGCTTTTGGCCGATGAACCGACCGGCAATCTGGATTCAAACACCCAGAACGAAATCATGGCCCTGTTTGCCGACTTGCACCGCGCCGGACATACGATCGTGATCGTCACCCACGAACCGCGCCTGGCCGCTCGCTGTCCGCGGGTCATTCGATTGGCCGATGGACACATCGTTAGCGATGGTCCGCCTGAAGCAGAAACAGCGCCGAGCCGCATAGACCCGCCCGGTGAAGGAACCGCGTGAGCACCCTTTTCCGCATCCGTCTCGGTTTTCGATTTCACGGCAATTCCTTATTTTGGCTGCTTTGCCTGCTACTTTGTCGCTGTCAAGAGGCTCCTACTCAGACCTTTTGGGCCAAAGCGGAATCGACGAATTCCCTTTCGGTGCTCGCCAAGCGCGGCACCTTGCAAGACCGCGTAATTCTTACCGGCGAGCTTGAAGCCATCGCTTCCGAAAATCTTTCGGTTCCGCGCACCCCCGTCTGGCTTTTGTCCATCTTGTGGCTGGCCGAAGACGGCGCGGTGGTGAAAAAAGGCGATCCGGTCGTGGAATTTGATGCGTCGGCCCTCGTCGGCAATCTGGAAGACAAACGACTTTCAGTGCTGCGCGCCGAAAACGAACTGTCTAGCGAGACATCTAAAGCCGCGAGCAGCCTTGCCGACAAAACCATGGAGGTCGAGCGCAAACGCGCAGAATTCGCCAAAGCCAAGATCGCCTCTGAGCAGCCTGCCGATTTGATCTCGCGCTGGGAATTTCAAAAACGCCAGCAGGCGCTTTCCCAAGCCGCCGATCTTTTGGCCAAAGCGGAAGAAGATCTGACGGCGCAAAAGCAAATCAATTCCGCCGAACGGACGCTTAAGGAAGTGGCGCGCGACAAAGCGGTTCGCGAGTTTGGCGAGCTTGGCAAGCGCCAGGAAGATCTGACTTTGCGTGCTCCACGGGACGGTCTTTTGCAAATCGCCATCAATCGTCGCGAACGCCGCCGCTATCTTGTTGGAGACAAAGGATATCCGGGCTCGGTCGTGGCGGCGCTGCCGGATTTATCGACCATCGCGGTGCATGCTCGGCTTAGCGATGTGGATGATGGCGCCGTGCAGGCCGGCATGGCCGCCGAATGCATTTTAGACGCCTATCCGGACAAGCGCTGGAAAGGATCGGTAGAAAAGCTAAGTCCGATGGCGCGCACCGATGGTCGAGACATCCTGCGCCGCTTCTTTGACGTCATGGTAAGACTCGACGATGTGACACCGGAACTTTTGCGCCCGGGAATGTCGGTGCGGGTCGAAATTCTGCGCCAGCGCGCGGAAGGGGCAATTATAGTACCGCGCGCGGCGTTGCGCATTTCGCAAAAAGGCAGTGCCATTTTGCTGCGCAGTGGTGCCGAAGCGCCCGTCGAGCTGGATTTTTGCACGGAACTCGAATGCGCGGTGCGCAGCGGCATTGCCGAAGGGACGGCGCTGCACGTCGCGCTTCCTCAGGAAAAGGCCCCGTTATGAGGCAGCGTTGGCCAAAAATCGCCGCACTCATCAGCGTCCTAGTCCTTTTGCAGTGCGGCGCCAATCAAGCCGATCGAGGACAAGCGGTAGCAGTCAGCAAACAGGACCTCGTCTGCGAGGTCGAAGTCACCGGAACTTTGCGTTCTCTGGAATTCGAAGCGATCGGTCCGGCCGCCTCGGTGATCGATATCTGGGATTTTAAAATCATTCGCATGGCCCCCGAAGGCGCGCGCGTCAAAGTCGGCAGCGAAGTGCTGGCTTTTGATCCATCCGATTTGGAAAAAAAGCGCGACGATTACGCAAGTGAAGTGGCCGGTCTGCACGAAGAAATGGGAAAGATGCAGGCCGAAGCGTCTTTGAATTCTCTCAAAGACCGCATGGATCTGGAAGATGCCAAGACCAAATATCGCGTGGCTGAGCTCAAAGCCGACAAACCAGCCGACTTGACGGCGCGCAGCGCTTTGCAATTGTCGAGCATCGATCGCGATTTGGCCGAGCACGAGGTCGCGTTTCGCAAAGAGCGCGAACTGGCCAAGCAGCGTTTGGCCAGTTCCGATTTGGCGATTTTGAACACACGCCTTTTGCGCATGCAGCGGCATATCGAAGAACTAAAAAGCGAAATCGCCGCTATGTCGGTAAAAGCGCGGCGCGAAGGAACCGTCGTGTACAAACAGGATGGGCAGGGCGACAAGAAAAAGATTGGCGACACGCTCGGACGCAGTGGCATGGTGCTAGAGATTGCCTCGCTTTCTCGCATGGCCGCGCAGGGGCAAGTCGATGAAGTGGATGCCAGCAGCATCGCGCTTGGTCAGCGGGTCGGACTGCGACTAGAAGCCTATCCCGACCGCGAATACATCGGAGTGGTCGCGCGCGTGGCCAATCTGGTACAGACCGAGTCCGCGGAATCACGCATCAAAGTCGTACAGCTTGATATCAATCTGACAGAAATCGATTCGCTCTTGATGCGTCCGGGAATGCGTTTTCGCGGCCACATCGAAGTGGCTCGTCTTGCCGATGTGGTGCAGATTCCGCTCGCGGCGATTCAAAGTACGGCGCGCGGACCGGTGGTACAAAAGCGGACGCTAGGTGGAACTTGGAGCGTGCAGCCCGTGCAGCTTGGCCGACGCAGTCGCGATGCGGTGCAGATTCGCGCCGGACTCAAGCTTGGCGAGCAAGTGCTTTTGCCTGCACCGGAAGCCAGCACGGGTGGGCAAAAGTCCGGCGCCATGCATTTGGGAGGCGCATGAAAGCCGAATTTCCCGCGCGCTTCCTGTTTTGCGGGCTTTTTTGCGGGCTTTTTGCCGGCGGCTGCTCGCGCCTGGATTTCGCGCCGGAGGTTCCGGTGGCCACGGTTTCCAAACAAAAATTTTCGCGCATCGTCACCGCGGACGGACAACTGCGCGCCGTGCGCGCAAGCCTCGTAACGGTTCCGCCCGATGCCGATGGGCCATTGCGCATCAATTTTTTGGCCACCGACGGCACCGTGGTCAAAAAGGACGATATCTTGGTGCGCTTTGACGATTTGGAATTGCACGAACATTTGGCCAATGCACAAAGCGACCGCGCGTCGGCCGATGCCAAAAAGCAAAAAGAGACTGTCCTTTATGCCACCGCAGGTCAGGACTGGCAGCGCAGCATCGCCGCCGCGCAGCGCGATCTGCGCCTTAGCCGCGATTTTCCGCGCCGTGACAGCGCCATTTTCACCAAAGATCAAATCATCGAAAGCCAAGTCGATGAACGCTTGCAGGAAACCCGATTGCGCTTTTCGAAGCACAGCGCTGCCGTCGATCGCAGCTTGGGCAAAAGCAAGCTTGGCGTGGTGGAAGTAGAGTTGCAAAAAGCCGCGGAAGCCATTCGGCGCTCGCAGCAAGGATTAAACGCACTTTTGGTCAAAGCTACGCACGACGGAGTTTTTACTTTGCAACGCAATTCCAGCGGCGAAGCGCAGCGCGTTGGCGACACCGTTTGGCGCGGAATGACGGTGGGCGAAGTCGCGTTCGTTGATCAGTTAGAAGCGGAAGTTTTTGTTCTGGAAGCGGAAGCCGCCGATCTGGCCGAGGGCCGCAAAGCGGAAGTGATGATACAAGCACATTCCGAACGCTCTTTTGCCGGTACCATCAAAACCGTGGAAAAAGTGACCAAACGCCGGCTGCGCGGATCGCCGACGCAGTATTTCGGCGTGGTGATTCGTCTGGAGAAAACTTTCCCCGAGATCATGAAGCTTGGTCAGCGCGTACAAACGCGCCTGTTTCTACGGGAACAGGAATCCCTTTTGGTGCAGCGTCCGGCACTTTTTCAACGCGCTGGACGCTGGGTCGTATATCGCCAAGAAAGCCGCGGTTCTTTTGCCGCGGTACCGGTGGAACTTGGGGCGGCGACCGCCGGGCTTTTGGCCATCGAATCGGGTCTAAAAGCTGGGGACGTCATCGCCCTGCGCGATCCCACAAAGGCCGCCGGCGAGATTCTGGCCGAACCGGCCAAGCCTACACATTCCCCAAAGCCGGCGCCGCGCGGGCGCTAAAAGGAATGCCTTTGCATGAAAGCTTCCGATGCTTTGCTTTTTGCCTTGGAGAATTTGTCATCTCGGCGGCTGCGTACCGGCCTATCGACTTTGGGAATGATGTTTGGCGTGGCCGCGGTGATTTCGATGCTGTCCATTGGCGCGGGCGCCGAAAAGCGCGCCCTTTTAATGATTGAACGGCTGGGCATACACAATGTTCTTATCAAATCGCGCGACAAAGAATTGCCTGCCTCGGATCTGGCAGCGATTCGCAAGATTTCGATGGGCATTTCCCAGCGCGATGTCACCGCCATTTTGGAAGCCGTTCCTCATGTCGCCATGGTTGCGCCCAAAGCCACGATAGAAGCTTATAAAGTCATCGGCGACGGATACAAAACGCAAGCCAAGATTTGGGGCGTTTCCCATCGCCATTCCCAAGCCGTTCGCATCAGTCTTTTAGAAGGACGGCTTTTTGATGAAAAAGATGAAATTTCGCACGCGCAAGTCTGCATCATTGGTGCCGCCGTGCGCCGCGATCTATTTTTGGACGGCGCCGCCGTGGGACGCTTTGTCAAAGTGAACGACGTCTGGCTGCGGGTCATCGGAGTGCTGGCAAACAATCGCAGCGGCGGTCCGAGCAGCGAAGAAGGCGATAGCGTCATTTACATGCCCCTGGCCACGCTGCAACTCAAATTTGAACGCGACCCCTTAAAATCGCCGCTGGCCGAGGTCGTCGTCAATCTCGATGGGCAAGTCTCTCCGTCGGAAGCCGCGGCGGTCATCGCGGGCTTGCTCAAACAACTGCACGGCGGCGCCGAGGACTACGAAATCATCGTTCCGCAAGCCCTTTTGGCACAAAGCCGCGAAACCCAGCGCATCTTCAGCATCGTCATGGGCTGCATCGCTGGCATTTCCCTTTTGGTCGGCGGCATCGGCATCATGAACATCATGCTGGCTTCGGTCTTCGAGCAAACGCGAGAAATCGGAGTGCGCCGCGCCGTCGGAGCCCTGCGCCGCGACATTCGCTTTCAATTTTTGGTGGAATCCTTTTTGGTAGCCAGCATGGGCGGATTATGCGGCGTGATTCTGGGATTTGTGATTTCACATGTCGTTGCCTCGTACGCTGGCTGGCCCACTGTGATAACGCCGCTGGCGATTCTGCTTTCGACCGGAGTTTCCGGAGCGGTTGGCCTATTTTCCGGATTGTATCCCGCCATTCGCGCCAGCCGCCTGGACCCTATTGAAGCGCTCGCTCACCAGTAGTTCGAGGTCTTTTATGCGCCAATTTTTTCATTCGAGTCTGGTTTTTTGGGGATTCCTGATCTGCAGCACAAGTTCGCTTCCGGCCGCTGCCCAAACAGTCGCGGATGCGCCAGATTATGTTCCGCCCGAATACATACGCACCCCGCCCGTGCTGCCGGCGCACCTCAGCCGCTTAAAGCCGCGGCAAATTTCGCTGCGCGAAGCCATTACTACGGCCCTGCAGCGCAATCTGGGCGTTTTGCTGCAGCGCGAGCTCGTGCGGGCTGCCGATACGGGCCGCAGCCAGGCGCTTGGCAGCTTTGAACCGACGCTGCAAATCGGCGCCAATCGCGCATTTTCGCAGTCTCCGCCAAGTACCGCGCAAGAGGGGCGGGCCGGACAAGTTTTGCTGTCCACCACCGATTCCTGGAATCTGCAAATTAGCGAACGCTTGCCAAGCGGTACGCAGGTGCAACTGGGTTTTCAAAATTTTCGCTTCGACAGCACGCTGGGCAACGCCGTGGCGCCCTTATTGTACCGCTCGACGCTGCTATTGACCCTGACGCAGCCCATTTTGCGCGGCTTTTCCCTAAGCGGCCGAGTGCAGTGGCAAGACGTGTTGCGTGCCGAATTCGACAGCGAAACCGCGCGCGAGACGGCGCGCCTGGCCGCCATGACCGCCATCAAGCTGACCGAAGATGCCTACTGGAACCTAGTGGCAAGCTGGAAGGCCTATGAAGTCACCCGCGGCGCGCGGGAATTGGCTGAAAATCAGCTTGAACTAACGCGCCGGCAAATCGCCGCCGGCATTCAACCTGATTCCGAACTTATCAGCATGGAAGCGACCCTGGCGCAGCGCCAAGTGGCGGTGGTCAGCGCCGAAGCACAGATTGGCAAAGCCGCCGATGCTCTGCGCATCTTGCTAAACCTTCCGGAAGAGGACTGGGAACAGCCGCTATTGCCCCTGGATGCTCCGGCGTTTTTGCGCCCGACGATTCCCTTTGCCACGGCGTTTGAGCGGGCGCAAAACGCCCGGCCGGAACTGCAGCAAAGCCAGGTGGATGTGCGTCGCCGCGCCCTTGATCTTTTCGTTGCGCACAATAGCCGCCTGCCGCGGCTGAATCTTGTGGCCAGCATCGGCACCCTTGGTCAGGATGCCGCTTATGAGCGCGCCCTGCAGCAGGTCGGCCAGCGCGCCGGTTGGCAATGGAACGTCGGCGTAGATTTTGGCTGGGAGCCGCTCGGGGTCGGCAAACGCGCCGAGCTGCGGCGTCAAGAGTCGCTTGTGCGCCAAACCACGCTAAATCGCGAGCAAATTTTGGTACAGATTCGCGCCGAGCTGCGCGATGCGCTGCGTTCCATCGCAACGACCGAGCAGCAGCTTTATGCCGCCGCCAAGTTTCGCATGCTGGCTGAAAAAATCCTCGACATCGAAGAGCGGCGCTTTCTAAACGGTTTGTCGGAAAATTTCAAAGTCGCGCAGCGCCAAGCCGACCTGGCGCAAGCGCGGCTGGCCGAGCTAGACGCGCTGATTTCGCATAAAAAAGCCAGCTCGGCCCTGCAATTTGCCATGGGCGAACTTTTGGAAGCGCGGCAACTGCACTTCACCATTCGCTCAGAAAACTAAATTTCAGCAAAACTGCATTTCCTCTGCTAATTCTTGCACCGCGCGATTTGATCAGCTACACGGTGACAAATGCCTGCCCGTTGTTTCAGTTGTCAAACTCCGGTCCGCGATGGCGTTGAGCTTTGTGAAGACTGTCGTACCGCGCGGGTGCTCAAGGTCGATTTGGATTCCTTGGATGGCCCAGCGGCGGCGCAGTTGCGAACTAGCGTGGCGCTGCCCGAGCGCTCGCTTGGCGAAGCGATTCCTTTTTGCGGCCGGGCGCCGGAATTGGATCGGCTGCTTGGACTTTTGGCGCAGACGCTGGCCGCGCGCAAACTGCACTGCGCAGTGGTTTACGGCGCCCCGGGTCTAGGCAAAAGCCGGCTCCTAGACGAGCTGCGCCAGCGCTGCATGGACAGTCTGGGACTGCCAAGCGACCGCATTTTATGCGGCGTCATGTCCCAAGATGCCGCATCGCCGGTCAGTGCCCTCAGCGAGCAGTTGCGCAACCGCTTTGACATTGCGCCTGGCGAGCAAGTGCAAAGCGCGCGCGAAAAAATTCTGCGCACTTGCCGGATGCTGCTTTCCGCGGTCCGCGCCACCGAAGTCGCCCACTGCTTGGGTGAATTTCTGGGCGTTCCTTTTCCCGACAGCCAAGTCCAGGTGTCGAGTCTCGATGTGCCGCGGCCCGGCTGCGCTGCCTCTAATGCATCGGGAGAGCCGCGTACTTACGTGGCGCTCAAGCGCTTTTTACTGGCCGATGCCGCCCGAGCACCGCTGGTTCTGTTGTTTGATGAAATGGAGCAGGCCAACGATGAAACCCTAAGCCTGCTGCATTATTTGTTTGAGAGCCTGGTTGAGGTTCCAGTATTCGTCGGAGTCTTTGCGCGACCAGAGTTTTTGGCGGAAAATCCGGATTGCGGCAGCAGCACCGGAACCGTAACCCGCATCGAGCTTTCGCCGATGCCGCCGCACGAATCAGTTGCGCTGTTTCGCGCGGCGCTCGGCCAGCGCATTGGCGACGTGCCTGCAGAGCTTTTGCAAAAGGCCGAGCAGTGCGGCCAAGAATCGCCACGTAAAGTGGTAGAGCTTTCTCGTCTGTTTGAAGAAGCTCAAGCCTGGGCCAAAAATTCCCCTTCCGCGCCGCTAGGGCCCATGGCGCTGCCGGCGCAGCTTGATATGGAATCGCTTGTGACCGCGCGGCTGGCCGTGCTGCCCGAGCCGGCACGGGCCCTCCTCGAAAAGGCTGCGGTGTATGGCGAGCGCTTCTACGCCGACGCGCTGCTTATGCTGTATCGCTGCGAACAAGCCGGGCTCATCTTTTCGGGCGAGACCCAAAATGATGAACTGGACACCGCGCCGGCCGACCCCGAAGGTCCGGCCCTGGATGAATTATTGTCCACAAGCGACCGCGCGACGCTGCACGAGGGGCTTAGCGAACTGCTCGCGCAAGGTCTTTTGCAAAAAGTTCGCGACAGCCGGCTGGGCGGCGAAATGGAGTACCGCTTCGCCTACGCCCCCTGGCGCGAAATCGTCTACCACACCGTCGATTCCAGTCGGCGCCGCTGCTATCACTTGCTTTTCGCTCACTGGCTGCTTTTGCATCAGGAACGCGATAGTGAAGAAGTGCTGGAAGCGGTAGCTCGGCACATGGAACGGGCCGGGCGCGGACCGGCGGCGGCATTTTTCTATAGGCGCGTGGCGCAACTTTTAAGCAGCCGCGGCGCTTATCAAAAAGCACCGCGGCTTTTGCTGCGCGCCCTTTCCTGTTTGGGCAGCGCCGACATCGGCATGCGCGTGGGTCTGTGGCATGACCTGGGCAATGTGATGATGCACAAAGGCGATTTGGACGCGGCCTTTGGCGCTTTTGAAAAACTGCTGCGGCTGGCGCACGCCTTGGCTTTGCGCCGTCAACTGGCCCAGGCCCATCATGCTTTGGGCCAGCTTCATCGCTTGCGCGGCGAGCCCTCGCAAGCTCTTGAGCATTTAAATCGCGCTTTTACAAGCTTTGGCGAGCTTGCCGATTCGGACGGCTTAAGCGACGTCTTAGACGATCTGGGACAGGTGCTTTGGCGGCTTGGACGTGTCGAAGAAGCGCTGGATCATGCCGGTCGCTCTTTGGAGCTGCGCCGGCGCCTGGGCAATCGGCGCAAAGAAGCCGCCACGCTTTTGCACATTGGAGTCATTGAGCAGCACCGCGGCCTGTTTGATTCGGCCGTCGGCTGCTACGAAGAAGCGCTGCGCAAGCACGACGGCGATCCGCAACTTTGGGGTGCCTGCTTGGAAGCTTTGGGCAGCCTCGAACTTTTGCGCGGCGATATGCAAGCGGCGCGCGCGCGCTTTGAGCAGGGCCTGAGCCTGGTCGAGCCGCTGGCTCCATCCTCGCTGCATGCAATGCTTTTGTGTAGGCTGGGCGAAACGCTGCTTTTGCAAGGCAATCTGGACGATGCCGAGCCGCTTTTGCAGTCGGCGCGCGAAGTGGCGCTGCGGCTTTCCGATCCGCGCGCGCAAAGCGAAATTGCTCGGCTGCTTGGACTTTTGCTATTGCGTCGCAATCAATACAAAGCGGCCCTAGAATGCTGCCAAAAAGCGCTGGAGCAAGCGCAACGCAACGGCATGCGCCATGAAGTGGCGCGTTCGCTATTGGCGCTTGGCGAAGTGCACGCCACTGCGCTTTTTGACGAAACCGCCGAAGGGGCGCATCCGGCCTGGGATTGTTTTCGGCGCAGCGTCAATCTGCTTCGCGAAGTTGGCGATCAGGCCGAGTTGGCGCTGGCTTTGTATCAAATGGGAAGGCATCTTATCGAACGCGGACGCCTGAGTCCGGCCAGAAGTACGCTGCGCGAGGCGGAACAAATCGCTGCCCAACTGCAAATGCGCGTCGCCGAGCAAATGCGACAAATGCTCGCCGAGCTATAAGACAGTTCGGCCGGCGGACGATGACTTAAAACCACGCGCCGAAAAGCCCGGCCGCTTTAGCCAATTGTCGGCCGGATAGTGCGCGTCCGCCTCAATAAGGTGAACGGAATAGGCGTGGCGCGAGCGCGCCGAGCGGTTCGCATCGCTGCGGTGCGGCAAGAGGCCGTGCAGGACGATGAGCGTACCGGCCGACACTTCGAGCGGCACGAAGCCCGTCTCGTCGATGGGACGCGCGTCAAGGACGTCAAAGCGCGTGCCGCCGCTGGGCGCACGGACAAAGCGCCGTCGCAGCGGCTCGAAGTGACCGCCCGGACGCGCCCACAGACAGCCATTCTGCAGCGTCGCGTCCTCGAGCGCGAACCACAATCCCATAACGCTAAGCGGCTCTGTATAAAGGAACGTCGCATCCTGATGGCAGGTCACCTCGCCGCCGATGTTCGGCTGCTTGCAGATGTACATCGACTGTAGCAAAAGCGGCTGGCGCATTCCGAGCTCTGCGACCAGCGCGGCGAGCTGCGGCGTGCGCGAGAAGTCATCGAAGACGGGATCGCAATCGTGCAGCGCGTGGCCGATCTTGTTCACGGAAAGTTCGGGAGCCTGGCGCAGGCGACCGCTGGCATCGAACGCTTCCTCTTCGAAAAAGCAGCGCACGGAATCGCCGGAGGAAAGGAAGTACTCGTCCGATTTGCGCGTCTGCTCACGCGTGGTGAAGATCGAGCGGTGCGCTTCGGGGTCAAAGGCGCGCAGGATCTCACCCGCTCGCTTGGTAAGCGCGCGACACGCATCGGTGGAGACAAAGTCGCGCAAGATGAGGAATCCGTCGCGCTCGTACGCGGCGCGGCGTGACAAGTGAAGTGGCGAGGCGGAGTTCGCGATTTGCTGAGCAGCGCTGGACATGACGCCATCCTACTTGCAGAACGCGGTGCGGGCCGATGATTTCTCCGTCTAAATGCCCCAGGCGCCGCTTATGACTAGGTTTGTGCCGTTTATGTAGCGGGCTTCTTCCGATAGTAAATACGCAGCGGCGGCGACGGTGTCCTCGGGAGTTCCGAGATATCCAGCCGGAATGTGTTTCACCATCGGCGCTAGCTCGGACAAAGGAGTGCTTCCGGAATCAATATATCCCGGTGCAATGGCGTTTACGGTGATGCCGTGCGGGGCCAAGCTACGGGCCAGGCTGCGCACGAGCGCCAGCACTCCCAATTTGGCCACGTAGTGGCCGGTGATTTGGGTTTGAGAAGCGATGCGTTCCACATTGGCCATGCTAAAAGCAATGATCCGGCCCCAATTTTTTTCGATCATTGCTGGAGCCGCCAATCGAGCGCAGTAAAAAAAGGAGTCCAAATTGCCGCCCAGCATTTGGCGCCACCCTTCTGGCGTTTCATCGAGCAAATTGACCTTGTGATAAGGTCCGGCGCAGTGGATAAGGGCATCGGGAGCCCCTAGCTCGGCCTTTACTGTTTTGAACAAATGTTCGGCTTCTAAGGGATCGGCAACATCGGCGCGCACCGCCATTGCGCGCACTCCATGACCAACGATTGCATCGATGGTTTGTTGCGCCGCGTCCGCACTTTGGCGGT
Source organism: uncultured Myxococcales bacterium (assembly GCA_964460115.1). GTDB lineage: Bacteria > Myxococcota_A > Polyangia > Palsa-1104 > JAEUJZ01 > JAEUJZ01. The sequence goes on from CAYWPR010000047.1 coordinate 12,395, forward strand.
AACAAATGGCCACATTCCAAGCTTTTTGGGCCAGATCGATGGCAATGGCCCGGCCGATGCCGCGCGCACCGCCCGAAATCAAAGCTGTTCGCATGACCCAAGATGCTACTTAGGAAGCCCGCGCGCGGTCAAAAGGTAGGTGGCGAAACTGCCCAAAAAATGGCTGCCTTCATAGCGCTGTCCGCGCAGTGCGCTAAGGCCCGCATCGCGGTGCATGTCGGCAATGCTGCGCAGTTCGGATTGCAGCGTTCCTTCCGTCAGTCCGGAGGCAATTCCGTACAGCATCCACGCCCGGCTGAGGTTTAAGCCATCTAGATGCACAAGCTTGCCGTCGCTGCGATCTCTGGGGCTAACCGGACGGAGATTGCGCAAAGTCGCCGGCGGCAAAAAGTTTGTGAACCATCGAACATACTCAGGGGTCGGCATGACCCGCCGCATGATGTCGGCTTCGGCCAGGCACGGCGACAAAAAATCCTCGCCGGATGGTTCATAGGAAAGCGGGCCAGCGCGATCGTGCCGGTAAAAGGTGGAAGCTCGCTCTTCAACAAGCAGCGCGAAATCGCGCGCGGTCTTTGACCAGGGTTGCGCCCGCGCCCAATCAAGGGCCAGTCCCAGCGCAAAAGCCGTCTGGCTGTGCTCGCCAGAGCGCACCGGATGGGTGAGCTTTGGCAACCAGGAGCTCAACCTGTCGACCGCGGCCAGTTCCAGCGGCCGCAGGGCCGATGAAAAACCCGAAGGGGACGTGCCATCCCATTCGGCAAGCTCGGCGCCTAGCTGCAGCAGCCAGGCTAGACCATAGGGCCGTTCGAAACTCGCCCGGCCTTCGCCACGCAGATAGGCCACTTCTTTTTCGATGCGCTCGGCCACAAGATGCCTGGTCAAAACCGTCTGTACCCGCCCGGCCCAGGCCGCGCTGGGAAAGCGGCGCAAAAGCCGCACCATCATCCAGTGGCCGTGCACGGCGGAATGCCAGTCGTAGCAACCATAAAATACCGGAGTCAGCGCCCGCGGTGGCTGCACGTCGCGATCCGACGACAAAGTGTGCGCAAGCTTGTTTGGATACTCGCGCTCGACGCATTGTAGCGCCATATCGACAAAAGTTTTGGCCAGCTCTGGAGAAAGCTGCGTCATCTTCGCGTCTCGCTAGGTCGAGGGGCCAATCGCATCGTCGGACGAATGACCAGTCCGCGGTCTACAAGCGGCACCGTGCCATGGGCGCGGGCCATTTCGATAAAGCGCTGATGGGCGCGCAGCACCGGTTCGCCGGGGGCGGCAAGCACTCGCTCGTAGGTGCCGCTTGCGCGCAGAATGCGGGCGCGGCTGTTGTCGGAAAGCAATGTACCAAAGACTTCGTCGATAATGCGGCTGCGGAGGCTCGGCTCTTCGACGGGAAACATCAGCTCGACGCGGCGTTGAAAGTTGCGGTTCATCCAGTCCGCCGAAGAGATAAACAGATCGCGGCGACCATCGGCTTCAAAATAAAAAATGCGGCTGTGTTCCAAGAAGCGATCGACGATCGACACCACTCGAATGTGTTCCGAAACGCCGGGAATTCCCGGACGCAGGCAGCATACGCCGCGAACAATCAGGTCGATTTGCACGCCGGCCTGCGAGGCGCGATACAGGGCGCGAATCACGTCGCGTTCGCTAAGCGCATTCATCTTGGCAATGATGCGCGCCGGACGACCGCTGCGGGCGTTTTGCGCTTCGGCATCGATAAGGTCGATGATGCGCTCGCGCAGACCAAGCGGGGCGACGACAAAACGGTTCCAGGTCGGCGGCTGCGAATAACCGGTCAGCAGGTTGAAAAGGGCGCTGGCATCGACCCCGAATTCCTCGCGGCAGGTAAAAAAAGACAGGTCGGTGTAAACGCGCGCCGTCTGCGTGTTGTAGTTGCCCGTGGAAAGGTGGACGTAGCGCCGAATGGTGCCGCCTTCGCGGCGCACCACCAGGGCGACTTTGCAGTGGGTTTTCAGGCCGATAAGGCCGTAGACGACGTGCACGCCGGCTTCTTCAAGCTGCCGCGCCCACAAAATGTTGTTTTCTTCGTCGAAGCGGGCCTTTAGCTCGACAAGCGCCGTCACTTGCTTGCCAAGCTCGGCCGCGCGGGCCAGTGCCGCGACGATTGGCGAATTGCCGGAGGTGCGGTACAGGGTGGCTTTGATGGCCAGCACTTGCACATCCTCGGCGGCTTCTTCGATAAAATCGACGACGCTGTCAAAGGATTCAAAGGGCTGGTGTAACAAAATGTCGCCCTGACGAATCGCTTCGACGACGGTATTGGCCTCGGCCAGGCGGCTTTGGACCTTGGGCAAATAAGGCTCATCAAACAGATCGCGCGCTTCGGTGTTCTGGGCGCGGGTATAGGCTTCCATCAGATCGGACAGGTTTAGCGGACCGCCAATCGGGTAGATGTCCTGCGCATCGAGCTTTAAGGCCTTGCCTAAAAAGCGACGCACCGTCGGGTCCATGCCGATGTGGCACTCGAGCCGGACGGCGGCGCCGCGGTCGCGCCGCCGTACTTCGCGCTGCATGGTCTGCAAGAGATCGATGGATTCTTCCTCGTCGATCGAAATGTCGAAATTGCGAGTCACGCGAAATGGCCAGCAGCCGAGCACGCGCGTCCCAGGAAACAAATCGGCGACGTGCTGCGAGATGACGTCTTCCATATAGACATAGGCGCGACGGCTGCCGGCGGTCGGCACCTCGACGAGGCGCCCCAAAACGCTAGGCACTTGCATGACCGCGAAGCTGGCTTCTTGGCCAAGCGAACTGATGCCGCCGCGCGACAGCAGAATCGCCAGGTTCAGGCTTTTGTTGCGCACGTGCGGAAACGGATGTCCCGGATCCACGGCCAGCGGCGTCAAAGCCGGATAAACTTGCGCATTAAAGTGCGCATAAATGTAGCGCAGCTGCTCGGGCCCTAGCTCTTGGGCGCTCAAAAACGAAATGCCGGCTTGCGCCAGACGCGGCTGCAGCTCTTTGTGCCACAAATGATATTGCTCGGCGACCATGCGCTGCGCGCGCAAAGCTACCCGCGCCAGAACCTCGGCCGGCATCAGGCCGTCGGGGCCTGTCTCGACCATTCCCGAAATCAGTTGCTGCTTCAGCCCGGCGACCCGCACCATAAAAAACTCGTCGAGGTTGCTGTGGCTAATGCTTAGGAACTTGATGCGTTCCATAAGCGGCACCGTGCTGTCGCAGGCTTCGTCGAGGACCCGCTGATTGAATTCCAGCCAGGAAAGCTCGCGGTTTATAAACAAGGCCGGATCATCGACCGTCGGCAAATCGGACAGGCCGCTGACCACGGCGGTATAGCTGCCGCTTTGACCGGCCGCGCTGCCGGTTGGGCTTATCGACGAAGGGGATGCCGAAACAATGCTAGCAGGCAAAGTCATGAGTTGCCGTCACCAAGGATAAAGCCGCTGGCAAGCGGCCACAAAAAAAGCCTAGCACGACGCCCCTATGCACTGATCGCTTTCGCAAAGCTTAAAAAGACATTTTCGGCATACGCCGCCGAGCGCGACGGAAAAAGCTGGCACCGTAAAGCCGTACTCGCCGACGTAGCAGCGCCGGCAGCCAGAGCATGGCGAACAAGAATTGGAAAGGCAATGCCGCCGGACCGCCCATTTGGCAACCGCCGCTGCCGGTGCCGCCGCCGGTACCTCCATCTGAGGTTCCTCCGGTGCTGCCCATGCCGCATGAGGTGGGACAGGGCGCGCGATTGTAAATTCGACTCTGCGCGGAATTGTTAATAGGGTTCTGGTCGAACGTCGCGCTATCGATTTTGACCGAGACGGGAAAGCCGGCCAAATTGAGCGGCGGGACGAACTCTAGCGTGACATCCGCAGCGCCACCCACGGGAACTTGGCTGAGCGTACAACTGATTGGAACATTGCCAGTCTGGCAGTTCCAGCCGTTTCCGGCCAATTGATTTACGACGACGCCGGGCTGGGTCGGCAGGGTGATGCTGAGGATGGTCAGGGCGGCGGGACTTGGACCAAAGTTGCCCACGTGAATGTTCACTTGAACCGGCTGCTGCTGAATGATGCGCTGCGGATTGAGCTCAATTTGCAAATCCAAATCGGCGCCGGTTTGGCAACTTCCGAGGTTGCATAATTTGTTCTGACATTCGAAATCGCTCGAGCAGGAAGCGCCATCGGGCTTGCCGCAAACTCCGCTGACACAGACGCCACTTATGACGCACTGGCTGTTTAGCGTGCAGGCCTCTCCATTGGCAACGCCGATTTGAAAAATGTGCGCCGCGCCGGACGAATACAATCCGCCGGTGTTTGCCGCCCAGGCACTGATAAGAGCGGTATTTCCGGAATCGGTCAGGATGGCCTGCTCGGTCCAGGTACTGCCGTCGCTAGACCGGGTAAATACATAGGCATTGCTGGTGGCGTAAGTGCCAAACAGCGCGGTATTGCCCTCCATCGAGAGTGACCAGCCTAGGCCGGTATATCGCCCCTTGTTACTGGGAAGCAGCATGGTTTGCTGGGTCCACGTGCTGCCTCCGCTTGGCCGCGTAAAAACGTACACCGCGCCCACGGTTTCAGTTCCCTCAAAGGCTCGGTTCGTGGCCGAGGCCAGCACCGTGTCGCCCCGCACAAGTACGGCACTGCCCAAGTGATCGTAAAGCTCGCCATTATCGGCAGTCAGCTTGGCTTGCTCGGTCCAGGTACTGCCTCCCGGTTGCCGAGTAAATACATAGGCGGCGCCCTTGCTTTGCCCGGAAGTTTGCGAAGCTGCGCCGACGACCACGGTATCGGCATCGATCGATACCGCGTCCCCGAAATATTCGTACATTTTTACATCGCTGCCAACAAGCTTTGCCTGCTGCGTCCAGGTACTGCCTCCGGGTTGCCGAGTAAACACATAGGCGGCACCTACATTATTGCCCAAATTGCTGGGAGCTCCGATGACAAGCGTGTCGCCGGATATGGCCAAAGCCGATCCGAACTGAGCTCCGGAATTGATATCACCGGCAGTGAGCTTGGCGAGTTGTGTCCAACTAACGCCCCCGCTCGAGCGACCAAAGACATAGGCGGCGCCGGAGTAGTACACTCCGTTTGTATAAAAGCGCGGCGATCCAAGTACGATGGTATCTTCGGAAATCACCGCCGGATCGCCAAACAGATTATCCCCAACTGCATCGTCGGCGACGAGCTTGGCTTGCTGCGTCCAGGTGCTGCCACCGCTTGATCGAACAAACACGTAGGCCGCTCCGACGCCGCTCATTCCAGGGCTATCCACGCCCGGTGCCCCCATGACGGCGGTATCTCCGGATATGGCCACACTCGAGCCAAAACTATCTTGCGCCCGGCCATCGGCAGCGACAAGCTTGGCTTGCTCGACGCCAAGTAAGGCCTGCCGCGCAAAATCTACATCAAGTGGCGGCGGCGCCGCGCTGCATGCCGCACCCAAAACGGTACAGAACGCCGTAGCTCTAAGCAGTCGGTTTTTCGCAATCTGCAGGCTCGGAGTTTTTACAACGCGCGGTTCAATCTGATCTGCATAGGCCGCGCCCACATTTGCTTTGAAGTCAGACCCGACAATCGCGGTGCTGCCGTCGCTAGAAATCGCTGCGGAGTTGCCCAAATAATCATCCTCCTCAGGGTCTAGGGCGAACATTTTGCCCTGCTCGCTCCAGGCGGTTCCTGTTCGACGAAATAGATAGGCGGCGCCGACATGAAGCTTGGGAACGAGATTTTTTCCGGGGACGCCAATGAGCGCCAAGTTGCCATCGGGAGTCAGCGCCACCGACGACCCCATGTAGTCCGAGCTGGTTTTGTCGCTGATTGTCAGCTTCTTCTCTTGCGTCCAAGTGGTGTTACTGCGCACAAATACGTAGGACGCACCGCTGTCACTTGTAGGATCGTCTTTATAGGGGGCTCCGATGAGTGCCGTGTTGCCATCTGCCGACAGCGCCAGCGCGTCGCCAAAACTGTCATTGCTGTTTCGATCACTGGCGTTCAATTTGGCCTCTTGCGTCGAGTTAAATACTCCTGCGGTGCGTACAAATACATACACGAAGCTATTGCGAATACCGCAATGAGCGCCGTGTTGCCGTCGGCAGAAAGCGCCACATTGCCGCCGAACTGATCATTGCTGATTTTGTCGCTGGGTTGCAGTTTGCTTTGCTCGACGCTGCCCCACGTACTATTGGTGCGTACAAAGACGTAGGCTGCACCATTTTGAGTCAAGGGACTGGTGCTGACGTGATCGGCGCCAATCATCGCGATGTTGCCATCTCCGGAAAGGGCCACCGCTCTGCCGAATCGATCGCTATCTTGGCGGTCGCTGGCCAAAAGCTTGGCTTGCTGGCTCCACGTTGTTCCGGTGCGCACAAAGACGTACGCCGCGCCATTGCCGTTAAGGGGGCTGTCGGATTTTGAGGGCGCTCCGATGAGCGCGGTATTGCCATCGGCGGAAAGCGCCACCGCTTGGCCAAGTTCATCATACTCCGCGGCATCGCTCGGAAGCAGTCGAGTTTGTAGACTCCAGCCCATCTGCGTGCGTACAAAAACATATGCAGCCCCACAGCCTTTGCCTAGGTCGTGCTTGAAGTCATCTCCAAAAACAGCGGTATTGCCATCGGCGGAAAGCGCTATGGCGTATCCGAAATTCTCGAAGGCTTCGGAGTTTGGCGCGAGTATCTTTTGCGCCTGCGTAGCCAAGAGTGGGTCCACGGTCAGGGGATATGCCGCGCCTTGGGCCTCGACAAGCAAACTGAGCTCCTGATCGGCGACTTCCATACGAGATTTTAAAGCGCGGCCGCTGGCATCTTTGGCCCACAAATCGCTGTAGCGCAACACGGCGTGGCCATCCGCCGCCACAAAGTCGATGTTTTCGCCGACCTTTTTCGCCTGCAAGGAACCACCTAGCTGCATCACCCAGCGCAACGGTTCGTCATCGGCGCAGTGCTGGGGTTTCTCGTTCAGGGTAAATCCATGCTCTAGGCCTAGGGTTCCGTTTTCGTACCACTCTTCAAAGCCCGGCTGCGTATAGATGCCTTGATGCGCAAATTTGCCGCGTTTGGGAAGATTTCGTGCGCTCTGTGCGGATTTGGCTGCGGCCCGGCAGCGCAGCATGGGGGCTTCCAAAGAAAGCCGCTCATCACCGATGCTGATTTCAAGCTGAGCGGCTTTGAGACGCACTTGATAGCCCTGGTTTGGATGACTGGCGACAAGCTCAGTACCGGTTTGCGCAAAGTGAAAAGCCGGCGTTTCGGCGCTACGCGCTTGCAGACTGCGCATCCAAGCGGCGCGCAAATCGGGTTCCATGCGGCTTGCTTTGGTCGATGGGGCCGGCGCTTTTACGCTTGCGGCAGCGGCGATGCTGGACATTCCGCCAAGCGCTCCGATCAGAAGCCATGCGTACCGCCAACGCCGATGATTTCGATTTCGCGTACAGCGTACTGTGGTCATCACATGACTCCGATTCAAAAAAATTTCTACGCGAACAAAAGCGCCGCGTTGTCACTGCTAACGGCTGATGTTCAAAAGCACACTCATCTGCCCGCTTAATGCGCTTGGCACAATAATATCGGGCGTACCGTCGCCATCGAAATCGGAAGTAGCAATCTGATTCGGAGGCAGCGCCAAAGCGGATGTGTAAAGGGCCGCAGCCCCAAACCGCGCTCCTAAAGTGAGTTCGCCGCTTGGACTTCCAAGAAGCACGTTCAGAATGCCATTGGACAACAAAATGGCATCCTGATAGCCATCGCCATTGGTATCGGCAGCAGTTCCTAGCAGCTCGCCGGTCGTGCTAATCGGCTGCCCCGCGGTAAATGTTCCGTCCCCGTTTCCAAGTAGCATGATTCGGGCGCGATCGCTCGAGACAAGAATGTCGGGTTTGTGGTCACCGTTAAAGTCTCCGACGATCAGTTTGAGGGGGGTTGTGGAAGGAGGAAGCGGAGTGTAGCGCTCGGTTTGATTTAAATTTCCGGTGGGAGCGCCCTCTCCGATGAGGACATAGACCGAGGTGAGGCTAGAAATGAGCGCATCCAGATGGTGATCGCCGTTCAGATCCACGATGTGCGGCGTCCCCAAGGCACTTTCAGAGTTTAGTGCTTGGAAGCTATGCATCATGCTGTCATTCCCATAGATAATCCCCATATCTGTATCGAATACTACGATGAAGTCCGGTTTCTGGTCTTCATCGAGATCGGCTTGCTGCACCATATCAAATGCAGATCCGGGCCCCCCAAAATTCAGATCGCGCGCAAACCCGCCGGCGCCATCGCCGAGAAGCTTGATTTGGTCCCAGCGGCTCTTTAGTACGTACAAGTCTAATTTGCCGTCAGCATTCAAATCCGTGGCAACGACCTGCATCTTAATTTGCGGCGGATAAGGATTGCTGGGCAGGGCAAAAAATTTGGGAGCATCAAAACGACCGCCAGTGCGTCCCAAAGACACGCCGATTTGTACGCTATCATCGTGCGTGGTAATCAGGTCGAGCCGTTTATCATTATTTACATCGGCAAGGATGAAGCTGCCCACGGGCTGGCCAAGATCCGTATCTATGCTTCCGGCAAAGCTTCCGGTTCCATTGCCTGTCCAGACCAGCAAATTCGAACCAAAAAGGAGGGCCAAATCCGGAAGCTTGTCTCCGTTAAAATCATCAGCGATGGCGGTTTTGGACACATCGTTTGCGCCATTGCCAATCGCGACGCCCAGTCCGGGAAAACGCGTCGGTGGAAAAAAGTGGCCGTCGCCTTTGCTGATCAGCACGGTGGTTGCTGGCTGGCTGCTAGGACCGCCATTTAGAACCAGATCGTCCTGCAAATCGCCATTTAAATCGGACACGGCGATGGCGACGATGGGCGTATCCAGATCGGTCTGTACCGCCGCAGAAAAGCTGCCGTCGCCGCGGCCGCGAAAAACTGCCAATTTGGCAGGTAGGGCCGACGAGGCTAGCACGATGTCCACCTCGCCATCGCCATTGATATCGGCGATGGCCACCGGACCACCTCCGGTGGTACTGGTGTATTTGCTAAGCGGCAAAAAAGATCCATTGCCCATGGACAAGGCGACGCTGACCCCTTGCGCGTGGCTTAGGATGACATCGGGTTTTTGATCATGATTCAAATCTTTGACGGCAGCGCTGCAAGGCTTAAGTCCCAGCGAAATAAGCGTCGGTTGCGCAATTCCGGTCCATAAAATTTTCGCTTGGCTGATTCCGTCTGACACCACAAGGTCTGGGGCCCCGTCGAGCTCTATATCACCGATGGCCAGAACTCCGGCATCAAACTTCAACCCGTTATATCGATATGGCGAATCTTGATTGCCAAGCCTCATAAAGCTTAGCGTGCCGGCACTATCTCCCCACATAAGAATGCCCAGAGGATGCGTGGGGAGGTCAAACAATTGGCGATTATGCACTTTACAAAGCACAGCCTCGGAACTAAGTTCCGTTCATGACCACGAAGAAAGCCGCCTCCGAAGTCTCGAACGACCTCACAATCATGACCCTCATGAAGCGCTTCTCTACGGAAGAAGCGGCGCGCGGACTCCTAGAGTCAATCCGGTGGCCGGAAGGACCCTCCTGCCCGCATTGCGGAGTGGTCAACAACGCGACCAAGATGGAAGGGAAGGCGCACCGCGTCGGCCTGTACCAGTGCTGCGATTGTCGTAAGCAGTTTAGCGTGACGGTCGGGACCATCTTTGAAGACAGCCACATCCCGCTGAACAAGTGGCTCATCGCGTTCTACATGATGTGCTCAGACAAGACGCAGGTCAGCGCGTTGCAGCTACAGCGTCAGCTTGAGATTGGCAGTTACCGCACTGCTTGGCACATGTGCCACCGCATCCGCTTCGCGATGGCCGAGCTTCGCTACGACGACAAGCTGAGCGGCGAAGTTGAAGCGGACGAGACGTACATCGGCGGCAAGGCGCGCGGCAAGGGCCGTGGCTACACCGGCAACAAGACTGCCGTGGTTTCCGTCGTCGAGCGTGGCGGGCGCGTGCGCTCCATGGTCGTGCAGAACGATCGCGTAGACGGTGGACTGATCGCGAAGATCCTGAAGGCCAACGTCGAGCCGACCGCGAACCTGAATACCGACGAGAGCCCCCTCTACACCGAACCGGGCAAGAAGTTCGCTTCTCACGACACCGTGAACCACTCGGAAGAAGAGTACGCGCGTCGCGACCTTGAGACGGGACGCATCGCCACCACGAACACGGCGGAAGGCTACTTCGGCAACTCCAAGCGCTCTATCGACGGCACGCACCATCACGTCGGCCGCAAGCACCTCTCGCTGTACATGGCCGAACTTGACTACAAGTACAACATCCGCAAGAGCACCGATGGTCAGCGCACCATCGCCGGCCTTGGCAAAGTCGAAGGGAAGCGCCTCACGCTTCGCCCGATGAAGGGGAAAGCCAGGGTGGGGATGGCGGTTTGATGCCCTGATAAAGCCCAGCGGAAGGGGCTATTTCTCAGGGAGAGGTACTGAGTCAGGGGCCGCAACGACAGGCTCTGAATCAGCGATTGGCGGATCCAGCGGCAGCGGTAAGAGTACCTGCCTGGGAGCATGTTTATGCTCCAAAACCCTGTTAATTACATAATTAGTCTTCAGACCATCTGGGCCAGATGTCTGGACTTGATGCACGTTGCATCGGATAATATCGTCTTTGGCGAATACCACCTCGCGATTGTTCACGCGATTTATGAAGCCACCATCTTCGATAGTCACGCTGATGGTGTTATTTCCATCCGAAACGCGCCATTTATTGCCATCTTTAAATGTTAATGAGATAATTGTAAACGTCTGCTCATAATTGGTCTGACTAACCGGGACCACAGGAACGATAGGAGCTGGCGGCTCGAAAGCCGGCAATTCCTTACTCGAAATAGTCTCTATAGGATCCTTGGGTTTCTTGTCGGTGTCTTCACGAATCTCAAATTTATCGATGCCGTCTGATCTCAGCGGGCCAAGCACCGCAGCGAGGGCTCGTCTGACACCTAGATCATTGAAAACATTAGCCAGCTTTCTTTTTACAACTATTTCATCGCCATCAACGGTTACGCGAACATCTTCATTGTTGATTAATTCAATCTTTTTGACCGGCCTACCGTTAACCAACTTAACTAATTTGATAAGGCCAAATCCAATGCCTCCGCCAAATCCAACCACTTCTAGTAAATTAGCAAGACCTGACCCTCTGGTTCCAGCAAACGTGGTCAATAATGAATCAAGTAAATTATAAACCACATCAATTCTTACTTCGAATGATCCCGGACGAAAATCTGGCCTGATTCGCACTTGAACAGCGGACTCCGATCCATTGAGTACCTTATTGGCTTCATCAAATAAATCAGACAGTGCAAGCAGAGCTGGCGCAAAGTCACGAACATTCATCGTATTAGCGCGCAATGCCTCTCCATCGTAAGCAATGCGAATCGTCGTGCTCATGTTGGCCTTGATAGCATTTTCTTCTTGATCTGGCAATTTGCTCTTATAGGATTGTGGGTTTTTGCTGGCTCTGGCTGGCATTTAACCTCCAAACGCTAGCCAGCCTCTCGGAACTCCGAGGGCATCTGCCAGCGCTGCAATGACCGCGCAGCTCGTCTCGCCCTTGCTGCCGGCCTCTATCGCCTGAATGGTCCGCGTCGTGACGCCAGCCGCAACGGCCAGGTCGCGCAGCGAGTAACCGGCCTTCTCGCGCATCCGACGCAGACGATCCCCCTGCCCGGCGCCAAGATCTGGCCACGGCACTTGCTGAGGTCGCTCGGCGCGGGGACGGCCCATGTGCGCGCACCTTGTAATCACTGATGACACACTGTCAATTGTCTACCTGAGTTCGACAGAAAACACACGTCTACTGACGGACAAATAATTTCCGAAGTAACAATGACGCTTACTGATGAGCATGCCACGATGGAGGCTCGTTTTAGTTGCTAGACGGAGCGAGTCATGACCGCACAAACCGTTGTTACCGTCGCTGTTCCATCGAATGAGGTCGCAGCCGTGTTCAACCTTGCCGATGAAGCCGAGCGTTTCATGGTCGGCGTTATGCAGCGCTTTCACGGCGAGGATCGTCTCTACCGGGCGCACGCGTTGAAGCGCACCAAGAACGCGAGCGGGCGCGTCGTAGTCGAGATCTCCAGTTTCAATCCCCCAAAGCGAGCGCGCAGCTTCTTCCTGATTTTCTGGGAGATTGACGAAGGGGCGATCCGCTTCAAGGACTACCCGAGCATGCAAGACGCGCGAGCGGCGTTTGACGTGCTATAGGTGAACGCATGGCCAAGCCCAAAGCAGCCAAGCCAGCGAAACCGAAACCCGATCAACGCGCGCTCACACCGGAAGAAGAAGCGGAGATCGAAGAGCGCTTTAGGAGTGCTCTGAAGGTCGCGCTAGGTACTCCGGCCAAGGTCGCGGACGCAGCGATCAAGACTCCCAAGTCCGCGAAGTCCAAGAAAAAGGAATCCTAACCCTTTCGCTCGTCGGGCCACCGACGGTCCACTAGGTCGGCTTTGTCAAGTGCATAATCGCCGATGTTTTTGTGCTGGTTCAACCACGCCGCAAACTGCTGATTTGTAACCTCCGTCGCATCCAAGCGAAATTCCGAAATGGCGACTCGGCGCGCCGGCTGTTCACGTTCAAAAGTTTCGCGCGGACATGCGGTCAGCGAAACCTGCTGACACCAAAAATACGCCGCCGAGGTCTCATCCGCGCTGCTTCCCATCGTAAAAACGCCGGCGGCAAGACTTACCATCTGCGTACTGGGATCGGCGGCCCGCGTCGCATTGCCTGTCCAAAAGAGTTTGCGCAATAGATACAAACCGCTTGCGGTCACAAGCGCAGACATCAGCAAACTGGCCAGCCAAAGCGGAATTGGGGCCCGACGGGGTGGCGGTCGTTCCAGATCGATGGTGCGTATAAGATGCTGGCGCGATTCGCTTGAGCTATCGTGCAGCATGTGCACTCTCTCAATTTCAGAGAGTGTGGCTTCCACTTGCTGCATACTCGGCCGCGCTTCGGGAACTTTTCGCAAAAGTTCGTGCGTCAGCGCGACCAATTCCGGAGGGACTTCAGGAGCAAATCGCGAGAGCGGCGGCGGCTCTTCTTCGATATGGCGAATGAGCAAATCTCCGGGGGTTTGGCTTTCAAAGGGCAGCCGACCGGCCAGCATCTCGTAGAGCATCACCCCAAGCGCGTAGACATCCGCCGGTCCGTCGGCCTGGCTAAGCCCTCGGCATTGTTCCGGAGACATATACGCCGGCGTTCCTACCACCGCGCTGCCTACATCATGGGACAAATTTTCGGCCGCTGTACTTTGAATCTTGGCCAGCCCAAAATCCAGAATCTTGGCCCGCTCTTTTCCGACGGCTTCGGTATCTCGAACGATGATGACGTTGTCAGGTTTTAAGTCGCGGTGAAAAATTCCCTTGGTATGCACATAGGCCATGGCCGAAGCGATCTGGCGCGTCAGCCGCAGCGATTCTGACTGAGACAAACGCTTGCAACGCCGCAGGCGCTGACGCAGCGATTCGCCTTCCAAAAACTCCATCAGAATGTACAGCCCGCCGCTGGCCGTTTGGCCAAAATCGAAATTTTTTACCAGACTGGCGTGCTGCGCAATGGTGGCGGCGCGCGCTTCGTTAAAAAAGCGCTCGGCAAATTCCGGATCCTGCGACAAGTGGGTGCGCAGCGCCTTAATCGCGGCGCGCTGCCCGATGCTTTCATGTATCGCTTCATAGACAACGCCCATGCCGCCGCTGCCCATTTGACTGATGATGCGATACTTTCCGATGCTTTCGCCGATCAGGTCGCCGGTCCGCGATGGTTCATCATCGACGGGCAAACCTTGCGTGTCGTCTTCAAATGCTGGCATCTCCGCGAACGTCGATGGTAAAGCGTTCACTTTCTTAAGCGGATCTGACGGAGAGGCCATGGGGAGCGGGAAATGCCTCCTTGGAAATCATACAGACAGCCAGTCGTGATATACAGTTCTCGCTTTTGCGTCATGCGAAGTTGTGCGACGATCGTGACATGTCTGAGGATACCGACGAGGTATCGTCCAAATACCTGGGCAAATACCTGGCCAAGCACCTAGGCAACGGCATAGACACTAGCACCTGGAAGGATTTGCTAGAGGCACTGCCCGATCCTACCATTTTGCTTGAAGAAAACGGCGCGATTGATAGGGCCAACAAAGCTTGGGCCGAACTTTTGCGCTTTGCCGGACAGGAACCGCCCGCTGGCTTTCAAAGCGGCGACATGTTTCTGCCAAACTTTTCCGCGTGGTTTGGCATTGCCGAGTCGGATTGCATCGCACTGACCGCGGCACTAGACGGCATTTTGCGCCGGCAAGAGCAGCGCTGGGATTTGTCCTGCTCTTATAAAGGAATCGATAAATCACACGAGCTGTCGCTGACTTTATCGCTGCTGGTTTTAGACGGCCAAAATCGTGTCCTGCTGCAAGCGCGCGATACGACCGCAAACATGCAACTAGCGGAAGCGCTGCGCGAGAGTGAGACGCGCTATCGCTTGCTGGCTGAGCTGTCTTCGGAAGCCTTGGTCCTTAATAAGGATGGAATAGCCGTCGAAGCCAATCGCGCCGCCTGCCAGATTTTTGGCTATTCCCCAGAGGAATTGATCGGCATGCCGATCCTGCATTTTATCGATCCTGCCTATCGCCAGCGGACCATTGCCTCGATGGCGGAAGGAACCAACGAATCCTATCCCAGCCAGGGCTTGCGCAAAGATGGCAGCACCTTTCCAATCGTCGCCAAGATTCGGATGTTGCCCTACAAAGGCAGGCTGATTCGCGGAATCTGTATTCACGACGTCACAATGGAGCGAGCCGCCGAAGCGGCGCTGCGCAACAGCATTGCTCAAGAGGAAAAACTCCACGCGCAAGCGCAAATGCTGGCGGAACTGTCCACGCCGCTTATTCCTTTAAATGCGCGCGTCATGGTCATGCCGCTCATTGGTGCCATCGACGCGCAGCGTGCTCGGCAAGTCGTCGATACGCTCCTAGAAGGAATCGCGCGGCATCGCACCGCCATCGCCATTTTGGACATTACCGGAGTCGCCGTGGTCGACACTCTTACGGCCAGCATGATGGTGCAGGCCGCGCAGGCGGTAAGGCTTTTGGGAGCGCAAGTGGTGCTGACCGGAATCCGCTCAGAAGTCGCGCAGACTCTTGTGCAACTAGGCACCGAGCTTTCCGGCGTGATTACTCGCAGTACGCTGGAAAGCGGAATTGCCTATGCCATGAGCGAGCATACGCAGCACGAGGCAGATTCGAGTTTTCGTAGAAAAATTAGGTAAAAAATTTGCTCTGGCGATCGACCCCCGGCAGCATGTCTTCTGTGCCGATCTCTGCTCAAGTCATAGAGTGCCCTATAGAGGCACCAAAGCGGCATTCTGCGCTGCTTTCTGAACGCAAACGCAAACACACATCGGGCGCCCCTACTGCGGAAAGCGCCGCACGGCCTTTTGTCAAATGGGCGGGCGGCAAACGACAACTTTTGCACGAACTTCTGGGGCGGCTGCCGCAGCGTTTTCATCATTATCATGAACCTTTTGTTGGCGGCGGTGCGCTGTTTTTCGCATTGTCCGAGCAAGGACATTTCGCGCAAAAAAAAGCGCGCCTTTCGGATATCAATGCCGAACTGATCAACACGTATCAAATCGTCCGCGATCGCGTCGAAACGCTGATACTAGTGCTTAGTCAGTTTCAAAATGAAGAAAGTTTCTATTACGAAGTCCGCGCGCAAGATCCGCAAACTCTAGAACCGGTCCAGCGCGCCGCGCGAATGATTTATTTAAATCGCACCTGTTTTAATGGATTATTTCGTGAAAATCGGCAGGGCCGCTTCAATGTTCCCTTTGGCCACTATCGCGCTCCGCAATTTCTAAGGCCACAGGATCTGCGCGCCGCCAGCCGCGCCTTGCGCGGAATCAGCATCGAACGCACAAGCTTCGAAGAAATCCTAAGCTTGGCCCAGCCCGGCGACTTTGTGTACTGCGATCCGCCTTATGCGCCAGTAAGCAGTACGGCATCTTTTACAAGCTATAGCGCCGGCGGCTTTGACACCGCGGCACAGACGCGACTGGCCAACCTGGTGCGTGAGCTTGGCAACCGTGGCGTCAGCGTTCTTTTGTCCAATTCCGCGGTGCCGCTGACCCGCAAGCTGTACGAGGGACTTTACATCGAACACGTCTATGCCAGCCGCGCCATCAACAGTTGCGGCGACAGACGCGGCAAGGTCCCCGAACTGCTGGTTGCCGCCGGGCCGCTGGCCCAAGAACTACTCGCGCGCTCGCTACAAAGCGAAATTCCGACTTCCCAAGCCTTGCGCTGATTCAAAGCACGCCAGATCTTAACCATTCCTATTTGGGCCAAAGCGGCCACTGCATTTGCGCAAGGATGGCACGAAATTCTTCATTGTCGGCGGACAGCGGAGGCAAAAAGCTGCCAATCCGTTCGCGTCGCCACCAACCGGACTGACCGTAGCCCACCATATGGTAGCGGTACCGCTCGGCGCGTATATAGCGCGGCGGTGCACTGGCAAACGGATTGGCGGCAAACAAGCTGAGCGTGGCGGCATCGTTGTGCAAAAGCTTGTACACAAGATGCAAGGTCCACGGCTCGGCCAGCGGATTCGACATGGCAGCAAACCAGACTTGCCAATCGAGGCGCAGTTGCAAGGGACTTAGCACGCAGGGACGCCGCGCGATATCCCCGGGTTGGCATTTGAATTCGTAAGGCACAAAGTGGGCCGTCTCATCCGGAATCGCATCCGAAGTGCCTTCAAAGATGACGGCGTAGCGCTCTTTGCCAACGCTACCAAAAGCTCCGTAGGTATTGACAAGGTTCAAGGGATCAAAGGAACCGTTCATCCGCTGCTGCGCAGAAATTAGATTTAGGGCTGGCGCGATGCTCAATAGTAAAATGAGCCCGCAAACGATCATCACCACAAAGCGCGTCGAGGCCGCCGCCGAAGGCAAAGATTTTGCCGCCTGGCACAATCGGCGCGGCAACAGCTTAGAAAGCCATTCATCATCAAGACACGCCAGAAGCGGAACGATGGTCAAATAATTCAAAAAGGACAGATTTCCGCTCAGAATCAGCGACCCCTGAAACAAAATCATCGAGATTGCGGCAAAGTGGCGCACGCGCCGCGGCGCAAAAATCCCAAGCGGCAAAATCAATTCGTTAAGGTGATTCCAAAGGACTCCTATTTTGTGCAGCCAGCTCGGCAAAAAATGAAACAGCGGCGACAATGGGTTCGGCAGCGGCTGCGTTTCAAAATGAAAGTCGAGACAAGTCAGATCGAGCCAGCAAGCATCGCCGCGCAGCTTGATAAGTCCCGCGCCCAGCATAATCCGCAGCGCCAACCAGCGAAACAGCCAAAGAATCGGCGCCCGGACCGGCTGCCAGACAAGAGGCCGACCCTGTCGAAAATGACATAGGAAGATGGCGAGAAATCCCGTCTCGCACAGCAAGATTTCCCAGCCGTAGCCATAAAAGATCTGTCCGATGTGCACAAAAGACAAATAGAGGATCCACAAAATCGCCAGCACCATCGCATTGGCGTAGCCGCATAGCACGACGATGGACAGCAAGAGTCCCAGTCCGGACAAAGCCAGCAAAAAAGAATCGGACAGATGCACCCAAAATAAACTGGGCAAAAGCAGAAAACCCGGCCAGCGCGCATCGGACACCCGCTTTAGGTATAAAGATGCCGGCAGCAAACCATGCTCACCGATAAGCGGCAGCACTTGGGTAAGCAGCGAATAAAAAGCTGCAACATAGACAAGTCCCAAAAGCCGCAGCATCAAAAAACACGTCAACGCATACGACGGTTTTTTTCGCACAGGCAGCGTTTCAGCCAAATCCTCATTCGGTGCAGAAGATGTTTCCTGGTTCATGGGCTCGTTGAGAAACGCTCAGGCCGTGTTTCGCATTTTTTCACCGCTTGACCGCTTTTGCAAAGCCGCGCGATGGGTCTTGTATGGCTTTGCCTCAGACACAAATAGAGTTCATGCTTGCTCGTTTAAAGAGCGTTTATGGAAATGCGCTCGAAGAAGCGGCAAGAAACTTCGAGCGAGTCGGCTGCCCGAAATCGACGATGCTCAGGGCGCGGCCAAGAGCTCCTTGGCCTGCGCCAGTTTGGGGGCGTAGCTCGAGGTCAGAAATGGATCTTTTCGAACCGCCTGTTCCAGATCCGCAACCGCGGACTTGGCGGCTGTGCGACGGATCTCTGGTTGGGCGGTGGTCTTGGCGCGCAAAAGGCACAGCGCTCCGCGCGTCGCCTGCCCGAGCGCATGATTCGAGTTGGCCACGAAGGCTTTCTCGATGGTGCGCAGCCCTTCTTCGAGGTGCGCGTCGCGAACGCGCGCCTGTTTGGGTTCGGCCGCTGCGAGCCGCAGCTCGGTCTCGGCCAGCGCCTGCCAGGCGTCGGGATGGTTCTCCGGACTCTGGGTCGCCGTGCTCGCTAGCTTTAGCGCGCGATTCAAGGACGGAATCGGCGAGCGCTTTTGCAGCGCTTGCCAGTCGGCGCTGAGCCACTCGGCCTTGGCGGCCAGCGTGCGACACATCGCATCCTTTTTCTTGATGGCAAGACAACGCTCGAGCGCGGCCCGCAGCGCGGTGAGCGCCGGGCTCGGATCTTGTTTGGCCTGCACGCTGGCACTCGCCGCGACGAATTCGGCAAGCGCAGAGTACTGCTCGACATCGATGATGCCGCCGCCGATCTTGTGGCTGTGGGCCACCGTGTCATGCGTGATTTTCAAACGGGGCTGTGGATCTTCACCCGCTTGAAGCTGGCGCCACGCGGCACGCGCGTTCGCAATCACGTAGCTCATCCGTGCGTCCGAGTGGTTCGCGTTGAGCTTCTTGCACATCTCCATGTCGGCGTCTGTCTTGGTCAGCATCTCGTTCAGCTCTGCCGTCGAACGCGCAGTAAGCACGAGGTTGGCATGGATATCGATGGACAGGGCGAAGGCCTCCGTGAAGCTCGGATCGAGATCGCTCGCGGCACGCGAGTAGTAAAGCGCCTTCTCCAGTTGTTCCTTGGCACCAATGTCGCCGTGTAGCAGCATGGCACCGCCGAGCAGGTCGTAGATCACACCGAGATCTTTGGTCGCCCAGAGCAGCTTCGGATAGGCGCGCACCGCGGGTTCGAGGATGTTTATGGCCTCACGAAACAGCGGTCGCGAATCCTCGCTGCGATCGCTAGCAAACAACGCGACGAAGAACCGGCAGCCCGCGGCGCGATGGCGAGCATGTGGGTTGTCTGGCTGCTTTTGCAGGACATCTGTCGAGCTCTCGAGACATCGCTTCAGTTGCTCGGCGCGATCTGCATCGGTCGTCGCGTAGTTCAGCGCCGTGTTGGCGGCGAAAGCTTGCTTGAGGGCCCCGACCGTGCTCTGCGGCTCTGCGATCGAGGCGTTCTTGCCAGCGGCGAGCGCGCCCGCGTACGCCGCATTGATCGGCTTTTCCAGTCGAGGCAGCGCCTGCAGCCAGTGGATCCAGGCATCCGCCTCGGACGCATAGACCTCGGCATCGCTTGGTCCAACGCGTGAGGCCGCCTGATAGTTCTTGACCGCGAGCGCGAACTCCTTGTCCGCCTCGTCATATCGGCCGCCATCCTTGGCGCGCAGCCCTCGCTGCAGATGGACATCACCGGCTAGCTTTGCGGCCTCGTACAGCCATGGGGCCTCTCGCAGTGCGGTCGCAGCGTGCTTGAGCGCCGCCTCTTCGTCGGCCTGATACCAGGCGATCATGCCTTCCAGATACTCTGGCGCATCAAGCTTCATGTCGCGGCTGCGCTTGAGCGCGGCGATCGCCGGAATCAGGTACTTGGGCGCGTTCTCCTTGAGCTGCTTCTTGGCCCAATCGCCGCCGCCGGAAACGCGCGCATCTTCCATCACCTGCTCGAAGTGCTTTCCCAAGACAAGACCCAGCGTGTAGTACACGTCAGCGCTCTGGTTGCCGTCTGCGATGGCTTGATGAAGCTGCGTCAGTGCCTGCGAATATTCGTGCAGCGCCAGATGACCGCGGCCAAGTGCATAGTGCGCAAGTCCGCGACCAAGGGCGCCGGTGCTCAGAAGCTCCGCTTGCAGTTGCTCCATGCGCTTGCGAACGATGATCTTCTCGTGCTCGAGATCGTGCAGCGGTAGCTGCCGCGCACTGCGCAGCAGCCACTCCATGTCCTTGATCTCCTGACCGAGCCGCTGCGTGATGGCGGCCTGCGCCCGTGCTTGCCGCTCGCGCCTCTGCGATTGAATGCCGGTGCGAACGCCATAGGCAATGCCGCCGAGCAGCGTGAATAGGAGCGCCACTCCCAGCGCCACCACCGCCTTGTGCCTTCGCGCCCGCCGAATCAAGCGCTGCGTGAGTCCGATGTGCCGCGCCTCGACCGGCTCGCCGTCGAGATAGCGGCCGAGATCGTCGGCCAGTGCCTTGGCTGAGTCGTAACGCGCCGCGGGCTCTTTCTCAAGACACTTGAGCGTGATGGCCTCGAGATCGATCGGAATGTTGCGCTGCACAGCGCGCAGCGGAATCGGATCGCGCGTCAGCACCGCCAACAGGATGTCGACGTCTCCTGATACCTGATACGGCGACTGTCTGACGAGAATTTCATACAGCGTGACACCAAGCGCGTAGACGTCGGTGCGACGATCAAGATGCTTGGTATCACCCCGCGCCTGCTCAGGAGACATAAAGCGCGGCGTCCCTTCGATGACACCCGTGCGGCTGTGATCGGAATTCGCGGTCTCGCGCGCCAGTCCGAAGTCGAGCACATAGGGATGAAACCTCCCATCGGCCGTCCGCTCGATCATGATGTTGCCGGGCTAGATATCGCGGTGAATCAGCCCCTGGCGATGGGCGGTGTGCAGTGCGTCGGCGACCTGCTGAATGACCTTCACCTTCTCGAACATCGACATGTCCGCAGCAGCGCGCTGCAGCGACTGGCCGCTGATGAGCTGCATGGCGATGTACGGATATGCTGGCTCGTCGGCTTCTACTTTGGGAAGCTCGCCGATTTCGTACACCTTGCAGATGTGCGGATGTTCAAGACTCGCTTGCAGGCGCGCTTCACGCAGGAAGCGCCGTACAAAAACCTCGCCGGCGGTCTCGCTCGCCTGGCCGAGCATGGGATGGACGATCTTCAGCGCGACGAGTCGATTGAGGCGCGAGTCACGCGCCTTATAGACGGCGCCCATACCACCCGAGCCGAGCACTTCTTGGACCTCGTAGCGGTCCCACTTCTTGAGCGCACGCGGAATGCCGACGCGCGGCGCTGACGGAGCAGAGCGCAGACTCACTCCCGCAGCGGGCGTCGCGCGTCGTACTTCCTCGGTGGCTGAGATTGTCGACGGCTCGAACTCTTCCTCATCCGCGCTGCCGTCCTGATTTGAACCAGTCGGCTCGGCAGGGAGCATCGTCCGCGTATCTGGGTTCTTGCCGCGCTGCGATTTCCGATCGCCCTCGGCTTTCGCGGCTGCGCCTGGATCGGTGCCAGCGCCCACGGATGGGTCCACGGACCGATCCGATCCCCGAAGGGATTTTTCTGACATTGGATAATTATATTAAGCACCAAGAATTTCTGCATGCCCTCGGCTTTGTCTTCGCCAAGCGCAAGAAAAAGCAAGGTTCGGCAATAGATAGCGATGAGTTATTGTATCGGTGCAGGAACATTGCGAGCTTATTGGATACCTCCTAGTAGGAGTAGGTCCCTGCAAGCTCCAAGGCTTTTTTATCGGCTGGCGCGCCGCCGATATATCGATGCAGCCAATCTAAAACCACGGCGTACCACAACCTGGCGTTCGTAGGACGCAGCACCCAGTGGTTTTCATCGGGGAAAATTAGCAAGCGCGAAGTCACATTTCGCACTTGCAGCGCCGTGAATAGCTGCATTCCTTGACCCACCGGAACGCGAAAGTCGCGCTCGTTGCTAATGATCAGCATCGGAGTCTTGATGCGATCGACAAAACGCGAAGGACTAAAGCGGTCATAAAGTTCGGAATTCCAAGGATCCCCCTGCAATTCCCAACGCGGAAACCAGATTTCTTCGGTCTCGCCGTACATCGAGCGCAAATCATAAATTCCGGCATGGCTGATAAGCGCCGCAAAGCGGTCGCTGTGTCCGGCGATCCAGTTGACCATATAGCCGCCATAGGAAGCGCCGGCGGCGGCCACCCGCTTGGAATCGACATAGGGCAGCGCGACCAGTTTATCCACCAGCCGCATCACATCATCGTAGGCTCGGCCGCCCCAGTCGCCTGAAACCTGATCGACAAAGCGCTGTCCGAAACCTTCCGAGCCGCGCGGATTCGGCATCAAAACGACATAACCGGCGCCGGCAAACATTTGCGCGTTCCAGCGCCACTGCCAAACATCTTCCCAAGCGCCTTGCGGCCCGCCATGTAGCAAAACCACCGCCGGATAACGCCGCTCCGCGGAGAAATCCGGAGGCGTCACCAAATAGCTATGTAGAGGCAATCCGTCCTGGCTTTGCGCCCACAGCTCAGTGACTTGCGCGGGATGAACTTCACCAAACGTACTGCTGTTGACCTGGGTGAGTGCCCGCGCCTGGCCCCGCGCTTTGCCTTCGGCGTTCACATCGACGCGGTAGATTTCGGCGGGACGATGTAAAGAAGAACGCAAAAAGACGAGCGCGGCTCCTTTTTCAAAAGGCCGCACTTGCAAATCGGAACAATCTCCCACGTTGACTTCATGGGGCGCCGCGCGACCGCTTACATCCAGCGTGTACAGAACATCACGTCCACGCAGGTTGGCGACCAGATACAGCCGTTGACCATCCGGCGCCCACTCCAAACTGTGTACGGTGGCATCAAAGGATTCGGTCAAAGAACGTTTTTGACCACTTTTGCGATCCTGCAGCCATACTTCAAAGCGATCCGCTTCAAAGCCGGGCCGACGTTGCGCCAAATAGGCCAGGTACCGCCCATCGGGCGAGTAACGCGGAGCGATGTCGGCAGCAGCATTCCCTTCCGTCAGATTCTGCGCTTGGCCGCTTGGCGCATAGTCCGAACCAAGCGGCAAAATGAAGATGTCGTGATTGGTCGAAAGGGCCGGCTGCTTGTCGCGATTTTGCACATAAGCCAGCTCATGCCCATCGGGAGAAAAAGCTACCGGCTGCACTCCGGACCGGGCCAGGGCCGGCACATCGAAATCGCCATGAGTCAGCGAACGAATATCGACCCCGGCATCCTCGCCTTGAGGCAATAGCACGCGCAAAAGCTGGCTGCGCTGATTGTCGTTCCACGTGTCCCACCAGCGATAAAACAGCCGGTCAATAAGACGCGCTTTGACCGGATGCTGTTCGCGGCTCACACTGCGGCTGCGGTTGCATTCCTCGCCCGCGGGATAAGCCGGGCAATCCGGATACAGACGGCTTTGCACCACAATCGCGCGGCTGTCTGGCGCCCAGTACAAAGCGTTTACACCGCTTGGCAAATTGGTCAGTCGCCGCGCCTCGCCGCCGCTTGAACGCAACAGATAAAGTTGCGGCGCCGCGCTGTCGCGCGTGCTTACAAACGCCAGCCACCGTCCATCCGGAGACAAACGCGGGCTAGTATCTTGACCATCTTGCTTGGGTCCGCGTTCCGGAAAGGTCAAGCGCTGCGGCCCGCCAAGGGGCTTTCCGGATGCGTCAAGGTCCTGCACATAAATCGCGCTGTACCAGCGGTTCTGCTCTAGACGCGCTCGCGACAGCGCAAAGTACACCGCTCGGCCATCGGCGCGCAGTTGCGGATCGAGCACGCGGCCAAGCCGCGCCAGATCTTCGATCGTGAAAGGATGGGGCGCGGCCGCCAAAAGCTGCGGCCAAGCAAACGCCAGACATAGGACTGCGGTCCGGACAAGGACTCGTTGAGCAATTCGCTGCATGATTTTGGCCCTATTTATCAGGGTAGCTCGAGCTTGTCCATGCGGTACGCGGTCTTGACGGCGGGCATGCCTTTTAGCGCCAGTCCGACAACCGGAGTCGTAGATAGCGCGGCGCCGGCATGCTCGCAGAGTTCGGAAGAAATCAGGACCTCGCCGGGCTGCGCGGCTTCCTGAAGACGCTTGGCCAGGTTCACCGTATGGCCAAGCACCGTAACGTTGCCAAAGTCGCGCGAGCCAACTGTTCCAATCATGATCGGGCCGGCGGCCACGCCAACCCGAAAGGGCAGCGCGCAGCCCACGGTCGTGGCCGCACGGACGATGTCGCGCGCGGCGCGCAGCGCGTCCCAGATGGCTCGCTCCTTGGCGTGGCGCGGCAGAAAATAGGCGAGCACGGCGTCGCCAAGCAGCTTGTCAAGGACGCCCCCATAGCGCAAAACGGCGCTGACCGCGTCGCGCAGGCGCAGATTCAGACGACTGAAAAGCTCCGCAGGGGACAGAGTACTCGCGTAGGACGTAAAGCCGGTGAGGTCAGCGAATAGGACTACGGCATCTTCCTCATGTTCGGGAACCTCTCCCTCAGGTGCATTTTCGAGCTCCTGAGCATACCCGCGGCCCATGTAGCGGGCGAGAAGCGCGCGCAGGCGCACCGCCAGATCCTGACTGGAACGCTGAAGATTTTTGCGGGTCGTTATGTCCTCGATGAAAATCGAATGGACGGGCAGGCCCGCAGTCTCGATCGAAGCGGCTCGAATCCTTACCGTGCGCGGCACGGTGTTATAGGGATACGGAAACTCAAAGTCGAGGTCGAGCGCCAGATTTCGGTTGCGAATTCCCGCAAAGAAGCGCTCCTTGAGCCCAATGTCTCGAGTACATGGAGCAATTTCATCGAAAAATGCTCGACCTAAGACCTGGCTCGCACTCTTGCCCGAAAGCTGCTGTTCGTAGCGATTGAAGAGCTGCACCCGTCCTTCCGTATCCAGAACGACAATTCCAAGAGGTAAGTGATAAAGAACGGCGTCGAGAACCTGTAGCTCTCGCTGCCGCGTCCTTTGTCGGGGCCGCGTGCGAGGGCCCTTCCAAGCAGCCATAAATTTCTAGCTTAGCCCAATTCCCAGCAGATGCCATGCGCGGTCGCGGGCCGTCAAAGAGTATTCGCAAAAGGGCGCAGCCAGCGCAAAAACAGCCAACTGGTCAGATAGTAGACGATAAGCGCTTCGCTAGACATGATCAGCCAGAATGCTCGATAGCTGGGATAGTAGCGTTCCCAGCCGGTGTAGATGGAAAACGCTAGGTTGACGTTGGCAAGAGGCGGGGTCACTAGCCGCGCCATAAGCTGCATGCCCAGCATTCCCAAAGTCGCCCAAATCCATGTACGGCGCGGCCAGCCCAAAATTCGCGCGCCCAAAATGCCGATGGTTAGTCCGCCAAAATGGGTCAGTACCGAAGTCACAAAGAAGTCGCCGCCGGTCAGCAAATCAGCCAGCCAGGTCAGATTGCCCATGACCAGCCAGGTGGCGCCAACGGCCACCGAAATGGCGCGCCGGCTAAGCAGGCCAAGTCCCAGCACCGCGTTGCTTAGCGTGCAGGTCCATAAAATATCGTACCATCGGCCATGCAGCAGGTGAATCGTGGCATGCGCGCCAAAAAAGCATAGCGCCAGAATTCCTAGCCCAAATAGCAGCTCTGTCTCTGTACCTTGAGCCTTGGCGGGAAGACGCACAGGACTATACATGCTTCGCTCAATCGTCCGAAAGGGGAGGCAGTAGCTGCAAAAGCTCAAGCAATTGATAAGTGATGCGCGCTGTCGCCCCCCAAATCCGCCGCAATCCGGGTGCGTTTCCGGGAATGCTGGAAGTTCGAAAATCTTGCCACAAAAATTCGTGCATGACATAGCGAATGCCCTGCCATTCGGCATGGCCGGCATGTCTGTAGCAATCGGCCAGCCCCAAAAGCGGAGCGCTAAACACATCGGAAACTTCTTTGGCGCTTGGCGACAAGCTAAGCGCACCACGCACCATGCCCACAACCGGCGTGATGGCGAAAAAATCCGTGGTCGGAACGTCATCCAGCATGCCGCAGACCTCGACGCGCTCGGCGGCCAAACCGACTTCTTCGCTGCTTTCGCGCAAGGCGGTGTGCAAAAGTGATGGATCCGCCGCCTCGTGCTTGCCGCCAGGAAAAGCGATCTGTCCGGAATGCGTGGGCAGATCGGTCTGGCGCACGATAAACAAAAGCTCCCAAGTTTCGCGTTCCGATAGCAGCAGCGGCAAGAGCACCGCCGATTCGCGAAACCGTTTTCCGCTTTGCGGAATTTGATAGCGCGTGCGCCGCGACAGAGTGTCGGCAAGGCTCGGAATCGGCAGTGCGATGCGGTTTGTACTCATGGGGGCAAAACCTCGCTCTCCGCAGCCGTAGAGCGTACTCCCGCGCAGGCATCGGGCTCTACAGGTACGCCGGCAGGTGCATCCATGTGAAACACCTCGGGTTCAAGCGGAGGGTTTGGCTCGCGCTCGCGCCAGCGCAGCCGCAAATCACTTTTGTGCGGCGGATCTTCTAGATAGGTGGTCGCCGGCATGCGCAGCGTGCTTCCGTCCAAAAGAGCAAAACCTTCGTTGCGCAGACGCCATACGGCCTTGCCTTGTTCGTCGCGTCCTTCGGCCTCGCGCACATCCCAAGTGCGACCCTCGGCTTGCAAATAAATCACTTCGCTGATTCCGCGCCCATCGCGCAGCGTCAGAACTTCGCGCCCGCCATCGCGACCGTCCCAAGAAACTTCCAAAGCCGAGGGATTGGGCAAAAGCGGCACGCCGCCCATGAGAACCTCGATAACTTGGCTGGGATGCATCGCGATCCCCAAAATCCGGGCCATATTGCACGCGCTGACTGCCCCGGTCTGAAATCGGTTTTCTCGAACATCCAGTAGCTGAAACGTCGTGCCATCCGTGGCCAGCGTCAATAGCGGCCCGGTCAAAGAATTCTCGCCAGCCAAGCGCAAGCGCTGCGGTCGCGCCGCAATCAGCGAAATATCGACCTTGATGCGGCCCTGATTGCCCATGACGTCGGCTTTGGCGCGAGCGCGCAGCGCCAACAAACCGCTGCGGCTTTTCTGCACGTGCGCCAAAAGCTCGGCGGCGGTCGGGGCCGCGTACGGCCGAATGCGCATCACCGGCTGCGGACACCCCGCAAGCAAACCGGCGACGAAAAAACCTACAAACCTACTGACGAGCTTTCGCAACAAGACGGGCACTGGGTCAATCTACCACGCTCGTGCCTACTCTCGCACGACCGCGCGTATAGTGACGTCCATGCCCCGGGCACTGTTTGATTTCTTTCCGCAGCTTGCTGATTTTCAAAACGGGCATCCGCCCCTGCCGTATCGGCCGATCGGAGAATTTCCCACCCCCATCGAAAGGGTGCGACAAGCGCTGCCGGAAATCGGCGAGCTCTTTATCAAACGCGAAGATCTGTCCGGCCCGCTTTACGGCGGCAACAAGATTCGGCGCTTAGAATTTTTGCTGGCGGCCGAGGCAGCTCCCGAAAAACGCTTGCTGACTTTTGGTGGCTACGGCTCAAACCATACCCTGGCCACCGGAATCTACGGCCGGGCTTTGGGCTATTCCGTATCTGCCGTGCTGTATCCGCAGCCGCTTTTGGCGCGCGTTGGCAGCTCTTTACAAGCGCAGCTAGGCGCGGGCATGCGGCTGCACTTGTGCCGTTCCTACCTGCATCTGCCATGGCAATTTTTGCAGGCCTACTATCGAGGGGATTTTGGCCCACCGCGGCTGATTACGCCGGGCGGTACCAATCCGCTTGGAACCCTGGGCTGGTGGTCGGGCGGGCTGGAAATTGCTGCGCAGGTACAAAGCGGGCAAGCGCCGCGCTTTGACGCCGTCTACGTCGCGCTTGGCTCCGGAGACACCAGCGCCGGACTGCTTTTGGGACTGGGCGCCGCCGCCGCCGAGCTAGTCGCGGTACGCGTGGCCCCCTGGCCGGTGGCCAGCGCCACAGCGGTTTGGAACTTGGCGCGACGTACGCATGCGCACTTGGCCCGGCGTTTGGGCAAAAAACTGCCCGCAGGGCCTCGGCCGGCGCTGCGCGTCGAAGGCGGCTTTTTGGAACGCGGCTATGGCTACCCCACGACGGCCGGCAATCAAGCCGTACAAACCGGCGCCGCGCTGGGACTAAAGCTCGATCCAATCTATACCGGCAAGGCTTTTGCGGCCCTTTTGGCGGACGCCAAATCGGGGCGGCTAGTCGGCAAGCGGGTGCTGTTTGTAAATACCTACAACGGGCGCGACCTCAGTACTTTGTGCGCGGCCGGAGATTGGAAGCAATTGCCGAAATGGATGCAGATCGGCCTCGCGACAGCACAAATGATGTAAGGTAGAACGCTGCCATGAGTATTTCGCAAAACGGAATCGATGTAGGTCTAGTTGGCAAAAAATTCGCTCCGCTGCCCTTCGCGTATACGCCGCGCGACACCATCCTGTATGCGCTTGGCGTCGGTGCGACTGCCGATGAGCTCGATTATTTGTATGAAGGCCGCGGGCCCAAAGTCCTGCCGAGCTTCGCGGTCGTGCCCGCCTTGGCCGCGATGTTTCAGATTGTTTCGGAACTGGGCTTAAATCCCGTCATGGTGGTTCATGGTGAACAGCGCGTCACGCTGCACCGCCCCATTCCCGCGCAAGGCAAAGTGCATACGGTTAGCGAGATCACCGGCATTTATGACAAAGGCAAGGGAGCGTTGGTCGTCGCTCAAGCGCATACGGTCGATGAAAAGGATGCGCCGCTGTTTTCGAATCAGTTTTCGATCTTTGCGCGCGGGGCCGGAGGTTTTGGCGGCCTCCGCGGTCCCGAGGCCGTTCGTCAAGATCCTCCGGACGGTCAGGCCGCAGACTTTGCTCTGACCGAGCTGACCCGTCCGGAACAAGCGCTTTTGTATCGGCTGTCCGGAGACCCAAATCCGCTGCATGCCGATCCGCTGTTTGCTCAGGCTGCGGGCTTTGCTCGGCCGATTTTGCACGGACTTTGCACCTTCGGCTTTGCGACGCGGGCGCTGATTCGCGCCGCCTGTGCGGGCGACGGCAACCGCATTCGGCAAATCGAAGCACGCTTCGCTGCACCGGTACTTCCCGGCGATGGCCTGACCACCACCGGTTGGCGCATCCGCGAAGGACGTTACGTTCTGCGCGTCAGTAACCAAGACGGTAAAGACGTACTGACCCACGCCAGTGCCGACATCGCACCCGCCTAATATGGGCGACGCGCCCATCTTCTACCTTTCGCCGCATGCCGACGATGTGGCGTTTTCTTGTGGCGGTAGTGTCGCCCTGGATTGCGAAGCTGGACGCGCGGTGACCCTAATCACGGCATTTCTTAGCGGCAAAGACGCCGATACGCGCGGCGACGAAGACACGCAAGCGGCGGCCCGGCTCGGCTGCGCCTACCAATGCCTAAATCTGCCCGACGCAAAAGATCGCCCCGAGGTTCGCGGTGCCTTGGGCATTTTTATGCCTTTTGGTCCGCAACATCTGGGCATCACAAGCGAAGTGGTCAGCCGGCTGCTGTGGCACATCACTTCGCCGGCCGAGCTGGTCGCACCACTGGCAGTGGGTGGCCACATCGATCACCGCATCGTGCATGAGGCGGCGCGCGCCCTGGCCTATCTTCTGGGTCCATCGGTCCGGCTGTCCTTTTATGAAGATCAGCCGTACAGCCTGGTGCCTTATTCTTTAGAGCGTCGGCTTGCGGCATTGCAGCCAGCGGCGCCCGTCGAATCGAAAACCCGCTTGGGACAGCGCGGATCACTTTCGCAAGAAATTGCCGCGTATAGAACGGCACTGTCTGCTTGGCCCATGATTCAGCGCAAAGCCTACGGACTTCGTCTGCTCAGCAGTCATCTGGCGGCTCGTTTTGCGGTTTTCGCGGAAAAAGGGGGTCAGCGCCCGGGTTTTGCACCGCGGCTGCAACCGATTGTGCGCGTCCTTAATACTCCGCTTTTGCAAAGTCGCCGGCGTCAAGCGATTGCCGCCTATGCTTCGCAATGGCCGCTATTTGCCGCATCGCTGGATGAACTGTGCGAAAGTCTGGCGGCCTATGGCCGGCGCTTGAACGATTCATCGACAGTTGGCGAACGCCTATGGATTGACGATGGAGTCTTTGGGTAAAAGCCCGCGGATAAAGCGCTGCTAGGTCGTTGTCGCAACGATGAAGACAAAAAGCAGCAAGCACAATCCGACGAGCCAGAAAACCAGGGAATCTGGCGCCAGCCGGGCTTGCAGCGCGGCGCGGCGGGTCGAAATTGGAGCGTTGGCGCTGGATTTCTCCAGATCTTTGACTTGGGCCAAGAGCCGACGAGCGTTTGCAAAGTGTCCACGTTTCAGCGCTTGCTCGGCTGCATTCAGCTTTGCTTCGGCTGTTTCACTGTCCAAGCTGATTGCATTGCTCATTGCTCAAAAGCTATACGCGAGCGGCCTCGTGCGGTCAATTCCTACAAAGGCCCTTAGGCCCTAACGGAAGCGGCTAAAAAATCGTCGAGGGCCGCTCGGCTCGGGCAGCCGCTTCGGCCGTATCCTTGGCACTTGAGCGCGGCGGCGGCACTGGCAAAGCGCAAACCAGCAGTGAGCGTGTCGGATTTGCAGCTTGCTGAGGTGGGCGCAAACGTCGAGGCTTCGCGCTTGGCACAGTCCAGCAAATACGCAATGAGCGCCCCGCGAAAAGTATCGCCACAGGCCGTTGTATCTACCACTTGCGTCGACGGCAAAAACGCCGGTTGATGCACTACCGTCGAACCAGCGACGGCAAGTGAACCGGCGGCTCCGAGCGTCAGCACGACTTGACCGGGGGTGTGCAGGCACAGTTTGCGCGCGGCGGCTTCCGGCTTTACTTGGTGTGTAAACGCCAACGCAAACGCTGCAGGCACTACGCACAAATCCGCCAACGCCAGAAGTTCGCCAATCTCATGGCGTTTCTCATCTATTTGCTGATCTTTTTCACTCTGCAAATTGATTGGATCCAGATCGATAGAAATCAGCATCTCCTGCCGGCGGGCCATTTGGGCCGCGCGTAGCGTCGCCGCCATATAGGTTGCGTCCACGTGCAGGACGCGGCCAAGTGACACGAATTCAGCCGGCGGATAGTCCAAAGGCAGGGACAAAGCGCGATCACGGTGCTCAATGACCGTGCGTTCTCCATCTTCATCGACCAGCAAAAGGGCGCTGCGAGTGGCTGCTCCCGCGGCCCGAAAAACGCTTTCGGTGCTTACGCCTTCGAATTGCAACTCACTCAGCAAAGAATCGCCATCGTCGCCGACGGCTCCCAAAAAGGCCGTCTTAGAACCCAGCCGGGCGGCCGCACAAAGGGCCGTCGCCACCTGGCCGCCGCCAAGCTTGCGCACCGTCAACGCGCGACTTTTGCCGCCGACAAAATCGCGCAGCCGACCCGGCAATACAAAAACCTGATCCAGCGAGCACTCGCCCAGTCCGATGACATCGAACTTTCGCGGAGCTTGCGCGCGCAATTTTTCAATCAAAGTCAGCACGGTCGAGCTTGCCAACAACGCGGACTAAAAACGCACTTTTCCGAGCACTGGAATACGGTCGCGCGATAACTCATCAAGCATCGTCTGCATCCGCTGTTCAACGACGCGGTAGCAATGATCGAGCGTTGCCGGGTCGCGCGACTTGGCCGGCGAAATCTGAGAAAAATCCAGAGGCGGTCCAAAGACCAAAGAAGTCTGCGCCGGCAATGGCAGATAGGGCAGAAGCGGGCTCGTAATTCCAAAGGGCAGGGCCAGCGCCAGCGGAAATGCGTCGGTGCGCGTCAATTTGTGCATCCGCAAAGCTCGCGCCAGCCACGTACCACGGGTCAGAATAATCAGTTGCTCGTGCGTACCTGCGGAAACCACCGGCACGATGGGAACTCCGGTGCTTAGCGCCAGTCGCAAAAAACCCTGCCGACCCGCCAGGTGTATACGCTTGCGATCAGAAAATGGGCGACAAGCCTCTATATCTGAACCGGGATAGACAAGCGCCAGATGTCCGGCGCGTAGCAAGCGCTCTGCCGCGTCTGGTCGCGCCGGCAAAGCGCCCAGGCTTCTTGCATAGCGAGCGATCGTCGGATGCGCAAATAAGCTATCGTGCGCCAAGCTGCGCAATAGCCGCGGCGGCCCAAACTGTTTGGAATCATCGTAGATGGAAAGGGCGGTAAACAGCGAATCTAGCGGCAGCACTCCGCCGTTATGATTGCCGACGATAAGCGCCGGGCCGGTGCGCGGAACATTTTCCAGCCCGGCAACTTGCAGTCGAAAATAGTATTTGCCAAGCGCGCGAAACAGGTCGGCCATGACCTCGACAAGTTCCCAGTCTATAGGCTGCGTTTCCTCTGTTTGAACTTCGTCGGGTTTTTCAGAAAGACGCTGCCGGGCCAGCTCGAAAAGCGCGCGACTCACACCATACGGCGTCAGCAAGAACAGGTCGCGCGCCGCAAATACGCGCCGCGCCCGTTCACACCAGTCCATAAACCCAGCCCACATGCTGGAGCAGAGTTTGCCACATTTACCATGTAATTCGCAGCCATCCTCGTCGATCGAGCGAGGGCTGCGTATACATTTGGAAACCTTGACTACGGCCGAATCCGCCGCAAAAGCCAGCGTACATCCGGAGCGGTCGGGTCTGACATCCGTTCGCGCAGTTCGAGCTCATCGCTTAGGTGCGCGATGGCCTCGGTGTGGCGCGAGCTGCCGGAAACGGGCCGCGTCGCGATAAGCACCGTCGCCAAAAGATGCAGAGCATCCGCTTCGCCCCACAAATATCCGCAGCTTGGGGCGGTGGCATAGGCCAAGGCATCGCGCGCATCGCGTTCGGCGCTTTCAAAATCGCCACGGCGCAGGCTTAAAGCTCCGCGCCAGACTAAAAGATCGATGCGGTATATGCCAAAACCATGCTCGCTGGCCAAGGCCAGGGTCGGACCGAAGGCCGCGGCAGCTCCATCTAGATGTCCGGTCTCTAAACGCAGGCAGCCTTGCACAAGTCCGCCATGAATCACGGTCTCGATATCGCCGCTACGACCCGCCGCGCTCAAAGCGCGGTGCAGGGCCTGACCGGCCAGTTCGTAGTTGCGCTCTTTTCGCAAAAGTTCCGCAAGCAGCACATCGCATTGCGCACCATCAAGCTCGCTGTGCCGCTTTTCGGCACTGGCGCGGCAGGATTCGAGCAGCGTTCGCGCCCGCTGCAGGTGGCCTAGCAATAAAGCGCGGCGCGCCCAAACCCGCTGCATCCACGCCGAGAGGTCTAGCGCCTCCGGCGTTTTGGAAAAACCGGTTAGATGGAGCTCATCCTCTCGTAGCAGCGCGGCGGCATCCAGCAGATGAACCTGGCACATCGATGGATCGCCGCTGAGCAGATTGATAAGCCCAAGCTCCATCGACGCCAAAACGCCATCGAAAGAAAATACTGTGCCATGGCGCGCAGCGGTGGCCAGCGTCGCTGCCTGCTTCAGCCGCCCCAGCGAGCGCAGCACCCGCGCTTGCTGGTAGAGCCGGCGCGGCAGCGGCGTAGATCCGAGGGGCCACTGCCGCTGCGCAGTGACAAGCGCTGCTTCAAGCTGGCCAAGCACGCGCAGCGTTTCGGCCTCCCAGGTCAAAAGCCGAGCATAGCGTCGCTGCCAGCTCATATCGGACAGCGCGCTTGATGCCACTATTGGGTAAAGCTGGCGGATAAGAAACAGAAAGCGCCGAGCCCGACCCA
>CAYWPR010000048.1:0-44412 GCA_964460115.1 uncultured Myxococcales bacterium
CCCTGCTCAGTAAATGATTTCAGGTGGATGGTTGCGGAGTTATAGGCAGGGAGGGGAACGAGTTCTTAAATGATTGAGAATTCGGCGCAGCGTAAAAAGCGTACACCCGCCCGCCCACTGAAGGTCGTTCAGATAAACCACAAGTGCTCGATGTGCAGCAAGCTCTACCAAAAAGGCGGCAGCTTGCGAGATCAAGCGCTCACGCTCGGCTTCGCCGTTGCTAAATGCCGGAGATGGCCGGCACACGATAGGGCGTCCGAACTCGGGCACGATCTTGACGATATCCGGGCCGTATTTGTAAATAAGCGCAACCGCATTCTGCGCGTGCGCCAAATGCGACGCGGCAAGAAGAATCGCTGCCAACGCGGTATATTCTCCGACATCCTGGGCATAAGCGTCGCCCTGCAGAAAGACGTAGCCCTCGCTCTGTAGGACGGTGCGCGCTTCGGCTAGCAAGCGTGATTTGCCAACCCCGCTAATCGCACTGACGCTGCACAGGATGGGGCCCAATCGAGCATCGTCATTTATAAGACGTGCATGCGCGAAATCGAGGACTTGCTGCAGTTCCGACTCTCTGCCGATAAAGGCACTGCGCTCTAAGCGGCGTTCGGTGCGCGTAACGTCGATGCCATACGCCACTGCGTCACCGCGCGTACAATCCAAAAAATCCTTGGCGTTTGCAAACCGCTCCTGCGGTTGCAGCGCACACAGCTTTGCCACGGCCTGGCGCATGAAGGCGGGAATCTGGTCGTGCAGTGCTGGGGGAAACGTCACAATGTGGTTGAGCTTTTCGTCAAAAAGGTCACGAATGCGCGTCGTGCGCGAATAAGGAATGCTGCCCGTAAGCAACTGATAGGCAGTGATGCCGAGGCTGAATAAGTCACTGCGAGCATCGGGAAGCTGTTCCTGCAGGATCTCAGGGGCCATATATAGCGGGGTACCGGCAAACTGTCCGGGCGTAAACACCAGTCCGACCAAACCGAAATCGAGCAGTTTACAAGTGCCGTCTGTGGCCAGAATCGCATTGCTCGGCTTGATGTCAAGGTGTAGCCGGCCGTGGCTGTGTACATAAGCCAGGGCCTCGGCCATCTCAGTGACCGCGTGCCATACCTGCCTGACATCTTGCGGGCCGAGCGCCGCGTCCAGTACCCGGCCCTCGACAAGTTCCATCGTAAACAAATGACCGGCTTGGCCCGAGAGTTCTTCAAAGTCGTATACTTCAGCGATGTTTTTGTGCCGTAGCTCAGCAAGGACGCGAAATTCAGCACGAAACAGGTTTAGCCATGCCAAATCAGCCATTCGCTGTAGCGTCTTGAGCGCTACGTTGCGGCTGGGAAAGAGTTGATCGCGAACGCGGTAGACCACTCCCATACTGCCTTCGCCAAGCATGGCGAGGACTTCATACCGACCGTTTATGACTTCACCAACTCGAAAGCGCGGCAGTTCCGATACCTGATCGCTAGATTCGGAAGCCACATAGCTTCCGGTCTGTCCGGTATCGCTTTGCAGCACACTGGCAGTCTCATGTAGCAGCGCGCTGCCATTGCCATGGCCTAGCGCCAATGAATTGGCGGTAAGGCTTTTTACCGCCTTAAGAAGCAGATGGGTAATGTGAGGCGAAGATGTCGGACCCTCGTACACAGAAATACGCCCTTTTTGCCACAACCATTATAGTCGACGGCGGCTTCGAGCGCATCGAGGTGTTCTAACGCCGGCGAATTTTCACAAAGCGAAAAAGGATGGGAACGAAATGCAAAAAATGACAGGAGTGCCGGCAATTCTGCGACCTTCCCCTACAAATGCATACTATTTATCGAATCGCTTGCGTCGATTAGTAGACGAATTCGCGGCTTCAATGCATTTATGATGGCAGTACAAACGGAGGCCTGAATGTCTGTTTCCCATGTTCATGTTCGCCGTCCTGGTTTCGCGTTATCTGCCCTGGCGCGTCTGACCCTTGTCGGCGTCGCGCTTTTGGGCACCCCTTGGGCTCGGGCCTTCTGCGGCTTTTTCGTCTCGGGCGCCGACGCGCAGCTTTATAATAATGCGTCGCAGGTGGTGCTCATGCGCAAGGGCAACCATACCGTGATGACGCTGTCCAATAACTACAAAGGTCCTCCGGAAGACTTTGCCATGGTGATTCCGGTTCCGGTGGTGTTGCAGAAGCAGCAGGTAAAGACGCTGTCGCCAAGTGTTTTTCAGCACATCGATGAATTGTCCGCGCCGCGCCTGGTTGAATATTGGGAGCAGGATCCCTGCTATACGCCGCCGCCAATGCGTCCGATGATGAAAATGGCCTCCGGGGGGGCTATGCCGGCGCCGGCTGCCAGTCGCCGGCATGCTGAAGATTTGGGAGTGACCATTGAGGCGCAATTTGAGGTCGGCGAGTATCAAATTCTGATTTTGTCGGCCAAGGATTCGACGGGACTTGATAAGTGGCTGCGTATCAATAAGTACCGCATTCCGAATGGTGCCGCCGAGGCGTTGGCGCCTTATGTGCACGATCAGATGAAGTTTTTTGTCGCCAAGGTGGACATCAAGAAAGTGAAGCGGGACCAGCATGATTTGGTCGTACTGTCGCCGCTGCGCTTTGGTTTTGATTCCGCAGAGCTGCGGCTTCCGGTACGGCTCGGGCTGCTCAATGCTGAAGCGAAACAAGATCTGCTCATTTATGTGCTTTCTCCCGACAGCCGCTTTGAAGTTGCCAACTATCCCAATGTGTTTATTCCCACCAATATAGAAGTCGCCGATGCGGTGCGGCAGGGTTTTGGCAGCTTCTATGCCGAGCTTTTCGACGACACGATGCGGCGTAACGGCAATCAAGCAGTCCTGACCGAGTATGCCTGGCAGACAAGCTCCTGCGATCCTTGTCCGACCCCGCCCTTGCAAGTCAGCGAATTGCGAATCCTCGGGGATGAGCAGATATTTCCCGAACTGGCCCAGACGCCAAGCGCGCCGGCCCAAATTGCCGTCCCTGGCCCCGCCGGCCCAGCGCCACCTCCGCCCGCGCCCGTCTCCGTGGCGCCAATGCGCCGGCCGTTTTTCGGCTCTGGCTCGTCTTGGGTGCTGACTCGGCTGCACACGCGTTACGACAAACAGACGCTGCGCGAAGATTTGCTATTTCGTACTGCTTTGCCAGTGCTTGGTGGGCGTGCGAACTGGAATGGTACCGTTGGGGATCACGGCGCCAAAGTTCAATCTGGCGGCGCCAACAATTTTCAAGGGCGCTACATCATTCGCCACTACTGGGAAGGCAAGGTGGCTTGCAGCAATCCGGTCTACGGTCGTTGGGGGGGGCCCCCGACTACCGGAGGATTGAATATGCGGGCGGGGGCCGCACAGCCCGCCAAAGATCTGGCGAACGCGCCGCGCGGCAAAGTGAAACTGGCCGAAATCATTCGTTCCCCAGTGCCA
The DNA here is from genome assembly GCA_964460115.1 of uncultured Myxococcales bacterium. Taxonomy (GTDB): domain Bacteria; phylum Myxococcota_A; class Polyangia; order Palsa-1104; family JAEUJZ01; genus JAEUJZ01. The sequence continues at coordinate 3,415 of CAYWPR010000048.1, forward strand.
GAGCTCGGCATCAAAGGGGTCAGCCGCAAATTACGACCTGGAGAAGCCGCGCAGCCACAGGAATAATCCCTGCACCCCAAGCCGTATGGACGTCGATAGCCTCTACGAGCGCTTTTGGTTGTCCACGCGGCTTGGGGTGAGCTGCATCTATGGCAGACTCGGACAGACTGCCAAGCATCCTGCTTGATTTTTATAGTCGTTGCAGGAAAGGCCCTGTTCGCATTCCTCGCAGGTATCTACGCGGCGCGAGTAGTCGGCGCTTTGGTTGGCATTGTCCGAACAGATATCGACGCAGTGTGAGACGTCGTAGTTGCTATCCGAGCCGCAGTCATGCTTCTTGTTACAGATCGCGCGGCAGTTAAAGTATTCCTTCACTCCGCAATCCGCTGCACCAATCAGCAGACTGAATGCTACGATCGCCTTCACCCAAACCTTAAGCTTTCTCATCGTCGCTCCTTAGGTCTTTTTCTTTGCTCGGCGCGTCTCAGCATTGTCGGCGCCGACACCTTAGTTACTTCCGCTCTACGGACGCCGAAGGAGTCCAGGAGGCGTTAGTCTGCTTGTCGTCCGAGGGCTTGGTCACTTCCTTCAGCTTATTGCTGGCCTTGGTCGTTAGCTCTTCCGCGGTGTTCTCGGCCTTGTTGACCAGCTCTTTGGCGGCGTTGCCAACGCGCAGACCAACTTCCTGCACCTTGTGACCGGCCTTCTGCAGCCCTTCTTCGACGTCGTGCTTGACCTGATGTGCTTTGTCCTCGATCTTTTGAACCACATCGGCTCCCTTGGTACGAACTTGATCGACCGTCTTTCCGATTTGGTTGTTCAGGTCTTTGGCTTTGTCAGCAGTAGCGTCGATTTTGTTATTGACGTTCTGAGTATTCATGCGTCGTCTCCTTGGCTTTAGGACTTTTGCAGGAGGCATGCCAGATGAGCCGCAAAGGCCTTCTGCAAGCTCTGTCCTGACTGAGCCGTGGAGAGATGTTCCTTTTATTAGGATTCAAAACAGCAAACATCTCTGTGCTCTCCTGACACACTGCGCGCGCTGGCCCAGCACAGAACTCTTCCGAAGCAGGCCGACGAGAAAGCGCATCGGCGGCCAAGTTTGCTGGTATGAAGCTTGCGTAGCTTTTGATCGCGAAAGCAGCACCGCTCGAGTAAAGCCAAAGGAGTCAGTCATGCTGTGGACCATCGCCATTATCTTTTTTGTGTTGTGGGCTATCGGGCTGGTTTCTGCGCATGCCTTTGGTGGCTTCATACACCTGCTACTCGTGCTGGCAGTGATCACGCTGCTGGTGCGCATCATTCAGGGGCGTGGACCATGAGCTTTACAGCAATATCAGAACTGCGTTTTGCGCCAAGCGGCCAGCAGTCACTTCCTTTTTCCTTGCTGCATAGCACTGGACCGAATCAGGAGGCGCCGCCTAGAGGCACAGTGCTGGTTCTTACGCTGATTCTGTGTCTGCTTCCGGCTCGTTTGGATGCGACGCCTTCTAAAATTCCAAGCGTGCAGGGTATTTCTTCCACGGTCGCAAAATCCACAAAACAGAAGCCATCTAGCAAGCGCGTGCGTGCTGTTGCCATCACGCGCGAGCAGCTTTTAACGCCACCTTTGTCCAGCTTAATTCGCCCGCCGGAACCGCTGGGCAACATACCGCCGATTTACTCCAACGCAGATGTTCCGCGTCGGCCCGGCAAAGTATATGTCACGACGGAAGGGCTGGCTGTGGGGGATTATTTCTTGTCGCCGCGAGTGGTGTTTGGCACCGACAATCGCTACGACGACGCCAATATACGCGAACGAGCCATGCGCGAAGATATGGATGCTTTGCAGGCGCGCCAGCGCGGCGAATTGCGCGAAGATCCCTTATCGCAGCTCATTCGCCATCGCCAACAGGGTGCATTAAATCCCAGTGAGCCGGGCTTCCGTCTGGCATCGACGGTACATGAGCTACTTCAGCTTACCCTGCATATGCCGATAAACAGCCTGCATTCGGATTTTATGCAGGATCGGCCCACCACGTTGATTACGGCGCCGCCGATGCCGCCAAGTCCGCAGTCGAGCAAGCGGCCGCAACACCTAAAATTGCCCCCCCCTTAAATCCTGGGGCATTCGTCGGATCCGGCTTGAGACCGCATCTCAGGGGGGACAATGTCCGGGCTAAGGCGTAATAGAAAGACTACTTGGCGACGTCGGAAACAGTGAATTCGGTGGCGGTAATGCCGGGGAAGCTGACATTGACATTGGCATCGACGTTGCGGAAGCCAATCGAGCCGTCGGTCAAGCGGAAGTAGATGCCGCCTTCAGACGTCGGATCGCCGACCAGTTGCACTTTGCCGTTCAGATCATTGTACATATCCCAGCGATTGTAAGGAGCTGGGGCCCAGCGTGCCCAGCGGCCATCGGTGGTGATGGCCCAAAGCCGGCCATTTAAGCCCACGGCGATCTGCTTGGCTTTGAGGCCGGGAAAGGTCTTATTGACGTTCGCATCGACGTTGCGAAATCCAACGCTGCCGTCGGCATTTAGAAAGTAGATGCCGCCTTCGGAGGTGGGATCGCCGACGAGTTGCACCCGGCCGTTCAAATCATTGTACATATCCCAGCGGTTGTAGGGGGCTGGGGCCCAGCGTGCCCAGCGGCCATCGGTGGTGATGGCCCACAGCCGGCCTTTGGCGCCCACGGCGATTTGCTTGGCTTTGAGGCCGGGAAAGGTCTTGTTTACGTTCGCATCGACGTTGCGATAGCCAACGCTGCCATCTGCTTTCAGAAAATAGACGGCACTTTTATTGCCGGGCTCGGCGACAAGCTGAACGCGGCTGTCGATGTCATTATACTTGTCCCAGCGCTTAAACGGCGCTGGGGCCCAGCGTGCCCAGGCGCTCGTGCCCTGAATCGTCCACGGGCTGGAACTGTTTTGATCGGCAAGCGCCGGCTGTTCCGTTTGCGTGGCCATGGCGGCAAAAGCCGCGAAAGCAATTCCCAAACTCGACAAAACTCCACTCGTTCGTACACGTTTCATGATGGGATCCTCCTAATGTAGGTCTACAGACGGCCTAGAACTAGACCATGTTTTTGAAGGATTGGAAAGCCCCAACGTGTGATGTCGCCGCATCCCCTGAAAACAAGAGAAGAAACGGGTAGGGCAAAAAGGGCTTCTAGCCTCAGCTTTTAGGCAATAAAGTGATGCGCGTAATCGCGTGCAAAATCTTCAAAGGAGCGGGCAGGTTTGCCGGTCAGGACGGAAACTGTGTCGGTCACTCGCGCGCCATGACCCTGCCCATAGTAGCCGTGATGATAGATGTTCAGCATTTCATCGATGATTGCCGGCGGAACGTTGGCCGCGCTCAGAGACTGCGCATAGTCCTCGGCACTGAGATCGACATAGCTGACCGGACGGCCAATCACGCCAGAAATGCGCGCGGTGGCTTCGGTGTAATGAAGGGGCTGCGGACCCGTCAATTCATAAATCTTTCCTTCATGACCTTCGCTTGTCAGAACCACTGCGGCCACTGCACCGACGTCGCGCGCGTCGATAAGCGCCATCGGAGAGTTTCGGGTGCAGTGATAGACCGCACCGGATTTGACCATCGATGCATAGAAGGTCACAAAGTTTTGCATATAGGAATTCGGACGCAAGACAGTGACGGTCATGCCGCTTTGCGAAAGCGCTTGCTCGCCCTTATAATGTCCACGCATACTGCTGGAAATTTCTTCCGGACCGGCTCCCATTACCGATACATATACAAGGTGCTTGACGCCCCTTTGTCGCGCCGCGGCAATCAGATTGCCGCGCATCGATTCCCAATTTCCGGCAGACGGTGTAATTAACATCAGCTTGGTGACGTCCTGAAAGGCCGCATCCAGCGTATCGGGATTGTCCGGATCGCCCAGAACGATCTCGGCATTTTTGAATTCGGGCACTGCGCGAGCTTGCTCGGGCTGCCGCGTCATTGCTCGTACCGGAACGCCCTGCTCGACGAGCAGCCGAATCAGTTCTTTTCCTGCAAAACCAGTTGCACCTGAAACAAGAATCATGACCTATGCTCCTCTACTTTCGTTGTAGATTTCAAAATTTCACATGACTTACTGTGTGCTGCTGTCGGGCCAGGACACTTCTATCTCGGTTCCTACACCAACCGTGCTACGAACGGAAATCGTGCCACGATGCATCGCGATGATTTTTTTCGTCAACGCCAAACCGAGGCCGGTTCCGGTGTCCGGTTTGGTCGTAAAAAAAGGCTCGAAGATGCGTTGCAAGTTTTCGGCTTCAATGCCGATACCGCTATCGCTGACTCCTAGCAGCACGGCACTATTCTGCTGCTTGGTGTAAATACGCAAATGGCGGGCCGCGTCTGGGTCGCGCTGCTTGCTTGTCACTGCATCATAGGCATTGAGCAGTAGATTTTTGACCACGGAATACAATTGCAGCTCCCAGCCGCAAATGCTGCGCAGCGGCTGTGCCAAATCCAATTCCAGTTGAATAGTGGCGCTTGTGAATTGCTCTTGCAGTTCGCTTAATACTTCCGTAATGACGCTGTTTAGGTCCACAGCCTCGGCCGGAGAGGCGTCCTGGCCCAATTTGGCATAATCCATAATCTGCTGCGTGATACCAAGGCCGCGACAGATGGCGCGGTGAATGATGGGCAGGGTCTTTTGCAGATACTCCTGACCGTCGTAGACGGTTTGCAGTCTTTTTTCGATCTCATAAAGCGGCTCATCCGCTAGATTCTCCTGAACTAGCTGATAGACGTCCTCCAGATTGTGCAGGGCCACGGCCGGCAGACTGGCTTCTTCGCTACTTTGACCGCTGCCTAGGACGCGAAACATCAGCGCCCGTGGCCCAGCTAGCGCATTGCGCATCTCATGCGCAAAACCGCCGGCAAGCTGGCGCTCGGTCGATTCTCGCTCTAGAACCAGCAGTCGTTCTTGGGCAGCGCGAAGTTCAGCGGTTCGTTCAAGAACTTTCTGTTCCAGATTTGCATACAGACTGGCGTTATCAATCGAGATGGCAATCTGCGTGGAAAGGATGCGCAGTACCTCTAAACGCTGCGCGGTAAACGCCCCTTCCGTCAAATTGTTTTCCAGGTAGACGATGCCCGACAGTTTTCCCTGATTGATCGTCGGCATGCATAACAAGGATTTGATTTTGCGGCCGACTACATACGGATCATTGGCATAGGCTCCCTGTGTGGAGGCATTTTCCAAAACGATGGATTCCTCGGTACGCGCCACGTAGCGAATAATGGTTTCGGGCAAGTCTTGACAGTCGCGCACTGGCAGCGAGCGCAGTACTTCGATGGGTGGACCATGGGCGCTTCCCGAAGCTTCAATCCACAGCTCGTCATCGCGGCGCAAAATGATGATGCCGCGTTCGGCCCCGGCATTTTCTAGCGTAATGCGTAGAAGCTGCTCCAAGAGCGGTCCCATATGAATTTCGCTGGAGATGGCCTGTGCCGCCTTGGCCACGGTAAGCATGTCCAGGCCCTGCTCATTTTCCAAAGTCTGCGAAATTGTTGCGAGGTTCGTGGCCGCAGTATTCCAATCGGTACCGGAAGTGACGAGGAGCAGATTGCGAAATTCCTCGGACATACGCTTCAGCTTGCTAAGGGCCCCCCAAATCTGATACTGGCTGTACGCTTCGGACAGGTGGGCGCGCGCGTGTGTACGGCGGCCGATTCGCAAATAAAAACGTCCGGCGCATTCATTGGCGATGGCGGCATTGTGGATGTAGCCATGCTCAGTAGCTTGGTCGATTGCCTGATCGTATAGATCCATCGCCGTTCGCAGCTCGCCCTGCATCGCTGACAGTTCGGCGGCAATCAGCAGGTACTTGTGCGCATAATTCATAGGCGCTTGCTGCGCCAGCACCTGCAGTTTCTGAAAGTTGCGCTGGATAATCGCTAGATGGCTGCTTTGCTGGGCCTCACTTAAGCTGGGCAAAGTCGCCAGCAAGATCAGCGCTTGGTGAAAATAGTGATCATAGCCCTGAAAATGTGGCAGTAGCCCACTCAGACATTCTTCTGATTTTTCAATAGCGGTCGCCGCCGCTGCATAGTCGCCCATAATATAGGCAACGGTGCTCAGCCGCTCGTAGTGCAATCCACGAAAGTAACTCGGAAGGGAAGGCAGTACAGTTTCGAATTCTTGCAATTCCTCCGCTGTAAGCCCTCGCGCATCAAGGGTTGAATCGCCACGCAGTGCATGCATGGCTAGCTCGGCACTAAAAAGGTGGTACTTAAAGAAGATGGCGTTGTACTGTTTGGTATAGCTAAGCCACTTTGCCGACTCCGTCTGCGTATCAAGCAGTGACTTGCCGATAATCCACATGCTTTCTATGACAAATGTGCCGCAACAAGCGCCGTATAAAATGTCTCCGGACTGAATGCAGGCTTGCGCACCGTCGCTTAATAATTCAAGAGTCTTGCGCAGGTGTTCGCGGTAAAAAATCTGGGTCGCGCTGACTGTAAAGAGCACTCGACCGCGAATCTCTGGATTGTCGTAGCGATTTAAAAGGTCGCAGGACAATTTGCCAAATTCGTAAGCAAGCTGATACTCTTCGATGCCCGCTAGCTGTACGCCCAAAAAGGAATAGAATGCGGCAGAGTACTTCGTAGTGCCGCGCTGTATGGCCAGAATGCCCGACAGTGTACCAACCGCGCGAACTAGGAGGATGCTGCCTAAATACGCGGCGCTATTTAGAACCAAAAGCAGACGCGCCAGCGCTGCATCTTCGGCGGTTGTGGCAAGGGGCGCTTGTAGCAGATCGCCGACCTGGCGATTTTGCAATAGATCTTTGACCTGGCGAAAAAGATCTGCGACGGTCTTTTCATCAGGATCTTTGGTTAGAAAAATTCCATAGGGCTGCAGACCCTCAAGTCCGATGTTCAATGCGTTCGGATGGCCGGTATGCATATAGACCAGCATCAATCGGCGTCGAACTTCTGTAAGCTCATATCGGGAAACGGAGTGTTGCAGCAGGGGGTGCAGCAATTTTTCTGCCTGCTGATAGTCTCCGGTTAGGTATTCGCAATGCGCCAAATCAAGATAAAGTTCAAAGCTCAGGTCGCGCAGGGTCTGCCAGCCATCGCTGGGCAGTAGCTGCACTCCGAAGCGCAAACAATGCTGGGCGGTTTGCAGCGCCATTACAGACAGCGCGCGCCGTCCCCCCTCAAGCGCCAGGCGCGCGATGGCAATCCGTTCCTCGAGATCGGTTACCAAATCAATGCCGGCGTGTAAGTGACCAAGGATATCGAAAAGGGAATCTTCGGAAGTCGCGTCTTGCTGATGTTTCCACAAGAGCCGGCCGATGCGCAGCCGGATCTGCTGTTGGCGTTCTTTAGAAAGCCGTGCATACGCGGCTTGCTGTACTCGATCATGCAAAAATCGATAAACAGGAGCGGCCTCTTCCGGCAATCCGTCCTGCAGCGGATCCGCTGAGGACTGCGCGGCAGAAGCTTCGATGGCAAGGGGGATGATGAGTCCCTCTTTCAGCGCTCGCCACAGGGCCTTGCGTATATCGATTCGCGATTCTTGCGCCAGCAGGGACAAGGTCTTGACGCTAAACTGGTTACCGATGCAGGCCGCAAGCTCCAGCACTTCCTGCGTTTGGGATTCCAGCTTGGCGATTTTGCCGAGCATGAGCTCGACGACGTTATCGGTAATGCTGGCTTGTTGAATTTGCTCCAGATTCCATTGCCATAAGCCTGCCTGGCTATCAAAATGCAGAAGTCCTTCCTTATATAGTTCGCTTAGCAGCTGACTAATAAAAAAAGGATTCCCATGCGTCTTTTGTTCTAGCAGGTCGGCAAGTGGAACGACCTCTTCGGCGCTGCGATGCAGTGCATCGGCGACGAAGCGATTCGTGTCAGCCGACGTCAGCGGTTTTAAAGTCAGGGTATGTATAGGAGTCGCACCGGCTTTGCCGATGTCCTCCAGCATAATGATCAGCGGATGGGTTCTACTGGTTTCATGATCGCGGTAGGCCCCGATAATCAGGAGCCCCGGAGTGGTGACACAAAGGATGGACTTCAGAAGCGCCAAAGACGCCGAATCGGCCCACTGTAGGTCATCCAAAAACATAACCAAAGGATGCTTTTGCTCGGCAAACACGCTGCAGAAGCGCCGAAAGACCAAGCTCATTCGCTGCTGCGACTCGAGGTATCCAAGCTCCGGTACATCCGCTGATTTGCCAATCAGGTGCTCCAAGCTGGGAATCAGTCCGGATAGCACTTGCGCATTTGGCGACAGCGCGGCCAGTAGCAATTTGCGCCAGCGTCCGATGCGCTCTTCGCCTTCTAGCAGAATTTGCCGAATGAGTTCATCCAGGGCATACAGAATCGGCTGGTAGGGAACATCTTGGCGCAGTTGATCGAATTTGCCGGAAGCGAAATAGCCATGCTGAGCAACGATGGGCTTCTGCAGTTCGTTAACAAGAGATGACTTGCCGATGCCGGAATAACCATTGACTAGAATCAGCTCGGTGGCGCCATGTAAAGTTCGCGAAAAAGCCGCCAAAAGCTCGGCCGTCTCGGCTTGTCGGCCATAAAGTTGCTGCGGAAGTAGCAGTTGGCTGGAAACATCATTGCCGCCAATGACAAAGTCGTCAGCAACCTCATGCTTTTGAAATTGTTCTTGGAAATTCCTTAGATCATAAAGCAGACCATACGCGCTTTGATAGCGCTGCTCGGCAGTTTTGGCGACGAGCTTCGAAATGATGCGGGACAGTACTTCGGGAATCTGCGAATTTCGCTCATGCGGCGGCATGACCGCCTTGGCGATATGACAGTGTATAAGTTCTAGCGGGTCGCTGGCGGAAAACGCCGGCTGTCCGGTCAGCATTTCGTAAAAGGTCATTCCCAGCGAATAAAAATCCGAACGATAGTCGATGCTGCGATTCATTCGGCCGGTCTGCTCGGGCGATATGTAAGCCAGTGTGCCCTCAAGCAGACTCGGACTGCGAACCCCAAGCGTAGTTCGTGGCAGCCGCGAAGCCAGCCCAAAATCGATAAATTCCGGCTGCTCGTTTGGCCCCAAAACGATGTTACCGGGGTTAATGTCCTTGTGAATAATTCCTGCTGCGTGAAGGGCGCCCAGGGCTTGGGTAAGTTGGATGGCAATTGGCAGGAAACGATCTATGGGCATCGGTTGGCCGGCCAGTGCGGTTCGAACGGAAGAGCCGCCAGAATCGGCAAATACCAGCACCGCGCACTGGGCCACTTCCTCTAGTGCGTAACAGCGGATGACGCCGGGGATTTCCAGTCCTTTTAAGAGATCGTATTCATGCCGCAAGCGCGCCAAACGTTTTTCTGTCGCTTGCTCAGCGCTGGCGGTCTTTAGAATCACCGGCGCGCTATCTCGCTCTCGCACCGCCCGATATACATAGGTGTAAGCACTTTCGTACACCAGTGCGCGAATTTGATAGCCTGAAATGTTCAACATGACATCTCCAGAAACGGAATCGCGCCGCCAGACTTCTGGCGGAATGCCTAACTCTGTTCCTTTCCGGGCAACGCGAGCTGCTTATTCGCCAAGCTGCTTGCGCAGCGATTCCATCTGCGACTGAACCGTTTGCAGTTTGTCGAGCAAGCCCCGGTGCTGTTTATGGCGGCGTCGATGCTCGACTGCTTGCGCGACGATTCGCAGGAGCTTGGCAAAATCATCGCCCTTGGTTAGATAACCAAAGGGGCGGTACTCATTGATGATTTCGTAGGGATCTTTCAGATTCTGATAGGCGGAATGAAAAATGATGGGCAGTTCTGGATCGCGCTTGCGAATCTCTCGGCAGACGCTAAATCCATCGGTGTCGGGCATCTTGATGTCCAAGATGACCACCCAAGTGTCCTCATTGATAGTGCGCAGACCCTCGGCCCCGGTGGCGCAAAGGACGATCTTGTACAGATCCTCCATGGCCATTCGTAAGGAAGTCCGCATCATCGGATCATCATCGACGATGGTGACGATCGCGCGCTGTTCTTCCGAATGGACCGCACGATCCCGCAAGGATTTTCCAGGCGTTCCACGATGAAGCGGCATAGTCGCTCTCCTTGACGGCAGCCGACGTAAGCAGGCAGCGGTCTACTCCCGAATGGTACCATTTGCAAAGGTACGCTGTCATGCGCTTTCTGCACAAAGTCTCACAATTTGTAAGCGCAGCATGTTGCCAAGGCAGATAGGATTTGCATCTAAGACTGAGCCAGGACGACGATTTTATCGGAAGCGGCAAAGGTGACTTTGTCGGATTTTTTCGGATTTAGGCGAACGCCAAAGGCGCTAGTGGGACTGTCTTTGTTGGCATCGCCCCGCATAAGGCGGTAACCAATGGCCACTTCGCCCCGCTGACGTGCGGCTTCCACGACGGTATAGAAATGGATCGGCTGCTCAGGCTGCACGTAGTGACTGGCCGGTTTTAGGTATAGCTCCGAGCCATCTGCGTCGAACAAATCGTCTAGGTCCAAATCGGGATTTTCCGCCAATTGCGCCAGCAGTTGACTGATTAGCTTGTCTCCCACGATAAAATCGTCGGCGCGGGCTACCTCGGCCAGCTCGCGATTGCGTGAGTCCAGCATCTCGCTGACGATCGAAAAGGAATGACCATGCTGCTTGGCCAAATCTCGCAAGTGCAAAAGAGCAATCAGCGTAATTGCATCCGCTTCCTGAGGCCCAAGCTTGTCGCTATATCCCAAGGTAATGACATGGTTGTAGGTATGTACTTCTAGCTTTTCTAGCAGCGTGCGATCGGAGGTGTCACCGCTGCGAAAGCTGACGGTCAAGTTTTTCACTTCTTTGGCAGCGCGCTCGATAATGGACGCGCCATCGGACAGCTCGGCAACTACGCTAAGCACCGACCCGGGGGCGACATATTGATCAAGTTCTTTGATGATAAGCGGAGCGCGGCGATTCCAACCGAGCAATAAGGTTTTTACGGGAGTCTGCTCGACCACCGCCGGTTGGCAGAGCGCCGCAGTATCTATGGCCGGTGGAGAGGATTTCGAAAGGACGATGGTGTCATCATCTTTGGATAGCACAATGATCCGATCATTTTTGCCGATGGTCTCGTTCATCGACGGATTGAAAAGGGTCTTGCCATCGCGATGCAGTCCCACCAAACAGGAATCTTCATAGGCGAAAAGGGCTTCGCCGAAAGTCTTGCCGATAAGCCTAGGTTCGTCCTTCAGGTACAGCTCGTCTCCATCAAAACCCAGCAATTCGGAGTAGACCATCGATAAGCCCACAAAACGCGAAATCTGTACGGTGACGCGCGCCAGAACTTCGTCGACGAGGAGTACTTTGATGCGCTTGCGCCCAAGTAGTTGGGCAACGCCGCGATTGCGAGCGGCGCGTAGCTCGGCGACAATCGGGCAGGCGCCAGCATCGTCGTCCCGTTGGCAGGTCAAGGCGAGCAATGTCTTAATCACCTGCGCATCGGGATCCTTGGTGTCAGGCGCCAAAATGATGATGGCACGGGCATCGCTTGGATTTACCAAGGCCAAATCAGTGAGGTCGATGGGATTGCCAGTTCGGCAGACAAGGCGTGTCGTTCCCATTGCGCCGACCTTGTCGCGAAGCAAATCCTCCATCTCGATCTTGTCCTTTTCGCTGAGCACCACGACGCAGGCATCGGGCTTGTTCTCATTGGCGCGTACAAGTTCGTAGACCACCTGAAAGATTTGTTGCGACCAGCCCAAAATGACGGTGTGACCTTGCTCAACGACTAGGGAGCGTCCTTTGCGCAGGTTGCGAATCTTTTGCTGCAGTCCTCCGGTCAATAGACCGATAAAGATGCCGCCGATAAAAAGCCCGCCGAGGGTAGGAATGAAGGTGCCAAGCAAATAGGCAACTGGCCCGATGCCGACGTTTAAGTTGAGGCTGCGCTGCCAGCCCTGCCACAAAAGCGTCGTAAAATTCAGACGTGCGCCGTTTGGCCCAGGGGTGCCGGTGAGGGTGATAACTGTCGCGCCAATTCCCGCCAGCACCCCGGCAATGAGGAAGAGCCAAGCGATAAGCCCGCTTGGCCCTTGCGCCAGGGTGGCATCGAAGCGGTAGCGCAGCCGATCGCGCAGACGAAATTTAGCCATCGGCTGACATTGTGCGGCTGTCCCCCCATCGGCTGTCAAGCCTCTCGGTCCGATGTTTCTATAGGTCGAACAGCCTAATAATGGAGGACGCTGCGGATGCTGTGGCCGGCGTGTAAGAGTTCGAAGGCGTGGTTGATGTCGGCAAAGGGCAGGTTGTGAGTAATCATCTCGTCGATTTTGATGCCGCCTTGCTGATATTTTTCGACCATGTCGGGAAGCTCGCTGCGGCCTTTTACTCCGCCAAATGCCGAGCCTTTCCACACCCGGCCCGTCACCAGTTGAAACGGCCGCGTGGCAATTTCCTGACCGGCGCCGGCGACTCCCAAAATCACCGAAACCCCCCAGCCTTTGTGACAGCACTCAAGGGCGGCGCGCATGACTTTGACATCGCCTATGCATTCAAATGAGTAATCGACGCCGCCGCCGGTGAGGTCGGCGATCACCTGCTGAATCGGCCGATCATTTTGGCTGGGATTTATAAAATCGGTAGCGCCAAAGCGTCGCGCATGCGCGAACTTGCTTTCATTTAGATCGATGGCCAAGATGCGCTTGGCTCCGGCGAGTACCGCCCCTTGAATGACGCTTAGCCCGACGCAGCCTAGCCCAAAGACTGCGACGGTCGCCCCCGCTTCCACTTTGGCTGTCTTCAGAACGGCGCCAAGGCCAGTGGTCACGCCACAGGCCAAAAGACATACTTTGTCCAGGGCGGCCTGGCGGCTTATCTTGGCCACGGCAATTTCCGGCACGACCGTATATTCCGAAAACGTCGAGGTGCCAATGTAGTGAAAAATCGGCTTGCCGTTTTTTGAAAAACGCGATGTACCGTCCGGCATCAGCCCCTGGCCCTGGGTTTTGCGGATTGCCTGGCACAAGTTGGTCTTGCCGGATGTGCAGAACGCGCAAGTGCGGCATTCGGGGGTGTAAAGCGGAATGACGTGATCCCCGACTGCAACGCTGTGTACGCCAGCGCCGACTTCGACGACTACCCCGGCTCCTTCATGTCCCAGGATGGTCGGAAACAGGCCTTCGGGATCGGCCCCCGATAAGGTGTAAGCATCGGTATGGCAGACGCCGGTGGCCGTAATGCGGACTAGGACCTCACCGGCTTTGGGGCCTTCTAAATCGACTTCTTCGATCGCAAGCGGAGTGTTTGGAGCATAGGCCACTGCGGCGCGGGTTTTCATCGGGGTCTCCTTTTTGGCGCGACTTGGCGTGAGTGTGCTAGCTTATCCAGCTACTTCATCGACACAAGGAGGAAACGATGGGACTTCTTTCTGGCAAGGTCGCGATTATCACGGGCGCCGGCGGCGGCATCGGTCGGGCCTATGCTTTGCATTTTGCGCGCGAAGGCGCCAAGGTCGTGGTCAATGATTTGGGCGGCAATCGTCACGGAGTCGGCAAATCTTCGGAAATGGCCGACAAGGTGGTGGATGAAATCAAGGCGGCGGGCGGCGATGCGGTGGCCAATTACGACAGCGTGGCGACGCGCGAAGGTGCCGACAGTATGTTGTGGGCGGCGCTGAACAAATACGGGCGCTGCGACATTTTAGTCAACAATGCCGGCGTGCTGCGCGATCGAACCTTCCTAAATATGAGCGATGAGGAATGGGATACCGTTTTTTCCGTTCATATGAAAGGCACCTACTTCTGCGCGCAGACGGTGGCTCGCCATCTTAAAGTGCAGAATCAAGGGGGCCGCATCATCAATACGACCAGCTTATCCGGGCTGCTTGGCAATTTTGGACAAGCCAACTACTCGGCCGCCAAGGCGGGCATTTACGGGTTCACCCGCACGCTGGCCCAAGAGCTTGCCCGTGCCAAAATCACCGTGAACGCCATTGCTCCCATTGCCTACACGCGCATGACCGAAGATCTGAAGATGCTTGCGGCCATGGGCAACGCCAAAGAATCGCTGGCCCCCGAGCACATTGCTCCGGTGGCGGTCTTTTTGGCCAGCGAGCTTGGAGCCGACATTACTGGCGCAATCCTCGGCGTGCAGGGCAATGCCGTGTCGATCTATAGGATGATTCAAACTTCTGGTCTTATGCCCAAGGACGGTGGGGCTTGGTCGCCGGAAGAACTGAAGTCGCGCTGGACGGAAATTAACAGCTAAGCGGCGCTTCTGCGCTGCTTTAGACAGACTGCTGAGGTGAGCCAGAAGGGGATACCGCCCCGATATAAATCGGCATGGGTCCCCCTTCTCTGCGCTCTTTTGCGGCTAAAACATCGACCACAGGTATTGGTTGGTGACTTCGTGGTGAAACTGAACTTCGGCCACTTTGACTTGCGCGCCAAGGGCCTTGGGGCAGCGTTCGGCCTGGTTCATTTTCAGTTCGGCATATTTGGCGTGAACGTCATCGCTGAGGATCTCTTGCAGAAACCGGCTGCTCTTGTGCAGGCGGATGGCGTCATAGATGTTGTCGGATAGGAAGCGGGTGCGCGGACGCTTGTCGTTGTCTTCTTCGCTGAAGGGGCCGCTAAGGCCAGTGCGCAGCAAGCTGTACAAAGCCAGATAGGGATTGGCGTCCGGGGCGACAGAGCGGACTTCGATGCGCATCGAGCGCTCATTGCCGATAGGAATGCGAATCATCGATCCGCGATCCGTCGGAGACACTTTGATCTGATTGGGCGCCTCAAAGTGCGGATCGAGACGGCGGTAGGCGTTGACGCTGGGATTTAGAATCAAGCACATTTCGGCGCCGTTTGAGAGGATGCGATTGACAAATTCCCAACCGCTTTGCGAAAGTCCGGCTTTTCCGGACTTGTCATAAAATAGGTTTACTCCGCCGCGGCTGAGCGAAATATTGGTATGCATGCCGCTGCCGTTTACCCCAGTCACGGGCTTGGGCAGAAATGACGCGGTGCACCCCATGCGCGCTGCAACCTGCCGGGCGATCAATTTATAAAGCTGTACCTGATCGGCAGCGACGTTGATCTCAGCGTAGCTGTAGTTCATCTCGAACTGCGAGGGTGCAACTTCCGGATGATCTTTTTCATTGGCAAAGCCCATGGCGCGCTGCACTTCGGCCGCCGTGTCAATGAAGGTACGCAAAGTATCACCAGGTAGGGAATGATAGTAACCCCCGGTGCTGACGTACTCGAACGTCGGACGCTCGTGATAGTGACGTTCGGCATCGCGTCCTTTAAATAGGAATCCTTCGATCTCGTTGGCCGCGTTGCAGATGATGGCATCGCGCGCAAAAAGCTCTTCGGTATAGGCGTGCAGGCGGGCGCGCATATCGGATGCATAGGGAGCTCCGTCCTTTTCGCGCACGTCGCCAAATACCAGCACTTTGCCCGGCCCAAAGATGTCCGAAGGCAGAAAAAAGAACGCTGGCCAGTCGATGACCAGCCGCAAATCCGATTCGGCTTGCGCCGAGAAACCGCGCACCGAAGATCCGTCAAAGGTCAGATTGTCCGCGGACTTTAACAAAAACTTCTTGTCGTAATCGAGCATGTGCAGCCGACCTTCGAGATCGGTAAAGCACACAGTCACGGCCTTGATGCGTTTCTCATCGGTCAAATAACGCAGACGCTCTTCTTGAATGACATGCACGGGGGTGCGATCAAGGCGCTGCTTTTTGGCCGCCAGGTTCATCTCTTCAAGCTTTTCGTAATGGATCTCAAGAAAGTCACGCAAGTTGTCTGTTGGCATAAAAACCCTCTCTTTGAGTCTTGTTATATGGGAAATTTTTCTAAAGGCAACGAAAATTAAATTAAAACCAGTAGAAATTATATTAATTTGGCTGGGGTTTAGCCTAGTCATCCGCCGCCCGGCAACAGGCGCCGCAAGCGCTCGGCAAGGAAATGCAGATGGCTTGACGGAGGTCAAAATAACCGCGAAGCTTAAAATCGAGAACTTCCGGCCAGCGCGGATCTCTTAGGAGGTAAGTCGATGAGCGAGGAAACATCGGTTCAAGTCATCCTCGACAACGACGCGGTTTTTCTGCGCTATTATCCACGTAGCAAAATCGTTCATCATGAGATACGCAGGTTTGTGTATGGCGAGCCGTTTCGCGACCTGCTTGAAAGGGGCCTGGAAGTTTTTATCAAAAACGGCGCTTGCAAATGGCTGTCCGACGACCGCGCAAACAGCGCCATCAGGCCCGCCGACGCTGAATGGGCCATGGTGCACTGGCGACCGCGGGTCATGGCGGCGGGTTGGAAATACTGGGCGGTGGTTTTGCCGGAAAAAGTCTTCGGCCAAATGAATATGAAGCGCTGGATAAAAACCTACGAAGACCAAGGCATCAGCGTGGGTGTCTTTACCGACCCTGAGGCCGCCATGCAGTGGCTGGCCGCTCAGTAAACGGCGTGATACATAGATTAGATGCGCATCGCCGAAAGGTTGTTACAGCCGACGCCCTGCTTCTCGTTTGAGTTTTTTCCTCCGCGTACGGCGGCGGGCAGCGAAACTTTGATGCAGACGCTGCGCGAACTTGTCGAATTGTCGCCAGGATTTGTATCGGTGACTTATGGCGCGGGCGGTTCGACGCAGATGGCGACAACGGACCTGGTGGCGCGAATTGTTCGCGAAGTAGGAATTGAGGCGATGGCCCACTTGACCTGCGTTGGGCACAAGCAGGCAGAGCTTGAGCGAATCCTCGACCACATTGCCGCAGCTGGCATCGAAAACGTACTGGCGCTGCGCGGTGATGCGCCGCGGCACCCAAACTCTATCGAAGCGTTGCCTTTTATGCCCGTCGAAGGCGGCTTTCGCTATGCCAGCGAACTCATCGACAGCATTCGCCGAGGGCGGCAGGCTGGGCGCTGGCGGTTCGGACTTGGCGCTGCTTGCTATCCCGAGGGCCATCTCGAATGCCCCTCGCGCGAGGACGATTTGCGCCACACGGCAAGCAAAGTGGAGGCCGGGGCGGAATTTCTGATCACGCAGCTATTTTTCGACAATGCTTTTTATTTCGATTTTGTGCAACGGGCGCAGGCGGCGCGCATTCGCGTTCCGATTGTGCCGGGCATCATGCCGATCACCAGTTTCGAGCAAGTAGAGCGATTTACTCGACTTTGCGGTGCCACCATTCCGATGCGGCTGCGTTTACAACTAGAGCGCTATCAACATGATTCGGATGCGGTGCTGGGGCTCGGTGTTGCGCATGCCACCGTGCAGTGCATCGAATTGCTGCAACGGGGCGCGCCCGGTATTCATTTTTATACGCTGAACAAAAGCCGCGCCACGCGGATGATTCTGTCGGCGCTGCGCTCGGCAGGCTGGTAAGCGTCGGCGTTGCCAAATACGCCGAAGACCCCGTTATTTTGCCTCTAGCCAGGTCATGGCGCTTGCCTCGGTGTCAAACAGCCGAAATTCCTCGGCTTGTCCGGCAATGCGAAGCTGAAAATTGATGACGGCGCGTATGACAGGACTCGTCACGACAGAGGCCATGCGCAGGTAGTTGCCGCGCATGCTTTGAAAGTAATGACGACTGTCCGGTGTATATTCCGTCGACTTGTCGATCAAGTTGAGGATAAGCGTTTTGTGAAACTGCTGTCCTGGCTTCAGCATCTCACCCATGTACTGTGCGTCGGCGAGGGTGATTTTGCCGCTGATCTGCGCCCGCATATAGCGCTTTCCTGTCGGGGTTTTAGATTCCTGAATTTGAATTGGCATTTTTTCTATGTGCTCCTCGAAGATCTTGAGACGTGCTTGTCGCGTCGGTCAAAGTCTTAAGGGCCGGTATGGCTGGACCGGCTAGCAAAAGGGCCAGGGCATCGGCCAACTGCGGCAGCGTCACCACCTGCGAGCTGTCGAAGCCAAATTCCACAAGCGTTTTGGCCATCTCCGGACCAAGGCCGGTCATTAGGCTGCGTGCGCCTATAAATCGTACGGCCTGCGCCATGGTCGACAGCGATTTTGCGGTTGCCGCGGCAATATCGCCGGCGGCGGTCAAGTCCAGAATGACGTGGGTAGCACGTTCAGCAACGATGCGGTTTAGAATCGCCTCGGTCATGCTTTGGGCCCGCTCGCTTGATACCGCGCCAATGATGGGCAATGCCAGCACCCCCTTGGCAACGACGATGATGGGCGTGGAGAGCGCCGCAACAAGCTCCGACTGCTGTAGTCGAATGCGCTCGCTCTGTGCTTCGATGGCGTGGCGCTGCTCACTGCTGCGCTGGCGAAAGTGCTGCAGCTCCTCAATCAGAACGTTGGCAGCGACCTCAAGCTCAAGGAATGCATCATCCGGAGAGGTATCCAGGTCGGTGATGCGGGCATCGTAATTTCCCTGAACTACTTCCGAAAGGATCTGCAGTACCCGATCGATACGAGTCCGGTGGACCTGTATCATATTTGCACCTTGGCGGCAGTTTAGCACAGTGGGAACTGTGCTGTCAGTCTGGCGCTACATCCTTTTAGGCGGCAGCATATACTTCAAATCAATGTGCCGGCTTCTAGGTATCCTCGCGAATGAACCGACAAATTTTCACTTTTCGCTACATACCGCGCCACGCAGTTTGTCGGCGCTTTCCAGCGAGCATCCGCACGGCTGGGGCATCGCTGTTTTTGATACATCCTGTGGCTGGACCGTCCGAAAACAGCCAGTGCGGGCCAGCCAGTGCCAGCATTTCTATGACGCCTCCTCGACGATAAAAGGCGAACTGCTTTTGGCCCATGTGCGCTCGCGCACTGTCGGCGAGGCCACGTTTGCGAACACCCATCCGTTCTCGCGAGAGCGCTGGATGTTTGCGCACAACGGTACGATTGTCGATACCGCCTTTTTGCGGGCGCATACTTCGCCGGAACGATTGCGCAGCCTTGAAGGGCAAACTGACAGCGAGCTTTTCTTTTTGTATTTGCTGACGCAGCTTGATCAGGCCGGAATCACGGCAGAACCGGTTTCAGCGCGCACGGATCTCGTGCTTCTGCAGGCGATGCAAAAAGCGCTCGCGCAGCCAAATTTTGGCGCCTGCAATTTTCTGCTATCAGACGGAAACGTGCTGTATGCCCATCGTTTTGGGCGCACACTTTTTCTACTTGAAAAAAAGCCGCCGGACGAGGTTTTGGTACATCGGGAATCTCATGAAACCGGTGCCGCCATTGATACGCCGTGGTCAGCGCACCGGCAGGCCATCATGATGGCTTCCGAAAAAATGACCGAAGAGCCTTGGGTGGAAGTGGAAGAGGGCAGGCTGCTGCGCTGCGACCGTCGCCCGCAGCCGCAAGTTCGAATTCTTTTGTAATGGCTCGTTTGGGCCTTATAGCTTCCTGTACCATTGTGTTCCGTCAAATCGGTACAGGTGCCCACACACATCGCTCGCCCAACCGTCGGTGGTCCCTGAGGTGTAAAGGGCACTCACTGCGCAGATGGCAAATTCATGTCTCTCGTTCCATCTTGTGCCATTTTGCCTGTAGACCGCATCCGCGCCGAACGCCCACACGTCCGTGCTGCTTTTTACCCAAAGGTTCGTTCCGTATACCATCCTTCCTTCTCCTCCCGTTGCGTCTGCCCAGCCGGAACCGTTCCAGACTTGCACGTCTTTGTTGTTTGTGGTGCGCCATAAGGTACTGGCACTGCTGCCGCGAATGCGGGTTGTGGCTACCAGGAAATCCGTCGAAAGATCAGAAAGGGTGGTTCCGTCCCAGCGCAAAACCATTCCCAAATCGCCGCCGATAAATACGTTGCTTGGCGAGCTGCCCCAGATGGTCAAAAGATTATTCCCCGCGAGGGAGGGCAATACTGAGTCGGTTGTTCCGTCATAACGGCCAATGGTGCCGTCGTCGCCAGCAAACCAAACGTCGTTTGCCGATGTCGCATAGACGTCGTTATAGTGGACCCTTGTCGAAAGCATCATGGGAGTATATCGGCTCCAGGCTCTGCCATTCCAGCGCATCATGGTTCCACCTTCTCCAACCGCCCAGACGTTGCTGGCCGAAGTTCCCCATATCGCAAGAAGCCTCGAAGCAACGCCTGAAACGATAAAGCGCCGCCAGCTTGTACCATTAAAATGTAAGACAATGCCTTGATCACCGACCGCCCACACGTCATTGGAGCTTGAACCCCATAGGGCGCGAATTTGCGGCGTAGTGATGGTTGTCGGATTCACACGCAAAAGCGCTTCTGGGCTGTCTCCAGCGGATTCCAGCAGCTTGTCCTCTTGGACAAGCGCACTGGCGGCCGTTTCCGTCGTGCCGGCATCGCCGCAAGCTCCAAGGAAAAGAAAACAGGATAGCAGGGAAGGGAACAGAAATTGGATGCGCATCAGAACACCTCGTACAAGACTTAGGAAGGAAGGTATTTCAGCGAAAAACCGAGCGCACCCTAGCCAATTCGCATCATGGTGTCAATGACCGCGTCGACGAGGTGATCCGATATAGGAAGCGCGAAGGAATCCGCGTTCAGAATCGGACCATGAGGCTGGCCTGCGCGCTGTCCGCAGACAGCTTCAAGGACGGCATAAACTGAACGTGGCGCGCGACCTGGGCACATCGAGCTGACGGACTGGCTTGGACGCGATGGCCAATTCCAATCGGAATCAGCACGATGCCGGCCACGGTGGCGGCAAATCCTACCACATCAAGGGCCACCCCGACTTGCATAAGCGAGTTATGACCAAAGGAGCCACCGCCGGCGAACATCCATGCCGGTGCCGACACGGCGGCCAGGGTAAGACCGAAAGGCAGCAAGATGGCTCCTAGCGTGATCTCAGTCCAGCCTTTGGCGCGCAGCCGGCGGATGTCTTCTGGCTCTGTCTGCCGCTGCGCGCAGAAGTTAAAATCCCAGCAACCCTGATCCGCGCAGTCCGTATAGCCATTTCCGTCATTATCCACCCCGTCTTTGCAAGCCTCACGGCTGGTTTCGGCAGTAGGCGGCTGCAGCGGCGCTGGCTGCGCAGACGCAGTGATGCTCGAACATGTGATGAAAAGGAACGCAGCAATCAGGAAGCGCATCTTGAACCTCGGCGTTGTAGATGTCGAAACAAGTTTTGGCGGGAGCGTACGGGAATCGAACCCGCCAAGCGGCTTTTCGGCCGCCCCACCAATTTTGAAGACTGGGCCGGGCACCAGTCCCGGGCACACTCCCACGGGATGCATACCATCATTGCGTGGGTGCGGGGTCTTAATTTTGCGCAGATTGGGTATAGTGCAGAGATGAATTGGTGGAGACATAGTCGGCTTATTCCTGCACTCCTTGGCAGCTTGCTCATGACGGCGTCGGCCATTGGGGCCGAGCGCGAACTGCCTGCCGAGCTGGCGGTGCGTGCGGCGCATATTTTAACGATGAATGCCGCGTTGCCATGGGCCAGCGCCCTGGCTGTGCGCAATGGTGAGGTGGTTTATGTCGGAGATGACGCCGGGCTTGGCGCTTTTATCGGGCCAAAGACGCGACTTTTAAGCGGCGACGCTGCCAATGCCGTGACGGTTTTGCCGGGGCTTGCGGATGCCCATGCGCATCTTTTGGGGCTGGGCCTGTCGCTTGGGCGCATCGATCTGCAAGGCTGCAAAAGTTCGGCGGAAGTCATCGAAAAACTGCATGCCGCCGCACAGCAGCCGATGGATGCCAGCAAAGGCGAATGGCTCATCGGTCGCGGCTGGGATCAAAACCAATTTGCATCCAAAGAACTCCCCAATCACAATGATCTGCTGGCGCTGGATGCTGCATCCGCCGGACGTCCGGTGCTGCTACGGCGCATTGACGGACATGCCGTTTGGGTCAACAGCGAAGCCTTGCGCCGTGCCGGAATTGACCGCGGCCCAAAAGATGTTCGTGGCGGTCGCATCCTTCGTCGTCCAGATGGCGAGCCTACCGGGGTTCTTATCGATAACGCCAAGGACCTGGTCGAGCGGTTGCTTCCAGCGCTGCGTCCGGATGAGATCGAACGAGGCATTTTGACCGCCGCCACCTACGTCACAGCGCGCGGGCTGACCGCTGTACATGATATGGGGGTGGGACCGGACGAGCTCGCCGTCTATCGCCGGCTGGCGCAGTCCGGAAAATTGCCTCTGCGGGTGTTTGCTTACCTTGCCGATCCGATTTCCTCGGCGCTGGTCCAGTTTCCGCGCTCGCCGGCCTATCAGGATGAGGTCAAGCGGCTTTTTATGCGGTTAGGCCCGCCCGAAACCGGACCACTTTTTACCCTGCGCGGCATCAAGCTATTTATGGATGGAGCGCTGGGTTCGCGCGGTGCAGCCTTGGCTGCGCCCTACAGTGACGAGCCGCAAACAAGTGGCCTGCAACTTTGCCCGCCCGCGCACATCGAAGAGATGGCGCGCTTGGCCAGGCTGCACGGCTACCAGATAGCCACCCATGCCATCGGCGATTTGGCCATTCATCAGGTGCTGGATGCCTATGAGCAAGCCGGCGTGCGGGCCGAACTGAACCTGCGTTTTCGCATCGAACATGCGCAGGTCCTTTTGCCGACGGATATCGTGCGACGTCGCTTTTCCAACTTGGGTGTCATCGCATCGGTACAACCCAGCCATGCCACTAGCGATATGGAGTGGGCGGGGGCACGGCTAGGCGCGGAGCGGCTGAGCAATGCCTATGCCTGGCGGACGCTGCTTCAAACAGGAACACGTATTTGTGCCGGTTCGGATTTTCCAGTAGAAGAAGCCGACCCGCGGCTGATTCTGCATGCGGCGGTTACGCGCACGAACAAAAACGGACAACCGGCGGGAGGGTTTATGCCCGAGCAGCGATTGAGCGTTGGCGAAGCCATTGCCGCGATGACCAGCGACGCCGCCTACGCCGTCTTTGCCGAAGAGCGGCTTGGGCAGATTCGCGTGGGGCGCCCGGCCGATCTGACCCTTTTGGCGGGTGAACTTAGCCTGACGCAGAGTCCGCCTCCGGCAGACTTGTGGAGCCGCCCTGTCCTTATGACGGTCGTCGGCGGCCGCGTGGTCTACGACGGAATCGCCCCCAGCCGTCCGCCCGCCCCCGCCGCAGCGAAACGGCCGTCGCCGGTTCAGAACCAGCCCAAAAAGTAGCGGATGACAAATCCGAGCGACATGCTGAGCATGTTGGTGAAAAACGCCAGCACAAAGGCATGTCGTGCGGTCGCCAAGGAAAGGACCATTGCCTCGACGCAAACCGCAAAGGTTTCTGCGGCGATGACCATCGGCACATAATCCGTATAGGAATCGATGATTCGAGGAAAAACGAACCATACGATAGGGTGGGTCAGCAGGCTGCATAAAAACGCCACGGCCCATCGCTTTGTGCGGGACAAAGCCGGCGCAAAAGCAATCAGGGCCGCAACATAAATAGGTACTTCGATAAGCTGGGTAAACGCAAAGGCACGAATCCAGCCGATGAATTCTTCACTTGCAAGCTCCATCGGCCAAGTCGGCTCAGGCGTGGGTATCGATGGACGGAAGCGGCTGGCCGCGTCGGCGGAAAAGCTCCTGTACGATGTAGCCTGCCACTTGGCTTGGGCGGGTCCCAGCGCCAAAGCCAGCATCGTATCCAAGCTCGCGCGCCAGCTTGTTGTCGATGCGCGGACCGCCCAAAAGGACCTGTACATCGCGCTGACCCTGACGGCGCAATAGTTCGATCATCTGCCGGCTGTTTTCCTTGTGCACGTCGCGCTGGGTGATGATTTGTGAAACCAGAATGGCGTCAGCGTTCAGTTCACGCGCGCGCGCAATGAGCGCGGCATTGTCGACTTGGGCCCCAAGGTTATGGGCATCGATCCAGGGATACGCTTCCAGGCCTTTGTCGCCTGCGTATCCCTTCATATTCAAGATGGCATCAATGCCCACGGTATGAGCGTCTGATCCGGTGCAGGCGCCCACGACCACCAAACGACGGCCAAGATGCTCTTTAATGATCGAATTGATTTCTTTGAAGCCCCAAGACGGGGTTTTGACCTCAGGGACGATGATTTCCGCAAAATCCAGAACCACTCCGGTCGAGCCGTAGACTACAAAGAAGCTGAAGTCGTCTCCGGCCGGTTCCATGGTGGCAACCACCAGGTTGCCAAGACCGAGCTGTTCACACAGGCGACGGGCTGCTTCACGCGCGCGGTCGGAAACGGGCACCGGCAGAGTGAAAGAAAGCTGAATGCGGCCGTCGTCTTTGCGGTCGCCGTAGGGACGGATGGGCTGCGTCGGCTTCAAAATTGTCTCTCGCGGCAGGGCTCGTATTTGTGTTCACCAAGCAGCTTGGCCATGCCGCCGCGCGCCGTGGTGTCCACACTGACGAGATCCTGGTTGATGCGCAGCTTGCCAGCGCTTTGCGCGGCCACGCAGGCGCTGTGCGACCAATCGGTCATCATGTGCGCCCATTTGGTGCGAGCGTATTCTTTTTGCAGTTCCTCTTTGCGCTTATCAAAGTCGGTCCAGTCGGGTTCCTTGCGCTCTTTGAGCGAGGCAACGATCAAACTGCCCGAGACTTCGACGGGGCCAGCCGACTCGCCGGGCTTTAGGCGCCAGACCGCCCGCGCCAAATCGGCCGATATGCCGATGCCCTGTACAACTTCGCCGCGGCGCGCAAACAGCCCGGTTTCCTCGACCTGAGGCCGGCCGGTTTCGGCGGCGCTGGTTCCGCCTTCCACCTTGGGATAAAGCTCGGCCAGTTTGCCACCGGCACGTAGCTTGGCCGCCGCTTCGTCCGCGGCCTTTTTGGCCAGTTCTTTGGACGTGGCGGCACGGTAGAGCTCTTCGCCAAGTTCGCTACGCGCTTGCCCAAGGGTAATGTCGCCTTCGCGAAACCCTTCTATTTTAATCAGCTCAAGGCCGCGCTCGCTGCGTTCCGGACCGAGCAGCGCCCCTTCTTTGGCGGCGAAAACTTTGGCTTCCAGGTCGGCGCCCAGATCCGTAAAGCCTTTTTTGCGCCAACCCAAATCACCTCCGCGGGGCCGCGTTGCGGCGTCTTCAGAGACCGTGCGGGCGACGTCTGCGAAACGCGTGCCGCTGTGCAAAGTTTGCAGCGCCGACTGCAGTTTGGCCTGAGCGGCCAGAAGCTGTTCGGGCGTAGCGTCTTTTTTCACTTCAATCAGAATACGACGGGCGTGAACGTTGCGCTCCTGCTTTTGATACAGCGTCTTGCGGTCGTCGTAGGCTTTTTTCAGCTCGTCTTCGTGGGCGCGGGCATAGTTTTCAATGTCCGTTTCGCTCGGCGAGATATCCTGCGCATAGCGATACGCGGCGAAGCGGACATATTCCAGGTTGAGCTGCCGGCCTTTATCTTCGAAGTCGGCTTTGACTTCATCGGCAGAAGCGTGCGTCGCATGTAGCATCAGTTGGCGCATCTTGTCGGCCAGCATTTCGCGCCGCTGAATTTCCATGAACTTTTTCTCGGTGATGCGGTACGAGTTTTGCAGCACCATTTTAAAGCGCTGCTCGTCGAAGACGCCGGCGCGATAGGCATAGCGATCGATGGGAGCCTGGCGACCTACGACATACATGACGCCGCGATCGACAAGCATGTTGGCCGCTTCTTGCTCCGAGACCAAAAAGCCCATGCGCTCGGCTTCGCGCGCAAAAAATTCACGCTCTAAAAGCGCATCCATGATCATCTCACGCAGACGCTGGTAGCGAATGCTTTCTTCGGGGCGTTCGCGATCGCGGTCCCCACCGCCAGCTACCATGTATGCGAAGTGAAAGTCCGTCTCCGGAATTTCATTGCCATAGACCCGAGCTGCATACTTGCCGCCCAGGCTGATGCTGGTCTCGCCGCCGGTCGGCGAACCCGGGCCGAAACTGACGACGAAGGCAGCGATGAGGATACCGAACAAGATGTAAATGATTGCAGAGCGTGAGTTCTGCCTTACCGCATCAAGCATACGCGACTCCCGAAACGACGACGGCCGTGCTTTTGCCGTCGATTGTGGAAAAGTAGAAGAAGGGCGCTACTTTACGCTACCGATCGTGCCGTGGCAAGAGTCGGTCGTGCTCATGATATAGTGATATTGTCACGCTTTTATGACCATCATCTGTCCTAGGTGCGCCACCCGCTTTCCGGCCGTGAGTAACTCGGTTGGACCAGCGGCTACACCGTCTTGCCCGTCCTGCGGCGCACGCGTCCAACTTCCCCGCGAAGCGACGCGGCGTCGGCCTTCGACCCCGGATGCGCAAGCGGCAATTGGGGCGGCACGCTGGGAACGCGATGGCGATTTGCCTGTACCTAAGCGCCCGGTGCCGGTCAGTGGGGCAGTGGATGCTTTGATGCGCAAAGAAAGCTCGCGGGCCGGCAAACCAGTCAAAGCCGATGCCAAAGCGGAAAGCTCTGATGCTGGTGTGACCGGCCTAGGCCCTGCCGGAGGGGGAAGCATCGATGATTCGCAAAACTCCCTGAAGCTGCGGCCGGAACTATTATGTGATTTACCGACCCCGCTGAGTCCGCTGCCGCGGCAAATGGCAGCTATGCCGACGGCGCCGCTACGCACGGCGCCTGCCGCCGAAATTGCCGAACCGGCGCCAGCCGCCGCGCGAATTCCCGCAACCCGTCCCGAGCTGCCTTTGGCGGCCCGCCTGCATCCGCCAGCGATTCGCGAGCCGTCTTTAAGCCGCGAGCCTCTGCTCGGATCGCCGACCCGTCCCGAGATTGCGGTTTCGGCCGTCCCGCCGCCGCGCGGGGCTGCGCCGCCGGCTGCCGGAAGCGAGCCCAGCGACTCCACTGCCCCGGAACCGATTGAAGCTATGGAGCAACGAATGCATGCAGCCGCCGTCAAACCTTCAGTGAAATCGCCCACGGGGCCTGCTCGGCCGGCCCATGAACCGGGCGCACCGCCGGAACCGGTCTTAGTAACTAGCGCCGCTGGAGTCGTGGATGCTGCGGTTCTGGCTTTGCCGACTTCCAGCGCGCCTGCTGCCGAGCATGTGCCGGCTGTTTCGCCTTCTGGCAGCGGGGGGCCATCTTCTCAGCGAGCTGAAACTCCAGCACTCCCCTCGCCAGCACCTTCGGCAGCGGTTCCGGCAGCGGTTCCGCCGGTCGAGAATTCCGCCAGCGCGCCCGCCGAGCGCGCGTTGCCCGAGGGCGCAGAATCCGCCTCGGACATTGCCGAGCCTCCGCATTTGCCGATGGGATGGATCATCGGCGCCCTTTTTGCCTTGGCACTGCTTTTGACTGTGTGGATTGCCCACCGCGCTGGCGTCTTTGGGCCTCCGGCTGCAACCCCGCCGCCTTATGATCCGGCCAGTACCTCACCACCTCGCATGCCCTAAGGGTTGATTGGAAAAACACGGTTTCTCCATCGGAGCTCCCACTCCCTTGTCGTTTGAGCGGAAGGCCGTGAAAGCTTCTCTGTTCAAGTAGGTTTTGCTAGGGTAGCCGGCCGTGTCTGTCAAAACGCCTGCAAGAGGCCTCGTGAGCCCGCTTGAGCGCGGCCCCGTTTGGGGGCTGTGCATGCTTTGCGTTTTGGCGCTTGCGCTTCTGGTTGCGCACAGCCTGCTTTTCAATTTTGTGACAGACGATGCATTCATCTCGTTTGTCTATGCGCGCAATCTGGTACGCCATGGCCAGCTCGCTTTTAACCTGGGCGAGCGCGTCGAGGGCTATACCAATTTTTTATGGACGATGCTGATTGCTGCGGCGCTCGGCGGCGGAATTCCGGCTGAGCTAAGCTCTCGAATTTTAGGAACGCTGGCCGGAGGACTTGGTCTTTTATACGTCGTGCATTTGCATGGCCGCTTGCGCAGCACCGACGCACCGATGGGTACGATCTGGGATGCGATTCCGGCGCTTTTTTTGTCCGGAGTCTCTGGGTACGCCTGCTGGTCTTCCGGAGGACTTGAGACGCAGCTATTTACGCTTTTTTGTACCGCCGGAATCGGTGGTTACTTATTGGCCCATCTTTCGCAGCAGCATGAACCGGGGTCTAAGGGTTTGATACTGGCTGCCGGGTTTTTGGGGCTGGCGGCGCTGACCCGTCCCGAAGGCTATCTTTTTTTTGCGCTGTGCGGCGCGCACCGTCTGTGGACCGTTGCCAGCACTGGCCGATACAGTCCGAAGCGGGCCGAGCTTTGGGCCCTCGCAGCATTTTTGCTTTTGACCATTCCGCATTTGGCCTTTCGGCGCGCCTACTACGGTTACTTTGTGCCAAATACCTTCTTTGTGAAGTCGGCCGGCGGCCCCGGTACCTGGCAGCAGGGTGCTTATTATCTGTACGCCTTTGCGCGCGATTTGAAGCTGTTTGTGTTGCCGATTCTTTTTGTCGCCGGCCTGTTTCTACGTCGGCCGTGGCCGCCGCAAGCCCGGCGCCGCTATTTGGCAGCCGGTGCCTTGACCTATCTGTCGTCGGCGGTGTTTCTGCTGTATGTAACGGCGGTGGGCGGTGACTTTATGGGGCTTTATCGCTTTGTATTGCCCATCGTGCCCTTAAACGTCGTCTGCGGAGCCCTTGGGTTTCAGCGCTTGCTGGCTGGTCGTCGCCCCATCGTTATCGGCGCTGCCGTCTTTTTGCTGTTTTTTGCGCATGCGCTAAACACCGCCGCTGTCGATTTTCATGCCCTCACTTTTATCGGAGCCGATCGCGGCATCGACACGCCTGGCTATTTGCGCCACTACACGGCCGATCGTGCGGCCATTGGCAAATGGTTTGGACAGGTCGTCGCGCCCGATGACTACCAAGTCGTTGGCGGTGCCGGCGCTCAGGTTTACTACGCGGGCATTTCAGCCCTGGACAGCTTCGGCTTGTCGGATGCCTATGTGGCCCACAATGTAGCGCCTTCCTCCGTACGCCCCGGACATCAGAAGTTTGCACCCGTCGAGTATGTGCTTTCAAAAAAGCCGACGATCATTACTTACAATGTCTATCGCATCGGCGATGCGCCCTACCATCCAAGCTATGCCGAAGCGGCGCTGTGGCGGGCCAGGGGATTTCATTTCGTCAGCGTCCGCATCGCCGGCCTTAGCCAACCTTATTACAGCTTTCTAAAGCGCATTGATCGTCGCTTGGGACCCTTGCCGCCTGCGCCCGCGCTTTACTAAGCGAAATAGGTCTGCTAAAGCGATGCGCCATGATCCGGCCCATTTCTGCGCAGTCCGATTCACCCTCTGTTAGTGCTGAGTCCGCTAGCTCGGCCCCAGACCCATCCGGCGATGCTTCGCTTGTCGCGTCACACGTTGTGCCGGCAAGCCTGGCCACACCGGTTATGCGTCAGTATCTGGAGGTCAAAGAACGCTACTTTGACTGCATCATTTTTTTTCGTCTGGGCGATTTTTACGAGATGTTCTATGACGACGCCGTCGTGGCCTCGCAGCTTTTGGACTTGACGCTGACGGCGCGCGACAAGCAGCGCGAAACGCCGGTGCCTATGTGTGGCGTGCCCTATCACGCAGCCAAGCACTATGTCGCCAAGCTCGTGGCTTTGGGCAAAAAGGTCGCCATCTGCGACCAGGTTGAAGATGCGCGCAAAACCAAAAAGATTGTGCGTCGTGCCGTCACGCAAGTGATTACACCCGGGGTGATTCTGGAAGAGGAACAGCTTGAGCCCAAAGCTGGTCACTACCTGGCGGCGATTTGCTTGGGCGGTGATGGGCAAACGCTGGCCGGAATCGCCTACCTAGATGTATCGACCGGAGAATTCGCCGCCACCGAAGTTTCGGCCGGCGATGCCAGCGAAGAGCTGGCGCGCATTGACGCCGCCGAGCTATTGGTGGTGCCGGAATTTGGCGGGCCTGCTGCTTCTGCAGGGGCGACCAAGCCGTCATCGGCGACGGCCGAATTGGCCACGCAACTACACAAACGGCTACGCGTCGCCGTTGGTCACAGCCGGGCCTATGCCAGCCAAGAGGATCGCGCGCTCTTGGCGCCTTTGGTCGGAACTGGCATTGATTCTCTGCCGGTTTGGTTGGCTGCCGCTGCCGCTGCCTGTATGCGCTATGCGCAGGCGACCCAGCCGACGGGAGGGCTGCCGCTTTACCGATTGCGTCTTTATCGGCCTGGCGAAAGTCTCATTATCGATGAAAGCACGCGCGCCAATTTGGAACTTTTGCAGACCTTGATGGAGCGCAAGCGCCAGGGTTCGCTGATTGGCGTCATCGATCAGACCAAAACCGCGATGGGCGGGCGGCTTTTGCGGCGCTGGCTGCTTGAGCCGCTGCAAGACCTGCCAAGTATTTCGCGACGGCATGATGCCGTGGAGTGGCTGGTCGAACGTCAATCGCTGCGCCAGGCGCTGCGCGAGCTTTTGGGAGAAATCTACGATCTAGAACGTCTGGCCGGCCGGCTGGGCGCGCAGGTGGCCACGCCCCGCGATCTGTACAGCCTGGGGCAAGGGCTTTTGCAGGTGCCAAAGCTCGTCGCGATGCTGCTACAGGCAGAAAGCAGTGCCGACGGCAGCGGTGCCAAGCCATTGCCTGCGCTTTTGGACTTGGGGCCAGATCTTTGCCAAGACGTGGCGGATTGTATCGTCAAGGCCATCGCCGACAATCCGCCGATCATCTGGCGCGAGGGCGGCTTTATACGGCGGGGCTATTCGGAGCGGCTTGATGAGTGCATCGATTTGTCGCAAGGCGGCAAGGATCGCATTTTGGCCATCGAAGAGCGCGAACGCGAGCGCAGCGGCATCTCGTCGCTGAAGATTCGCTACAACAAAGTCTTTGGCTACTACATTGAGATCACGCGGGCGAACCTGGCGCGGGTTCCGGCGGATTACATTCGCAAACAGACCACCGCCAATGCCGAACGCTATGTCACTTCCGAACTCGCCGAGTATGAAGCCACGGTCCTTGGCGCTGAAGAAAAGCGGGTCGAGCTAGAGATCGAGCTTTTTGAAGCCCTGCGCAAAGAGCTGCTCGCGACGACGCAGCGGCTTTTGCAATTGGCCGAGCGGGTGGCCCAAATCGACACGC
Source organism: uncultured Myxococcales bacterium (assembly GCA_964460115.1). GTDB lineage: Bacteria > Myxococcota_A > Polyangia > Palsa-1104 > JAEUJZ01 > JAEUJZ01. The sequence goes on from CAYWPR010000048.1 coordinate 34,230, forward strand.
TGGCCGGGCTGGGCGAACTTGCGCATCGCAACGGCTATGTGCGTCCGACGATGACGGCCGGTTTGCGGCTGTCTATAGAAGAAGGACGCCATCCCGTGGTCGAACAAATGGCGGAACGCGGTCGCTTTGTGCCAAACGACACGCTGCTCGATCCGGACGGACCGGGGGCCGAACAAATGCTGATTCTGACCGGGCCGAACATGGCCGGCAAATCGACGGTGATGCGCCAGGTCGCGCTTATCAGCATCATGGCGCAGATGGGATCTTTTGTGCCGGCCGAGCGGGCCGAGATCGGCGTCGTGGATCGGGTGTGCACGCGTGTCGGCGCATCGGACAATCTGGCGCGCGGCGAGTCGACGTTTATGGTCGAGATGCGCGAGACCAGTCAGATTCTGGACCGAGCGACGCGTCGCTCGCTGGTGATTTTGGATGAAATAGGTCGGGGCACATCGACCTATGACGGGGTGTCTATTGCCTGGGCAGTGGCTGAGTATCTGCATGACGTCGTCGGCTGCAAAACTCTGTTTGCCACCCATTACCATGAACTGGCGGCGCTGGCCGAGTCACGGCCTCGCGTGCGCAATTTTTCCGTGGCGGTGCGCAAGTGGCAGGGCGAAATTGTCTTTTTGCATAAGCTTGTGGCCGGCGGGCCGAATCGTTCCTACGGCATCGAAGTGCCCGGGGTGGCCGGACTGCCCCGCATTGTCGTCGATCGAGCTCGGCAGATTCTGGCCGAGCTCGAGGCCGTTGGCGCCGGCAATGCGGTGGCGGAATCCGGATCTCCGGCCCACGGTCGGCCGCGCACCAGTCAATTGCCGCTGTTTGTGTTGCCAAATTCCGGCGCTGCGGCCACTTCGGCCCGCCGGGCCGAAGCAGTCGACACTTCGGCGGCTTGTGCCGAACCGGTCGCGCCGGCGCTTCCCGATCCAGCTGTTGCTGAAGTGTTGTCCAGCTTGCGGGGGCTAGACTGCGACGAACTGGCCCCGCGTCAGGCCCTGGATTTGCTAGCCAAGCTGTGCCAGCGTTTGAAAAATTAAGTGAGGCGTTTCTGCTTTTCGTAGAGGGGGCCGTTTTCGGCGTTTAGTTCGATGTAGTGGTGCCACTTGTCGGGAACGGCGTCGGCCTCGAAGATGGCATCTACCGGACATTCCGGTTCGCAAGCGGCACAGTCGATACAAGTGTCGGGATTGATGTAGAGCTGGATTTTGGCCAAAAGCTTGGGGCGATCTCGTTCGGGGATGTCTTCGATTTCACGCTCGCTGAGCGGGCCATGAATGCAATCGACCGGGCAAACCTTGACGCAAGAAGTATCGCAGGTGCTGATGCAGGGTTCGGTGATGACGTAGGCCATGCTTTGGCTCCTTCTCCACTTCAGCACAGCAGGGGACGTGCCTGTTCGAATTCGCTGAGATTTCGCGGGTTTGCATGTGCCAGTCTGAACTCGGTACCGAACAAGCGGTGGAACGGGCAACGCTATTTCGGTATCACCGCTATAATGGTGTGTAATGGCCAGTCGCGACATTCTGCTTCTAGGCGAGCTTGCCGATGCGCTAAGCGGCGTGCATACCATTCCCGCCACTGGCCGCGCCTTTGTGCAAGCCGCGCGGCGGCACTTGCCACTGCGCTTTTTTGAGCTTGGCAAGCGTGATCCGCAGCAAAAAGAACGCGGCTTTCAGGTCACGACTTTTGTCAGCGAAGGGCAGGGCGTCGAAGTGGCGCAGCAGCAGCGCAGTGGCGACGAGGTTCCAGTAAACGAGCGCGACAGCGCAAGAATGCGCTGGTACAGCCGGCATCCGCTGCGCGGCCGCACCGATGATTTGCAGGCATTGCCGCGATCGATGCGGCGGCTTTTGTCGAGCAGCATCGAAGAACTTTTCGTGTTGCCATTTTTGGACGAAGGCGAGCTCGCCGGTTATGCCGCGCTGGCCTTGGCGGTGTCCGAGCCGGCGCTGGAACTGGAATTGGTCGATGCGGTGGCCAACCTATTGCGTGCTGCCTGGCGCCACTTGCAGCTTGTCGAACGCGTCGCCAGCCTGTCGCGCCGTGCACATGTAGAAACTCAGCACTTGCGCAATGAACTCTTGCGGGTCAGCGAACCCGAGCGCATGCCGGCGATTAGCGAGTCGGGACGGCGCATCTTGACGCTTATTGATCTGGTGGCGCGCCATGAAACCACGGTGCTTTTGCGCGGCGAGTCAGGGACCGGCAAAGAAGTTGTGGCCCGCCGTATACATCGTCTGTCGGCGCGCGCCAATCGGCCGTTTTTGAAAGTCAACTGCGGCGCCCTGCCCGAAGGACTTTTGGAAAGTACGCTGTTTGGACACGAAAAGGGGGCTTTTACCGGTGCGGCCAGCCAGCATCGCGGCCTATTTGAACGCGCACACGGCGGAACCCTGCTGCTTGATGAAGTGGCTGAGCTTCCGCCGCGGGCGCAGTCCAAACTTTTGCGTGTGCTGCAAGAGGGCGAGGCCGAGCGCGTGGGCGGCGAAAGCACCTATCGCGTCGATGTGCGTTTGATTGCCGCCACCCATCAGCCGCTCGAGCACATGATCGAATGCGGCACCTTTCGCGCGGATCTGTACTACCGACTTAACATCTTTCCCATTTCGTTGCCGCCTTTGCGCGAGCGCACGCAGGACATTCCGGTCTTGGCCGAGGTGCTGCTGGAACGGCTGGCGCAGCGACACGGTCGCACACCGCCGCGACTGACGCCCGAGCTTGTCGATAGCCTGTGTCAGCACCGCTTTCCCGGCAATATCCGCGAATTGGAAAACCTTTTGGAACGCGCACTCATTTTGACGCCGGGCCGAGATGCGTTGGTCTTGCCTCCGGATTTTCGAATCGAGGGGCGAATGGCCCCACTTGTTACCGCTGCCGAGGCGCCAATGCGCTATGAGACGGCGGTTCGGCAATGCATCGAGCGGGCGCTAAGCGCTACGCATGGACAAATTTACGGACCGACCGGCGCCGCGGCGCTTTTGGGGCTAAAGCCGACGACGCTGCAAAGCAAAATGCGCAAGTTTGGCATCGTGCGCAAAGCCATGTAGGGCAATTGTTCAATCTTTGGCGGAGCAGGGCTTTTTGCCCAGGTCCATGGCTTTTTGATTCTGCGGGTCGACGTCAAGGACCATCTGCACCTGCGTCTTTATATCCGCGCAGCGCGAACTGCGCTCGGCGGCGACGGCCTTTTCCAAATGTGCCGCGACGTAGACCAAACGGAGCTTTTCGTAGTCGGGTCGCGCCAATTGGCGATAGTACGAACTTTCCGGCATGTCGCGGTAGGCTGCCACCGCGACATCGGGGTCGCTCATCAAATGGCTTGAGAACCGCGCATACTGCAGCTTCGCCTGCTGCTCGGAACGGGCTTGATCCAGTTTGAGCTTGGCTTGGTCGTGTAGTTGCGCCGGCAGACCCGACATGGCCAGAATTTCCTGCGCTTTTTTCTCGCCGATTTCCCATTTTTGCTGCGCAAAGGCCTTGTCGATTTCTTTGCCTAGCACTTGCGCGCGCACCTCGAAATCCTTGACGCAGCAAGGGGAAAGCCACAAGAGGCTGCTCAGCGACAAAGCGCTGAATATCGCCACGAAATATTGGCGCATCGTTTATCCAGGATCCATTGTTTCAGCCGGACGCCCTCTCGGTCAAGCGGACTCTTTGCCGCAAAACCGGTGCAAGCGCCTGGACAGTGTGTCTATTAGTTCCTAGTATCGACGGAGAATAAGAAGGGACGGGAAATCATGGCGCTAGATGAAGCGGGCTCGTTCAGTAAGGCGGCTTTTGCCGAGGCTTTTTCGACGCTGCGTCCAATCATCCTGCAAGAATGGACCGCGGTGGACGAACAAACGCTGGCGGCGACGGGCGGCGAGCTTGAGAAGGTGATTGCGCTTGTGGCCGAGAGAACGGCGCATACCAAGGCCTTGATACGTCGACAGCTCGACGAGATTTACCAAGTAGTTAGCGAAAAACGCAGCGGTACGACCGGAACTCGGTTTGCGGCAAGCCGCAACTTCGAATCCGCCGAGCCGGCTGGCAACCGCGAGCCCATGCGTGATTTTTTGCTGGAAGATCTGGAACGTCGAGTGACGCAGATCCTACGCGAACTGCGCGGCGGTTTTCTGGATGGGGCGAAGGAATCCGTCCGTAACCATACGGTTTTCTCGTTGCTGGTCGCGATAGGGCTCGGATTTATCGTGGGCACGATCTTTACCAGCTTGAGCCGCAGCAAGTAGATTTGGCCGCCGCCATGGAAAAAACCTCAGAAACTGAATCGGACGATTTTTCCAAAAAGACGGCAAGCAGTCGATTGGCCGATGTCAGCTACAACCTGCTGCGCATTCATGTAGACATGGCACTGGCCGAGGCTGAAAGAGACGAGCAAAGGCTATTGCGCGGTGTCCTTTGCTGGCTATTTGGCGTCGGTTTTATGCTGATGATGCTGCTTACCGGGCAGGCGTTTGCGATTTGGGTCTTGCATCGGCTGGGCTTGTCCTTTGGCGCAGCGATTGGCGTGATGGCCGGTTGCGATCTGTTATTTGGAATGCTCTTGTTACGGGCCGGAAGGCGCGCCTTGCGCGCGCCCGTTTTGCCGCAAACGCGAGCTCTATTGCGCCGCACCGTGTCGGCATTGCTTTCGCCTTAGCGGGAGTTTATGAAGTAGACTCGCGGCCCATGGATTCACGGCCCGAAGAACTTTGCGACGCACACATACTTATCACCGGCGGCGCCGGCTTTATCGGTTCGCACCTTGTCGAGCGTTTGCGAGTGCGCAATCGCGTTCGCGTACTAGACGTGATGCGCCGAGACGCGCTGCGGCGATCTGGGCTACACGATCATCCCAATGTCGAAGTCATCGTCGGCGATGTACTATCTAACGAGGACGTAAAACAAGCCACTAGTGACGTGGATATCGTCATTCATTTGGCTTCCATCGCCGGTGTGGACACCGTCATGTCCATGCCCTCGCAGACCATGCGGGTATCGCTGCTTGGTACCGCCGCAGTGCTGGAGGCCGCTTTTGCCAGCGGTCGCTGTCGCCGCTTTGTCGATTTTTCGACCAGCGAAGTCTTTGGCCGCTATGCCTATCAGGTTAGCGAAATCGACGCCACAAGCCTTGGCGCTGTTGGGGAGGCGCGCTGGACCTACGCCGTGGCCAAACTGGCCACCGAGCACCTGTGTATGACCTACCACCGGCAGTTTGGCTTTCCCGCCCTGACCATTCGGCCGTTCAATATTTACGGACCGCGGCAGGTCGGCGAGGGGGCGGTACACCATTTTATCGTCCGGGCGCTGCGCGGGCAGCCGCTGCAAATACACAATGACGGCGCGCAGATTCGTTCGTGGTGCTACATCTCCGACATCGTCGATGCGACGGTGCTTATGCTGACTGATGCGCGGGCGGTCGGTCACGCGTTTAACATTGGCAATCCGCGCTCGACGGTTACCGTCTATAATCTGGCGCGAGACATTCAGCGGCTGTGCGGATCGCGCTCGCCCATTGAATTTGTGCGCTGGAACCATGCCGATGTTGAACTGCGCGTCCCATCGGTTAGTAAGGCCGAAGAACTGCTTGGCTGGCGTCCGCGCTTTGACCTAGAGGAAGGGCTTTTGCGCACCATCGACTGGTATCGCGCGAGTCTTGAGGGGATCTGAGTTTGCGATAATATCACCTTATGACTCAAAAAATATCTAGCTTGGTACTTCGACTACACAGCAGGTGGATGCGCGCCCTGGCCGTTGGGGCATTGCTCGGAGCCGCTTTCGGCGGGTGCGGACTGTTCGACATTCCGATTACTCTTTCGACCGAGGAATATCGGCAGAATTTTGGATCTGGCAGCGGACAACTTGACTCTGTCTCGTGTCCGATGCAGCAGGATCCCTGTCCAGCGCTGGGCACGCAATTGCAAAGCAAAGTCGGCGCCGGTGCGTCGGTGAGCGCAAGCTGTGATGCGCCAACCGGAAAATGTGCGGCCCAGCTTGATGCCACGGTCAGTTATCCGGTGACTCTGGCCAATGATCAGTCCTTTACAAGCGGCGTCGCTGGCAAGGCAGTCAGCGCTGTGCACAGCATTATTTTGAAGTACGGAGTGCCCAAAAATACTTTGAGCTTTGCGGTTCCGAGCCTCGATGTCTACATCGCGCCGGCGGGAGTGACGCAAGTCAAAGACGCGCAGGCGGTGTATATGGGCAAGCTGGCGGCGATCGCTGCGGGGCAGACATCAGCCGACGGTGCGGCCAGCCTCAATATCGATACGAGCAGTCCGGCCGGGCAGAAGCTTGTATTTTATGTGCAAAATCCCACGCAGCCCTTTGTTCTGCTTTTGAACACCAAACCAGTGTTTCATGCCAATGACCCCATTCCTTCCGGCGAACTGGTCGTGCGTCTGACCCCGGTGCTTACCGTAGGCCTGCCGCGCTAAGCATTTGGGCAATGGTTTTGCGGCTATAGGGAGTGAAGGATGATGCTCAGAATAAAAGCCAGCAGAAAGATTCCGACAATTAGCGGTACTTTCCAGCGCAAATCGCTGGTTTGTCGTGCCTTGCAGTGCGCGCAGTTTTCTTCGTTCATCGGGGTCATGCGCTGACAGTGCGTGCAAAGCCGGCGGGGCGCGGTGACATCGCGCCCACATTTTTTGCAAAGGCTTTGCACGTTTAGCGTTTCGCAGAACGGACACTTTCGCGTCTCGGCTGCGGTTTCTGCGGCATTGCCTCTTGCTGTCGGCTCGATCATGCCGGAAGCTGCTTCTTGGTGAGCGCCGCTTCCATCGCCATGGTGTGCTCACGGTTGTCCGTCATTCCCATGCGGTGAAATTTGGCGATAAAAGGCTTTTGGGGATCATCAATGCGAATGTGTGTAAACAGCGCCCCGGTCGAGGCCTTGACGCCGCCGAGCGTACTCAATTGATATTCCAGAACTTCCTGCACCTGCATCTTGCCGTTGACGCGCAGCACAATGAAGCGCCGATCGGTCAAGCCGACGACATATTCCTTGGTAAGTAGCGCCGTCGCAATCACCCCGGGCAGGATGCCTAGACACATCAAAAAAACAATAAGCAGCATATTGGGCTGCTTGACTCCATAGGCCCAGTGCTGCAGCTTTTCGCCGGGGGCTAACTGCGCGGTGAGCGCGGCTTTTACATCCTCAGTCTTAAATCTCGCCATCGATCACATTCCTTTCGGGTGTCATCATATCGCGAGCACGGCCCGAGCGGTGGTAGTTTGTAGCGAGCAATACAAAACGAGTGACAAGTCTGGCGACGAAGCTGTCGACGAAGCTAAGGTGGCCTAAGGTGCGCACTACCTTTTTGGTGAGATTTCTGACAATAATGACGGGGGGAAAATTTTTTCGAGGGGATACTCGGTCATGAAGAAAGGCTCTTTTGGCTTGGCGGCGGCCCTGCTATGCGGGTTGCCTACGCTGATTTCTGCGTCGCCGGCGCTGACGCCGTCTACCGCTCCGGATAAGACTCCAGATGGATTTCCGATCGTTTGGCTGGGCAATGCCGAAAAAGATGGATTGCCCACGTCAACGATGGATGCAGTCCCCGCGGCCTTTCAGCGGGCTCGCGTTGGCGCCGACCAATTTGTACGGTTTACAAACGGCAACGACAAACGCGCTTACGGCTGTTACACCGGTGACACTCCGCAAGTTATGTCCTGGCAGCTTTTGGAAGTACACGGCCGCGAGGAAGGCGAAGGCGTCAAACAGACGTTTCGCATAGCCGGCTGGCGCGTCGTGTGCAAGCGACTTGCGGTCACTGTTGATACGAACGCTAGTTCTGGCGCTACTCCTTAATTCGCAGTCTAACTCTCGATCGACGATAAACGTTCTTCCTCTGCCTTCCGCTCTTTCTCGAGGGAGAAACCTGATGGACTTACCGGATCCAAACCCACCGACGAGAATACTGCCCCGAGAGAAAAAGCCTTTCAATCATTCCCAAACTGGGCGCAGTGCTTGCAATGATTGAGAGATTTCTGGGAATGAATGGAAGGCTGGCCTCGGTGGGGGCTTCATACATCAGACTACATGCAGCTAGTCCCTTTGCAGCGACCGCGAACGCTCGGGTCGAACGACGTTAGCGAAGGACTGGGAATTGGATTTAAGAATTTCTGGGCTTCCCGCACTTGGAGGTGCTGTCCCGATACTTCTAGAAACAACGGATTTCCGGCGGACCGCTCCAGCAGACCGGCGGCCCGCTCCGCGGACAGAGCGTCTCCCAGGATCTGGCGCACCAGCCGCTCGCCGGCTTTTTTGGGCAGGGGCTGCAGTGGCAGCGCCAGCACGGCTCCCGACCACAGATTGGGGTAAATCTCCGCGACCTCGGGACGGGCGAGCGCCAGCACCATCAATGCACGATCACGCAGTCGCCGCAGCGCGCTGTCCACCAGCTTAACGGTGAGCGCATCGCTCCAGTGCAGGTCTTCCAGAATGAGAAGGAGCGGTTCTTCGGACCGGAACAGGCGCAATTCATCGAGGCAGGCTTGCTCGACCTGATCGCTCATGAGCCGCGGATCTTGGCGCGCCGCGCGTAGCTGCGGGCTCTCCTCCGCTGGAAACGGCACACCGCAAATCTCCCCGATAAACACAGCGACCCGCAGAGCATCCTCGGCCGGTAAGGCAGAAGCGATGCGTTCACGCAGACGTGCGCGTTGCTCCTGCGGATTTTGGCCATCACGGATCTCCATCCGTTGCCGAATCGCCTCGCCGAGCATTCCATATGCAGACTTGGTCCTGAGCGGATCACCGCGTCCCAAGAGCACGATAGGTCGCTCGCCGCGAGCTTCCAGTCGCCGGAGAAACTCATGACGCAACCGGGACTTTCCCATTCCCGGCGGTCCCAGGACCAGCACGGCACGGGCCATCTGTTCCTCTTTGCAGTCGTTGTACACCGCGTCCAGAGTCGTCAGCTCGCGTTCCCGTCCGAGGCACGGCGTCGGCTTGCCAAGCAGCAACCGTCCGGCGTCCGGATCGAGCCGCTCGGCGCCCAATACATAGGCGCCGGCAAGCGTCGGCAGCGGTGAGAGTTCAAAGCGGTTATCGAGCAGTCCCGCCGACACTTCATCAACACGAATCTGCGCGGTCGATTCGGCGACCTGGGCCAATTCGGATTTTCCAAGCAAGCACCAGGCACGGTCCAGCACCTCGCCGCTCAACCCGCTCCGGTTGCGCGAGCCGCGGCCGGTGACGACGACGATTTGTGACTTGGGCCAGTGCAACTAGACCAGGCCGGCACAGCGCGCGGCCAGCGCCGCCTGACCCTTGGCGCTTACCATCTGCGGCACCGTGGCCACCAGCGCGCCACCGAGGAGCAGATCCGCCTGTACACCGAGCGCCTGCAGTTCCCTAAGCAGCGTCTTTGGCTGCGCGAGTTCTTCCGTTACGTTGAAACCTAGCTCCGTCGCAGCTCGTTCATCGGCCTGAGGTGGCATGATCGCCAGCACGAGGCTCAGCAGCACTTGCTCGCTGTTCGCATGGACCGCTGCGGCACGGTCTGGGCCGGCAAGCGTGGGTAACAGCAGCAGGTTGGGCAAGTCGCCGATGGACTCCAGGAGCGCGGCAATCTCGCTGGCTTCAGCGAGCCGCTCGGTGTGGTCCTTGGCCAGCAGTCTGTGGACCAGCGTGCTGACCGTTTCGGGAACGCTGGGATGGCGTTGGGTGATGGGCACCGGCTCCTCGAATAGAACCCGCACCAGCACAGCGGGGAGGTTCTCGGCGACAAACGGCGGTTCGCCGGCCAGGCACTCGTACAGCAGGCAGCCGAGCGAAAAGAAGTCAGCTGCTGGCGTCAGATTGCGGGAGCCGCGGACCTGCTCAGGTGCCATATACTCCGGCGTGCCGATGACCACGCCGGTGCGCGTCATGGCACGCAAGGTTGCCAAACGACGGGCGATTCCAAAGTCGAGGATCTGAACCCGATCGATGCTGCCGTTGGGTAAAAAAAGGTTAGTCGGCTTTAGGTCACTAAAGTCGGAACCTTTAACGCTGTCGGTGGGGTGTCAATTACAGGGTCGGAATTCATTACAACGGGTGGGTTTGGTTGTGTACGGCTGCTTGCATTTCGCATGTGGGCTCACCTGTCGCGGCGATGCGGCTCCTGTGGCCGTCGCTGCTCCTCTTGGGTCAGATGGTGGTCGTAGTGTGCGCTGGGCAGCGCACGGTTCAGGCGGGTTAGAGTCCCGCTGGCGC
>CAYWPR010000049.1:0-7593 GCA_964460115.1 uncultured Myxococcales bacterium
ATTGTGGGGCTTGACATCACGATACAGAAGTATCTTGGACGTGCAGTAGCTTTTTAGACTCCCTTTAAGGTTTTACGTGGCACTCGGCGCAGGTCGTGGGGCCTTGGCCCATGGTGTTGTGGCAGTCGCGGCAATTGCGATGAAATGCATCTTTGTTCGAAACGGAACTGTCGCCTTTGCCTCCGGGCGCATGGCAGTCGTGGCAGCGTTTGTCTTTGTTGGCGCCCGACTCGCCGCTAAGCGGATGATGGCATTTGACGCAGCCTGTGACCTTGGTATGCATCATGTGAGGAAAGCTAACCGGGGCTTTGATACCGGCAGTGCTGAGCTGCAGGTTCTGCGGCGCTTTCTTTGATTTTTCGGCCTTGGCGGCTTTTTCGGGCTTGGCCGCAGGCTCGGCTTTGTCGCCCTCCTTGGGCTTGTCGGTCTTTTCCGCCGGCGCCGGTTTCTCGGCCTTGCTGGCGGATTCTTCTTGGTCCTCTTTGGTCTGGCTGAGCGCTGGAACGGCATCCGGCACCGGCTTCTCATTGGCTTTTGCCAGCAGTTTTTTGGTCAAAGCCTTATTGGCGGTGGGGTGCGTCGGCAGCTTGATGGGCTTGGGGTCCTTTTTCAGATTGGTTCCAAGGCGCTCTGCTTCACACGCCGGCATCATGCCGCTGCCAGACTTAATTTCGATCAAGTAAGCGCTGTGCGCGTAGCCACTGAGTTCACCAAGCTGCAACTGATACCAATCGCCTTCGCGAGTGGTCAGTTGCACGATGTCACCGCAGTGGATGCGACCTACTTCGCTGGCAGTTGATTTGGGGGCCGAGCGCACGCTGACCGCCAGCGCCAGCACCGCCGCCAGCCGTGGCGTAAAAGGCGGCTCAGCAATGGTCGGCATTGCCGAAGCTTTGACGGCCGGCGCATCTCCCCCAGCCGGCAGCGGTACACCTTCTGCCGGCTGATTGATGGGAGGACGAACGCTAGACGTCTTGTCCTTGCAGCCTGCGGCCGAAATCAGCAGTCCGGCAACAAGCGGCAGCAGAAAGCCGCAGCGGAAAGTAGGACGAAGTCGCATCATTGCCAAGTTCCTTTTCACGTTAAAAACCATACTCTGCGCGAAACAGTACGGAATGCGCGAGCACAGTGGGAACCTCGATACCATCCTGGGGATTTGTCAGAAGCGCGATAAAGCGATAGTCCGCCAGGAAATAAAGACGGCGCCAGGGATTGGCACCGAGCGTCGCGCCGAGCTCATGCGTCGTGCCGTTACGACGCCCATAACAATCGGCAAGAAATACGCTGACCGCCGGGTTTTGCTGATAAAGCCCGGAATTGAACGAGGGAAATTGGTTGGCATTGCAGGTGCTGCCGCCGGCGCCGCTGTCCGTAACGATGACCGCCGTATAATCAAGGTCGAAATTGAGACGATCTTTTAGGAATCCGCGGCCAAGTCCGCCGTGCAAAATGTGATTGCGCGCTCGAAAGCCATCCATGTACATGTAGTTGAGGATTGCGGTGATTCCGGCCAGTGAGCCGCCGTCGCGAAAGCCAATGGTGAAATCTCCGGCGAAGTTGGCGGTGTTGTCGGTATACAGGTTTGATTGGTACACCGCGGGATTGCTGTCGCCATTTATGAGCGTGCGGTAGCGGAAACGCCCCTCAAGATAGCCGAGCAGCTTGCGAACGATCTTGAGGTCGGCATTCAAACGTACCTCATCACGTCCGGTACGTAATACCGTCAGATTGTTTTCTACCACGCCGAGGCCCGCCAGCGTTGTGCCGTTCGAAACACGATTGTAAAGTTGGCGATTTAAGTACATGCTTATGGCCAGCGCCGACATATGGGAATAGGTCGCGCGCAGGGTCAAGCGGTCGTCTCGCAGCAGCCGCAAAGTTCCGGTCAATAGGGCGCGGGTCAGTTGCGGACCGGCCGAACCGAAAAAATCCACCACCAGATTGGCGAAAAGATCGAGCTTATCGAGCGGCCTTAGGTGATTGTTCCAGCTTAGGAAAATGCGCGGCGCATCGCGTTCGGTGCTGGGCGCGGCAAGATTGGAAACCGTGTTATTTCGCGCCGGATCAACGACGACTGCGCCGCCGTCGCCTTCTCCACTTAGGAATGTGCCGACAAGGCCAACGTTTCCCCACAGGCGCTCGTAGCGATAGGCTGCCGCAAGGCCGCCGGCAAATGCAAACTGCGCGCCGGCGGTTTGACAGGCGCCAATGGCCGCGGACAGACTGCTTGGAGTTCCGGCCAGCGGCGCTTTCAGGTTCAAAGTGGTATCGCCCGCCGCGACTCCGCTGCCGCAGGGCGGCTGATAATCGGAAAGCAACGAGCGCGAATAAGGATTCGGCATTCCGCCGCCAAACAGACTTAGGGTCCAGTTTGTGGAAGGCGCAATATTGACCCGCAGGCCGTCGATCTTTAGCAGATCGGCCTCAACCACATACATGCGGCCAAGCTGTAGGCCGCCGCGTTCGCCAAAGCGTAGCGTAGCGTTGACCTCGCGCAGATCGTATTCCGGACCGCCGAGATACCCTCGTGCTGACACCACTTGCGGCGAATCCGAAAGCGCTTGCGGATCAAATTTACGTTCGTAATCGAAGTTGCCGGTGGCGCGCACCCGCGCATCGATGCGGAAGTCAAAATGGTCCTTAATCAGTCCGCGTCCGGTCAAAAGCAGACGAGCGTCGCCAAATGCCAGCTTGGCGGGCATGGCCAGGGTGGTGCGGTCGGCTCCCGCCGGCAAAAGCTCTTGCTCGACGTAGTAAAATCCCGTCAGCGAGATCTTGCCAGACACGCTGGGATTGCCGTGCGCAATCGCCGGCAGACACAGGGGAAGTAGAAGCGCTTGCCACCTCATTGGCACACCGATTCCGGAGGAGACTGCCGAGTCAGTGCGCCGCGAAACGTAATGGTGTTATGACAAGGCGAACAGCCGGTCTGTCCAACGTGCAGCTCGGGAACGACCCCGGCGCCGGCGGCGCGCATGGCATCATCGCGATGGCAGCCGACGCACAAAGGAGTCAGTCCGGCATAGTTTCCGCCTTTGTGACAATCGATGCAGGGCAGGGCGCGATGGATGCCCCGCAGCGTACAGCCCACCGTATCATGGCGGAAGCGGGCGTTGGCAAAGGTCTGCTGGGTGTGACAATCGCCACAGCGCGGTCCCAGGGCATTGTGATGTATATCGTCCCGCTGATGGCAGGTGACGCACAAATCTCCGGTGCCACGCAGCTTACGCGGACCGGTATGACAAGTCGCGCAGGGCACTCGATCATGGGCCCCGCCAAAGCGCTGCGGAGTGGTGTCGTGTTCGGCATGCACGCGCTTCCAGCCGAGCGGTTCGTGACAGCCGCCGCAGCGCGTACCAAAGTCACCGTGGTGACTGTCGTCCTTGGCGTGGCAGGACTCACAGGCGCGCGACAAACCGCGAAATGTGCGAGTGCGAGTCTTTTCATCCCGTTTGTGACAGCTTGCACATTGCACTGCAGCGTGTGCGCCAACTAGACGAAAACGACTGGAATCGCGCGCGTCGTTGTGATCATAGGTAGATGCATTCCATTCCTGAGTCGCGCTGTGGCAGTTTGCACACTGGTTGCCAAGCTGTCCTTTGTGCGCGTCATCTTTGCTATGACAACCGCCTTCGCCGCAGGTCAGCGGCTGCGGCTTGAACTCTTTGGGCGTTCCTGGATGACAACTGACGCAGCGGTGCTGGGCCGCAACGATAAGATGCTTGCCGCGCAGCGGAAAGCGGCTTTGCGTATTGTGATCAAAGCGCAGCTTTTGCCAGGATTCGCTAAGATGGCAGCGCAAGCAGTCGGGGCCCTGGCTGCCCTGATGCGGATCGGCCTTGGTATGGCAGGGGGCGCAGGAGCTGGCGTTGTCCACAAAAGTCGCTCGGCCGGCCGGAGAAGTACTGGAATGGCAGTCCTTACACTCGCGCCCCGTGTGTTTGCCAGTTAGCGGAAAGCCGGCCTGCTCATGATCCCAGTTGGCTTTGCCGCCGACCGAGCCCCAACCCTGAATGTCGCCGCCTTCGCCGCGGTGCTCCATATGGCATTTCCAGCACTCCTTATTGCGCAGCTTTTCGCTGCCGTGCAGGCCGCGGTTTTGTGAGATCCTCTGTCCGATCTCTTTGTGGCAGTTTAGGCACAGGCTGGGCGGCATGTTTTCTTCGGACACATGACACTTTTCGCAGGCCAAGTTGGCATGCACGCGATTCAGCGGTGCGGCAGGCTGGCGCAGCTTCAGCTCGGCGTTTGCCGGCCTAGGACCCAAAAGAAAAATGACGCCCAGCAGAAGTCCGGCAATGACCAGTTGCCGCTTTTTGATCCGCATCAAGTGGAGTCTGATTTTCACGATGACTCTCCGTCCTGCCAACCTCGCGGGGTATGACATTCAGAGCAAGCATGGCGCTTGTATCGGCCGCGATGGGGGTCTTTATGGCAGCCGTCACAGTTTTTCGGAGTCACCTTAAACGCCGGAGTGCCTCCGCCCTTGGACTTGGGATGGCAACTGGCGCACTCTACTTTTAGGTGTTCGCCGATAAGCGCAAAGCGATCCGGTTCCTTTGGATCGTTGTGATCAAAAACCGGACGCTTAAACGACGAGCCATCCAGATGGCAACGATTGCAGCGCTGACCCAGCGTTCCAAAGTGAGCATCATCGCGCTTGTGACAGTTTGCATTGCCGCACAGCGGCGAGGGCGGATCGTAATGCTCGGGCGCCCGGCTGTGGCAGCGCTGACAAGTCTTGTTAGAGCCTGGTTCGTTCGGAGCGCTGGCATGTTTGCCCTGCAGTGGAAAGTCGGTGATGGCATGATCAAAGTTCACGCCGCCAATCGCTGCCCACCCCGAGATATCGCTCGATGCGCCGCGGTGCTCGCGATGACAGCGGAAGCAGGACAGACCTTGTTTATAGCCATAGCTGTGCAGACCGTGGCCCCAAGCGATGCGTTTTTGAATCGTCTCGTGACAGCTTAGGCATTTGGCATCGGACAGCACATGCTGCGAAACATGACATTGATCGCAGCGCGGAATCCAGCGATGGGCCGACGAGCGCGCTCCCGGTTCGGCCCCAAACACTGGTTCGGCAGCCGCAAGCTTAGGCAAAAGGAATAGGAATAGGAATAGGCCCAGCATCTCGAGCTGTCGCCCGCGAAGTGCCTTGGCCCGGCAACTTCGCGGCGTCATCTGCGGACCTCCAGAAGTTGGCGTCCGATTTCCTCGAATCCGATGTGTCCCAAGGCCAGCAGGATCAAAATGATTGCGATGGCGACGTGCGCCACCCGCCACCATTTGACAAGCGGTGCGAACAGCGGTGCAAAAAGTTCTTGCCGGTTCAGGGCCGCCAGTCGCAATACCAAAGACGCCACTTGCCGCCGCGCTTTGTGGTCCTTGATGCCATCCAGCGATAGACGCAGCCGCAGCGCCCGCGCGGGATAGATCACGAATTCATAAATCATGTAAAAAAGACACAAGAGCGCTGCGCCGCGCCGTCGGCGTTTGGGATCGCCCACCACGCGGCTGTAGCGCCTGCTCAAGCGCTCAAAGAAAATGTCTGCGGCCAAAACGCCGGCGTGCTGATTGCGAAGCTGGGCCAGATCATCCTGCAAGGCTTTGACTTGCAGCGCTGCTTGACTGGCCATCGTCGGAGTTTTGGGCGCCAGATAGCGACCGATAAGGCCCGAGGCAATGACCTGCACGAGCAGCCAAAAAGAGATAAGCGGAGGCAGCGCGGAAAGGGACTCCGGTGTGTCCAGGTCCGGACCCAGACGCAAGGCCGAATGCAGAACCAAAAATGCGGCTCCCATCATTCCCGCCCAAGCGTGAAAACCGAGCGCCGCTTGGGGGCTAACATTGCGCAAAAGCGGAATGCGCTGCCAGATTTTGCTGCGCATAAACAGCGAGTAAATAAGCGTCGCAAACATCAGCGTGCCGCCAATGCGGCCGAGCCAAATTCCAAACTCGCTGCTCGAGCGAAACACCACGTCTAGTGCAGCAATGGCCCTAGGCACGCCGAGTCTGCGCACCAAGTATTGATACTGTAGCGACCACGTCGGCCGAAAAACCCGCAAAGCCACTTCGGCGGTGCAGCCCACCCAGGCCAGAACCGATAGCACCCACAACCAAAGCATGATGGGCCGCTTTTCAATGCTAAGCTGCGGTATGGCACTTGTCTGCCGAGCGCGCGGGCCCGCCATGGTGCGCATTTTCAGACGGCCGATGAACGGATCGATGCGAAACAGCTTGTCCGTTGCAGCTCCGAACACCGTTTGGTTGTAGCCGTTCTCTGCGGCTTGATTCATTGCCTCGGTGCGTGCCTCAAATAGGTCGCTCGGCGCCACTTCCAAAAGGGCATCGGTCGGACAGGCGGTGATGCAGGCCTGATCCGGATAGTCAGTACAGTGATTGCACTTGCTGGCCAGCTTGCGTGCCGTTTCCTTGGGCTTGCCTTCGCCGCCGCCTTCGCCTTTTCCACCCTGACGCTTGCTGCGGTCGCGCTCGACGCGCGCTTTTAGCTGCGGCGTTTCGCTAAGCTCGTGCATGGTGATGGCGTCATAAGGACAAGCCCGCGCGCACATCGTGCAGCCGGTGCAGAAGTCCTCGTTGATCATCACTTCGCCCTTGGCGACATTAAAGGCAATGGCATCGTAGCCGCATGCCTCGACGCAGCGCTGATCGGTGCAGGTCTGGCAGGTATTTACAAAATCAAGGGTGCCAAGAATCTTGCCGTTGAGATAAAGCCGCTGCGCCCCAAAGCGATCCTCGCAGGCTTTTTCACACGCGTAGCACTCGATGCACTTTTCCAGGTCGCGTACGCGCATGGTCGTGGCAATCGACTTGCCATGACGTACGTAAAAGTCAGCGACCTCGCTTTGTTCAGCGCTACTGCTGGCGATGCGACCGCGGGTGATGGTACTAGCGCGGCGGCAGCGGTTGCCAAACTCTGGATAACGCTGCCGCCAATCGGTCAGCACAGAACGCGCGATGGATAGCACCTTGGTCGGAGTCACCGCATAAAAGCTCGGCAGCGGCCGCGCTGAGACATCCGCTTCCAAGTCAACCAGGTCGCCCGGTGAAAACGCAGCGATGTTGCGCTTCGACTTGCGGATCATCGGTCCTTCGGCCAGGCGCCGTCGGTATTCGGCCTTGGGACCGTGTTTTTTGTCCTGCGCGTGGGTCTGCTGAGCGCGTCGCTCTTGCGCAAAGACTTCGAATTCGAAATGGGCCAGGGCGACTTGCCCCTGCATCACGAGAAGGACCCGCTCGGGCAAATCAAGGACCGCGTCGCGCTGAAAAGACAAAAGCGACAGTTCGCCCAGCACCACCGCGCGCAGCAGCTTTTCTTCCGGAATGCCGCGCAAAAGCGGCGAGGCTGAAAGCGCGCCCGCCAGATCCGTATCGGTGCCAACTTTGGTCGGCTCTCCGGGATTGCTGGGGGTTGGCGCGGGCGGCGTGACCACGCCCAAAGAGCGATGCAAAAACCGGCCGATGATCGACTGATTCATCGCCATTGACTGATTCATCGCCGTCGGCTGATTCAAAATCGTCGGCTGATTCAAAATCGTCGGCTGATTCAAAATCGTCGGCTGATTCAAAATC
>CAYWPR010000049.1:7693-43143 GCA_964460115.1 uncultured Myxococcales bacterium
CAAAATCGTCGGCTGATTCAAAATCGTCGGCTGATTCAAAATCGTCGGCTGATTCGAAACAGACAGCGGAACAGACGGCGCGGGCTGATTCATCACCACCGGATGCATATCGGCCGAGGTGGCACTAAGCGCCATCTGAATGGTCTTGGCCATTTCCGGATCAAGCGATGCGCGCATATCCTGCTTGGCTTTTTCTTTGATCTCGGCGGCAGGATTTTTTCGAATGATGGTGTCGCTTAGCTTCAGCGTTTGTGCGGTCTGTAGCGCCGCCAGCCGATCCTCCTCGCTCATCGGCAGCGTTTCCGTCGGACGAACGCGTAGCGAAATGGTCTGAGGAGACGATGGCAGGGGCCGTAAAAATGCCGTTGCGTCGGGGCTAAGCGTTGCCGTTAAGGACGGCGGCCCGACAGAGGAGGGCGGCTTCGTTTCGGAGGCGTCGGCCATGGCGGCTAGGCAGTGCGCTGCTCAATCTCTAGCGACGCTTTTATCGATAGAGACATACGAGTGCTCGCCCAGTATATCTTTTTATTTTCCCCCCTTGCAAGCGGGCCCACCTCGGCGAGATGCGCGAAGTTATGGCGCTAGGCGCAAAATAAAGCGATCGAGTTGGCTAGGTTTATGGGGGTTTTGCAAAGAGAAAGCGGTTGCGCAATATGACGAGATTGCCGCTTTGTAAGACCACCACCACATCGGGCTTTTGGTCGCCATCCAGATCGGCGATGACGCCGGCTTGCGGAGCCGCTTGTAGGGAATAATGCGCGATGTTTGCCTCGGAGGCGGAAGCATCGGCAGATTCGTTGGCAGCGTCGTACAGATGCCCGGCCATTCCGCGCAGTAGGACCACCTCGCCAATTCCATCTGTAGTGGAAATTCCCGCGTAGCCAGCCAGCCCCAGCAGATCGAGCTGACCATCTCCGTCAAAGTCGGCACTCCAAATTCCGCGCGGTGCATAAAGCGTCCAAAAATCGCGGCTCCGCGCGCAATCAAATGCCGGGCTTTGCCCGCCGCGGTTGCGCAAGATCCAAAGCGCTCGGCTTTCCGTGCTTCCTATATCTGGTGCCACCAA
The DNA here is from genome assembly GCA_964460115.1 of uncultured Myxococcales bacterium. GTDB lineage: Bacteria > Myxococcota_A > Polyangia > Palsa-1104 > JAEUJZ01 > JAEUJZ01. The sequence continues at coordinate 8,760 of CAYWPR010000049.1, forward strand.
ATCGAGCCAGCCGTCGCCGTCTGCATCAAACGCCGCAAGACCACTTGGTCCGCCAAAGTACGGGCCCTCTGCGCTTTTTTGACACTGCGTGATGCTTGCCGCTCCTTTGGCGCTAAGGACCGTCGCCGTGTCCGTCGACAGGCTTGCCAGCTCTTTGCGGCCGTCGCCATCCAAATCCTGATAAAGAAGCGTGCGCTGATTGGATACAAAGTTGTACTGCAGCGGTGCGACAAGCTGTGCTTCGGCCCCAAGCTGAAAGCCCGAAACTTTGGCATCTTGTCCGTTTGCGACAAACAGCGTGATGGGACTGCTGTCTTGGTCCGTGAGCAGGGCATTGGCCCCGCCGCTTAGAAACGCGGAGGCGGCGACTTGAAAGCTGCCATCGCCAAGTCCGGCAAGCAGGCTCAGTTTGCTGCCAGCAGCCACAAGCCCCCATGGCTCTTGCGCACTGCCGCGGCCTGCCACAAGCAGCGTGGCATCGCCAAGATCGAGCAGATCTTGGCAGCGCGGCGCGCTCAGCGCTCCATCTGGGGTTCCGCGCAACACACAAATGGCACCGCTTGGCAGGCCGGAGGTTTCGCCGTGTGAAAGCACGGCTACATCGGCCCGTCCATCGCCATCAAAATCCGCCACCGCGACCGCCATTGCCGTTTTTTGGGCCGGAACAGCCGAGTAGCTTTCGGCCAAAATCAATCCCGTGCTGCCAATCACATGATCAGCGGCGCATCCGGCAAAAAGCGCCAGTGCCCAAAGTCCGCACGAAAAGCGCTGCTGTATGGTTAGCTTCGTAGCGCCTGCTCCTCGCTTGCCAAGCGCGCGATAAGCGGTCGGTCGGCCGGCAGAACCTCCATTTTAGAAAGGTCGGCGATTTTGACAAAGCGCACCTCGGCCACTTCGCGCGCGCGCGGCGCCGCTTGCAGCCGGCAAGCATAGACCAGCATGACCAGATCAAAATCGGGATAGCGGTGGCTGATCACTTCAAAGATCGATTGTACTTCGGCTTCTACATCCAGTTCTTCGCGCAGCTCGCGGCGCAGCGCTTCTTCGGGCAGTTCGCCGGGTTCGACCTTGCCCCCAGGCAGTTCCCACAAAAGGGGCATCGGTTGGTCGGCGCGGCGCTGGCTTAAAAGCACGGCGCCGTGTTCGTCTCGACAAAGTCCCGCGACGACCAGCTTGCGCGGCCGAGGCGGCGGCAAGCTTTGGACCGCAGCCTGTGCGGCCGGCGGCGGACGCTGCGCTTTGCCAATCTGCGTCAGCACCACGTTGGCCGAGCCCGAGCGAAATCCGTCCAAATCAAGAGCGGTATAGACAAACCCGGCCTGCCGGGCCAGCCTGGCAATCTCCTGCCGCTTGTGCAGGGCGGCTTCGAGATCCGCTGCCTCTACTTCGATGCGGCAAAGGGCAGCGCCGGCATCGCCGGCCGGCTTCGCCTGTGCGTTTTGACTGACTTCGTGAAAGCGCACGCGAACCTGCGAAAAGTTTAAATCGTGCAAGCCTTGCTCAAGCCTGTCGACCATGCGCAGCCGAGTCGGCGTAATCGTTGTGCCATAGGGAAAGCGCGAAGACAGGCAAGCAAGCTGCGGTTTGTTCCAAAGTGTCAACCCAAGCGTCCGCGCCAGTTCGCGCACCTCGGCCTTGCTTAACGCGGCTTCAACCAGCGGTTGCCGCGCCTGGCGTTCGCGCGCCGCAATAAGTCCGGGCCGGTGATCGCCCAAATCGTCTAGGTTTGTGCCGAGCAAAATGCTCTGCAGTCCAAGCCGGCTCGCCATAGGCTGGCAAAGATCGAGCAGCTCGGATTTGCAGTGGTAACAGCGATCGACGGGATTTTGCGCAAAGCCCGGCCGCGCCAATTCGTGCGCAATGGCCGTTTCGTAACGTACGTCGAGCGACTTGGCAAAATCGGCAGCGGCGGCTACTTCGCGCTCGGCCATGGTTTCAGAAACTGCGGTCATGGCCACGACATCGGGGCCCAGCTCATCGGCGGCTATTTTTAGCACCAGGGCCGAATCGACCCCGCCGGAAAAAGCGACGAGCGAGGGACCATAGCCTTTGATGACCTGCCGCAGCTTTTTGAGCTTGGAATTTAGCAAATCGACATCCATGTCCGCATAAAATCGCAACCGGGCTTTTTTGCGCAAGCCTTGGCAGACTGAAGTTGTGAGATTTCGCGGCGCTTCTACGTGTACGTCGTAGATTCGATGACAAGGGACAAGGTGTCGCTGTACTCTGGCTAAAAATGTTGGGGTGCGCTTTGCTGTCCTTGGATGTCGCTTGGCGACAAAGTTTATGCCGCCGTCGCCGTCTTTTGCTGTGGCTGTGGCTGTGGCTGGCGGCGCTCGGGCAACCCGCCAGGGCGCAAAATGTCGCCAACAAACCGGCACCGGCAGCGGTGCGGCTTGGCGACGGCAAGCACTGCCTGGGCGAGCAGCGCCAGAAGCTGCTTTTAGAGCAGTACATGGGCATCTCGGTTGGGCCTTTGGGCATCGGCCATCTGCTGCGCCCATCGCTGTGTACGCCGCTTATTACCAAACCCGGAATCCTTTTTGATCTAACCAACATCGAGGTCGGGGCTCTGCTGCTCAATACGCCGACGAGCGTTAGCTTTGGCGGCTTTCTCAATCTGGTTCCTTTGTCATTTCTGGTGCTGCGCGCCGAGGCCGACGTGTTTTACATCTGGCCGATTCCGCTGCCGGGGGCCGGATTCATCTCGCTCAACAATTCCAGCGAATTTAAGCAAGAAGTGCTGTCGCCCAGTCCCTTTGGTCCGACCCCGGCCACCACTGCCACCGGCGGCCGTATCCTGCTTGGGGCGACGCTGCGCGGCGAGCTGCCCATCGGGTCGCGCGCATCCATTGCCGTGACCAATTCCATAAATGGCGAATACTGGGGCGTGACCGCGGGAACCTGGGCCGATCCGGCGCGCCAAGGACGCACGGTATTTTATGTGGCCCGTCGAGACTTGATACTTAGCGGCCCAGGCGATTGGGCGCTTTTGAATACGGCGGTATTGCTGGCGGGTGTGCGGCTGCATTCCAACGTCCAGCTTCGGCTGGGCATTACCGACGACCTCGTTTATGTGCCCAGTCTGCATTATCTGGGAAACATTGTGGCCGGACTCGTGGTCTTGTCCTTTAAAAACGTTTTCAACTTGGCCAAAGAATTGGCGATTTTTCTACGCGCCGGCGGTTATACCCATCACGCGTTTCGCGTCGACGACGGCCCGACATTGGCCCTGGGCTTTGATTTGACGTACGAGCTTTTTGGACGGCCCTGGCCGCGCTCTGCGCCATCTGCCGTGCCTGCACCTGACCCGACGCGTTAAGGACATGAAGATGCGTTTTTTAACGTTTTGCTTAATGTGTCGTCGCGTAGCCCTTGTCGCGGCCCTGCTGGCGGGGGCTTTTACATTTGGCCACAGCCGCTCGGCGCGGGCGGAATTGGTCACGGGACTCGATGCGGCGCTGACCGTGGATGCGGTGATCCTGACCGGGTCGCTTATTTCCATTGGCGGCAACGCTGCGGATTTGGCGCAAAAGACGCCGCATCGCGCTTGGATTTACTCGGGATTTATTCTGGGCGTGACCAATCTGGCGGCGGGCGTCATCACGATTGGCTGGGGCGGCGATCCGATCGAAAAGCAGGGCGACAATATTTGCACCGACCCCTACCGGATGGTTGTAAACCCCGCGGATCCGACGACCTCGGTAAAAGCCACTTATCCCTGCGGTCCAAGCACTTCGGCAATTCGCTTTGGCCTCGGTGCGGCGCAGACCGCTATCGCGATCACCAATTTGGCGCTGGCGATTTGGAACGCCAAGCGCTGGGTGGCGGCGCAGCGCGAAAAAGCGCCCCTGCTCGAAGATGCCAAAACGGCGCAGCGGGCGGTTGCCAAACCGACTTTTCGCGCCGCGCCGATTCTCGGTCAAGACCTTGCTGGGGCTCCGCTTTACGGCATTGCCGTCGGCCTGACCGGGCTTTAGGCCGCCAGCGGCGGCAAACTTTGCTGCAAAATTCGCCTCGTGATACCGTGCGCCGACATGGCACAGCCGCGACTTTGGCTATCTGTCCTCTTTGGCTTGCTGGTGGTGACCGGCTGTCCGCGGCGCTTTGATCCGCGCGCCTCGGAGATTCACGCAAGCCCGGAAGCCGAAGCCGACTACCGCAGCGCAACCCATAAATGGCAGGAAGGCGACCTAGTCGGAGCGCACGAGGCCTTCAAGCTGTTTTTGGAAAAGTATGCTGGCGTCAATGCCGCCGAACCACTATTGCCGCTGGCCCGTTATACGCTGGGCCTTATCGAATACCGTCGTGGCGAATTTGCTGAGGCGCAGCGGCTGCTTTCGCCTTTTTCGGCAGAGATCGTCGAAGGCGACGATGCCGCCGAGCTGCACGCGGCATTGGCCGACATGTACCGCCGCAGCGAAAAGTATGGCGATGCGCTGCGCGAATACGAATTGTTTTACCGAAGCTCACATGTGCGGGCGCTGGAGCAAGCGTACATTCGCACGCAGGTCAGCGCGTTTTTGCCGCAGCTTTCACCGGCGGAACAGCGCAGCGCCCGCGGGCAGTTTGGTCTAGAGCCAGCAGCGCCAACTAATGTGACGGCTGGCGGTTCGCGCGTCGTCGTCGGCTTGGTTGTGCCGCTTGCGGGAAAAGATCGCGCCTTGGGCGAACGCGTGCTGGGCGGTGCTTTGTGGGCGGCGCAGACCTTACGCGCCGCGCATAGCGAACTTGCGATGGCGGACGCGCGCCTGCCAAGCGTCGATTTGCGCGTACGCAGCAGCGCTTTTGGTGCCGCTGCAGCAGTGGCCGAACTGCAGCGCGAGGGAGTTCAAGCGATCATCGGCTCGCCGGTGCGCAGCGAAGCGGCGGCCATCTCGGCAGAAGCCGAGCGCCGCGGTCTAGTTTCCCTGGAAATCAGTGCACCTTCGTCAGGGGCCAGTACCGCGCCCGGGCGCACATTTTTTCTTTTGCGCAGCAACGAGGCGCGCGCCGCCGGCCTGGCGCAGCATTTGCGAACGACCGGACTTTCCAGCGTCGCGGTGCTCGCGCCGGCCACTCCCTATGGCCAGACCATGACCCAAGCCTTTGTCACGGCGCTGGCCGGATCGCCAGTGCAGGTGACGGCGCAGCTACATTTTGCCGCCAATGCGACGACGTTTACGGCGCAAGCGCGACAGATTTTGGATCTGCGCCCGCAAGCGCTTTTTGTGCCGGCCACTGCAACCCAGCTAGAGCTTATCGCGGCACAGCTTGCCGCCGTCGGTGCTCTTGCAACCTATCGCGTCGAAAAGCGCGATATTGAGCCGCCAGTCAAATTGCTTTTGGCCAGTGCCGAGGGAATGGGCGCGCGCTTGCTAAAAAACGCCGGACGCTATCTGCAGGGGGCGGTTTTAGCCCCTATCGCACCGGGCGGGGCCGCGCTGCGCAGCGGCGGAACTGCCTTTTCTGGTTATTTGGAAGACAGCGGGCGTGAGCCGGGGGCCCTTGATGCCCTTGGCTACGATGCCGTGCAGCTCGTGCGGGCGATTTGCGCCGCCGCGGGAAGCGCCGGCTGCAGCGCCGAGCAGATTGGTACCGGCTTACACCAGCGCTCTATGGATGGCGCCACGGGCTCCATCGCCTTTGACGGGGCGGGCCGGCGCAGCAATGCGCCGTGGTTACTGCGCGTAGATGGAGAAGGATTGCAGCCGCTCTAAACCGATTAGCGCAGCAGGGCAAAGGCCAGCAGTGCGCCGGCGGCCAGCAAAAATGCGCTTAAAAAGATCCAGGGCAGAATCGGTTTGGGGGCAGGCCGGGTGGTAATGCTGGATTGGGGCTGAATCGGCGTTTGCGGAGCGGTAATATGCGGAGTCGGCGTCGCCGCAGCCCCTGTATCAAGACGCACCGGTGCCAGCTTGGAACTAGAGACGCCAACGGCGCTACTGCCAACGATTTTGGACAGGCCGCTTGAGCTATTGCGCGCGCCACTGCTGCCGGCGCCGGTTCCAGACGGCGTGCGCGGCGTCGGCGTTCGATTGACCGGAGACATCGACGAGGGCGCACCGTGCGGTGTCCCGCTTCCCGGCGAAGAGGCGTTCACCGAGGGCACGCTGCCTCCGGTCGCGCGCGAGCGGGTGCGGGCTCCGGTTTCTCCTGCGGCCGCAATTTCACGCAGGGTTTTTTCGAAACTGGGATCGCCGTAGATCTTTTTGCTGTTGTTGAGGAAGGCGAAGTAGGACTCCTCCATCTCGTCGAAGTCCATGACACCGTCGCATTCGTCGCAGCGGCAGGTGGGGGCCTTGCTGACTGGTGCGCTTTTGGCAAGGTCGCGAGCTTCTAGCCGCAGCAGCTTTTCTTTTTTGCAGCGCGGACAAAAGTACGGCGCGTAAAAGCTTTTAACGATGCCGTTGGCGGTAAAGTTGTGAACCAGATTCAATTGCGAAACGATGGCCGGCGAGCAATTTACAAACACCAGACGCGCGCCGGTTTTTTCGATTCGACCAAGCCAGTTCACCCAGTCGCGCACACCGCATGAATTGATGCGCTCGATGTCAGCCAGATCCAGGACAGTCGCGCCCGCACCCAGCTTGCCTTCAAGGCCAACTAGTTCGTTATCTTCATCTATTACTCCGGCGATCTTGAGGGTGGTCACCCCATCGCGACTGCTTAGCTCGGAGCTGAACTTGGAGCCCATGTTGTGCCTACGCCCTTGGCCGGATTGGAACCTTCCGTATACCTACTCGCAGCGGTTCCAGTAATGCCCATGACACCTATAGGTACCATAGACAGAAGACCAGACCGCCTTACTTTGGAAGAATACCCTTTTATTTGCCGTGATTACAAGCGCGATGTATCGCGCAGCGTGCTTACCACGGCATGATAGTTGTCGGATAAGTAGTAGCGGGCCAGTTCCGCGCCACCAGCGACTTGCCCGAGCAGTATGCCGCCGCCATGGCCTTCGACCACGGCCAGCTCTTCACCCTGCAGACGCGCTATCATGCGCGTCGCCGCGGCAATGTCATCGCAGAACAAAAGGCCGGCGCGATCGGCAAGCAGCGGCAGCACGCTCAAAAATTCATCCGGAGAGCACATGTTGGCGGTATCGACTTGCGGCAGCCGCGCCAGGGCATCTTTTGCCGGCTGTGTAAGCTGTGCAACAAAATCTTCAACGAAGCTTTGACCATCACCTTGCGTGAAAAAGGCGGTGTTTGTCCCGGCAGGCTGGGGCAGACCCAAGAGAGCTCGGCAGAGGTATAGCCACTGCGCCGATTCGGTGGCGGTCAGCCGCAAAAGTAGAGCATATCTCGAGCGCAGCGATTCAAGGGCGCGTCCCAGTAGAAATCGCCGCTCGGCATCCGGGCGTTCAAGCACCGACTGATCCAAAAGGATCGTGGGCCGTTCGCCGTCCTGTCGCGGTTCTAGTACCAGCATGTAGCCTGGAACCTGCGGCGCAAACAGCACTTCGACTTCCAGACCAAACAGCCGCTGGGCGTCGGTCAGCGCCATTTTGAAAGCCGCATCCCAAAGCCGGCTTGCCGGCTGCGGCTCTACCTCTGGCGGCAGCGGCAGCGGCCAGGGCGATAAAAAGAGCTGCTGCAGCCCGTCCATGGTTGTCGCGAGCAGTTCAAAATAAGGCGCCATGCGCTGCGCCTGCGGCAGAAGATAGCGCTGACGCAGCTCTAGGGTCAGCGGGCTGCGGTAGCTAAACAGCTTGGGCCGCGTGCGCCGATCGCCGAGCGGACCGGAACCTGGCAGGTTGGCGCCGGCATAGCCCAAAAGCGACAACATGGCCCGGGCGCGTTCGGCGCGTTCGGGCTGCGCGATTTTGCCGTAAAGCTCGATGAGCAGCGCATAGACCGGCGCATGGCGCAGGTCGCGCAAAAGCACTTGCAGCAATTCGCCTTGCAAATTGTCGAGGTGGCCAAGGTGATGCATGCGCAAATCGACGAGCGCCACTCGATCGTCCAGCGATTCCCAGGGCGGTGGCTCACTGGCATCCTCAAACCACGACAGGCGAGACGATGCGTGCTGCGTTTCAGGCGGCAGGTACGCCGTAATCATCTCGATGATTTGCTGATAGGCCAATGCCGCTTGCGCCGGATCGAAAGTCGCCAGCAGCCGCGCGATGCCGCGGCGCAGGCGCAGTTGTTCATCGAAGCGATCGGCATTGCGCTCTGCCGTGGTTTGGGTGGAAAGAAAAGTCGGACGGGTGCGGCGCGAAAGCTGTTCCAGGGCATCGCGCATAAGCAGCTCGGCCTGGGCCCGATCGCCGCTGCGAGCGGCTTTGCGCGCCAGTGCCAGCACCGGCTGGGCAAAACTTGGGTCCAGATCCACGGCGCGCCGAAAGGACCGCTGCGAGGTGGCATCCTCGCCTTGCGCTTCCAAAATGCGTCCATAGTAGTCGTGATAGCGGGCCAAATCTTCGCTGCTTACGGCCGGCTGGGCATTCGTCGATTCCTCGATGAGCGTTTCCATTTCGGCGCGAGCTTCGGCATGGCGCCCCAGAATGAAAAGCTCCTGCACCATGCGAAAATGGGCTTCGCGCCGTATGGCCGGCTCTACGCCGGGCTTGGTCAGCGGTCGCAATGCGAGCAGCGCTTGCTGCGCATCCATAAGGCCCGTGCTGCACATTTCGGCCAGGCGAAGCTGCATGCGAGCTTGCTGCTCGGCGACTTCGCGGCGCTGCCCGGGGTAGGCGATGAACGACTCCATGACGATGCGCGCATCGGCAAAACGCCGCAGCCGCTCATATAGATCGGCCAGCGCTTCGGCCGGAAGGTGATCCTCGGGGGCCAGACGTACGGCTTCTTTGAGCAAAGCCTCGGCGGTCTCGACGTCCGCGGATGGCTCGCTGAGCGCCGCCTGAGCGCATAGGACACGGGCCAGACAGTGCCAAAGTTCGCGGCGCCGAAACTGCTTTTCCAGATCGCGACATAGCGGTGCAAAATCAAAACCGGTGTCAGACCGCCGCGCCAGCGTCCCAAGGAGTTCCAAGACCCGCAGATTTTCGGGGTAAATTTCAAGGGCGGTACTGACGCTATCGCAAGCCATGCGCTGATGGCCTAGATGCAAAGCAATGAGGGCGCGCTGGCGATGAAATTCGCTGCGTTCGCTGGGTTCGCCCTCGCGGCTGGCTTTTTGCAAAAGCACTTGGCTGGTGCTAAGGGCGCGTTCCCATTCGCCGCGGCGAAAGTACATTTGAAACAGCGCACGGTTAGCTGGCAGGCAGTCTTTATCGACAGACAGCGCCTGCTCGAAAAACTCAATGGCGCGCGCATCGGCGCCAAGCTTGTCAAGGTAGATTTGCCCGATATGGGCCAAGATGCCGGCGCGTTCTTTTTCTTCGGTCCAGATCTTTGATTCGAGCTCTAGCGTCTGGGTCACGCGCACCCAGTCTTCGCGACGAATGTAGATGTCGCGCAGACTATGCAGGGCCGGCAGACAGTTGGCGGCGGTGCGCACCGCGGCCTGGTAGTAGCTGACCGCGTCGTCTTCCTTGCCGAACTTGGCCTCGGTGACCGAGCCGCATTTGAAATAAAGCAGGGCTTTTTGCTGCCGATCGGTGACCAGTCGAATTTGTTTTCGCGTCACATCGATAAGTTCGGCCCAGCGTTCGTTGGCCTCAAACAGGCGGGCCATGGCATCTAGCGCTTCGCGATGCGTCGGCTGCTGCTCTACGACGTGGCGATAGGCCGAGATGGCGCGGTCGTGATCGCGCAAGCCCTCTTCGCTAAGCAGGCCGATGCGCATATTTAAGGCGATGATCTGCTGCTCATCCACCGATAGCGCCACTCGAGTGCTTAAAAGGCCGTGGAGCTTTTCAAAATCATGGCTGCGATCGTAATGATGCTCGAGCGCGTCCAGCGCTTCGCTGTCGGTCGGATCGACGGCGTGCAATTTTTCGTAGTAGCGCACGGTCTCGGCAAGGTCGCGCAGCTTGGCAGTGGCGACGCGCGCCGCCCGCCGCAAGATCTCGACCCGTTTTATGTCTTCGCGCACAAGTTGCGCGCGGTGCTCATATGCGGCCAAAAGCTCGCGCCACTGGTTGCGGCCGGCGTAGATGCGCTCCAGGGTCACCTGGGTGGCATCGTTTTCGGCGTCGGTTTCCATGGCGCGCAAATAGTCCTGCAGCGCCTCGTCGTTTTTTTGCAGATATTGCAGCAGCACTTGGCCGCGCCGGACGTACAGATCGGCGGGGCGGTAGGAACGAGTTTTCTGCGTCTCGATGAGCTTTAACGCAGTGTCGTAGATGTGAATCGCCTCGCTCCATTGTTCGCGGCGATAGCACAGCCGTTCATAGGCGGTAAAGGCACCGCGGTTGGTCGAATCCAGATAAAACGCCTGCCCGAAGTGCGTAAATGCCTCTTCCTGGTTGCCTTGTTTCTCAGCCGCTTCGCCAAGCGCAAAGAGCAATTGTGAACGCTCGGCTGGCTCGACGATGACTTCGAGCAGGGCGTGCAGCATGCGCAACTGTTCGGCGACGCGTCCTTGGCCGCCGTACAGGCCTAAAAGGGCGCGCATGGCCGGGCGATCGCCGGGCCATTGTTGCAGGATCTGTTCGAAGGTGGCCGTGGCTTGGGCCGGGGCGTTTAAAAAGTCGCGCTGTGTCTCTCCGAGCCGCTGTAGCGCTTCCCGTCGGCGTTCACGCAGCTCGGCGTCATCAGGATGCAAAGTTTGCATGCTTTGCAACTGTTCCAGGGCGCGGCTAAGCAGCGCCGCCTGCTCGGCGTGGCGGCCGGCTTGGCCATAGCGCCGCTCAAGCAAAAGCAGGACCGATACGTCATTGCGCAGCTCTTCGGGCGCAAGGTCGTAAAGCCGCTCCCAGATGCGCGCGGCGTTATCGGGCTGTTCCAGACGCTGGTAAAGTAGACCGAGGGTACGCGCACAGGCTACCGCGGCATCGCGCAGTTCCTGAGGCGATAGACCTAAAGGAGCGCTCGAGGCAGAAAGCAGTTGTTCAAGCTGCTCTTCATAGACGCGCGCCTGCGCCGGCAAATCGCCAAGCTGTTCATAAGCCTCGCGCAGCGCATCCAGAACCATCAAGCTACGCGGCGACTTGCCGAGCGATTCGACAAGCAGACGATAGCGTCCAGCGCGCCGGCAAAGTCCAATCAAGTGCTGAATCGCAAGCGGATGTTCCGGCTGCAAACCCAGCACCTGGCTATAAGCGCGCAGCGCGACTTCATGCAGAGATTGCTGCGTCGCGGTCTCACCCATCGCCAAAAGCAGCGCCAGCCGCTGACTGTCGTCGCGCAAAAGCGGCAACAGCACTTCCATGGCAGAAAGCATTTCTGCGGGGCGCTGCAGCGCGCGGTACAGCACCACCAGCGCCCGCGCGGCCGGGCGGCAGCGCTCGTCGCGGCGCAAGGCTTCGCTGTAACAGGCCACAGCTTGCTCGATGGCGCTTGCCGGCGCATTTTTGCTTTGGGCCAATTGTTCGTAAAGCGCGCCCAGCTCGCAGCATAAAAGCGCCGCCGCTTGCGTTCCGATTTCGCGATCGGATTCGCGTCGGCTGTGGCCTTGGGCCAAAAGCTCATCGAGTTCTGCAAGCCCAGTGCTAAGAATCGGCGGCCGAGCTTTGCCGCCAGCGGCAGTCGGCGGCAAACGCAGGGCGGCATCTACCGCCCGTTGCAAAAGTGCCACCGCCTGCCCAGTCTCACCGCGCTGTTGCAGAATTCGCGACAGCGCATGAAGCGCCATGACGTCTAAAGGCCGTCGGCCTAGCACCTCGTGAAAGCAGCGTTCGGCCAACGCCAGGTTATTCCCATGTTCCGCTGCATGGTGACCAAGCTGACGGTAAAGCTGAATTTGCGTCTCGCGGCTGCGCGTACGTTCTAGCAGCGTGGAAAGGGCCGCGGCCAAAGCGCTAGGCTCGGTTTGCACATGGCGCTGTGCAATCAGCATGCGCGTTGCGTCAATCAGAATGCCACCTGGTCGATGCCTATAGGCTTCGGCCAGCGCTTGCAGCGAAGTGGGCTCGACATTCTGGTGCCCTGACTCGATAAGCCCAGCTTGCAGAACCACCGCGACGCTTTGATAGACGGCGGCCACCCCGGCCAGCACCGGAGCATCGGTCTTGCGCTGCGGACTGCCAAGAAGCTGCCGTCCCATCAAAGAATACAGATGTACCAAATGCGGATGGTCGCCATGCCGCCGCGCCCGCCGCGCCAGGGCTTCAATATCCAGTATCCAGACTTCCGCCGATGCACCTTCCGGCGCATGCAGGAGTCGCGGGCTTAGCACATCGGCCACCGGCACATGCAGCACTTCGGCGGCGCGCGCGGCTCGTGCCGCAAAGCGCAGACTGTGTGCCGGATCGGCAGTTTCGGCCAGCGCCGCCAGGGTCGCCACGACTTCGGTATGGGCCTCACCGCCCATTGGCAAAAGCAGGTAAAGCCGACGCAGCGCCAGCACTTCATCGCTGGCTCCAAGCTCGGCCAGCCGGCTGTAGAGCACGGCTGCCCGTTTGGTGCCGGCGTCGCTGTGTTCCTGAGACGGCATGGGCGTAAAAAGCTCTGCCGCCCGCAAAAGATAAGCCAATGCCGCCGCCTGCGCGGTTAGATCGAAACGGGTGGCGGCATCGACAGTTTGCGCCAGGCGCTGATTGAGCTCGCTGGCCCCGCCAAAAGCTCCAGCATCGAGCAGCAAAAGCCCCAGGGCCTCAAAGCGCTCGGCGGCTTCAACGCGGTCGCCGCGGCGTTCGTGTAAACGCGCACTTTCGGCCAGGGCCAGGCAGCGGCCAAGCGGCGCCGCCGCTTCTTTGTGCCGCGCCACGAAATCAGCCACGGCATCATAAAGCTTGCTGGCTTCAAGATCGGCCTCATCGCTGCTTTGCTCGGCCAAAAGTCCGGCCAGGTGCAGCGCGGTGGCTAGTAGCTCGATACGACGCAGGGCCCGCGTCGGCGAAATGACCAAATCGGTCTGCGACTCGGCCAGCGCCAAAAGCCCGCCAAGCAAGCCGAGCTTCTGACGGAACAGCGGCAACAAGGCATCGCGATTGCCGGCGCGAAAACGCAGACCGCGCAGCCGCTCTATACCCAGGAGTAAGGCCGAAGCGTCCGGATCGTGAAGATGCTGCGGCGCTAAACAGGCCCGTTCCAGCACTCCGAGCAGAGCCGCCGTTTTGGGTTGCCCATCGTTTGTCTGATCATAAAGATGCGCGGCCCAGAGCAAATCGCCGCGTCCGACATTGTCAGCACCCGCCAATTGCGTGGCGGCTTCACGGCGCTGACCAAGCAGGGCCAGCGCCAGAACTTGCAGCCGCGCGGCGGCCTGTCCGCCTTCGGCCAAAAGCTCGGCGGCGTTGGCATAAGAACCGCGAAACAGCAGCATTTCACCGACTTCGGCGCGACCGGCCTGCTCGTGCGGTTCGGGCTGCGTGCGGGACGAAAACGCCTGCTTGGACAAAAATGTCAGCAAGGCTTCGCTCGCTTGCGGGCTATCTAGCGCTGCCTGAAGGCGCAGTGCTGTGGCAATCGGATGGTCGATGTAGCCATAGCTTTCTTGAAGCCAGGGCAGGGCCACGTCGGGACGCCCATAGCCGTCCCAGACGAGCAATGCCAGCCGCACCGCCAGTTCGCGAATTTCTTCGCCATCGCTGCCTTCGGCCGCGCAGGCGGACAGCTCGCTGCCGAGAATCTGGGCGATTTCGTCGAGAGCTGCCGTCGGGCGATGACTTTTGCGTAGCGGGCCGCTGCCGTCGCCAAGCAGTTGTTCAAGCCGCACTTGCGGCGATGGTGAATCTGTAGACAGAATCGCCGGCGGCGGAGGCGCTAAAGTCAATCGCGGCATTCGCATTTGCGCGTCTTCGGCCGCCGGAGAGAGCTGCCGCCCGGACAGGTCTTGAGCCGGTTCGAGCGCAGTCGGTGTCTCCCCCGATACAAGCGATTCATCCAAGAATTCAGGGGTTTCCTCAATCGAGATCTCGGCGGAGTTTTCGCCAGTTAGCTCATCGGCCATATCGCTGGAGAACTCGATGGTCGTTTTCGCTATATCCGGCGCCGACGCTGAAACCGCAGGCGGATTTTGGGGGTCCGACATGTAACCGTGTAGTATAACATAATAGGCGTCCAAAAATGACGCACAGCGAGTTCAAAGAAGTCTGGAATCGAATCGATCGTTTCATTGAAGAGACGTATGCCATTCCGGTGCGCATCTCGGACGTCGCTGATGCCAACACTGGCGACTTTGATGGGGCCAGCATTCAAGTGGCCTACGATCAGGACGTGGAGTCGGCTTTATTTGTTTTAATTCATTTGTTTGGCCATACCGTGCAGTGGAATATCTCGGAGCTTTGGCGGCAAATCGGCCAAAACAGCGGCGCCGGTACTGCCAAGACGGACGAGGAGATGCAACTTATCTACCACTATGAGCGCGACGCCACGCGCTATAGCCTAGGGCTTTTGCGGGCCGTGCAAATCGAATTTCTCGATAGATGGGCCTCGGACTTCTGGCATGCCGACTGGGCGTTTCTTTCGCACTTTTATCGCACCGGCCAAAAGCTGGACGTCTTGACGCTGCTAAAGCCGGGGGTGGGGGAATTGTTGACGCCGCTGCCGCTGCCGCAGTTTGTTCCGCAGCGCTTTACTTCGCGCTTTAGCTTTTGAGATAAGCTCAGGCGCGACGCTGCGCAAAGAGCCAAGGCAGTAGTTGCGGCTCGTTCCAGGCAGCCGTCCAGGCGGCGTGACCGACGTGAGCAAGCTCGCTATAGCGCGGGATGGGACTGGCGGCAAGGCGGCGCAGTTCCGCAATCATGCGGCGCGACCGCTCAACCGGGACCACCGAATCCAGGGCGCCATGAAAGGCCCAAATCGGAATTTTGCCGAGCCGCGCGGCTTGCGTCTCATCTGCGCCGCCGCAAATGGGCACCGCGCCGGCGAAAAGTTCCGGGCTGCGGCTCAGCAGATCCCAAACTCCATAGCCGCCCATCGAAATGCCAACCACGTAGAGCCGATGCGGATCGACAGTTAGCTCGGCAAGCAAAGTGCGCAATAAATCTTGCGTTTGCTCGAGCGGTTTCGAAGGCCGAGGCGGCATCGTATGACGGTCGGCGCTCCAGTCCACCTCGACCCAGCGTGCATTTTGTGGACACTGCGGCAACACGTAAAAGCAGGGAAAACGCCGCCGCGAAAGCGGATTGCCCAAAAGCTCTGCCGCGCCGTTGCCAAGCTGCGCCCGATTGTCGGTGCCACGTTCTCCGGCGCCGTGCAGAAACAGGACGAGTGGCAAAAGCCCAGTTCGGCGCGGGGGCGGGGTCAGCAAGCGATAGGGCAGCTTCGAACCGTCTTGGCTGTAATGGGTACGCGCGACGAAGAGCGAGGCCAGTTTGGATGTCTCGCTACGCACTGCCAATTACATATCTTTGGCGCTCATATCCATAGATTGCGGCGGATGGGCCATATCCACAGGAAGCGCACCGGCTTGAGCAATGCATTCGTCCGCGGTCGAGCCCGAGTTACACAGGCAGATGCCACCCGCGGTGGGGGTGCCGGAACTTAGCTGACAGAACAACCCGTCGGCGCAGTCGTCATTGACCTGGCAGCGCTCGGAAAGTCCCTGCTTGCAAGCGGGAAAAAACAGCAGCAAAAGCGCGCTGCCAATGCCAAGCGCCGCCAGCCGCCAAGTTCGTCTCAATTCATGCATAATCGCGGCTTATAGCACAAAAGCAGTGAGCGCTGTAGGAGGAGTACATGAGATCTCAATCAGAGAGCTTGGCACGGGGCCTAGGCTCGGATTTGTGGAGAAGCCGACGGCGCCGTGAATTAAAAACGGAATGTAGCCATCATTTAGGCTTTTAGCGCTGCGCCGTCGAGAATGCGCTGGCATAGCGTTGGAAAATCTAGGCCAGAAGCGGCAGCGATCATGGGTACCAGGCTGCGCATGGTCAAGCCCGGCAGGGTATCTACTTCCAGGCAGACGGCGCGCCCACTTGGCGCCAGCAGAAGATCGGTGCGGGTGACGCCGCTGCA
Organism: uncultured Myxococcales bacterium; assembly: GCA_964460115.1. Taxonomy (GTDB): domain Bacteria; phylum Myxococcota_A; class Polyangia; order Palsa-1104; family JAEUJZ01; genus JAEUJZ01. The sequence goes on from CAYWPR010000049.1 coordinate 24,710, forward strand.
ACCCAGGGCCAAATGGGCCCGCCGCGCCAGATCGTGGCAAAGCTGGCGCTCGGCATCGCCAAGCGGCGCCGGCACCAAAAAAGCGGTGTCGCTGCGCTCATACTTGGCGGCGTAATCATAAAAGTTCGTCTTCGGCCGAATTTCGACTTCGCCCAGAACCACGCCGTCAAGAACCGCGACCTGAATTTCACGACCGCGGACGTATTCTTCCAGCAAAACCACTCCGTGCCGCGAAGCTGCCTTGTCAAGCGCCGAAGCAAGCTCGGACGATTCGCAGACCACGGAAATGCCCACCGAAGACCCCTCGCGCGAGGGTTTGACCACCAAAGGCAAGCCGATGCGCAGCACATCCGCGGCGCCGCGGTAGACGCACCAGCGCGGCGACTCGATGGATTCCTGATCAAAAACCCTTCGCGCCGCTACTTTGTCCATGGCCAGCGCCGAGGCCAGCACCGAAGAGCCGGTATAGGGAATGCGGCAGCATTCAAGCACACCCTGTACGCAGCCGTCCTCGCCATAGGTGCCGTGCAGGGCCAAAAAGGCCACGGCGACGGCTTGCTCCTGCAATTCCTGCCAAAGGTTGTGCGCGGACCCGGTCCAGTCGATGGCCACTACTTCATGGCCGAGGCTGCGCAGCGTTTGGCAGACGCGCTGTCCGGATTGCAACGAGACCTCACGCTCGGCAGAGGGACCTCCAAAGATGACGCCGACGCGCTTCATAGATCCTCTCCGAGGATTCGAACCTCAAGTTCTAAACGGATGCCGAATTTTTCGCAAACGGTGTCGCGCACCTTATCGATCAGGCACAAAACATCGGTAGCGCGGGCTTGACCGACATTGACGATCCAGTTGGCATGGACTTGCGCGACCTCGGCACCGCCGATGCGTGTGCCTTTGAGGCCGGCGGCTTCGATGAGCCGGCCGGCATAGTCGCCGGGGGGGTTTTTAAAAAAACTGCCGGCATTGGGAACGCCGTGCGGCTCGCGCGCGCGACGGCGATCCCGCAATGCCCGCACCGCTTCTTCGATAAGGGCACGCGGCCGGGTCGGCAAGCGCAGCCGGCCGGCGACGATAAATTCGTCGCGTGAAATGGCCGAGCCACGGTAGACAAAACCGCACTCCGCGGCCGGCCACACACGCAGCTCGCCAGCGGCATTGACACTGTCTACTTGAATGGTGACGTCTTTGAATTCGCCTAGATACGTGCCGGCGTTCATGATGAGACCGCCGCCGATGGAACCGGGCACACCGCCCAGAAACTCGACGCCGCCAAGCTCGCGGCGCGTGGCCTCTAGGAGCAATTTGCCCGTGGTGACGCCGGCCTCTACATACACTTCGCAGCTGCCGGGCGGGCTTAGCTCGGGCTCGGACGGAGTCGGCAAAAATTCCAGACGGCGCAACCCATCGCTGGACAGTACAAGGCCGCGCAATCCGCCGTCGCGTATAAGCAGATTGCTCCCCGCTCCGAGAGCTGCGCAGGGCAGATTTAGCGCTTGGCAAACTTGGCGCAGCCGCTGCAAAGCGGCGATCGTTTTGGGGGCCGCCCAGGCATCGGCCAGGCCGCCAATGCGCAGCGTAGTATGCCGCGCCAGCGGTTCATCAAAACGCAGTTCTCCCTGGCCGCCTAGTGCGGTGTCGAGCGCCTGCTTATTCTCGGCGCAAAGTCCCATGTGTAGGGCGCCTATATAGCACAGACCCGGGTGGCGATCTCTGGCCACAGCGCATCACTTTCCTATAGAGCCGAGGCCATGGTAATTTCAAAGCTGGGAAAGCCCTGACCATGCCGAAGCTCGTTTACCAAGACAGTGCCGGAATCAAGGGATCTGTAGAGCTTGGTTCCGACCCTCTTCTGATCGGTCGCGCCAATGATTGCCAGATTCAAACCCAAGACGGATTGGTTTCGCGCCGCCACGCGCGCGTCATCTTCGATGGTGGGTACTGGGTTGAAGACAATGGCAGTGCCAACGGGGTGTTCGTCGGTGCTGAACGGGTGCAGCGCTATAAGCTGCGACCCGGGGATATGTTTCGTTGCGGGCACTTGGAAGTGCGCTTTGAGCTTGAGGATGTAAACCGCACGGCCGTCGGCAGCCTTTCGGGAAACATCGCTCCGATGTCCGCTGGGGCGGGACAAAGCAGCAAAGCAGCGGTCAGCGATCCAACGTCAGCGCTGCGCGCATCGGGCACCGGAGGACCTCCCCCTTTGCCAGCGAATGTGCTCACGGGGCCACCCGCGGCGCCGGTGAGCTTGGGCTTTCCCGACGTCAGCGCCGGGCCTGCTGCACCGTCCTCACGATCGAATGAATTGGCGCATTTGCGCAGCGAGCTGGACGCCGAGCGCCAACGCCGTACGGATGTAGAAAAAGAGCGCGCCGAGGCCGAGCGCAAAGTGGCTGAATCTCTGACCAAAGTCGAAGCCGCACAGCGCACAGCCGCAGAGGAGACTCGCAAGGCCGATGAGGCGGTGCGCCGCGGCGAAGAAGCGCAACGCAAGTCTGAGGAAGCCGCGCGCAAGGCCGAGGAAGCCACGCGCAAACTGGTGGAAACGCAGCGCAAGGCCGAAGACGCATTGCGCAATGTCGCCGAACGCCAGCGCAAAGCCGATGAAGCCATGCGCATGCTCGAGGAAATGAATGCCCGCGGCGATCATGACGCGCAGGAGCGGCTGCAGCGGCGCATCGAGCAGCTAGAGTCGGAGCTGCGCCGCAAAGGGGGTGGCGGTGGCGGCGGCAGCAGCGACGCTGGGCGCAGCACCGAGCAAGAACGCGATCGGCTGCGGGCTAAAGTTGCAGAGCTTGAGGCCCAGGCCGCGGCCCGCGCCCCTTTGGCCGCAGCCGGTGCGGATTCCGCTTCGGCGGCTCGCGTCATCGCGCTTGAAGCCGAAGTACGTCAGTTGACAGACGAGCTTGACGCCCTGGAAAAAAAGATGACGCCAGATGCGTCCAAGGGACCAAGCGATGAGCTAGAGCGCGCCAAACGCCGCATCGAGCAGCTTGAGTCTGAAGCTCGCCGTCGCCCAGTCGGGGCGGTACATGACGACAAACGGCTGGAGACGCATCGCGCCGAACTGGAATCAGCGCTGCGTCAACTGCGCGACACCGAGCGCGAGCGCGACTCGCTGCGCGAGGTGCTGGCCCGTAGCAATAACGCAACCCCCAAGCCATCGTCGCAAGTGGTTGAATTTCTAACCACGGTCAGCGATGGCCTGGCCGATATACGCGCCGCGCTGCGTGCTGCTGGCGATGAGCTGGCCCTTGAGCACTTGGAACAAGTGCGAAGCGCTTTGCGGCAAGCCTGCGGGCAACTAAACATCACGCTGTGAACTTCAGGTCCAGGTGTCGTATTTGGCAAAGGACATGATGAAGTCGGCGCGGCCTTCGGTGGCTGAGCGGACGGCGGTCGAATAGCCAAAAAGCGCTCGCAGCGGCAATTCGGCAATGATGCAGCGACGGTTGCCGCGCATGCCTACATCCAGAATTTGCGCGCGCCGCTGATTCAGATCGCCTAGCACTTCGCCGACGAATTCGTCAGGCACCACAACTTCTAGGTGCATGATCGGTTCCAAAAGGGCGCCTCCGGCGGCTTCGCAGGCTTTTATAAGCGCGCGCGAGCCAGCGATGCGCCAGCCCACGTCCGAGGCAACTTCTGACGGCAGTTTGGGTTCGACGGCGATAAGCGTCGCTTCAATATCTTCTAATTTGTTGCCTTGCGGGCCTGAACCCATGGCTTCGCGGACGCCGCTTAGCGCTGCTTCGACGCAACCCGGCAGGGCGCGGGTCAGCGGCGGCGGCATGTCCGGCGGGGGCGGCGGCACGGCATTTTTGACCACCGAGCCACTGCCGCGCGGCCGGGCCGAGACGCGTACCGTGGCCCGGCCAAAAAGCAGCCCTTCATCGGCCGTGCGTTCAAAGTGATGCTCGCCTTCGCCGGTGCCTAAAACCGTCTCGCGATAGACGACCTGCGGCCGACCCATGCGCGCCTGCACGCCGTATTCTCGATCGAGCAGGTCGCGTTTGATTTCAAGGTGCAGCTCTCCCATGCCCGAGACCAAGGTCTGTCCGGTTTCCGCATCATCGCGCACTTGAAACGTCGGATCTTCATCGGACATCTTGCTAAGCGCGGCCTGCATTTTTTCGGCATCGGCGCTCGTTGCCGCTTCGATGGCTTGCGAAATCACCGGTTGATAGGTATCGATGCGCTCTAGCGCAATCGGGGCGCGCGGATCGCACAAAGTATCGCCGGTGGCGGTGTCCTTCAGACCAACGCCAAGGACGATCGAGCCGGTGCGGGCCTCATCGATTTTTTCGCGATTGTCGGCGTGGACGCTAAACAGTCGCGCGACTTTTTCCAAGCGGCCAAGAGGACGCTGATCTTTGTCGCGGCTTTTGTCTTTGTTTGGAGGCCCTAGCCGCGGATTCCAGACGTCGTCTCCGGCTTTGAGGACGCCGGAGTAAATGCGAATGTAGACCGCCTTGCGACCCTCGACCATCGCGACTTTGAAGGCCATGGCGCACAGCGGCGACTTGTCATCGGGGGCGCGCTCTTCAGGTTCGCCGGTGCGGGGATTTTGTCCGACGAGCGGCGGAATGTCGCTGGGGGCAGGCAGAAAATCGACCACGGCGTCCAAAAGCGGCTGAATGCCGCGATTGCGCAGGGCCGCGCCGCACAGCACTGGGACCCCCTTGTTGCCAAGGGTCACGCGGCGCAGGGCCGCGCGCAGCGTGGGCTCGTCGATCGGCAAACCCTGCAGATAAAGTTCGGCCAATTGATCGTCGGATTCGGCGATGCGTTCGATCATGCGTTCGCGGGCCGGGCCAACGATGGCCCGATCGGCATCGCTAAAATCGCTAATCTCGGGCGGATCGTCTTCTTCGCCGGTAAAATCGATGCGCTTTTCGGCAATCAGGTCATAGATGCCGCTGAAGGTATCTTCGGCGCCAATCGGTTCTTGAATTGGAATCGGATTGGCGGACATCACGCGGCGAATGCTATCGACCACCGACTCGAAGTTGCTGCCGACGCGATCCATCTTGTTCACAAAGGCAATGCGCGGCACGGCGAACTTGTCGGCTTGGCGCCAGACCGTCTCGGTCTGCGGTTCGACGCCGTCCACCGCCGACAGCACCACAACCGCTCCATCGAGCACGCGCAGGCTGCGTTCAACCTCGATGGTGAAATCGACGTGTCCGGGGGTGTCGATGAGGTGCATCTCGTGATTGCGCCAGCTAAACGAAGTTGCCGCCGCGGTGATGGTAATGCCGCGTTTGCGCTCTTCGGGCATCCAGTCCATTTGGGTCAAGCCCTCGTGAACTTCGCCGATCTTGTGGATGCGGCCGGAGTAATACAAAAAGCGCTCGGTCACCGTGGTTTTTCCGGCGTCGATATGCGCGATGATGCCGATGTTGCGAAGGCGGTCGAGCTTCTTTTTGGAAGGCGCGGGCGTACTCGTCTGTGTGGCCATGGAAGGGGGATTATAGTGAGGTCCACAGCGGCGCAAGCGCTATTTACAGGGACAGAGGCGCCGCGTATAACGCCTGGCATGTGCGGCAGCCCCAAAAAGCGGCTTGATTTCTGGCCAGTCTCGAAGGCCAGCTTCAACTTTTGGCAGCGCTTGAAAAAACGCCGAAAAGCGCGGCGATTTGTTGAACTAGGACTTTGCTTGGTGCTTTTTTTGTCTTTCGCCCGCTTGGGGCATGCGCAGGATTTCGCAGCCGCGGGACAGCACTTCGCGGCGGCGCAGGAGGCTTTTGCGCAAGCTCAATACAAACGGGCGGCGCAGGAATATCAGGCGGCTTTTGACATCACCAAAGATCCGGCTTTGCTGCTGAACATCGGCGAATCCTGGCAGCGGGGTGACGAGCCGGCCAAGGCGCTTTTGGCATATCGCGCCTATTTAAAAGAACAATCCGCCGAGCCCAGCGCCGATCGCAGCGAAATCGAATCGCGCATCAAAACGCTGGAGGCCGCAACTTCGGCAACTTCGGCAACCGCCAAAGCTGCACCCGATGGCGCCCCGGCCGCCGCCGCCGCGGAAAAAGCCGTACCGCCAGAAGCTAAAACTGCACCGCCAGAAACTAAAACCGTGCCGGCGCCCGCTGCGCCGGATGCGGTCGCGGCCAAGCCGTCTGTGCCCGGTTCTTCGCGCTTGCGCACCGCGGCGTGGATTAGCGTCGCCGTCGCCGTGGCCCTGGCCACTGCTGGGGCGATCATGGGGCTTGGGGCGCAAAACCGCGCCGATGAGCTACAGCGCCGAACTTCATTAACCGTCAACAATCAGCCACCGATTTATGACGAGAATCAGCGCGATGCCTATCAAACGCTGATGGATGAAGGGCACGCCTATAATGCCGCCAGCATTGGGCTTTTAAGCGTTGCCGGAGCCGCCGCGGTCACCGGAGCGGCGCTGTTTGTCGTTGATTATGTCAAACAGGCGAAAGCCGAAAAAAGCCGCTTGGCGACAGTTGCCAGGCCCACATTGTCTATCGCCGGCAGCAGCATTTCATTGGGCGTCGGCGGGAGTTTTTGATGATGAAAAGCTCACCCTATAAGTCGCGTTTCTATCGGCGGCTGGTGGTTTCGCTGAGTTCTTTTGGGGTTGTGGTCGGCGGGCTTTTGTTTTTGCCCCGCTGCTTTAATCCGTCTTTGCCGGCATGTTCGTACATCTGTAACCACAATACGGTGGGGGCTCCGCTGTGTCCCGACGAGTATGAATGTCGCACCGACGGCTATTGTCATCTGCGGGGGAGCAGCGAAGCCTGCCCCTACACCATGGACTTACGCCCCGCCGATATAAGCCGGACGACCATGGACATGGGCCCAAGCGATGCGGCTGCCGATATGTAGCTTGTCGCTTAGCGATTGGAAGATAGGGCGACGGCGGGCGAAAGTCGGGCGGCGGCGCGTGCCGGCCACAGCGCTCCGAGCAGGCAAGTTAGCAGCGAGAAGCCGATTGCCAAGCCGACAATCTCCATCGAGAACCAGAAATAGCTAGGCGGCTTGAACGGAAACTCTGGCAACGCGGTACGCGATAAAAAGTCGATGCCAAGCGCGGCACTGCGCGCCAAAAAAAGCCCAAGTCCGCCGCCGCATAAGCCGATGAGCGCCGCTTCGCTGAGCAGCAAAAGAAAAATATCGCGCTTTGTGGCCCCGACGGCGCGCATTACGCCAAGTTCGTGGCGCCGCTCGCTGATGGCGCGAAAAAAAGTATGGGCGATGCTACCGGCGGCGACGAGCAGTGTCGAAAGCGAAACCAGCACGAACAGGGCGGTCATCAGCGTCACCGCCAAACCGGCTTGTTCGGCGCCAGTGTCTAAAATGGCGTAGCCGAGTTTGCGGGCCAGCTCGACCACGGGCGTGGAACTTCGTCCCGGTTTCATCTGGACGCTGAGGCTAGAGTACTCTTGGCCGGCTTTGGCGCTGGCGTATTCGGCATTCCAGCGTTTTACATAGGGCAAGGGCACGGTCAGGCCGATGGGCATGGCGCGGTCGCTGACCCCCACGAGCATAAGGTGACGCTGACGCGCCTGACCCGCGCTAAGTCCGCGCGACACAAAGGACCGGCCGAGTTCCGCGGTGATGGTCATGCCGCGCAGTTGATTCAGCAAAAACCCCGTTAGGCGCGGCAGGCCGTGGGTTTTGGCCAGCGAGCCGTTATAAAGCTCCAGCAAAAACGGCGAGACGAGCACGGGCACCGGCGGCTCGCACTGGTTTTTGTCCCAGGAACAGAACATTCCCACCGGGCAGTTTTTGTCCTCGGTACAAAAAGGATTTTGCGAATTTTGCTGATCGGCAAAAGCAATCGGGGAGGTGGCGTCGGAGACGGCCTGCGGATCGATGCCGTCTAGAATCAGTTCCATATACACCGTGCGGCCCAGCAGCTTTTCGCCCCCCCAGCCGCGCAGCGGAAATGCCGCTTTCATGCGCGCAAAAACCGCCAGCACGTCGGGGTGGCTGCGCAGGCTGGCAATGGCCGCTTCGTCTAGCGGGCGCGGTCCGCTGCCAAGCAGGCTGCCAAGCGTATCGAGCGCCCCCATCGCTCCAGCGTCTAGCGAAGTGCGTGCCGGTACGACTTCGATGCGATCGGCGGGAAAGATGCGCGACAAAACTCGGCGCTGCATTCCCTGCGACAAGGCCAAAAAGAAGCTGAAAGCGGCAATGCCGACGGTGATTCCGAATACCGACAGCAAAAAGGGCCGCGGTGCGCGGGCCAGGCTTTTAAGCACCCACAGGCCCAAAGTACGGGTCTTCATGGCTGTGTCTCCGGCGCGGGCGGTACGCTTTGGACCATTTCCGAGTTCTGCGTCAGGCGCAAATCGTCCAGCGTCGCAGACACCGCGCGCCCGTTCTCCATGCGCAAAATCCGCTGCGCCACCTCCGCGACGCGCGGTTCGTGGGTGACTAAGAGCAGCGTCAGCCCTTCCTGGCGACTTAGATCGGCGAAAAGTTCGATGATGCGCTGGCCGGTCTGTACGTCCAAGTTGCCGGTCGGTTCGTCACACAAAAGCAGCCGCGGGCGAAAATAAAGAGCGCGAGCAATGGCAATGCGCTGCCGCTGGCCGCCGGATAGCTCGGTCGGATAAGAACGCGCTCGATCGACCAGTCCAACGCGGTGTAGGGCCTCACGCGCACGTTCCGTTGCGGCCGCGGGCGGCAGCGGCGATTCGGCAAATGCGTTAGGCAGCAGTACGTTTTCCAAACAGCTTTGATGATCGAGCAGATGAAAGGCTTGAAACACAAAGCCGATTTGCCGGTTGCGCAAATGGCTGAGCGCGCGATCGGACAAACTGGCCAGGTTTTGCGCAAAGACGCGCACTTGGCCCAAATATTCGCGATCGAGTCCGCCCAAAATCGAAAGCAGCGTGGATTTGCCCGAGCCCGACTGTCCGACCAAGGCCACGAATTCGCCCTCGGTGACGCGCAGTGTCGCGCCGCGCAGGACGTGCTCTTGGGCCTTTTTCGTCCCAAAACGCTTGTGCACATCCTCGGCAAAAAGCACTTCGCTTGGGGACTTAGTCATGCGCGGCTCGCGGCGGGCGGCATTCGTCAGCGCTAGAGCCATCGTCGGCTGTCCCCGTGTAGGCATTAAGCGGCAGCCGTAGATAACGCTGCCCGCCGACGTGCGGGGCGGGCAAACGGCCGCCGGCGATATTCACCTGCAGACTTTGGTAAAAAAGCCGCGGCGGGCTTAAGGTCGCGTCTCGCGATTGACGAAAGCGCAGAAAATCTTCGCGCCGGGTGTGCTGCCCAAGATGCACATTGTGCTGTCGCGAGGCCAAAATGCTGGTCTCACAGCGCAACGGACGGCCGCCGGGCTGATAGTCGTGGCCGACAAAAACGCGCGTGGCTTCGGGCAGGACGTACAGCCGATTTTGGATCGAATCAAACAACTTTTCGGCGTCGCCTCCGGGAAAATCGCAGCGTCCGGTGCCGTAGTCTTCGATAAACAAAGCATCGCCGACAAAAATGGCGTCCGCGATGCGATAGCTGAGACAGGCCGGAGTATGTCCGGGCGTGGCCAAGGCCTCGATGCGCAAGCGGCCGGCCTGCAGCACATCGCCATCGGCAATGAGCAGGTCAAATTGCCGGCCGTCGCAAAAAAAATCGGGACCCAGATCAAACAGCCGCGCAAAGACTTTTTGCACCTCGACAATGCCGCTGCCGATGCCGAGCTTGGCAAAAAAGCGCCGAACCAGATACTGCGCAGCGCTTAGGTGGTCGGCGTGCGCGTGCGTTTCCAGCACATAGTGCAGAACGAGATTTTGCTGCCGCAAAAACGCTGCGACTTTTTCAATGGAACAGGTGCGCGTTTTGACGGCCAGCGCATCAAAGTCGAGCAGCGGATCAATGACGACCGCGTCTTTGCTTTGTTCGTCGTAAACCACATAAGTCAGCGAGCCGGTTTCGCTATCGAAAAAATGTTGTATTTGCATAATTTAAGCGCTCTAGCCTCCAGCGACGACCGCCTATCATAGTCGCAGATGGCGGCGCAGATCCGGGTTCTTCGGTCCGACCTTCCAAATCCAAGCATCCAAAAGATAGTGAGTGGCCTGCGGCAAAGCCAAAAGCGGGACCAAAAAGCACAAGCTCAGCTTGGAAACAAACATCGCGGGGCCGGGAAATAACATGCCGTGTTCATGCCAGACCAGCCGATCCCAGACGCCTTCTTCGGCAAATGCCAAAAGGACGAGCGGCAGGTAAAAAAGCCCGAGCGCTGCATAAGGCACGGTGAAGCGCCAAGGCTGCTTGCTCGCTGATCGTGAATCATTGCGCTTGCTCACGTGGTAGCGATACAGCAGAACGAAATAGGGCAGGCCGTGCGGCAGAACGTTCGTGATGGTAAACGCCACGTCCGAATTGAAATACACGATTCCCAAATACCAGGTCGTCCAGGTGGAAATCATGATGAGCAAACGCGTGATCGGCAGGTGGCCCGTTCCTAGCAGACGCTGAAGCTGGCGCAGAGACCAAATCGCGCCCACAACCACCCAAGCGGCGCCCAAAAGCCGGTCGAGCCAAGGCGCAAAATGCGCAAGGGGCGCCGGAAACAGAAAATCGCCGGCCAAAAACCAAGCAAAGCGGCGGGGCAGATGGGTGTGCCAATAAAAAAGCGGATACAGCGTCCCGGCGTAAACGGCAAGCGCGTCCAGGCGCCGATCGAAAACCGACAGGCCTTCTTTGCGACCGCAAAGCGCGATCCAGCCGTATTGCTGGCGAATGAAATGAAAGACGGCGACGTAGGCCAAAACTCGCCAAAACAGCAGCTCTGAATGTACATAAAGCGCGACTGAAGCGGCGTAGGTGGCAAGTGGCACGGCCAAATACAGTTGCCAGCGGCGGCGCAGCTCGGCCGGATGGGCGTAGACGCGATACATCGTCGCGTAGACGTGGGCGACGTCGATAAGCACGACGCAAAACAGCCAGAAAAAAGGTTCGATGGATTCAAAAAGCCAGCTGCGAGCCTCGAGATAAAAAGCGGTGACGATGGCAAAAAGCGCTGGCACGGCAAAGGCCAGCAAATCTTCGCGCGGCGAAAACAACCAAAAGACGCGCCAAAAGCGCGATTGGCAAGCGCTCACTTGCTCATCATACGCGTCCAAACGATTGAAGTATTGCGCCGGAAGGATGGGTCTGATTGGCTAAGGAGCATATGAAATCGGTCAAAGTGGTAGGGCTTGGCGGCTCGCTAAAACCCGGTTCGGCCAGTCTGCTGACGCTGCGCCTGGCGCTAGATGGAGCGGTGGCGGCGGGGGCAACGGCAGAGCTTTTGGACATACGCCTTCTCGATCTGCCGATGTACATCCCTGAAACGCCGCCGACGCCGGCGGTGCAGCAGTTTGTCGAGACGGTGGCTGCGGCCCAGGGGCTTATTTTTAGCAGCCCGGTCTACCACGGCAGCATTAGCGGCGCCTTCAAAAATGCCCTCGATTGGCTGGAGCTTTTGAACCAGCACACCCCTGCCTATTTGACCAACAAAGTAGTGGGCCTTATCAGCACGGCGGGGGGATTGCAGGGGCTGCAAGCCATCAATACGATGGACTTTGTGGTTCGCGCCCTGCGCGGCTGGACCTTGCCGCTGTCGGTGCCGCTGGATCGCGCTTGGCAGGCTTTTGACAAAGACGGCCAAATTTCTGACCAAGCGCTGGCGCAGCGTCTGCACCAACTGGGCAGCGAGGTGGCGCAAAGCGCCGCTCGCCTAAGTGTATAAGCCTTTTTGATACGCCCAAGGTCGGCGCGGGGTGATAACTTTCCCGCCATGCTGACGCTGATCAAAAACGGCACTCTGGTTACAGCTTCTGACACCTTCGTCGCAGATCTGTGGATTGAGGAGGAGCGCATCGTGGCGATTGCGCGAGCCGGCCAAGGCGAAAAGGCTCCTTCTTTTCTCGGCGGCGGCGCGCTTCCAAGCGATGTGCGGGTCTTTGACGCGCGCGGCTGTTATGTCCTGCCCGGGGGCATTGACGCGCACACTCATCTGGACATGCCTTTTGGCGGTACCACATCGTCGGATGATTTTGCCACCGGCACCCGCGCCGCGGCTTTTGGCGGCACGACCTGTCTGATCGATTTTGCCATTCAGCAAAAAGGCGGCACGCTGCGGCAGGCCCTAGATACCTGGCACGGCAAGGCCGAGGGCAAAGCGGCCATCGACTATGCCTTTCATATGATCATGACCGATGCTCCGGCGGCCTGCCTGCATGAGATGGCGGACATCGTCCGCGAAGGGGTGACGAGCTTTAAGCTGTTTATGGCCTATCCGGGAGTTTTGCTGCTCGATGATCAGTCGATTTTTCGCTGCATGCTGCGGGCCGGCGAGATTGGCGCCCTGATTTGCATGCATGCCGAGACCGGCTTGCCCATCGATGTGCTGGTCGAGCGCGCTCTGGAAAAAGGCCATACCGCGCCGATTTATCATGCGCTGACCCGTCCCGAAGCCGCCGAGGCCACTGGAACCGAGCGGGCCATTGCGCTGGCCGAAATGGCCCATGTTCCGGTCTACATCGTGCATCTATCGGCGCAGCGGGCGCTGGACCGGGTGATGGAAGCCCGCGATCGTGGCCTTGCCGCCTATGCCGAAACCTGCCCGCAGTATTTGTTTTTGGACGAGGAAGCGCTGCGCGGTACGCCCGAAGACGAGTTTCAAGGGGCCAAGTACGTTTGCACGCCGCCGCTGCGCCCCAAACATCACCACGAGCATCTATGGCGCGGTCTGCGCAATTACGATTTGCAAGTGGTCTCGACGGATCACTGCCCGTTTTGCATGAAAGATCAAAAAGAGATGGGCCGGCAAAGCTACGCCAAAATTCCAAACGGCATGCCCGGCATCGAGACGCGCATGTTTTTGATGCACGAGGCAGTCAATCAGGGAAAGCTGTCCCTGAATCGTTTTGTCGAGATCACGAGCACCGCGCCGGCCAAAATCTTTGGGCTGTATCCGCGCAAGGGTTCGCTTAGCATTGGCGCCGATGCCGACGTGGTGGTTTGGGATCCCAAGCGGCGGTTTACTCTGTCGCTAGAGAATCTGCACATGCGCGTCGATTACGCCGCTTATCCCGACAAGACGGTCACCGGCGCCCCGCGTTACGTGTTTGCGCGCGGCGAGCTCATCGTGGATCGCAGCGATTCAAACGACAAGAACGCGGTTTTTTGCGGTCGCAGCGGTCGCGGCCAATTTTTGCCGCGCAAGACTTTTGGGCTGTGATGCGCTGAGCAAGAAACGCCGCGGCCTTGCAAGCTTCGGCGGCACGCTTTACACAGACGGAAGTATCACTTTGGACGCGGCTTCGATGCGATAGCCAAGCTGCAGCTCGCGAGTGGCGCGGCCTTCGAGATCCAGTTCGAAGTGGGCGTAGCCGTCTTTGGGGTCATAGCGCATGCCGCTAGAATGACCGACGATGACTTCAACTTCGCGCAGTTCGCTGACCGGAATGCGCTCGCTTAGCAAAAGCTTGCGGCGTTCGCCGCTTAAATTGCTGACGTAAAGCTTGATGGTGCGGGCGACTTTCTGCGTGCCGACGACTGGCGTGGTTTCGCGCGATTCCTCGATGTGCCGGCGGACGCGCAGACCGTCATCCACGCCGAAGCCGATTTCAAATGGTTCGCCGCGACCGACATAGCCGACGCGACCGCGACCGCACAGTTCATTGCCGCGGACGACTTGCACCGGACCGGCCAAAAGCGGAGTCGGTCCGATTAACGTTGCGGTGGCACGCAGATGAATGGCGGCGCTGCGTTCGGGATAGGCCACTCGATCGATCTGACAGGGCAGGGTCAGACTGGCGATTTCGACGCGCACAGGTTGTCCGTTAGAAGGAACAGAAGTTGGATGCAGCGCTTCAAATAGCAGCGGTTCGCCACCGTCATCGACTCCGGGCATTTCTTCGATGGCGGTGACGCCTCGACCTAGGCCAGCGACGGCGATCGCTTGTTCACGCACCTCGACGACCAGATTGCGTTTTTCGCTTTCCGTCTTGCGGCGCAGGCGCAGGTTGTCCTCCTGCAAAAGCGGCGGCGTGGCCACCTGCGCCGGGCGCGCTGTGGAAAAGCGCAGCTTGACGCTGGACCAGTCCTCTCCGGTGCGTTGCCAAACAGTGGCCCAGGTGGTGATGGCCAGTTGCGTTTCGCGATCCAAAAGGCGGCAAAGATGTTCGGGGCGCCACAGCGCGCAGGCCGTGCGGTAGCTGACTTCGACGGCCAGCTCGGTTTTGGCGCTGGCTTCGATTTGCAGCTCGATGGCTGCTTCGAAGCGCGGTTGGGTTTGGCGCGACTGCTGCCGGCGCAAGTTGGCGCGCGCCTCGTCAAGCTGTGCGGCGTGCAGCTCGGCCTTGGCGGCGGCGACCCCATCTAGGGCCTTTTGCGCGGCTGCAGACAGGTCGCTATAGGCGTTGCGCCAGGCGCTAAGACCGGCGCTGGCTGCCCGCGGGACGCGCTGCAGCGCGGTGATCCAGCCATCTAAAAGCTGCGCGGTACGCGTCGCTTGGGCATTTTGCGCTTCTAGAGCGCGTTCGGCAAAAAGGCGGCGAGCGATGGCGCTATGGCAATCGGCTTCGGCACTTTTGACGTCGGCTTCGGCGTGAACCGGCACTTCGCGCACCTGACGAACCACGCGGCTGGCAAGCAGCCGGGCCGGACCTCCGGATACGCTGGGCAGGACACTGGGATCGGAAACCATGGTTGAAATGCCCAAAAGCCGTACCCAGGACACGCCGGCTGGTACCTGACAGCGCGCTCGGCGCAAGACTTCCGCGCGATCCTCGAACAAGGTCACGCGAATGACAGAGCTGGCGACGTTATTTTCACCGGAGCTCGAAGTGGCCTTTTGCGCAAGCGAGTCGTTATGAATCACGACGATTTCCTCCCACGATCTCGGTTCGAGCCGGAAATAGAACGCGGTATTGGTATTCAATTTTGGCTTTGCCCCCGGCTGGCAGAAGCAGCCGCCAGATGAGCCCGCCGCGAATCGGCGCGCCGCGTTCGGCCTGAGTGTATTCCTTGGGCTCTGGGCGGGCACTGAAAAGCTCGACGGTGACGGATTTGTCGTCGCTGACCGGCAGCGATTCGAAGACCTCGATGACGCACTGCTGAAAAAGCGCCGAGCTCAGCTCGATGCTGACGTGGTGGGTCATTTGGGTGGAGCCGCCGAGCAGGCCGACGACTTCTTCATCGCTGCGGACATTTCGCGCGACGCGCACCCGTTCTTCAACTCCCATGCCGACATGCAGCGCGCCGCCGCGATCGATGGCGGAAATGATCGCGGTGGTCAGCAGGCTGCCTTCCAAATAGACGTCCACAGGGCCGGCCAAAAGGGGAACTTCGCAGGGATTTTTGAGCTCGGCTTCGCGATACACTTCAGGCCGTTCGCGCGGCACGGTCAAAAGCCGCAGCGCCGGAACGGTCTCGGCGCTGCTGATGACCACGCGATGGGCCAGGCCATCGGATGGCACCAAAAACAGCCCGTCGGCTTCATAACGATGATCGAAGTGCCCGCGCGAGGTCAGCGGATCGGAAAGGCCTTCGGCCGGCCGCAGGCTTTCGATTTGCTCGCTGGCCTGGCGGCTTGTGGTCAGGCTGGCGCTTTCGCTGATGCGCATCAAGCGCCCGCGCCGCGCCCGGTGTTCCGGTCCGCAAAGAATGAGGCGATCAAAATCCAGCCAGTTGTCCGGTGGTTCATAGGCCGGGGCCGCGGCGCTGTCATCCTCTAAGTCAGCGGGGGCGCCGCCATAGCCGCCGCCTTCGGATAGGGTGCTGGACAGTCGGCTGGGTTCGAAAATGGTGGTGCCACCGCTGCGCTGCACGAGTTCGCGAGATGCACGGCGCGCCCGTTGCGGCTCCGCGGCCCCAGGCGCTGGAGCGGGCATGAAAGAGGGCGGCGCCGGTGGCGGCATACTGGCAGCGGCAAATCCGGCCAGGGTCGTGGACGCGGGAGGCGGCGTAGATCTGGCGGATTTGGCCGGTGGGGCCAAAGATCGACCTTTGGCTCCTGCCAAAGGGGGCGGCATGGCTTGCTGGCGCAAGTCAAACACGCCTCCAGTCAGGATCGCTTGTTCTGGGGCGGTGTTCTCTAGAACATCCTGCGCCCCTCCTTGCGTTGGTGCAGCCTCGGTATGCGGCTCGGGAATCGGCACATTGGTGCTGGTGACCTCTCGAAAAGCGCGGTCGTAGCCTGCGAACAATTCGTCAAGCCCTGCCGGCGGTGGCCTATAGCCGCGCCGCGGCGGCGGCTGCGCTCGGCCGATGCGTAGCGAGGGCAGCTCGGGCAAGCGCGCATCAAGCAGCAGATCGGCAGTAGACAGCGCCAAGCGAACGCCGCGCCAGTCTTCTCCGGAACATTGCGCAACCAGCGCCTCGATCATCCAAGTGGCACGCCTTCCGCCCTCTTTGCTACCGTCTCGGTTTTCGGTAAGGCGCAGCGTATAAAGCGGCCAAAAACGCGCCGCCGGTACCATATAGCTTAGCGTCAAGCCCGACAGCGGACCGCTGCCGCCAAGGCTGATGGTGGCCAAGCGAGTGGGCTGCGCAGTGCCCGGACGAGATTGCGCTTGGCTCGCTGCCAGCTCGGCGGCGGCGAGCGCGATTTGCAGATCGGCGATTTGCTTTTCGACCTCGGCCAGCCGCGATTGGACGCGAGTCTGAATGTCAAAGAGCAGTTCCGTGGTGGCCAGGGCATCGCGAATGCGCTCGTCGACTTTTTCCACAAGCGAAGTCGTACGCAGAACCGGATCGGGAATGGTCTTGGCCAGTTTTTGCCGTTCCTGCTGCAGGTGCTCGAATTCGGCCTGGGCGCGGGCCAGTCGTCCGGCGATCTCTTGAACGCGCGCCACAAAAGGGCTCGGCTCGGCCGTGTTCTTTGGAACATGCAGGGCGCTACGCACCGCAATGATTTGCCGCCCGCTGAATTTGCCCTCGGGCTTTTCGCCGGAAATCGGCGGCGCGGCAAATGCGGCACGCATGCTGCCGGCTTCCGCAAGCGCAGTCAGATCTTCAATGACCAAATCGACATCCCCATCGGGAAGCGTCTGCCTATCGGGCAAAATAACTCGGCGCGTCACAAGCGCCCCGCGGGCGTAGATCGTCACCTGGGTAATCTGACTGGCACAGACGATTCTGAATCCAGAGCTAGTGCCATGACCGTGACTGGCACCGGGGTCCAAAGGAGATAGTTCCTGCACAGGGAGCCTCATCGGAATAGATCAGTTGTAATGGTTGTAACGTGCTCCCAAGATTTTCACTACCCATTGTCCGCGTTTTGGGAATTCCGAATCAAACAACTTAGTAGTTCTGTGCACTTAGCTGATTGGGAGTCTTTGAAATCGGCTGGGCGCGTGCTTCAGGCCATTCTGTGAAGGCGAATTCCCAACCCTTTTCACTCGGTAAATCTCCGCAAAAGCTATTGATCTCAACCAGCAAATCGCTTAACAATGAAGAAGCACGCCAGCAGCTTGAAGTGGCAGATGGTAGTAGCTCCTCAGCCACTATAAGGGCTTTCCAGATATGGGTCGCTGGCTGCAATATATCCCATTCCGATAGGCGCGCGAGGGGCATGTAGGAATGACCAAGTCGGATCTGATTGAAAAAGTGGCCGCACAGCTCAACCTTCCCAAAGGGAAGGCCGAACTCATCATAAACTGCATCTTCGATTCTATGGAAGAAAGCCTCAAGGCTGGAAATCGAATCGAGATTCGTGGGCTAGGTAGCTTCGAGATTCGTCGCTACAAAGCATATGAAGGCCGAAATCCGCGCACCGGCGATCCGGTCGGCGTGAATCCGAAGCGACTGCCTTTCTTCAAAGTCGGCAAGGAGCTTAAGGAACGCGTGAACGCCGGGGCCGAGGCCGAGAGCGGCTCTGAAGGCGCAGCAAGTGCGCCGGCCGCGTCACAAAAAGGAGCCGCCGGCAGCCGCAAGCGGCGCGCAGAAAAAGCCAGCTTAAAGCGGTGAGATTAGAACTTCGCGGCCTTTGGCACCGTCGGCGGCGCTGACGATCCCTTCGCGCTCCATGCGCTCGATCATTCGTGCCGAGCGATTGTAGCCGATGCGCAGCCGCCTTTGCACCATCGAGATGCTCGCTTGCCGAGTTTCGGCCACGAGCCGCACCGCTTGATCGTAAAGCTCGTCCGACATGTCTTCGACGAATTCCTCGCCTTCTTCGTCCACACGCGGCTTTAGGATGTCCATGTCATAGATCGGCTGTCCTTGGCGCTTTAAGTGCTCGACCACTCGGTGCACTTCTCCATCGGTAATCAGCGCACCGTGAATACGGCGCAGGGCCTGTCCGCGATCGGTAAACAGCATATCGCCCATGCCCAAAAGATTCTCCGCACCTTGCTGATCCAAAATGGTTCGAGAATCGATGCGGCTGGCCACCTGAAAGGCGATGCGCGATGGAAAGTTGGCTTTGATAAGTCCAGTGATGACATCCACCGAGGGGCGCTGCGTGGCCAGGA
>CAYWPR010000050.1:0-42730 GCA_964460115.1 uncultured Myxococcales bacterium
ACGATTTCCAGCGTCACGGCCAGCCCAAGTCCGCTGCCCTTTCCGACCGGCTTGGTGGTAAAAAACGGCTCGGTGGCGCGCGCGGCGGCTTCTTTAGAAATGCCAGCTCCATCGTCAATAACGCGCAGCAGAATTTGCTGCTGCAGCAGCACGACCTGCAGCGCGACGTGGCCTCGCGCATTACAGGCGTCGCAGGCATTTAGTAGCAAGTTCACCACCGCTTGCTCAAGCAGCCGCTGATCGCCGCGCAAAAGCAGCCGCGTGGCTTCGGGCGGCGCGTCCAGCGTAAGCGCCACCCCGGTCTCGCTGTAGCGGTGTTGCACCAGCGCAATCGCGTTCTGGCAAACGTCTTTGGGCGACATCCGCTCGGCGATTGGCGCCTGATCGCGCACAAGACCCAGGATGCCGCGAATGACGCGACTCATCCGCGCCGCCTGCTCTTTGATCGCGACAACGCTGCGCGACAGCCGCTGGTCGTTTTGCAAGCGCGTGTGCAATTGCTCGGCGCGAGTCGTAATGATGCCAAGCGGCGTCGACAGTTCGTGAGTGATGCCGATAGCGAGGGTGCCAAGCGTCGCCGCGCGACTTGCCCGTTCAAGCTCCGCTTCGCGCCGCCGCCGCGCTTCCTCGACGGCCAGCGCTTGCTGCGTGCGCAGATCCTGACGCTGCCAGTGCAGCGCCACGCCGCCAAACGCCAGTACCGCCCCGGCAGCGATGATCACAAACAAGAGCGCGCGAAAGCTCGCTTCATCCGCCCGATCTCGAGCACGCAACGCGGTCGCCACCACCGCGACGTGATACAGCCGACCGCGGCCGTCGGGAAAATGCGCCAGGCCGGCCACCGCGGTGCGCAGCGGCAAACCGATTGCCGGACCAAGCTCGCGCATGTAGCGCACGTAGCCATGGCCCTGCGCGATGGCGTCTTTTAGCACCTGCGTCGGCGCCGGTCGGCCGTGCGTGGTCACAAAGCCCGGCGCATCCGGAGGCCACAAAAGCGCCACCCAGATGCCCGGCTCTTCGAGCCGCCGCAGCGTGTCAAGCGCGTCACGAAGATCGGGCGAAGCGCCGTTTGTGCGATGAAAAAGCTGCGTTTCCAAATGTGCGGCGATGTTGCGCGCCAGCCTTTCTTGATGCAGCCCGAAGTCATCGAGCGACTGGCGATTGCGCCGCCGAACGTCATGCACCGAAAGCATGGCGATGGCGCCGATAGCCAGCACGATGCCGCAGATAAGCAAGCGCGAACGCGAGCGCAGCCAACGCGCCATCAGTATCTCGCTCGTCCAGCGCTCAAAGTCGGTCTGAAAAATGGGGAGCATCGCCAGACGAAATATGAGCAAGCTTTGGGCCACATGCGAGAAGCCTCCCTTCGTCGCAATCTTCGAAAATAAATTCGCGTTGTCGAGAAAATTTTCCCGATCAATCGGAAAATTTTCCCGAGCCGCTTTGGCGAACGATTGCGGGCTTTTCGTCGGTACGCGTCAATGCCGACCAGCCGAAGTGGCGCGCATCGGAAATGTTTCCCGAAGAAAGTCTGCGCCGGCTGCGGATTGCGTCATTTTCAGCACATATTCCGTCGCGATGCGCTGAATTGGCGAGATGGCACGCCGGCTGCAATGTGCGCCGGAAATGCGCAGGCCCAATATTTTTTGCCTCGTCTTTTTATCCACGCTTTCGGTCCTGTCGTGGCGTAGGCTGACGCTTGCCGCAGAAGCGCTTGTCCCTACAGCGCCGCCGGCGCTAAGCGGCGCGCTGCCTTCGATGTCGCTACACGAAGCGCTGGCTTATGCGCGGCAGCATCAGCCATCTTTGCAAGCCGCGCGGGCGCGCATTGAAGTGGCCAAGCAAGCGGCATCGGCCGTGCGGGCGGAATGGATGCCGCAGATTACTGGAACGGTGCAGGTGTTCTACGGAACGATGAACACGTCCACAGCCAGCGTCGTCAATATTCGCCCCCTCGATCTGCCAAGCATCAGCGGCAGCCACAGCACTAGCAGCTTTCGCGATGCCTATCCGTCGACGCTGGCCGCCCTTGGCGCACGTCAGACCATCTATGACTTCGGCCGGCTGGCGGCACTTGGTGCAGCCGCCGATGCGGACACTGCGGTCACCAAGCATCGCGCCGAAGCCGAAGCGCTTGACGTCGGGCTGCAGGTCGAATCGCTGTTTGACGCGGTACTGGCGGCCAAGGCCGTCGAGCGTGCCGCCGAGGATGCCTATAAGCGGGCCCTTTTGCGCCGCGACATGGTCAAGGCGAGCGTCGAGCGCGGCCTACGTCCAGCCATCGATTTGACGCGCGCCGAGGTGGATCTTCGGCGTTTTGACGTCGGGCGCACGCGAGCGCGCGGCAGTATCGAAGTAGCGCAGGCGCTCTTGGCTGCCGCAGTGGGTAGTGACGCGCCGCTGCTCGATGCGCGGGGCGAGGTCGCGGCGCCCGATGCGCTGCCGCCGTTCGGAGCGGCGCTGAAAGAAGCGCTGCGGCGCGATCCGGCGCTGCGCGCGGCGCTTTCTCAGCTTGCGGCGCAGGCGGCGCTAACCCGCGCCACGCTGCGTCAGTGGGCACCGAGCCTGACCCTTACCGGCACGCTGTCTGGACGAGCCGGCGGCGCGCCGCTAGCGGGCGGGCAACAGGGGGTTTCAGGCTGGTTGCCGGAGGTCCCAAACTGGGATCTTGGGCTCATTCTGATCGTGCCGCTTTTCGACGGAGTGTTGCTATCGAAGCGCGCGCAGAGTCGCGCCCAAGAAGCGGTCTTGCGCAGCGAAGTCGATGTTCAGCGCCGCCGCGTGCTTACCGACATTCAGCGCGCTTACACCGGTTTTCACGTCGCCGAGGTCGCGTTGCCCGAACTTGTCGCCGCGACCGAGGCGGCGCAAAAAAACTACGACCAGGCCAGCGCTCGCTTTCGCGCCGGCCTAAGTACCAGCGTCGAACTTGCGGACGCTGAAGCCTTGCGCACCTCTGCCGAAATCGAGTTGGCGGTTGGGCGTTTCGAGGTTGCGCGCGCCCGTGCAGTTTTTAACCGCAGCATTTCGCTTGGGCTTTGAACCGATTGCAACCGGCTGTTTCGAGGTCTCTGATGAGTGCTTCTTTCGACGAAAAAAAATCTTTCCCACAGAAAATTCCGCTGGCCATCGGCGCGGCCGTGCTGGGCCTGGTTTGCGCCACCGGCCTGCTTTTTTTGCACGCTGATTCGGCGGTGAACAAAGTCGCGCTTAGCAAAAAACCCAAGGGCGTTAGCACCGTTTTGGCCAAAGCGGCGCGCTACCAGCCGACGCGGCGCTACGTGGGCACCATCGCGCCATGGCTGGAAGCGCGCATTGGACCGCAATTTACCGCCGCCTATGTCGATACCGTACTTTTGCGGCCGGGCGATGTGGCGCAAAAAGGACAGGTGCTGGCGACACTTGACTGTCGCAGCTCGTCGGCGCAAAGCAAAGCGGCGCAGATGCAGGCGCGGGCGCTTAGCGCCACGCAGGAAGCGGTGGCCAAAGAGGCCGGACGGCTTTCCGGGCTACTTGCCGGTGGCTATGTTTCGCCAAACGAAGTCGAGCGCCGCACCGCCGAAAGCGCGAGCAAGCAAGCCGAGCTTCTTGCCGCCAACGCGCGAATGATGCGCGCCTCGCTTGAAGTGGACGACTGCGTGCTGCGCGCGCCCTTTGCTGGCGAAGTGGCGGATCGCTTGCTCGATCCCGGAGGCTTTGCGCGTCCCGGATCGGCGATTCTGACGCTGCTCGATCGCGAAAAAGTACGCGTGCTCGCCGACGTCCCGGAAAGCGACTTCTCCGTCGTGGCGGTCGGCACGCTGGTGCGGCTTGAGCTTGTGGCGACCGGCAGCAAGCTGCAGGGGCGCATCGTGCGCCGTGCCCCCGCTGCGGATTCGGCGACGCGGACGGTGCACGCCGAGATTGACCTAGATGATCACGAGCGGCGCATTCCAGTCGGTACCACGGCAGAGCTAAGCATCGACTTCGGCGCGCCGGTTCCAGCGGTTGAGGTTCCGCTGCGCGCCGCCGCGGTGCGCGGAGATTCGGCGACGCTGTTTGTGATCAAGGAAAGCGTGGCGCACAAGCAGAAGATCGCGGTGGTCGGTGAATCGGGCGGCACGCTGTTCGTCGCCTCCGAGCTCGGCGACAAAACGCGGGTGGTGACCGAGGGACGGGCCCTGCTAAGTGACAATGATCGCGTGGTCGATACGCTTGAGCCGATACAGCCGGCCACGGCGCCGCGCAAGGAGGAAAAGCCATGACCCGGCTGTCGCTACGTAACCCTATCGCCATTCTGATGGCCAGCCTGGGCCTTATGGTCTTTGCGGCGGTGGTGGTGCCGCGCATGAGCATCGATACTTTTCCCGAGCTGACGCCGCCGGTGCTGGTCGTCGGGACGCTGGCGCCGGGCCTAGGGCCCAAAGACGTCGAAAAAACCATCACCTGGCGCATCGAAAAGTACACGAGCGCCACACCCGGCGTCGATCACGTGCAGACGGTGTCGCGCAATGATTTGTCGATTGCCTATGTCTGGCTGAAGTGGGGCACCGACCTTAGCGCCGCGCAGGTGCTGGTACAGCAGCAGGCGCAGTTTGCGATGGCCGCGGTGCCAAAGTCGCTTGGGGTGCTGCCGCCGTTCGTGCTCCAGTACGATCCGTCAAACGCGCCAGTGATTCAGGTTGCGGTGCTCGGCGAAGGATTTACCGGACCGCAGCTTTATGACTACGCGCTGAATAGCATCGAGCCGCGGCTTGAAGGCATTTCTGGCGTGGCCAGCGCCTCGCCGGATGGCGGACGGCAGCGGCAAATCAATGTCGTGGTCGATCCGGTACGAGCGCAGGCGCGCGGCATCACCTCGGCCGATGTGGCGCTTGCGGTCAGCCAAAGCAACGCGCTTTTGCCGTCGGGGAAGTTTATTACCGAGGGCTTTGACGCCAACGTTTATACAAACGCAGTGCCGGACAAGATCAAGCTTATCGGCGACGCCATGGCCAAGCTGAAGCGCGGCAAGCCGGTGCTGATTCGCGATGTGGCGCGGGTTGAAGACGGCGGCGCGCCAGAAACGCAAATGGTATCGATAGACGGTCGCAACGCCGTGTATTTGAACGTGCTGCGCGTCCCGGGTGGCAATACGCTGGCCATCGTCGACGCGGTCAAAGAGACGGTCGCCAACATGCAAAGCACTTTGCCGCCGGGGCTGCAAGTGCGCGCGATCTTTGATCAATCGACTTTCGTGCGGCAAAGCTATGACGGGCTGCGCAAGGAAGTGCTGCAGGCGCTGGTTTTGATTGCGCTGGTCATTCTTTTGTTTCTGCAGAACCTGCGCGCGGTGGTGGTGGCGCTTATCGCCATTCCTATCGCCTTCGCCTCGATTCTGCTGGTGCTTTACGCGACCGGGCAAACGCTGAATGCGTTTACGCTTGGCGGCTTGACCTTGGCAATGGGGCCGCTTGTCGATATCTCGGTGGTGGTGCTGGAATCAGTGCATCGTCAGCGCCATACCGGCAAAGATGAGCACGACGCGGCGCTAAAAGGCACCAATCAGGTGGCGTTGCCGGCGCTGGCCGCGACTTTGACAACCATCGCCGTGCTGTTGCCGGTGCTGCTTTTGTTCGGGCTGGCAAAGAAGTTATTTTCGCCGCTGGCACTGACGGTGGCGGTCGGCATGGTGGCGGGCTACATCATCAGCATGACAATTACGCCGGTTGCTTGTCGCTATCTGCTTGGCGATCCGCATCGTCCACCGGGACGGCTGGCAAAGCGCGTCGAGGCGCTGATAAACAGGCTGGCTGATCGCTACGCCGAAGTTTTGCGTCGCCTGCTGCCGTTTCGCTACGGGCTTATCGCAGCGGCACTAATTCTTATCGCCACAAGCGGCTTTTTCGCGATGCGCTTGCCGACGAGCTTTTTTCCCGAAATCGATGAAAGCATGGAGTGCATCTACGTCAAGCTTGCGCCCGGTACGTCGGTGCATGAATCGGCGCGGCGCATCATGGAAATGGGCGAGATGCTGAAAAAAGAGCTACCGCCCG
The DNA here is from genome assembly GCA_964460115.1 of uncultured Myxococcales bacterium. Taxonomy (GTDB): domain Bacteria; phylum Myxococcota_A; class Polyangia; order Palsa-1104; family JAEUJZ01; genus JAEUJZ01. Next base: position 6,015 of record CAYWPR010000050.1, read on the forward strand.
GCGCGGTGACGCTGGTTTTGGCCAACATCGGCAGTCCGCAAAATGCGCGCGCGGCGCTGACCAGTCCGAATGCGGGCGCGCACATGGGTTTCATTCGGCTTGAGCTATCCGGTGTCGAACAGCGCAAAGAATCGCAGCGCGAGATTGCCGATCGAGCGCGGGCGCTGCTGGCCGCGCACTACCCCGGCACGTTGTTTCTGCAGGCGCCCGGGGGGCTTGTCGCAAGCGTTTTTTCAAGCGGCTATCTTGCGCCCTTTGTCATTGAGCTTGCAGGGGAATCTCTCGAGGAGCTTTCCGAGCAATCATTTGCGGTGGCGGAAGTAGCGCGCACGGTGCCGGGAATTCGCGACGTTTATCCAAACCTGCAGATCGACTATCCCGAGGTGCGCGTCGAGCTTGAGCGCAGCAAGGCCGGCCTTGTCGGCGTCAGCCCGCGCAGTGCCGCGCAGGCGACGCTTGAGGCGACGCTTGGCAATATCAACTCGCCAAGCGTTTGGATCGACAACAGCAATGGCAATTCCTACTACGTGGTCACGGCGCTTGACGGCAAGCTGATACAAGATCCGGCGGCGCTGACCGCGGTGCCGGTGCGCATCAGCGAGACCGGAATGGCGGTGACGCTTGGGGCCTACGGCCGTATTCGCCGCGCGCTAGGACCGGTCGCCGTCGAGCGCAATCGCCTCGAGCGCGTCGCCACGCTGTACCTGCAGACGGAAGGACGCGACCTCGGCAGCGCCGCCGCAGAGCTTGAAAATCGGCTTCACAAAGATCCGCGCACGCAAAACTTGCAGTTTCGCTTCGTCGGACAGGTCGAGCTTATGCGCACGACTTTTGCCGGACTAGGCGTCGCCATGGGGCTGGCTGTGATGGTGGTTTTTATGATCATGGCGTCGCAGTTTAAGTCGCTGCGCTTGCCGCTTATTATGCTGTTCACGATTCCGGTGTCTCTTGTCGGCATTGTGCTGGCGCTGCTTGCTGCCGGACAGGGCTTTTCGATCACCGCGCTTATGGGAATGCTGATGGTGGTCGGCATCGCGGTGTCAAATGGCATCCTACTTGTCGATTCCGCCAACCAATTTCTGCAGGACGGTGTCGCAGCTTTTGATGCCGTAATCAAAGCGGCACGCGTGCGCTTCATTCCCATCGCCATGACCAGCCTTGCGACCATCACCGGCCTTCTGCCCACGGCGATGGGCTTAGAAAAAGCTGCGGCGTCGAATCGCCCGCTTGCCCTCGCTGTGGTCGGCGGCCTTGCTTCCTCGACAATTCTATCGCTGTTTCTGGTGCCAGCCCTGTTCACACTATTGGCGCCCAGAAAAGAGCGGGCCTGCTGAAGTGAAGGCAGCCGGTTTATGAATGGGAACTAGAGTCAAAGAGATCGCGCAGGTCTGCCAGTTGAAAGGACGCGTCGCGCAAAAGAGTGCGAGCGAGCGCGCTGTTTCCTTGCGCCAAAGAATCCGTGGCTTGTTCAATACTTTCGGCAAAAGGTCGCAAAAAGCGCAAAGCTTGCTCGGTCAGCGCGCGAGCAGCCGGCGCGGCAGAAGCAGTGGGCGCAACGGAGGCAGGCGGCGCAGCTTTTAGGGCGGCGTGCTCTTGACCCAGCGTTTGCAATTGCGCAGCCAGCTCGTCGCGCTCACGGCGCAGCGCATCGCGCTCTTTTTCAACGTGTTCGAGCCGCACAAGCAAGTCCGCTGCCTCTTCGCTGTAGGCAGGCGCAGCGGCAGGCGCGGCGGGCATAACCGATGCGGACAGATTTGCGCCCGGACGCTGAATCATCGTTGGGGGCGCTGCCGCGGAAGGGGGCGGCGGACGGCGCATAATGAGTGTCGCCGGGGCTGCGCCAAGTTCTGGTTCCGCGACGCGCAGCGGCGTCATCTGCGGCAACACCGCCTGCTGAATCGTCGATAGCTGCCGCCGTACGTTGATCATTGTCGGTGGAGATTCCGTCGCGGCGAAGGTCTGGGCCGTGCGTTCATCGCGATATTCGACGGCAATGCTGCCCACTTGTAGCACGCCCTGTTCGCGCAAAAGCTGGGGGGTACTGCCCACCGGAATGCCATCGACCAGGGTCGGGCTGCGCGCACTATGCTGATAAGCCCACCAGCCGTCTTGCGCAAAGCGCAACTCCAGATGGCAACGCGAAACCGAATCATCGCGCAAATGCAGTGCGCAGTCCTGAGTACGGCCGACCACGCCCCCCGGCGGATCGATGCGAGTCTTTTCGCCGCTTTGTAATCCGGATATGACGCGCAGATGCAGTCTCATAGGCCGCCGATCCTTTTTCGTTTTGCTAAATTTGCGGGCGCTTTGCCGGCAAGCCGGCCAAGCAGAGTGTGCAAACAGGTAGACTCGAGCAAATCGTCCTCGGGACGGCGCCGCGGAATTTCACCCGGCCGGGACGGTGCCACTTGTCCAAGCTTGCGAATTCCCCGCGAGCTTTCCCTTGGCAGCAGCAAGGCCGAGAACAAATCGAAGGTGGGCTCGCGAAAACTCAACAGCAAATGTCCCGGCAAGCTGCTGCCAAGCTGCCAAAACATCGTAAGAGTTGGGTTGTGTCCAGCCATTCGCTTCTCGACCAAGTCTAGATAGAAGCGCAGCTCAAGCTCTCGAGCGTACAGCGGCCGGCCAAGCGGTATGAGCAGCGCCTGACGGAGCAGCCGTGGATCCTGTTTGTGCTCCAAAACTTGCAACAGGTCGTGACACAGCGCCACGCCGGTGACGCCTTGACCGTCGCCAAGTTCACCGCAGCGGGTTTCCTGCAAAAAGTTCTGATAGCGCGCGGCTTGCCGAACCAGGTCTTCATTTTGCGGCGCCGCCAGATCGCGAAACACGGCAGCGTGGCTATTTATCACCTGGCTGTGAACCTGACCGATGTGCGAATGCGAGCCCACGGCGCGCACCAAATCTTCCAGCGCAGAAAAGAACCCGCCGTTTTTGCCAAGCAGCAGCGCCGGCTGCCGGTCCCAAAGTCCGGTCGGCAAAAGTTCAAAAGCCACAAATGGAAAAGGCCGCTGATGGTTGTCTACCGATGCGCAAAGTACGCCGATAAGCACCCAGGGGCTATTGTCGGGGCGAAACAGGAAGCGATGAAACAGCCGCGGATAGGCGCCGGCAAAAGCGCCGCCCATTTCCCAGCGGGCTTGGTGTAGTCCGCGCTCTAGCCAATCTTCCAGGCGGCGCACCTCGCGGCCGGCAGCGCGTACGCGAACGAAATCAGGTTGGCCGGGCAGATACCCAAATACGCCAAGCGTTGTCGAGCGCGCTGTTTGTAGCAAAAAAGCCACCCCAAGGCCTCACTGCGGCAGCAGGCTGGTCGGCAGCTCCACGGTCTTCCAGCGCGTGTCGGCGCCTTTGGGCACCGGACCGCCGCCGCCGCTTGTGGCCGGGGCCAGCTCGAAGCGAACGACATAGCCCTCGCAGCGCGCTTTGGCCGAGGTCTTGTCTTTGGGAATGCGAAACAGCATGCCGTTGTGGTTGTCAAACTGCGCACTTTGCCGAAGCTGCTCAAAGTGCTCAAAGTTATAGACGGTTGCCACTTCGCGTTCCTGCCACTTAATACGCAGTTGCGCGCGCTGGCTGGTGGCATCGCTGCTCGTGCAGTTTCCAGTTGTCTGCTGACAGAAGTAGATCTTGTCGCCGCGATCGAAGATGACTTCCAAAGCCGGAGCCGTGCAATCGGCAATCGGCGGAGGAATGACGTCGGCTTTTTTAATGTCGCGCTTGGCGCTGCCTCCAGAAGGTCCCATGACTTTGGGACAGTCGAGAATTTCATCGCCGACCTGCCGAGCGCTGCGCAACTGCGCACAGACCCCGGCGGGCAGCGCCAATTGCTGTTCAAACGGTGCCGCCATGTGATTGAGCGCGCAGCGCGAAAGATTCTTGCCGACGTAAAACACTGCCAGAGATTTATCGATGAAGCCTTTGCCGAGTTCCTCGCGCAAAAACTCGGTGCGCCCCTTGCAGCGGTCTTCATCAAGCAGGGCCATGCGCGACTCGTTGCCCTTCAGCGTCTGCCATTTGGCAAAAACCTGATTGTTCCATTGCTCGTTGAGGGCGCGCCCGGCCAGCGGCAAAAGCGCCCGCCAGACTTTGCCTTCAATCTCGCGCAGGATGGCAGAAAGGCCGCTGTCTTGCAGATCAAAACCGTTTGCCGAAAGCCGGCGATGCAGCGAATCAAATAGCTCACCGCGCGCGGTGTCTAGGGCCCACAGCTCGCCGCTAGTGCCCATGGTGGCCTGCACAAGCTTTAGGGCTTCCGAGTTACGCTCGGTACTTTCTTTGATGCGCACAAGCGCAACGCGCAGCGCCTTGGCGGCGGCCAAATATTTCTGATAATCCTCGCGCGAATTGGCCATATCGCCTTCGTCATCGCTTGGCTTGTCCTTAGACAGCAATTGCTCAAAGGGCGCAACCAGGTCCAGCGCGGCGCTACACTGACGCAGTTTCTTCAGATCGGTAAATGCCTGCTTGCCCCAGTCCACGGATTTTTCAAAACGCTTGCCGCAGCCTGCATAAAAAGGAGTCTTGCCGCGGCGCAAAGGCAAAGGCGTTTGCCGCTCATCGCGGCCGCGCCCGATGGTCAAAAGTACCTGCGGCAGCGCCGGACGACTGTCGCGTACAAGTCCGTCCAGGGCCAAAATCGCGTCGGCGATAGAGTCCGTACTGTCCTTTTTGCCAGTCCCATGCAGCTCTTTTTTGGCACTGGGCGGTCGCAGGCTCAGTTCGTGCAGCCAGCGATTCCAAGCTTCGGCGTACTTTTGACGGTAAATATCTTCCAGGTTCGGCGGGTCTTTGGGCAGCGGCATTTCTAGCACGCACTGCCACCACTCGCTGCCGCGGCTGGCTTCTTTGCCAAAAAAAGTCGCGCAGCCTTTGGCGGTAAAGACGCGCTCGACGCCGCTTTCAGCAATAAGCGGAGTGCTAAGCTGAGCGCTGCGTTCATAAAGGTTTGTCAGCGACGCACGCAGATTAAATACCACGGCCGAGTAATCACCGCTTGTGGTCAAGGTCTGGCGCGCTTGATCGCGCAGGCCGTCATCAAAGTGCAAACGCACGGTGTCGCGCAAAACTTGCGGCTCGGCTTCAAAAAAATGTTCCAGCGCGCGGCGCAGCCGAATGCTTGGAGTCCTGGGATGGTCGGGATCCTCGTCATCGCTGCCGACTAGCGCCAGCCACTGGCCTTTGTCGCGCAGCGCGCGCTGCCAATGCTCCAAAATGTACTGGGTCAGCGATTGACGGGTCAGTTCCGGATCGGTGTTCGCACAAACATTGCCGCGCAGCACATAGGACAGCCGCAGCATGCCAAAGCCGCGGCTAAAGTCTTCGCCGGGATCGCTGCTTTGGCGATTGGCGGCGCGCTCTAGATCCTGCTGCATTTGCGGCTGCAGCGGCAAAAGCCACTGACTTTCAATGCGCCGGCGCAAAATTCCATCGGCGGCATAGTGGGGTCCGCGCGGCAGCCCGGAAGGAGCATCCTGCAAAAGCGCGCGCAGCGCTTCCTGACGCGCCACTTCAAAGACCATTTCATCTTTGGTGGCCTGCGCCGCCAGGCGCGGCAGGCCTGGCCCTTCTTGCAGCTTTTTGCTGTGATCCTCTATCTGATCCAGCCAGCGCAAGGCGCGGCTGTAACGTCCGCCTAAATACATGCTGCCCGCGACGCAAGCGGCCATCGCCAGACCCACGGCCAGTTTTTGCTGCAGGCGCATCTTTTGCAGCCGAGCCCCGCTTGGCCGGGCCATTTGCTCGGCCTGCCCGAGTACCTGCGCAAAAACGCCGCGCAGAAAAAACGGCTCGCCGCCGGTGCCGGTGGCGGCTGCGGCCAATCGGCTGGGCGGCTGCACGCTGCTGCTTAAGGACAGCTCTTCCGCACGGCGATGACGCAGGCCGGGGGCGCGCTGCCCGGTTTGCTCGGCGCTGCCCAGGTACACCGCACGCAGCCAAGGGCGATCGCCGCGCGCGCGCGGTTCAAAAAGCGTCTCGGTGAAAAAACCGAGCGTTTTGCCCAGCGCGGAAAGTTCCGCGGCAAAACCCAGCGCCGCTTGCCTATCTTCGGCATCCGGAAGCGCCAAAAGTCGCGCTGTAAGCCGCTCGATAAGCGCTGCAAGAAGGGCTGAAAAGCGCTGAGCAAAAAGCGTACCGAGCGGCGGGCCGTCCGCAACTGCGGTGTCTAAACGAAATCCCCAAGGCTGAGCACGCTCTTCGCTGCCAAGGCCGGCAAAAGATTCGACAAACCCGTCGAGCACATCGCACTTGTTGAACAAGAGGTGCACCGGCACTTGGGCATAAAGCAGACTGCTGAGCTCGTCTAGGCGCTCGCGCAACTGTAGCGCCGCACGCTCGACTTCAGCGCGTGGGCGGTCCAAAAGCTCGTCGATGCTGACCTGCAACAGCACAGCGTCTATAGGTCGGCTGCGGCGACGGCGCAAAAGATGCAAAAACGCCCGCCATTCGTCGTGATCTTCCTCGCTAACGGCGTAGCGGCCGGCGGTGTCCAAAAAAACCGCATCGCTCGTCAGCCACCAGGTGCAATTTCGCGTGCCGCCAATGCCTTGCAGGCGACGGCCAAGGCTTGTAAAGCGCAGTCCGGAACGCTCAAGCGCCGTGCTTTTGCCCGCGCCCGACGGTCCCATGATCAGCACCCAAGGCAATGCCGCGGCTCCTCCAACAAGGTGTCGTTCGCGGCATTCTTGATTGAGCTGCGCAAAAGCCCGAGTGAACTCTTCGCCAAAAGCCTTAAAGTCGCGCAGCGCGTCGGGGCCTTGTAGCGCTGCCTGCTTTTTGGCCTGGGCGGTCATCTCGCTGGCCAAACGCCGCTCGATAAGAAACTGACGCAACCAGTAGCCGACCAGAAAGATGGCCAGCGGAGCCCCGACCACAAGCTCGATAATCCAGCGCTTGTCTTCTTCGATTCCTAAAAGCGGGCAAATGACGTGCAGGGCCAAAAGCAATAAGGCCAGGCCGCCCGTGGAAAAGACAATCGGACGAGCAAGCAGAGAAAAAAACTTACGCATCGCTTACTCCCCCTTTTCCGCCGAGTCAGTTCGACTGCGCTCAAGCTCGCTGGCGCTGCCAAGCTTTTGCAAAGCGCTGGTGGTCGCGCTGGCACGAAAATACAAACATGCGGTCAAAATTACACCGACGAGAAGTAGCAGGCTGGCCCCTAGGCCAAGCACCCAGGAAGCGGCAAAAAGCGGCGCCGCGGGAGGCAGCGGCGTCCGATCCTGCAAGGGCGGACACAGCGGCGGATTGCTCATGCGGTGACCAAGCTCGACCCGCAGCGCATCACGCAATACCCCCAGGTCGTGCAGGCGATTTTCTTCGCGATAGCGCCCGGCAAAGCCCCAGGTCAGACAACGGGCGTAGATCTCTAATAGCGGCAGCGGCGTGTCCGGACGTTGGCGCAGAACATCCAGCTTGTCGAAAAAATCGCGCCCGAGATTTGAGTGATGGTAGTGCTCGTACTGTAGCAGCCGGGCCATCCATTGCTCGGCACACTCGCGAACCGGCGAATGCTGCGCGGCTTCATCGAGCAGCGCAATGACGGCCATCTCGGCATCGCTGACCACTTGGTCATCGACATCGGCGCGCAAAAGAGTACGCCGCTCTTGCCGCAAAAGCCCTTCGGCATAGGTGCGCACATCCGAAGTGCGAGCAGCCGGCACATCCCCTTTGCGCAGCCGTTCAGCCAGCCAAAAAAGTTCCGTGTAGGCCGTGCGCAGAGCTTGGTTCGCCTCGGCAGTAAGGTTCATGCGGCGGCTCCTAGCGCGTCGTGCAGCGCCACGAGTTCAAGATGCAGACCATCCGGAGCGCGTGGCACAAAGACTCCGATTTGCCCGGAGCGGCGAATTTCCTGCCACAAAGCGCCTTCCGCTTTGATGTGAAAATAAACGGCATCTTTTCGCACCGGCACTGGCGAGGGCGGTCGCGCCACCGGAACCAGGGCGAGACCGGGGTTGGCGGTGCGGGCCAGGCTTTCCACGCGGTTGCTGTCGGCAACCTTGCAGGCGCTCGACAGGCGCTCAAATTCAGAGCGGGGCAGATCTCCAGTCGCTACCAGATAAAAATGGGCCGCTTCGAGCAGATGGCTGTCCTCGATGCGTCCGTCCCAGGCGTTGCGATTCTGCTTCAGCGCAATCAGGGTGTAGCGCGCGCGAGCAATGTAGCCGAGCAGCTCATAAAGCTGCGCCAAAAGGGCGGCAAAGCATTCGCCGATGGCTTCGTGCCTATAGGGCGGCGCATCGCGCGAGGCACCGGGCGAAAAAGCCAAAAGCGCGCCGAAAAGGCCGAGCAGTTCCTCGTAAAGTCGCTGCGGCGCAATGCCGGGAACGTTGCACAGATGGCGCAGACGCGGCAGATGACTATTTAGCGTATGCAGCAGCCAAAAATTCAAAAGGTCGGCGGCACTAAATTCCAGGGCCTCGCCGCGCAGCCGGCGCTGCGCGGTAAGCTCTTCGGCTCGAGTGTTGGCGCGGCTGAGAAATTCCAAAACCTTGCGCAAAAGCACCGGGGCCGCCGAAATAAGCGAACAAGGCGGGACGTAATCGCGGCGCAGACGCCAGACGCCATCGGTGTTGCGTTCTAGCTCGGCAAGTTTTAGGGCGATAAGCCCCTCTAGCCCATCGGCACCGACAACGAGGCGAACGTTTTTCACCGCCACTTCGATGGTCTGCACCGCGGTTGGATTGACGTCGTCGGCGATGTCTACCGCTTGCTCGACAAAGCGCGCGTCCTTGCGCGCAGCGCTAGGGGCCACAAGGGGCACCTGGGCCCGACGCGCCGGAATGGTCAGAAATACATCGACGCTGGATGCCACACCGCCCCCGGGAAGCGGCGCAGCGGGAGGCGGCGCGTCCAAATCCGGAATGGAAATCGGTGTTCCGTCGGGCCACAAAGCTCGGCAGTGCAAAAGCTCGACCCGCCCTTCCAAAAGCGCGGGCTCGTGCAATGCCATTTCCAAAACGCCGTAGCAAAGGGGCTGCGGTCCGAAAATTTGCTGATGCAGCGTCGCTTCCAGACTGCGTTCGGCCTGCTGAAAGTGCTGCGGCAGCAGAAACATGCCGTCCTTCCAGGAAACCTTGCTGTACTGCTGGCTCATCGGCATTGCGCCTCTCCGCCTCGATCCCTACAGGGTTTGTTTAGACAAATGTCATAGCCTCTAAAATAGAGGGTGGGAAACTGCCAGCCGCCCTCTAAACGATCGATGGGAATAAGCCGAGCCGAGTTGCGGCCTTTGCCGCGCCCTAGAGCCACCGCCAATACAAATTCGGCCTCGCGCAGAATGCGCCAGGTACCTTGGTTGCGCGGTTCATTGGCCGCGACGTTAAATGCCCACACCATCGGCTCTTTGTTTGGAGCTTCGACAAGGGCGCTCTTTAGCACTTCCAGATCCTTGCCGCGAGCAAACGACTCGAGATCGAGCTGACAGGGATCCACGGACTGCTTGAGCTGATAAAGCCGCACGCCGAGAATGCGGGACTCATTGGTCGCGCCGGTGCAGTCACCGACCGAGGGGTTGATGCAATCCGACGGCTTGACCTCTACCGTCGCCAAAAAGGAACAGCCGCCAAGCGCCGTCAAAAGTGCGAGGGTAAGGGCGAGGCCTGGCAACTTCTGTTGTGATCTGAGCATGATCCTCCGCGCCGCAAGCCGCTACGGCTCGCGTCAAGCGGGCGGACCATAGCACAGCGCGAAAAGATTGCAGCGCAGGCGCGGGCGGATTTCAGAAGACCGAGGAGATTTACAGAGGCCCGTTGATGTAAGCGGAGACTTTTTGATCGCTGCCGCTGCTGAGTACTATATCTTGGCTGCTGTCGCCGCTGATCTCACCAACGGCAATGCTGTTGATGTCGGCCAGGCCGCTAGACGACAGATCGACTTCATAGTCTGAACACCAATTGGAAGATTGATTCAGCACCACGTTCAACTTCTGGCTGCGCACGAATACAAAATCATCCAGCCCATTGCCATCCATGTCGCCTACCGCCATGGCTTTCAGCGGCATCGTCCCAATGGCTGCGGTCAAGGCTGACGCGGTTGACGCATCTAGGTCCAAACCGCCGCTGGCATTGAATTTATAAGCGGCGATCTGCAAAGCAGAGGCATCTTGATAGGCGGCAAGCAGTGAGGGAGAGCTGGCCGTAGTCAAGTTGCCCAGCGCAAGGGCAATACGCGAGGTCCTGGCCCCCGCTGGAGGCGAAGTGGGCGCTGCCCAGCGCAAGGTTCCAGCCATGGGATCGGGAAGCGTTGTCGAGTAGAGGGTTCCAGCCAAGTCTGCGTAAGCGATGTGGCGCATCGGCCCCACGACTAGATCTGCAAGGTCGTGCGCCAAAAGCGAAGCCAGCCCCTTATCTGTCGCAGGGTCACACATCTGTATGCAGCCGCCAGAAGGGGTCGCATCGAGCTTACACTGCAATGCAGTGCTCATAGCCGGGGAGTTCTCATCGGTCACTAAAATCTGCTCGGCCACAGCATCATGCCCCTGCACTGTGGCCATTGTAGCTAAATATTTAGGACTGAAAGAACTATAAAAACTTCCAACAAATCCCAATTGCAGCTTTCCGCCATTATAGCGAAGCAGGTTTATCTGCCACGCCAGGGCACTGGAAAAATTTTGCCCTCTTTGTAAAATGGCGATATTTTTTGAATTACTAAACAACGCAACTTTTTCGGGGGTCGGATATTGACCGTCCGTACTAACTTTGCCGGGAACCGTATACGGCATCGCTATTTGCTGCAGCTTATAGGCACCGCCAATTTGCACGGGCTTGCTGCCAAACGATGGCTCATTTTTGACGCTTAGGTTCGCCATGCCGCGCTGAAAGCTGCTGAGCATGGCAGTGTTTACCGTTGCAGCATATTTACTAGGGGCGGTCTGCGTGGCAACAATCTGCAAGTCGCCCCCGACATTTTGTTGCCGAAGAACCAAGCCAACGGATTGCCCCAGATCCAGCGAAGCGCCGAATTCAACGTTTAGTTTCCAATCTTGGCTTTTACAAAGCTTTGTCGTGGTGACATTAAAGTTAGCAGGGATACATAGCTCGGGATGGTCGGTACAGGTAGGCTTTGGTTCACTGGTGCAGCCCAAAGGGGCGATCATCGCAAAACCAAATCCAATCGATAGAACTTTATTTAGGGAGTGCATGGGCTTGCCTTTGCTCCTGTGGAATTTGTCGTTGGTTTTGACAGAGCCAATAAGACGGCACCACTTCCCAATCCGAGCGCAGCCAAGGCAAAGCCGGGTCCGGCAACCGGCCATAAGTTCGTCGTTTGATAACACAGCTCGGCGGGTGTACCGTCGCGATGTGTGCAAGTTCCGCGTCCAGCCGGCATGGCATTGCGATTCGAAAGAACTGCCGGAATGATGGAAGCCAGTCCGATAAGACCTCCGGCGATAAGCAGTCCGATGCCAGCATTTCTTCGCGTCTGCGATTCGATACGCTTGCCGCCACCGCAGACGGGGCTTTGATCGGGCGACTGCGATGGAGTCGATACGGCAACTGGCGGTGGTGGCGGCGGGGCACCGGCGGCATTTGTGAAATTGACAGTTGCTTCATCTAGCTGTCCGACCAAGAGTGGCTTTTTGCACAAATCGGGAGGCATACAGAATAAGGGCGCAGCCCCTAAAGTTCCATGAAAGTCGAACTCAGCCTCGACACTGCGGTCCACAAGGGCTGCGGCATTGCGCCGTACAAACTGCACAAGCTGCGCCGGTTCGCACTCTTGCGCCGCACAATCGATCGAGGACTGGCTGGCGCGATGCTCGGCCGAAAGTCGCACGACCGCGCCATCGGGGGCCGGATTGCGCTTGTCGTGTTCGGAAGCCAGAAGCTGCACATCGATAAGCGGCAAATCTTTAAATCCTACGGGCAGGGCGTCGCGCGGATTTTGCGGAGGGGCGACGCCGCGCACCTCGCGGACTTGCATGCCCATTTCGAACAGCGAACGGCGCACTCCTTTTTGAAAATCGGCGGCGTATTTGCCGATCGAGCGAGGCGCATGCACTGCCAAAGCGACGCGCATGTCCGAGGCTTCGGCGGCAAAAGCGGGCATTTGGGCGGGGTAGTCGCGCTGCTCGGAAGGCCCCGAGCAAGTCACAAGCTGCGCGCGCGGACGCCAGCCAGCCTGGCTATCATGCAGCCTCTCAGCCAATGCGGCCGCCTGGCGCGCCAGGCTCGTCGGCTTGTTGACGGCATAGCCGATGTGACGTTGCACGAGCACTTGATCTCGCGCTAGATCGACGAGCCACAAAAGGCTTTCTCCCGGAAAAATGCGCCCGCCCATAAGATAGTCGGCTTGCCCCTTGATACTCGCAGCACAATCTGGGCCGGTACACGACCCGATGCCGATGCTCGGCGGCTCGACGGTGGCACCAAGCTGCTTTAAGCGCGCGCGGATCGCCCGATAGGCTTCATCGTCGTTTTGGCAACTTCCGACAATGGCCCCAAGCGCAATGCGCTCTTCGGCGGGGGGGGACTCTTCACTTGCAAAAGACGGATGGCTAAAAAGCGCGCAAAGCGCCGTAAAAACTCCGGCAGTGCGTGTGAAGCGCTTGGCCAAATGGCTCGTTTGCAAATCCATATTCCCTCAGCTAGTTGTTGGCCCTAGCGAGCTGAAAACAGACGGACGACACGCTTTAGGGGGCCCGCTATAGGTTTGTGCATAGGAACTAGTTGGGCCGTGCGTCTGCAGGACGTCCGGCGACCAGGCGGCTGGCACTACCGGGCTTTAGGGTCCGGTAGAGCTGCTCGATGCCATTTGTAAACTGTCCATAACGTCCATCGAGAGAACCGACAAACGCCAGCCGCACCACATTGTCGGAATCGGTAACCAATGTGATGGGCAGCGGCAGCTCACGGCTGGGCGAACGTTCGACGCGCATGGTCGCCGCCTGCGCCGTCTGAGGCAAAGCCTGAATGATCGCAAACATCAAATCGTGCGTCGTGTCGCCGTACTGCAGCCCCACGGGCATTTGGCTGCGATTTTCGCTCCAGAATTTGGCCATGAGCGGCGAATCGGTGGTTTCTGAAACGAGCACCAGACGCACGTCTTTGCCGTAGCTGCTTTGCAACTGCTGCGCAACTTTTTTGAGACGCGGAAACTCAGTTTTGCAGGCGGTACACCAGTCGGCCCACAAATGAACGATGCGCAGCGGAACCGCGCGATCGGGAAGCTCTCCGGCTTGCGGCGAACGCCAATCGCTGCCCCCCCAGACGGCCCGCGGCTCGGGAAGCTGTAAGTTCAGAAGATGGACCTCGTCGCGCTGCCGCGCAGTAAGCTGATCAAGGCGTTGCGTTAGCTGTGCGGGGTCCATTGGTGGGCTGGCGTTGAGCGCTAGCCAAATCAGGGGTAGCAACATTTCCACAGTCCAATCTGAAGACCCACAGTGCGATTTTTGGGGTCTTGCCTTGAGGTTCTTCAAAATCAGGTTTGTCGTCTACGACCTGATTTGCATACAGATCGAGTACCTGCGATTTGCCACGACATGAGATTAACAACGGCCGAAACATCGCATTTTCGGCGACGTGCAAAGTCTCATGCATATAACCACGAATTTTACGTCCTAGCTCCAGCGCCTGATTGCCATTTTCCGGCTTGTTATCAGGCGGCTGCGCAATCACCAAAACACTGCTAATGGATTTTACTTTGGAGGAATCGAGCAATCGCGCCAATTGATTGCGGCGATTCTCGGTCATGCTGGCCAATCCTTCACTTGGTTTCAAGCGGACGACCACATGTTTTTCTTCGTGCATGAATTTCAGCGCTTGCTCGACATTCAGCTTGCTGCACTCATGCCCTTCGCCGCTTTCGAGAAACTTTTTACAATCCTGCAAAAACTGCAGGACGCGCGGGTTTTTACAACTTTGCTCAATCAGGGCCTTTTCATATTCGGAACGCAAATCATTGATTTGCGCCTGCACCACGGCCTGATTATGTGACAAAGTCTCGACTTGATTTTCCAGATGCAAGATGTGCGAAGGTGAGGCACAACCCGCAAGCATTCCGATGGCGGCATAACTAAGAAACCGACCTATCTCCGAAAGAGACCTGCTCATTTGCCGCCGCATCGCACATGAACCCCTTTCAATTCCGCTGGCAAAGCATTTTTAGAAATTGCCGTGCTCAGCATACGCGCCACATCGTTGACTTGTTTGAGGCCAATGCGCTGCGGCATCGAATCCACTTCTAGGCCGTCCCCTTGGCGAATGAGATAGACATCTTCACCAGGCAACAGGCGCACCAAAGCTTTTGAAAAAACGGTGGCGATACTTCGCCGCGCTTGTAGCGACAATCCAGTTCCGGCCACGCAGCTCGCATCGGGAATGATCGCTCGATTGGATACGGGCTTGCTCACCGCGGACGGCGGTTTGAAGGCTTCCGAAACTATCGGTACCGGATGTTCGTGCTCAAGCCCGCTCGCAGGCGGCGCCGAAACGCTTGCGGGCGGCACGGTTGGAGACGGCACGGTCGGAGGCGTGGCGGTTGGAGGCATTACGGGCGGCGGCACGGGCAGTGGAGGCGGCGCTGCCGCTTGAACCGGTGCAGCCGGTTCTGTCACTGGCATTTGCGGCGGCGCACTAACTATCGGCGGATTGGAAACAGGCAGCGGCGAACGGCCAAGCACGCCCCAAAGCAGTGCCCCCAGGCCGAGCGCCGCCCCGACAATCAGCCAATGCTGTCGGCGTTTGCCAAGGTGCATTCCCGGCAATCTGGTTTGGCCGGTCATCTGGCTGATCGTCGATGCGGAAGGTCCGGGGCCTAGACGCTCGTAGCTTCCCGGCGTCGAACTGGCCAAGGCGGCGATCGTGGGCGGCACCACCGGTCCGCTAACCGCAGCAGCCGCCACCGCCGCAAAATTGCCGCTTTGATGCACGGCGATGGCAGACAAGCCGGCTGAAACGGCCGCCAGCTCGCGCTGCACTTCGATAATCGGAGGTCGAGAGCTGGGCTCGCGCTGCAACATGCGAGAAAGCAGCGCCGCCAATGCCGGCGGTGCGTCGCTTACTAGCTGCGTCAAAGGCGGCGGATCGTTGCTAAGCACAAGGACGATGAGTTCCGCCGCGTTTGGCGCCACATGCGGCCGTCGCCCCGACAATAGCTCGTAGAGCACGGCCCCCAGGCCATAAACGTCGCTGCGATCGGAAGCCGACGCCGCATCGCGCATTTGCTCGGGGGCCATATAGCCGGGAGTGCCAAGCCCCATATCGTTTAGCGTCAGTGGTGCATCGACGGAGGCGGCACGAATGATTTTGGCGATGCCGAAATCAAGCAGCTTGACCCGTTCCCCGCCAGCCACCGCATCGTCAGGAACCAGCATGACGTTGTCGGGCTTCAGGTCGCGGTGCACGATGCCCTTTTGATGGCCGGCGTTGAGCGTGCTGGCCATTTGAATGGCAATTTGCAGCGCCGACACCACCGGCATACGACCGCCTTGCTGACGCAGCCGCTGGGTCAAGGTCGGACCCTCTAAAAACTCCATCACCAAATATCCGGTGCCGTCTTCTAGCTGACGGGCTTCGGACACTTGCACAACGCCGGGATGGCGAATGCCGTTGGCGGCGCGCGCCTCGACCCACAAGCGCTCTATAAGCTCGGGATTTTCGGCCAGCATATCGCGGCGCAGCACCTTCAGCGCGACACGGCGATCGATGTGCGGATCTATCGCTTCATAGACGGTCCCCATGCCGCCAATACCGACCTGACGGACAATCACGAAGCGGTCGATTGTCTGGGGATGGGACATTTGCCTCGCAATCTAGCGCGCGAGCGGCTGCAGATGCAAGTAGAGATCGGCACCGAAGCGCCCCATCTTTGGATCCTTTTAGACGGCCGTATTCGACGCAGTTTTTTTGAAAGGAAACGGCGAGCGGCCGTGATTTTTTGCTGCCTTTTTGAAATGTAAAACGCGCGGTTTCGGGGCTGCGACAGTGCGAAAATCCGAAATCCGTTCCATTGTGCTCCGTGTGATACAATGGCGACCATGCGTGTCATGCTTTTTGATGTTTTTCTCTCCCCATGGCAAAGGCAAACAGCGCGCTTGGCGCTGCTTGGCCTGTTCTTTGCGTTGGCGCTTATCGGGCAGCCTGCGCCGGTTTTGGGACAGTCGCAGCTTGCCGCTATTTCAGGCATTGTCACGGAGGATGAAACCGGCAAGCCGCTATCTTCGGTAACCGTAGTCATTAATGGTCCGGCGCTGCAAGAGTTTCAAGCTGAGGTTACCGACGCCAACGGCCGTTACATCATCACGCAGTTGCCGCCCGGTGATGACTACCAGGTCAGTTTCTATTTTGGCGCGGACGACAAACCGCGTCTGATTCGTCCGGGCATTCGCCTATCGCTCGGCAAAACTGTCAACGTCAGCGTGCCGCTACGCATAAGCACAAGCCGCAGCGAAGTCAAAGTCATTCGCGAAACCGCTCCAAATATAGATACCGCCACTGCCAATACGGGCGTCGAGCTCAATCAGGAAATACTGACCAACACTCCCGTGCGCGGTCGAACTTTCGAAAGCGTCCTGGCCCTGGCCCCTGGGGCCGCCGACATCGCACCGCGCCGCTTCAGCACCACCGGCAACGCCGCGCTGCCCGGCAACGATGTAGGCGTCTCTATATCGGGTTCGACCGGTGCCGAAAACAACTACATTATCGATGGAATTAGTACGAGCGATCCGGCCTTTGGAATTGTCGGCACCGAGCTTTCCCAGTACTTCATCAAAGAAATCAATATCATCACCGGCGGTTATCAGGCCGAATTTGGCCGCGCCACAGGTGGCGTCGCCACGATTACGACCAAGTCGGGCGGCAACGAATTTCACGGCAGCGTCTTCGGCACGATACAGCCCTATCAGCTCACTCCCGTCTCGGTCGCCCGTCTGGGCGAGTCCATCGCCACCCGTACCAAAACTCATACGCTCTTTGATTTTGGTTTTGAATTGGGCGGATATCTGCTGAAAGACCACATCTGGTTTTATGTCGGACTGGCCCCGACCTTTACCAATCAGCAGGTCGAGCGGCGCATTCGCACCCTGGTTCCGGACGGCATGGGCGGCGCCCTGCGCGACCCCAATTACCAGTGCCCGGGGTACCTTGGCTCAAGCCTTTACTGCGCCGGTCCTTCGCAGAATGCGTTGGCCACAACCGACATTAATGAAGGCGGCGCGAATATTCTGCGCCAGAAGCGCCTATACAACTACATTGCCAAGTTTCAGTTCAATATCAATCCCGACCACAACATTACTATTGGCTACATCGGTTCGCCGATTACCTATGACGACACCGCCGACAGCGGCTACTTTAATATTGAAAGCCAGCGGTACACCCGCGTCGATCAAGTGCACGACGTTTCGGCGCGTTATATAGGCAAGCTGCTAAAGCGCCAGCTACAGCTTGATGTCCTATATGGTTACCACTACCAAAGCTTGGCGGAAACGCCGGTGCACAACGGTCAGGTCACCGATCAGCGCATTCAGTGGAACGGCAAATATTCTCTGGCCGATTTCGAAGATGTACCTAGCTGCGAGCGCATGGGGTCGTTTAATCCCTGTCCATTGACCCTCTACATCGACGGCCTCGGGTTTTTTCGGCCGATTCAGGTACTGCAGCGGCATTCGCTACTCGCTTCGGCAACGGCGTTTGTGCACTTTACGCAAAAATGGAATCCGCTGCGTGGCGTTCACGCCATCAAAGTCGGCTTTGATTTCGAGCAGATCTTTACCGAGCTTGGGCACTCTTATACTGGAAATGATTACAATCCGAACGATCCTACGTCGGGACATCGTTCCTATTTCATTCAGGCCGGTGCTGGAGGAGCCCCACAGATCGGCGGTCAGCTGTTTTCGCGCAATGTCGCAGGCTGCAAAAATCCGCTGTCCAGCGATCCCAGCATATGCTTGCTGGACAGCTTTCGCAGTCTGACCCAAACGCGCAATTTCTCGGTGTACTTGCGCGACAGTTGGCAGGTCGATTGGGTACCGGGCCTGGTGCTGAACCTGGGAGTGCGCTGGGAGGGGCAAGAGATCTATGGAATGGCACTCAACAACCCCGATCCCACCAATCCGCAAATCGGCGAAAAAGTCATCTCGATCTATGACAACTGGGCTCCGCGTATCGGACTGGCGTACGACTTTACGCAACTTACCAAGCGCCCGGGTCGCGGCAAGCTGTTCTTCAACTACGCACGCTTTTACGAATCGATTCCCACTGACATCAACAATCGCCAATTCACTGGCGAAGGTTCCTATGTATCAGACATCGCCCAGTGTGCGCCTTCGCCGCGTGGTCCGGTTTCACCGCGCTCGGCAGATTGCCAATATCCCCTTGGACAGGCCTACGGCGGTGCGTACAGTACGGTGGCCCCGGGGCTAAAAGGCCAGTACATAAATGAGTTTGTTCTGGGTGCAAACTATGACGTCGGCTACGACTTTATCCTGGGTGTAAGCTACATTCACCGCGATCTAGGCAGCATCATTGAAGACGTATCGCCGGATGGAGCGAATTATGCCATTGCCAACCCCGGCTATAACCCCGATCCCAAGCTGGGCGCCTCATTGACCGAAGAAGTAACGCGGCTGCAGCAGGCGGCGACCGCCAATCCTGGCGATTCCAAAATCGCGGCAGACTTGACCAAAGCGCAGAACAATCTGGATGCCTTCAAGTTGCAGCAGCAGGTGGGCGCGGTCTACCCGCGCGCCACTCGCGATTACAACGCGCTGATGCTGACCTTGCAAAAGCGGCTTTCCAATCGCTTCAGCATCATTAGCAGCTATACCTACTCGCGCACCATCGGCAACTATCCCGGCACGTTCAATCCGACGAGCGGCCAACTGGACCCCAATATCTCGACCCAGTTCGATCTGGCGGATCTTTTGGCCAATCGCAACGGACCGCTGCCCAACGACAGGCCGCATAACTTCAAAGCAACCGGCTTTTATGATCAGCCGATCGGGGACAAAGGCAAGCTGACTTTTGGATTGACCTTTACCGCGCTTTCCGGCCGTCCCATCGAAGTTTTGGGGGCACACTTTTTCTACGGCATACACGAAGTATTCATTTTGCCGCGTGGCTCGGGCGGACGTACTCCTACAGTGACGCAGTTCGACCTGCATCTTGGCTACGAACATAAGCTAGGCCGGATTATGAAGCTGAACGTGTTTGCCGACATCCTGAACCTGCTGAATCAGCGGACACCGACGAACGTTGACGATGACTATACTTATGATGCGGTTCCGGCAATCACGAACGGTCAACCCGATGATTTGCGGCGCCTGCGTAACTTTTTCGGAACGCTTCCGACGTTTAACCCAAACTACGGCCAGCCGGTCGATTACCAAGCTCCGCTGGCCCTGCGTTTCGGGGCGCGCCTCTCCTTTTAAAGAGCCGCGCAAAAATGTAGCGGCCCGCTTGGCCAAGGGACAAAAGACGGGTCGCGACGCCGTTTTGACGATGTGCACGAATCGGCAGAGTTGACAAAGTAGCCACCCTGGAGCTGCAATATTAACAAGCAGCGTGCTCTTTTCTCTTTGCCTGAAGTGGAGCCTATTCATTATGAGTCAGCGCAGTCCGTTGTTGGCATTTGGAAGCAAGTCGATCTTTGGGGCCCTGGCAGGCTTGTCTTTGCTGGCCTCGTGCTCCGATTACCTGAGCGGTCAAGATCCCGAGCCTCCAGGGCCCTTGGTGGTCACGCGGATGACGCTGACCGACCCGTTTGGCAACAATGCCAGCGCCACGCCGGTATTTACCGACACCAGTCAGCCCCTGGACTGCATGGATCCGAAAAGTCAGAATCTGACTCTCTGCGTCAACCAGCCTTATACCGATATGTTCAGCCTGAAAAACAGTCCGCCGACCCCGGACTCGGCAACCAAGCTGCAGGTGGTGTTTAACAAGGTACCGCTGAAGGTAAATGGTCAGGACATCGAGGTCATGCCAGCCGGTGGTTTGCCATCAAGCGTGGCCGATCTACAGCTTATACAGCCCGATATCATTCGGCTTGTATGCACGGCCAATAACTGCGGCGTTCCGCAATCTTTTAACTCGCTGCGTGTAGGCGGGACTGCGTTTAGTACCGATCCAAGGTTTTTTGACTACGGGCCGTCCCTGCAGATGGAAGTCCGTCCAAGCTACGATTCAGTCCCTGGGGCGGATATTCCGGATGATCCGTTGCGCGCACTTGAGCCGGGCAGCGTATACCATGTCGTCCTACATCCGAACCTTTCGGGCCGCAATTCGGCTGACACGGTGCTTTTTAACGACGCAACCGATGTGCTTTTGGCGTTTGAGACTGCGCCGTTTCAGATCATTCGTTTAGGCATTGGATCGGGACTAGACATGCCCTTAGGCGGCAACTGTATAAGGGGCCACGGCACAGAAAATGACCCTTATCTTGCCAATGCTGCGGACGAAAGCAGTGGAAGCTGCGAGTATACCGATCTGTCTAACGATGGAGTCATCGTCGTGTACTTCAATGCCGGGGTCGATCACACCCAATTTGTGCCGACGACCGCGACCGCAAAAGTCGTCGTGGACCAAGACCCCGAACAAACGGTTGCAGTCAACCTATCGAACATGATTGCCGCGGACGAAACCGACACCACAACCTGCGACCGCGGAAATCAGCGAGCAGTATACATCGCGCCCAAGAACGGAGCGTGGGTGCAAAATCTGCAAGCGACCTCTACCGCAGTGGTCAAAGTAACGCTGCAAGGCTCGCAAATTCATGATGTGTCCCAACTGCCCGGACATCCAGCAGGAATGGGCCGAAGCAGCTTGCCCATCAACGTGACGCTGCAAGGTACCATTCAGGGCAGTCAAGCTCTTGGAAATGGAGCGAGCGCCGCGGCCGTCAATGTATGCCTTTAATTTGTCCGCCAGCGCTTACACCGCGTTGCATAAATAACTAATCACAAGGCAGGCATGCGCCTTGGAAGAAGGAGCAAAGCCAAAGCCCAAATTCGGACTATTCGATGTGTAGACGAACGACGCGTTCCCTTTGGGTCCACGCGCAGCAAAGATTGATTAGCAGGTTCCACGCGGCTGGGGCGGCGTCACAGATCCACTCCTGATGGTGGATGGTGCGCGAATCATTGAAGTGGCTCTGTGCACCGCCGACTTCCGTACCTTCGTCGGGATCGATCGGATAAGCAAGCGCGAGGATTTCCCACAACCCAAGCTCTTCGAGCAGCTGTGAACCTATGTCCGACTGCACGTCGCGTGCGAACTCGATTTCCACAAGCAGGGCATCATTTCCGCCGAGGTCGTCCGGAAACTCGACGACGAACGGTGTCCTGTCGGCAGCAGCCGGCCGCGCCCCGGTCTCTACCAAAAGGTTGCGCTCTTTGTGACCAACGACTGCGGTAGCAGCTCGAAACGACACGTCATGATGATGGCAATCCATCAGCATTCCGCCGAGTACGTCCAACGCCACTAGCGGCAGGCTGACGACCTGCAGCTTAAGCTCGATGAATAGCGCGGCGCGGCGTTGTGACTGTGGCACGGAACCGAAGAGTGTTCCAGGAAAGAAGTAGCCGGCGGCCAGTCCCTTCACAAAGGAGCGAACGCGGGCCTCGACAAGCTCTATCGCCGCAAGCTCCGAGCCGGGTGCGAGTTCCACACGCACCTCGATCGGTCCTGAGTGACACTCAATCGAAGAAACGGCGTAGCCACTCACTGGCTCTCTCCTCAGGCATTCCTTCCACTAGCACATTTTCAAGCGCCTCGTCGCTAGCGCGACGTGGAGCGACAAGCTTTCCCACTGCCTGGCACGCCGCCAAGCGGTCGCCGCGGTTCACGTCCCCTAACGCTGGCGCCGCTCCCGCGCGCAAGATGCAGCCTCCCTTCTCGAAAGGAAACAGCGAGACGTTGTCCGGGCAGCGCTCGAGTAGGGCATCTCGCCCTCCGAGGTCGGCGGTAATGGCGGCACCAAGGAACGTCAACCAACTTACGACGACGACTCCGGCGTGGACGGCATTCGATACCATGCTGACGTTGCCGTAGTTGAGCCCCGGATTGCGCAACAGGAGTGGGGCGGCCCAGGCATTGACCTCGAGCTCCGTTGAAGAGTCAGCCTTATCCCACAGCAGTGAGTAGCCGCAATACCCGCTTTGCAACGGAAAGTCGGCAAGTGCGCCTTGTATGAACGATACCAATTCATCTGGCTCGTCGGCGGCAGCTACAGGCATCGACATCCGGAAGGTGAAGCGAGGTGGATCGTACAGCCCCTTTAGCACCATATCGAACGCTGGCGGAACAATGTTTTGCTGCGCGTCGCCGGCATGCGCTCTGAAACCCAGCAGCTTTGTCGTCAGCAGGGATGCATCGGAGAACCATTGCACCGGAGCATCGAGTGCATGCGCTTCGAATGGACGAAAACGTTTCATGTCGCCGGTGCGGTAGAACCTAAACTGAACACCATAGCGCTTCGTGAATGCACGCATGAAGCGCTCAAAGCCTGGTCCGCTTTGCGTTGGCGCTTCACAAGAAAACGCCACGACATCGACGCAAGGCGCTGCCTTTAGGCGCTTGCCGTCCTGCAGCGTCAACTTCGACCAATCCATGGAATCCTCCCGGTTACTTGCAATCACAGTCCCTCTCAACATCCATCACGAAGACTTTGTCTTTGTTCTTGCCCAGTTCGTTTAACATTTCCGATTGGTTGTCAGTCAGCGAATCACCCGGAAACTTGACCTCGATAAGCTTCTTGACGTCTCCGGGCCACTTCAGCGTTCCCTGACTTGGCGCCGGCTTAGAGTTGGTCAGAATGACATCCCAC
This sequence comes from uncultured Myxococcales bacterium, assembly GCA_964460115.1. Taxonomy (GTDB): domain Bacteria; phylum Myxococcota_A; class Polyangia; order Palsa-1104; family JAEUJZ01; genus JAEUJZ01. The sequence goes on from CAYWPR010000050.1 coordinate 28,776, forward strand.
TTGACCTTGGTACCCGCCCCCGGAGAGGTTGCCGTACCCCACTTGCCCACAAACGGGCCACCTCCCGGCTTAATCTGCTGCCCAACCTCGGTGAGGCAACCGCTTTCCATGTCCGCCGAGGTTCCTTTGCTTTTTCCGCGGGACTCCGAATCGAGACGATTTCGCATCAGGCTTTGGGTCTTGGCAGTCTTTTTGGCTTTCTTTTTGTCCTTCATCGCGCCGCATGCGGCGTTGCAAAGCGCGTCGGCGTCAGCCTTGCCCACCGCCTTCACGAGCGCAGAATCGGGTTTCGCCGAGCCCTGAACCACGCCCGCTAATGTTGCCCCCGTGTTCGGTGGACTGCCGCTTGGGCCGCAGTTGTTGAGCATCGGTTCGCCCAGCAAGTGCACGCTTTTGCCCTCCATCTTGACCGTTAGCGAACCGGGCGTGATGAACTTAGCCGGGCCGTGGGTGTTGGCTGAGAGCAGACCGCCTCCTGTGGCCTTGCTCGCAATATCACCCGTGCTTGCGAAGGTCGCACCACGGATAGCGACTGGATTGCCCTCGATCCTCACGGTCTTTGAGTAGTTCTGGGGCGACATGCCCGATCTGGCAATGTTGGGCAGAGGCGTCGGTACAAATGGTGCCGGCGGGCCTGGCATCTTGCACACGTTCGGCGTGGTCGCCGCAGCGACCCCTCTGCTGCCTTTGTGCACGGGCGTCTTGGGTGGGTGAATTGTGACGCTGGGCATATGGCTATCCTACGGTGCTAGTCTCTAGAAGGACTGCGGCGCGTTTGCCTTGCTCTGAGCTCGCCCAGAGCAAGGCACGCGGTCCGCGGGCATAACTACGCGCAGCAGCCTGGCACGCGAGCATCGCAAATAGGGGCCCCGAAGCCGCGCCCATGTCGCCCCAGCAATCCGCCGGCGCGATATAGTCGCTTGGGTCGCGAAATGGCTCAGGCACGCGCAGGCAGACAAAGCCCCACTCTTCGCCGCGATAGCGCTCGCTGTTCATGTCGCAGATGATCGCGGCGATTGCGCCCGGCGGCAACCCTCGCGTTGCCTGCTGCACAGCTTGGGTCAAGCCCTCACCGAGACATACATCCTCGGTCTTAATCAGCTTGGTTTCGAGGGTGATTGCGCTCGCGGTGATCGCCGCAAGCGCGTTTGTCTGCAGCCGACGCAGCCCGCGCTGGCTCGCTAGCAGGCAAAAGCCCGCGCCCTCGCCGGGTACAAACGCCGAGCGTGCATCCTCACCCGCGAGCTGCTTGTTGGCATCGAGCCACTCCATCGTGTCAGCGTGAAAGTAGCTGTCGGCTCCGCCTACGAGGCACAGGTCGAAAGCGCCACGCGCGATCTCATGAGACGCCGCGTGCAGAGCGCACAGCCCGGCTGCGTGACCCTCGGAGATCACGTGCAGCTCAGAGAAGCGAATCGGCACGACGGTCTGCGCGGCGAGCGCGCTCTTGATACGGGCGACGTCGGCGGCGTCAAAACCGGGTCGAAACTCGGGCAGGCCGAGATAGAGCGGAAGCGTCCCGCTAGATGGTGGCGCGGCTATAAGTGGTACGCATGCCTCGGGCAGCGCCGCGAGCGCAAGCTGCACGATGCGTTCGGTCGCCGGCAAATCTGCAGGCAGCCGCGCGTCTAGCGCCGCTCTCATCGGAGACCCGACGCGATCGATCATGAACGGATGAGACCCAAGCCTCGAGATCTCGGCGCGCACCGCCGCGGCGCTCGGCGCTGACGATAGGCCAAGGGGTGTGCGCGCGGCAGTCGCTGCGATGAACGCCGAAGCCAGCATCAGACGTATCCTTTTTCGATGACTACGGTCTCGTCGAGGTAGTCGATGGCGCTGCGCACGTGCAGCACAGTCTGCCACACCATAATCACACGTGGATGGTCCGGCTCGATGATCACACTGACAAGCTGGCCCCGGTGCTCCTGCGACTTTGCACCAAAGTACGTTGTGAAGGCAAAGTAGTGCTTGGGCAAAGCAAAGCGTAGCCGACCGCTCGGCGTCATGTTAACAAGCTCGACCTCCTCGCCACCGCGCAGATGATTCTGTGACTGTTGATCGGCTGGCGCGCACAAGAGGGAACGGGCGTTCCAGTCGCGTGGCAAAAGCGGCTTGCGCTCGATCTCCCAGGCTCTGTCGTAGGTGCCGCACAACTCGACGCGCGGAGACCAGTAGCTTGCAATCGCACCGAAACCGGCCGGACCTGCATGCTCGATTGCGCCGCTTGGATGCTCTAAGTTCGGCACGGACTGATCGAGCAAGTGCGCAGGCCGCGTCGCCACACCAGTACCGACCGGATTGCGCGTGTCGAGGCGCTGCTTCTTGGGATCAGGATCGGTACGGTCGAAACCGCCATAGGCCCGCTCGTAGACGATCGGCAGCTGAATAATCGGCTGCGCCGCCGACGCAGTCACCTCGCCGAGTATGCTTCTATGCCAGTATCGGTTACCGCGTACGCGAATGACCTTGTGCGTCCGGTCGACGCGCGCGGACACCAGAAAGTCCGCACTCGCTTGCCTCCGCGGCGCGTATGCCGTGGCATTGATCACGACGTCAGTCGTCGGCTTGGGTGCGATCAGGTCAGCATCATAACGTAGGCTCGAGGCTCCGGCCTCGCCATGGTACTCGGGCGCCAGCAGTGGCTCAACTTGCTCATCCGCGAGCACAAGAGTGCCCTCGGGGTGGATCGCGAAGGTGGCTTTTACGATCACGATCCACTGGTGTACGCCCTCGAGGTCGCGCACCCAGGTACGCTCCGTGCAGTACGGTGTACGATTCCTTACCTGCCACATGGCCAGCGCTTTACCAAGTCCAGAATCAGCAAGAGGATATGCCTTATGCTTTCCGTCGAGGATCTATTTTTTTTCAAAACCACCGAAAGTCATACCGCAATGGCACGAGCAAGGTCAACGGGGTGGTTGACTGAGCGCTTGGCTCGATAGCGCCGCTCGAAGTCCAGCGCCTGCACTGTGAATCGATCTGTAGTTCACCTCGCACTCGATGACGAACCACTGCTCCGCGCGGGCGCCACGCCGCCTATTGTTCCATGGCCTGCTCGCTACGCTTTTTAGACACCCTCTAAAAGGTGTTTATGAACTGACCAAGATGGCCGTCGACCCGCAGTTTCAGGGATTTGGAATCGGTCGTAAACTGCTAGAATCGGCCATTGCGGAATTCAAGCGCCGTCGCGGCACGCGCCTATTTTTAGAATCGAGCACAAAGCTGATTCCGGCGCTTACTTTGTATGAAAGCGTTGGGTTTGCGCAGCAGCCAGCGCTGAAGCCGGACTCCCATTACTCGCGCGCAGATGTCTACATGGTCTTTCGCGAGCCGCAATCATGCGCCGCCGATTCAGCCAAAGTCAGATGCGCCCCGTTGCCGCGCAAGATCAGCCCGCACAAAAGCGCGAAGAAAAACTCAGAGCGCGTAAAGTGATTGCTTCAGCAAGCACTTCCGCTCTGTGTTGGCGCAATACAGACGCGCAAGCCCTTGCTACCGAGCGCTCAATCCCGCCCGCAACACCAGTAGATGCACCTATCGCGCCAACACCGTGAACAAGGCCACGCACAGCGACTTCTTCCCCCTCGCTCCACACTCCACAGCTTCTACCGAAACGAGGTGGATACTTGGAGGGGATAGCTCAGCTCGATACTTCCTTGACCCCCCGGTAGGCGCTCATCGTATTTGTCTTTCGAAAGGGACGAATACGGATGGCCAGTAGCGCACAAAAGCGATCGATCTTCAGCATCGGCCTCGGGCCCATCGTCAGTGCCATGAATTACCTGGGGAGGATGGCCGAAGTAGCAAGGCTGCCGCTCGTCTCTTTCACCGAGGACAAGCTTATGGCCCAGGCAAAAAGCGCCACAGGTCTGCATGACTGGGGCGACCAAAGCTTTCGTCTGGCCTTGCGGATGTTACTCGAATCTCTGAACACCGACGCAAGACTGAATCTTATCGGAAAACTAGGGATTCACCAAGAGCTCATCCGGCTGCTCAGCCTGCGTCTTTGCATGCAAGAGGATTTCAAGCAGCATCCCGAAATTGCTCAGATTCCTATTTCACGACCGCTGTTTGTCGTTGGTTTGCCACGTACGGGCACGACCCTTTTGCACAACCTGCTATCCGCAGATCCCGCGGCCAGAGCGCCACTTCTTTATGAGCTCTGGTATCCGGCGATTCCGCCGCGCTGGAAGGCGCAAAAATCCAATCTTGCCAAGCAAAAAACCGATACCGTCCTGCGCTGGCTCAATTTGTTATCGCCAAGTTTTTCATCGATTCATTCCCTCGCTTCTACCGAGCCTGAAGAATGCTTTCACATTTTCCAAGCGACCTTTCTGTGCGTGATGTTTGAAATGAGAGGGAATATACACAGCTACATTACTTGGCTCCTCGCTCAGGACCTGGCTCCCGCTTATCAGTATTACCGCCAAGTCTTACAACGTCTGCAATGGAAAGCGCCGGAGAAGCGCTGGGTCCTCAAGTCGCCGGTTCATCTATTTGCACTCGACAAACTGATTCAGACCTTTGCGGATGCACGGGTGATACACATCCATCGTCATCCTCTGCAGGTCGCGTCTTCCTGTTGCAGCATGATGAGCGCTTCCTGGCGTATACACAGCGACAGCGTTTCGCCCAAACAGCTTGGTGCGCATTGGCTAAGAAGCTGGAGCAGCGGGATGGAAATGGCGATGAAGGCGCGAGAAACCATAAACCCAGCGCAAATTTTTGACCTTTATTATGAGGACCTGCTGGCAGATCCGGTGCAAGCGATTCGTCGCGCCTATCAGCACCTGGGCTATTCCTTTGATGCCCGCATGGAAGAACGGATTACGCACTGGCTAAAGCTAAATCCGCAGCACAAGCACGGCAAGCATCGCTACGCTCCCGAGGATTTTGGGCTTAGCCCCGACGATTTCAAGCGCAATTTCGCGCACTATCTGGATCGCTTTGGCCCCTTTGAGCAAGCGAGCCGAGCAGCTGCGCCGTCGCGTATTTCCACGCCGTAACAATCGCTACGAGAAAGAGTGTAACGATGGTACCTAAAGCGGCAACGATACAAACTTCTCAGGAACACGCACGGCCAGTGATGACACCAAAAGCCACCATGGTTCACGTAGGTCGGTACTCGAGCTGGAGCTTTGTCTGCATCGATCTACTTTTCAGCGTTGTCTGGTACTGCCTCATTCTGCGCTATTCGCCCGGCATGAGAGCCATCAAAGTAGGACTTACCATCGGTGTAATTGGCGTGATCGCCGATGGCGGAATCTGGTACGGATGGGTGCGAACTCGCAAAGTAGAGCGCCAGTCCACCAAACAAGCTCCCTTTGCGGAAGTTCCTCGCTGGCATCCGCTGTACATCGGGTTTTGGCTCCTATTTTGGCTCGACTTTGTCATTGGCTGCAATATTGGCACATGGATCGGATTGATGTTCGAGCGCGGACTTCATGTCCTAAACCTTTGGACCGCTGCATTTTTCCTGTGGTTTTTAAGCGTTGCCGTGCTCGCCAAATGGATAACGTTTGGAAGCGAGATGCGCATTCGTGCCACCCGGCTTATGTCCTATCGCACTCGCGCTATTTTTCTTCTGGTTCCAGCCGTCGTCTATACGGTTCTGAAAATTTTGGAAATGCTGAGCTTTGCGCAAATTGGTGCGATGCTCATCATTGGAACGATGGCGTCCCTGGCCATGGAATTTCCGCTATTTGCGCTAGGCTGGCGGCATCCCAAAGGACATTGGCCCACTCCGCTGGCCAATTTGGTCTGCGAGTGGAACAGCGTCGTGCCAATTTTGTATCTCGTCTATTTGTGGGTGTCTTAAGACTCTACGGCGCGGTTATCTGTTTCCAGCGAAATGTCGGATGGCCTGCCGAGCCGGCTTTGTCATAGTAGCCAGTCATCTGCATCTTGTAATACTTGCCGGTTGTTGCCCGTACAACATAGACCTGATCCTTGGCGCTTAGGATATGCGTCATGGGATTATAGCTATACCAAGTTCCGTTCTGCTCAAATGCATCATCCGGTTCGATATCCGCATCGGGCCCATCTTTTGCATCGGTAACATAGCCACTTCTTGGCGCTTGAATAAGCGCGTCAAAAGTGGCGCCTGCCGGCAACGCAATTTCCACGCCGCCTGGACCGCTGACTCCGCCGTTCACGTTGATTTGAAAGCGCTGCAGCGCCAGATCCCATTCGATGGAATTTTGCGGATCTTTGGGAGTCACTTCTTTGTCTTCGCCGAACCGAAAGTACACCCAAGCGCTTTGTGCCCAGGCATCAACCTCGCTTACAATAACTCCATCGCGTTCCGCCGTGTTGCGAACACGGCTCATCTGACCGGAACTCATAGTAGCATCCGGATTCGCGCTGCCTGCGTCCTTCATCAGTTCCTGGCTAAGGTCTTCGCAGCCGCCGCCAAGCAGGCTGCTCCCTGCCACAAAGCACAGGGCCCAAGACATCTTATGAGGTTTTATTCGTTCATTTCTAAGTCGGCTCATGCATTCTCCCATTTTGATCAGTTGCGATCGATCTGCCCGGTGATTCCGACAAAGCCCGCCCGCGGCGGAATCGGCAGGAAACGTGCATCGGCGGCATTTAGGATGTTCTGCAATCCGATAAAGACTTGCAGCGATTTGGCAACAGACATTCCTAGCCGCGTGTCGCCAAGTGCATACAAAGGGGCCAGCGTTGTCTGGCGCTGCCCGTCGCCATCGTCATCGGTATAGTAAGGGCGCGGCCCAACCAAAGAGACGCGGGCGGTAAATTCCAAACCCAGGCTGGGATGGCGCAGCGTCCATGCGAAGTTGCCGCGATGCCGCGCCCTACCCTCTAGTTCCTGATGCGTACTCAAATCCTGGCTATCGGTCAGCGTATAACCAACCTCGGCACTCATTTTGTTAGAAAAACGCAAGCGCAGCGCCAGCTCGATGCCCTGCGTAAGCGCCGCGGCAATATTGCCATAGGTATAGCGCTGTGGCCCCTCGACGCTCGGGCCTGTGCTCAAGGTAGGCTGTATCAGATTGCGCAGGTTGTTGCGAAACCCATTCACCAGCAAACTAAGCCACGATGTCGGGTTCACTTCGATTCCCAGATTCAGACTTTGCGAGGTCTCGGGCTTTAGATTCAAGTTGCCCTGAACCACGTAGCCGGCGCCACTGTTTTCAAAAAGCAGAAGCAGCTCTTTAAAAGAAGGAGCACGAAAACCAGCCCCGTAGCTAAACCTGACGATGAGGATCCGCCACGGAGCCAGCCGCAGCGCCAACTTGGGAGCCATATTGTTGCCAAATTGGGAATCCACATCTACGCGCAACGCTGGAATCACCGATAGCTCCAGCGCCTTGCTGACGCGCCACTGATTCTGTGCAAAGAGGGCTCCGCGCAGCCGGTCGCCAAAACCGCTCGCGAGCCGCGGGGTGTACAAGCGCTCGTATAGAAATTCGCCTCCCGCGCTTAGTACGTGGCTTTTGCCAAGATTCCAGTCAAGCTGCGTATCGACGCGAGCAAGATGTTCTCGGGTCAGTTGGTAATCATCTAATTGCGTACCATTGCGCTGCTTCAGAAGGTATTGATCGCGAAAAAAGGAGTACTGCGCGACCAGACGCAGCTTGGCGGCCTTGCTGATTCGCACTTCAGGAGTCAGGCTGGTTTCGACGGTTTCGGTCAGATTGGTACGCTCCAGAACCGCGCCGCTTTCGAAACTGTCCACACCCGACATACGCCGACGCAGATATGCGGCGCTTAGGCCAAGCTGGGCGCGTGGGTGCACACGCAGATCCATGCGCAAAGAGGCCTGCTGTTCGTCCATGCCGCTGCCGCTCGTGCTCACTTGATTTTCGCTGAGCCGATAAGGATCGCGGCGGTGCCAGCCCGCGGTCAGCGTCGCGCTGCCAAAGCGCAGTCGCGTACCGATGCTGCCACGCAAATCCAGCGCATGAAACGTACCGTACTGCAGGCTGACATCACCATTGAGCCGTTTTTGCGCCTTGCGCGTCACGATATTGATGACTCCGCCGAGCGCATCCGAACCATACAGCACCGAACTCGCTCCGCGGACGACCTCTATTTGTTCAATGCGCTCCACGGGAATTCGCGACAGATCGATCGTCCCATTGACGCGTCCGATCATGCGCTGGCCATCAATAAGGACAAGAACATGTTGCGGATTCAGCCCTTGCACATAGGCCCCAGCGCCGGCAAAGGACCGCTCAATTTGCAGCGATGGATGCAGCGCCAATACTTCGGAAGCATCGCGGGCGCCGGTGCGCTCGATCTCGGCGCGCGTGATAAGGTCCATCGGCGCGGCGGCATCGCTAAGACGCTGCGCCGTGCGCGCGGCCGTTACCACCGTTTGAAAGCGCGAGTCAACCGCCTCATCGGCATGCGCCGCCCGCATTTCTAGCATCAAGACCTGACAAAATCCCAGCACCGCCCGCCAAACTTTGGTTCGTGACGCGAAATGCCTGGCCGAGAACAAATAAGCAAACATATTTGAAAATGAATATCAAAATCGTATTCATTTGCAAAGCACAAAGACAGCCAGGCACGGTTCCCGTCTCAGCCGATGGCAAAAGCCTTTACGGCGATTCCGTCGTACTAGGGGGCCTCCCCATCTGCGAATGCGAGGGCCAGGGATTCCTCATTGGGATTGGGAAATGTGATATGAGACCATTCTCCGCAGCGGACGCGTAGTGCGGCAGCGGCTTTTTTGCCGGCCAGAAACGTAAATGGCACGACGCTTCCTGCCGGCAGCGGATGCGTGCGCGCAGCAAGCAGGCGCCGGTTGTGATCGAGCAGCTCGACTGTGACTTGCGGCAGTGCATTCTTGCTGCGAACTTTGATAACGATTGGTTTGCCGGGCGCAACGGAGATGTTTCCGCGCAGGCCCAGCGCAGGAGCGGACAGGTCCGAAGTGCTATAGCTGCTCGACCAGACCGCCGTCTTGCCGGGGGCACTTTCGGCCGTCTCATCGCTAAGTCGCGCCGCCAGCGGACTTTGGATAGCATAGCCCTGCGCCACCGGCCCAGCAACGACGCGCGGCGGTCCGCCGGTGTCGATGACAAATACCGCCGTGCGCGGCGCCGAAGCACCAAGGTACGCAACGCGCTCGGTCTGTCCTGACGTGAAGTAATCGGCGATGAAACTCGCGTTGGCCAACGCCCCTTGCTCGACGTTTTTGCCGCGAAATAGATCGAAGTACCAGCCCGTATAAGTCGGCGCCGATCCAGTGGTCGCCGGCTTCATCTCCACCACCATGGATAGGAACTGCTTTTGGGCTTCGGACAGCGGCCGCCCAGAAAGCTCGTCTTCGCTGATTGCAATGAGCACACCTAGAATTTCGCGAAGCGAGCTGAAATATTTTTGGCCCTGCAACATGTCGTGCGGATCAAGCTCGGCCAGTACCAGCGCCCCGCGATTGGCATACGCTTGCAGCGCGCGATAGACGGCAGGAAGTGGCTCGACGTAGCCATCGGGAATTTGGCAACCGCCTTCAGAGTATTCCTGACCGACAAGTAGTACGCTATTGTGGCGAAGCTGTCCGTACGCCACAAGCGCACTGTTTATGCGCAGATCCTGATATGCCGCAGTTGCCGCATAGCTTGGCCGCTGACCTTGCGGAGTTTCGGCCAGCGCTTCGATGGCGAAAAGGTAGCTGTCATAAAGACTTTGGGCGCGCGGCGCCGCGCGCAAATTGCGACGAGCGACGTCAAGCTGCGCGCCAAGCGTCGGAAACTCGACGAGCTCGTCGCCAAGATGCGCCTTGGCGCGATCGTGCCCAAGTACATAGGCGACGTCGAGCGCGCTGACCATGTGGCGTCCGGCAATCTCGCTGTGCGAAAGCGGGCGCAGCGTGCCAAGGTCCGCGGCAATGCGCGGCCCAAGCAGCGTCGTGATTGCCGGCAGCTCCGTCGAACCCTCAGGCATAAAGTGCAGCCGCGCGGTACGACGATACTTTGTGCCAATCATTCGCCAAAGCTGCGGCGGTGCGGCGTCATCTAGCTGTAAAAGCTTCGCCTGCTGGCGCAGCGCCGACAGCGTCGCCAGGTCTATGTCTTCACGGCGGCCGGCAAATAGCTCCCAAGCGTGCTCAAGCGCCGCAAGCTCGGTCGTCATTTTCGCCTGCTCGACGAGCAGCGAAAGTGCCAGTGCATCATTGACTTCGCGGGGCGTTTCCGCGGGATTTGGCGAAAGCCCCGGCTCAGAGCTGCGCGACGAGCGTGAAAGCAGGTTGAACTCGAGGCGCGACAGCCACATGGCACTGCGGAAATAGCGCGACAAAGTGGCATCGTCCGCGTAATGGCCGCGTGGCTTGTACTGCGACGCGTCGATTCGACGCTCGCGGCCAAAAAGCTTTATCACCGGGGCGCCCTCCGCAGTCAGCAAAAGGTCGCGCAGACGCGCGGCTTCTTCGTCGTTGCCGATCAGGCTCGAAATGGGCGCAGCGGCCAAGAGCGAACGCGCCACCGTCAGGTACAAATCGAGATCGCGCGCGACCTCGAGTTGTACAAGCGGCACTATATGCAAAAGCGCACAATGCAGCGCGTCGAGGAAGTGCTGCAGCTTGGGCAAAAGCAGCGTGCGCTCCAACTCGGCGAGCAAACGGTCATTCTCGATGAAGACCGCATGAAGGATGGCATCGGCAGAGATATAGATCGGCAACTCGGACTGGTAGATCTCGTGCAGCGTAAAGGCATAGCTGCGCTGCGTCAGACGCGAAGTGACGACAAAGCCGTTTTTTTCAAGCAGCGCTTTTTCCGCCGTGGTAAGAGCCAGGCGGTTCTGCACACGCTCGAAATAAAGCAGCGGCTTTTGGGAATTCCCAAAAGCTGCACCATGATTTGCCGCTTTTTCCGGTGCTATGGTCAAAGCTTCCGCCTGCTGCGCGGCATGGGCTCGCAGTACCTCTGCCTTGGCGCGGGTGAGGTTTGATTCCGCCGGCTCGCATAAATCCCCCTTTTTAGACGGCGTCTTTTTGCGCAAGGATTCCTGTTCGCTTTCCCAGGAAGGAGCTTGCTCCGTCTTGTCAGCGGACGTCGAAACGCAGGCTTTGACGACGATCGGCGGCTCCGGTTCACGCGGCATTGCAAGCGGAGGCCGGTCGGCTCCTCGGCAGGCTAGAAGTCCCAGCACAAAGGATAGGGAAAGTCGCAGTCGGCCCATCTTGATATCGTACGCGATCCGACAGGCGGAAATGACGGCTGCGCGCAGGGCACTGGCGCAAAAATGAAATCGTCGGCGCGCCTAGTACGGCCATTATTTTAATTCGTCTTTGCCGCTTGCTTCCGCAGGATGGCCGATGGAAAGGGCCCGTGATAGCAAAATCTCGGCGCGCGCCCGTACGATGTCCATGGGATCGCTACTCAGGCGGGTCAGCACCGCCAATAGTCGCGAGCCTGGCTTGCCATCGGTCAGTTCGGCAGCCACTTCGGCGACTTGGCGCCGCACAAAAGGCTCTGGATCCTGCTCGGCCTGTATCAGCAAAGCCACCCCTTCAGGACGAGGCAGTTCTTCGGCACTGGCGACAATCGCGATGCGCAATCCCACCTGTTCGATGTCGCCAAAGTTCTCAAGCTCGGGCGGCATTTTGGCCCCTTCTCCGAGCCGCAGCAAAGCCCCATAGGCCTGCACGGCCTCGAGTCCTCCTAGTTTCAGCGCTTCCCCAAGGACCGCTAAGCTGCGCCGATCTCCAAGTTTGGAAAGATGCTGCGCCGCCGCCCGGCGTACATTGGCATCTGAATCCGTAAGCAAAGCGCTCAGCAGATTTCGATCTCCAGAGACGAGCTCGGCCAAAAGAGCCCGTAACTCGGCCTTTGCCGAGGTACGTAACTTTTCAAGTTCTTTGCCGTGACTGGCATCTCCGCGATGCAATAGGCCGACGTGCGCGACCAGTTGCTCTTCCTCAGCTCCGCTTTTAAGCAACTGCCGCAGTTCTCTGCCGATTTCATCTTCTTCGGTAGTATTTTGGAAAGCGCTGGCCAGCAAATGGGACGTGGCCCGAGCCCCTGCCTGCCGCACCAGGAGATCGGAATCACACAGACTCGGTAACAGACTGCGCAGCGATTCCAGATCGGGTCTTTTGCCAAGAGCGCGAGCGGCCCGCATGCGCACTTCGGGACGCGCATCGCGCAGCCCCTGCGAAAGCAGAGCAATGCTATCCGGAGCGTCGCTTTCCGCAATCAGCGGCACCACCGCGTATCGCACCAGCCAATTGGCATCGCCCACAGCGGCACGAGCCCACGACATACTATGCTGGGCCATCATCTGCGGATCGCGTCCAATCACCCGCAAGCTGGCACTGGCGGCCCGCTGCCGCAAAAGGGGTGGATTCTGGGCGCTAAGCAACGGCGCCAGCCGTTTTAGATCGGCGATTTGGCCGCAGGCCCCAAGTCCATCGATGGCGATCTGCCGCTCTGATAGCTCGGTGTGTGATTGATCGAGTACCGCTCGAAACAAGGGCAGACCCACCGGTTCATGCGGTGCCGCCAAAAGCCGAGCCGCTAGTAATTGCTGCGGCCCCGGCTGCTGGGCCAGCCGACTGAGCCGGCTTTGGCCCGCCGGCTCGCCCAGTTGGTTCAGTTTGGCCGCCACCAAAAGCTGTCCATCCATGTTGGACGTGTCAGAAAGACGCGCCAGCAATTGTTCGCGGGCCTGACGCTGGCCGGCGCGGGCCTGGCAAAAAAGACCCGCCAGCAGCGTCGAATCAAATCCCTGTGCATCTCCGAGCAAACCGCCAAGCCGCAAGAGCGCTTGGCGATGTCCGCGTTCACACAGAAGCAGCGCCGCACGCAGCCGTTCTGATTTGCTGCCGCTGGAAAGGACTTCCTCTAGAAACTTGACCCCGCTTTCCTCGCCCAAAGCAATCAAAGCTTGCGCCGCCGCCCATTTCAGCGCTGGCGATTTTGCGTCATGCAGGGCCGCCAAAAGAAGCGGCACGGCCTGGCGTTCGCCAAGCTGCCCCATTGCGTTTAAGGCTCCCGCTTGATCCGTGTCATTGCCGCCCTGATAGATTCCCTGTAGGACGGGAAGCGCCTGCGCTTCACGGCTCTGGCCTAGTGTTTCTAGTGCACCGTGACGAATCTGGGCCACCGGATGGCGCGCTTGTTCAGACAGCACGGCCAAAGCCCGCTCGCGCTGGCGCTGTACCTCGTCTATCGAAGGCGGAGCTTGTGAAGTCGAGGTGCGCGCCGGCAACACCCAAATGCCCAGGACCAAAAGGGCAACAAGCACCCCGCCCATCAGTCCGGCCCATAGCGGCCAGCGCCGCAAGCGCACCGGCGTGGAAAATTCTATCGAGAGTTCGCCAGGACCGCCCCGTCCGGAAAGCTGACTCTGCGCCGAACGCAGCGAATTCTGGCTGTGCTGCGACCGCACCGAAAGCGGACTGTGCTGACCAGAGCGAAAGGAAAGCTGACTCTGCGCCACGGAATGGAACGAGATTTGGCTTTGCTGCCCGGTTTCAAGCATCGTCAGCTCGGCAGTCAGCTCGGCATCAATCTCTTGCAACGATTGATAGCGCTCTTCAGGTTCCTTGGCGAGCATGCGCATCACCAATGCCTCAAGCTCATTAGAAACTTCGAGCTCGGGCACGCGCTTGCGCAGCGGCTCAGGCGCTTGTATTAGATGCAATAGAAGCAAATCCTGCGGAGTCGCGCCGTAAAAGACCTGCGACCCGCTCAGCATTTGATAAAGGATGCAGCCAATGGCGTACTGGTCGGTGCGCGCATCCGTAGGCGTACCACGAATCTGTTCGGGAGCCATAAAACCCGGCGTTCCAATCAGCGAACTTAGCGTTCGTTGCACATCTTCAAGCTCTGGCCGATCGAAGGGATCCATCATCGCCCAGGCGCCACTTGGCGGAATGCTTCCTCCTTCCATCTGCAGACCTTTGGCTATGCCAAAATCGATGATTTTAACCGTCTCGGGAACGCCCAGTTTCTCGATGAGTAAGATATTCCCAGGCT